>NZ_JAASTZ010000043.1 GCF_014322765.1 Listeria immobilis | reverse complement strand
CTGGCTTTCTAAATTTTTTCTTTTTCGCCTGGCAGTTCCATCCTCTATTACGCATAATTTTAGCCACTTTATTAATTCCTATCGGAATTTCTTTCTTAATTAAAGCATGGATTTTTCGATAACCATAGAGAAAATGGTTTTTGGTTACTAATTCTTGAATACGTAACTCTACATCAGATAAAGTATCTATTTCTTTATAGCGATGGCGATAGTAATAACTTCTAGATATACCAAATAAGCGAGTAAGCTGTGTAATAGAAAATTCCTGTGCATGTTGCTTCATAAAGAGAACTATATTTTTACGCATCACCATCTTTCCTGAGAAAAATACTTTTTTAATAATTCGAGTTCTTTTTTTGTCTGTTTTAATTCTTCGGAAACCGACAATTCATGCCTTAAAGGACGCCCAGAGACACTGTTCAGTCTGCTTATCTCTCCATCTAAATACCACTTTTTCCATGTATAGAGAGTTCCTGAACTAGAAATTTGGAATTCTTTCCGAAG
>NZ_JAASTZ010000042.1 GCF_014322765.1 Listeria immobilis | reverse complement strand
ATTTCTTGAGTTAATAAATAATGGAGCTTAGTTAATCCAATTCGTCCCTTATGTGTTTGGTGTAAATCTGTAATTTTACTTTGTATATACGCCTTCTGTATTCCCCGTTTTGATAGCTTTCGTTTTTTCCAGGCATAATAACTACTTCTGCCAACTTTCAAGCGTTTACATAACCACTTAATTCCAAAATAATTGCCTTCTTCTTTGATGAACTGGAATTTTATTTGATTTCTTTCGCAAAGAAGGCGCTGGCCTTTTTTAAAAATTCATTTTCCTTTTTCAATTCTGCGTTTTCTTTCAATAGCTTACTAATATCTGGTTGTTCTTCGGTTCCAGAGAGCAGTTGTGGTTTATATTTTTTAATCCAATCATTAAGACTACCGCCACCAAGACCGTATTCTTTTTGGACACTTTGAATTGAACGCCCTTCAAAGAGTACCAGTTTGACGAGTTGTAGTTTGAATGCTTCTTCATATCTTTTGACTGTTTTTGACATCGTATTCTCTCCTTTTGACACTTGGGTTTTCTTTCTTTTATTTTATCATTTTTTCTCTAACCCTGGGTCTACTTTTATTGTACTATGTCA
>NZ_JAASTZ010000041.1 GCF_014322765.1 Listeria immobilis | reverse complement strand
AACACGGTAGTTAAGCTTCTCTGCGCCAATGGTAGTTGGGGGCTTCCCCCTGCGAGAGTAGGTCGCTGCCGGGCAATATCCCTGGAGGTTTAGCTCAGCTGGGAGAGCATCTGCCTTACAAGCAGAGGGTCAGCGGTTCGATCCCGTTAACCTCCATTTTTTATGCCGGCTTAGCTCAGTTGGTAGAGCAACTGATTTGTAATCAGTAGGTCGCGAGTTCGACTCTTGCAGCCGGCACCATTATTATTTTCTTTGTAATACATATATTATTATAGAGAGCCGTTAGCTCAGTTGGTAGAGCATCTGACTTTTAATCAGAGGGTCGCTGGTTCGAACCCAGCACGGCTCACTTTTGCGGGTGTGGCGGAATTGGCAGACGCACCAGATTTAGGATCTGGCGCCGCGAGGCGTGGGGGTTCAAGTCCCTTCACCCGCACTTATATGATATGCGGAAGTAGTTCAGTGGTAGAACATCACCTTGCCAAGGTGGGGGTCGCGGGTTCGAACCCCGTCTTCCGCTCCATATTTTATAAGCAACGCCGGGGTGGCGGAACTGGCAGACGCACAGGACTTAAAATCCTGCGGATAGTGATATCCGTACCGGTTCGATTCCGGTCCTCGGCACTTATATTTGCGCCCATAGCTCAACTGGATAGAGTACTTGACTACGAATCAAGCGGTTAGAGGTTCGACTCCTCTTGGGCGCACTTTATTAAACGGGAAGTAGCTCAGCTTGGTAGAGCACTTGGTTTGGGACCAAGGGGTCGCAGGTTCGAATCCTGTCTTCCCG
>NZ_JAASTZ010000040.1 GCF_014322765.1 Listeria immobilis | reverse complement strand
GGCATCGAAGGTCTTTCACCAAAACAGAAAGGACGACCTTCGATGTCCAAGAAAAAGAAACAAATTCAGCCCAAGAAACCCATGACACGGGAACAAGCATTAGAACGAGAAAACGAATTATTACGTGCAGAACTTGCTTTTATAAAAAAGCTCCGCGCTTTAGGAATGGATGTCCCAGAACGACTCAAGAACGAGATGCCCGAATCATCCACGAACTCCGAAGGGAGTTCCGATTAACGATTCTTCTGCAAGCCACAAAATTTCCTAAAGCGACCTACATGTATTGGCAAAAACGATTAGAACAGAAAAATCCAAATGCATCATTAGAGAAAAAGATCCAAGAAATTTTTGATGAGCATCACGGAAACTATGGCTATCGCCGGATTCAACTAGCGTTGAAGGCACAAGGAATAAAGGTCAATCAGAAAAAAGTTCGACGAATTATGGGGAAACTTGGGCTAAAAGGCTCCAAGTTTATTCGGAAATCTCGTAGATATAATTCTTACAAAGGAACCATTGGACGAGGGGCAAAAAACCGTATTCGTCGCCGTTTTTATACATCCATTCCTCATCAAAAAGTGACCACGGATACATCGGAATTCAAATATTACGAGCGTGATAAAAACAAGCAGCTAGTTATCAAAAAATTGTATCTGGATCCTTTCCTTGATATGTTTAACGGAGAAATTTTATCGTATCGAATTTCTGAGCGACCCAACGCTAAAGCCATTATGGATGCCCAAAAAGAAGCGATGGACCGTACCGATGATTGCCCCTATCGTCGTACGTTCCACTCTGACCAAGGATGGGCTTACCAAATGAAAGCATACAAAAAGCAGTTAACCAAGCAAAACATCTTTCAAAGTATGTCACGAAAAGGGAACTGTTTTGACAATTCTCC
>NZ_JAASTZ010000003.1 GCF_014322765.1 Listeria immobilis | reverse complement strand
AATTAATAAAGTGGCTAAAATTATGCGTAATAGAGGATGGAACTGCCAGGCGAAAAAGAAAAAATTTAGAAAGCCAGGAACTATCTATAAGACGTTTGAAAACGTCATTGCTAAAAATTGGCAGGCAGAAAAACCACGCCAAAAATTGACAACGGATATCACCTATCTACCTTTTGGTAAATCTATGTTATATCTATCTACGATTATGGATACCTATAATAGTGAGATTGTAGCATACAAAATATCCAATCATCCAAATGCACAGCCAGTAGATACTTTAAATCAGATTAAGACATTGCCTAAGGGAGCCATTTTACATAGTGATCAAGGGGCGACTTACACTTCGAAAGAATTCTTTCAAGTAGCTAAACAAAAAAACATTATCCGAAGTATGTCCCGTAAAGGAACACCTTCAGATAACGCCCCAATAGAATCATTTCATTCCTCACTAAAGTCTGAAACATTCTACCTTCATAAAGAACCCATAGGTTCTAATAACATTGTAATCGATATAGTTGAGAATTACATCTATTTTTGGAACAATCACGAATCTTAGCCAAACTAGGCTATCTTTCGCCAATAGATTATCGAAAAAAAATGGCTTATTGAGTTGCTCTTTTTATATTGTGTCAAAAAATAGTTGCATTCCCGAATGCTAAGCTCTCTTTTTTATATAACAGTTTATTTTTAATTATATAACAGTTTATAAGTCGCTAATCTTGCAATAATTGCTTTAAGTAGTATAATTAGTCTTGTGAATAGGATTTAATTGTTAACTGTACTATTTAAAATTAATTATTTTATATAACAAAGGATGATAGAGATGGAAAAGCAAGAAATAGAACAAGAAAAAATTGTTAATCAAGGGAAATCGGGTGCTGATTTAGTTGTTGATAGTTTAATTAATCAAGGAGTTACCCACGTTTTTGGCATTCCGGGTGCGAAAATTGATAAAGTATTTGATGTTATGGAAGAGCGAGGACCAGAATTGATTGTGAGTCGTCATGAACAAAATGCCGCATTTATGGCTGCTGCAATTGGTCGACTTACAGGGAAACCAGGTGTGGTATTAGTAACTAGTGGTCCAGGGGCATCAAATCTTGCCACAGGTCTTGTAACAGCAACGGCAGAAGGTGATCCAGTTGTTGCCATTGCTGGGAATGTAACGAGACAGGACCGCCTAAAAAGAACACATCAATCCATGGACAATGCTGCTCTTTTTCGTCCGATAACAAAATATAGCGAAGAAGTAGTGCATGCGGAAAGTATACCAGAAGCGATTACAAACGCATTTCGCTCTGCTGCTGAGCCTAATCAAGGTGCTGCGTTTATTAGTTTACCTCAGGATATTGTGAATGAAGCAAATGTTCCTGTAAAAGCAATTCGTCCATTAGCAAAACCGGAAAATGGACCTGCTTCAAAAGAACAAGTCGCTAAGTTAGTTACTCGTTTGAAAAAAGCAAAATTGCCTGTGTTATTATTAGGAATGCGTGCTTCAAGTCCAGAAGTAACCGGGGCAATTCGACGCTTGCTTCAAAAAACAAGTATTCCAGTAGTAGAAACATTCCAAGCTGCCGGCGTGATTTCCCGCGATTTAGAAGATAATTTCTTTGGACGAGTAGGTCTGTTTCGCAATCAACCAGGCGATATTTTGCTTAATAAAGCAGATTTAGTTATTACAGTTGGTTATGACCCTATTGAATACGATCCAAAAGCTTGGAATGCATCAGGGGATAGAACAATTGTCCATTTAGATGATATTCGAGCAGATATAGATCATTATTATCAACCTGTAACTGAATTAGTAGGGAATATTGCACTTACGTTAGACCGTGTAAATGCTAAGTTTAGTGGGCTAGAGTTAGCAGATGAAGAACTAGCTACTTTAAAAGAATTGCATGATCGACTAGAAGAAAGAGATGTTCCGCCGGTTAGCGATGAAACTAATCGTGTTCACCCGTTATCTGTTATTCAAACGCTTCGTTCAGCAATAGATGATAATGTAACGGTAACTGTCGATGTAGGCTCACATTATATTTGGATGGCTCGGCATTTCCGTTCCTATGAACCACGCCGCTTACTTTTTAGTAATGGCATGCAAACGCTTGGTGTAGCACTTCCTTGGGGTATTGCAGCTACTCTTGTCCATCCAGGGGAAAAAGTAGTATCCATTTCTGGGGATGGCGGCTTCCTGTTTTCGGCAATGGAACTAGAAACAGCGGTTAGATTACGGGCGCCACTTGTTCATCTTGTGTGGAATGATGGTAGTTACGATATGGTCGCCTTCCAACAAAAAATGAAATATGGTAAAGAAGCCGCTGTTCGTTTTGGTGATGTTGATATCGTGAAATTTGCAGAAAGTTTCGGTGCCAAAGGACTTAGAGTAACCAAACCAGAAGAATTAGCAGATGTTTTAAAAGAAGCACTTGAAACAGAAGGCCCGGTAGTGGTAGATATCCCAATTGATTATCGCGATAATATCCAACTCGGGGAAACATTATTACCAGATCAATTTTATTAAGAAACAAAAGAAAACCTTTCTATTCGTGTAAAGGTTTTCTTTTTTTGTGGTCAAATTTGACTTGGAGTGGACTTTAAGGTTTATGCTATAAGTATCATAAATAATGGAGGGGTTTCAATGGAATATGTAAAGTTTGGAAATACTGGGATGGATGTTTCAAAAATTTGTTTAGGAACAATGGGGTTTGGTGACAAAGATAAATGGCTACATAAATGGGTTTTAGATGAAGAGAACAGTCGGCCAATTATTAAAAAAGCACTTGATCTTGGAATTAACTTCTTTGATACCGCAAATATTTATTCTTATGGCGAAAGTGAAAAAATTGTTGGACGTGCTTTAAAGGATTATGCAAATCGAGATGACGTTGTACTTGCGACTAAAGTACATTCAAGCATGCGTCCAGAACGTCCTAATGGTGGTGGCTTATCTAGAAAGGCGATTTTAAGTGAAATTGACCATAGTTTGAAACGACTAGAAACAGACTATGTAGATTTATATATTATTCATCGTTTTGATGAAAATACACCGATTGAGGAAACCATGGAAGCATTGCATGATGTTGTTAAGTCGGGGAAAGCTCGCTATATTGGAGCAAGCGCAATGTATGCTTGGCAATTCCAAAAAGCGCAGCGAGTTGCCGAAAGAAATGGTTGGACTAAATTTAGCTCCATGCAAAACCATTACAATTTAATTTATCGTGAAGAAGAACGAGAAATGATTCCATTTTGCCGAGATGAAAAATTGGCCATTACACCGTATAGCCCACTTGCTTCTGGGAGATTAACTAGAGACTTAGCAGCGACTACTTATCGTTCAGAAACAGATGCCATCCAAAAATCCAAGTATGATGGCGCGATGGATTCGGATAAAGGTATTATAGAACGTGTTGCAAAACTAGCGGAAGAACATCAAGTGACAAGAGATAAGATTGCGCTTGCTTGGATGTTAAATAAAAAAGAAATTACCTCACCGATTATTGGTGCCCAAAAAGAAAGTCATCTAATAAGTGCAGTAGCGGCTCTTGATATTAAATTGTCTACTTCAGAAATAGACTATCTAGAGGAATTATATATTCCGCATCAAGTCGTGGGAGCCTTGCCCGTAAACAAATAATTTATATTGCGAGAGGCTGGGACAAAACTAAAGCTCAGCACTAAAAGTTGAAAAATAGAAAAGCAGAAATCATTGTATAGAGCCATTTCGAAAAATGGATTAGACATGATTTCTGCTTGTTTTTCATTTTAGAGACCCTTATGTCCCAGGCTCTTTTCTATTTAGAATCATTTTTAGCCTCGAACTCTTTCTATTCTTGCGTTATACTAAAAAGAAAAGCGGGAGGGACGAAATGGATAAACAAAAAGAACAACTAAGTATAGAAGTTGCAAGACTTTACTATCAAGCGGATTTTAGCCAACAGGAAATTGCTGCTAGGCTTGGTGTATCACGCCCAACTGTTTCAAGACTACTACAAAATGCCAAAACAAAAGGCTATGTCAAAATCGAAGTCCAAGATCCATTTGCGAATCTCGCCGAACTAGCAACGGCGTTAAAAGAAAAATATAAATTAAAAAACGTCTCTGTTACTTTTAGCCAAACAAATGATTATCCTGAAATAACGAAGCAAATTAGCCAACGTGCTGCAGAATATTTATCAGAGATTATTCAAGATGGAGATATTCTGGGTGTCAGCTGGGGAACAACGATGTATAAAATAGCCCAAAAACTAACCCCTTTAAAAGCTGAAATAAAAATAGTGCAGTTAAAAGGTGGAGTTAGTCATTCAGATGTGCATACCTATGCTGCAGAAACATTAGCTTTATTTGGTTCGGCTTTTGATACAGCGCCAGTCTCCTTGCCACTACCAGTAGTGCTTGATAACCCTGTAGCCAAACAAATGGTCGAAGCAGACAGACATATTAAAAACATTATTGAATTAGGCAAAAAAGCAAATGTAGCGATTTTTACAGTAGGAACAGTTCGCGAGGAAGCCTTATTATTCCGTCTTGGTTATTTTACGGAACAAGAAAAAAATCGCTTAAAGGAAAAAGCAGTTGGTGATATTTGTTCTCGATTTTTCACAATCAATGGTGATATTGCAGATCAGCAAATGAATGAGCGAACCATCGGCATAAATTTACAAGATTTAAACCAAAAAGAAACAACTATTTTAGTGGCAGGCGGCGAGCGAAAAGTTCAAGCAATTCACGGAGCTCTTCGTGGCGGGTATGCCAATCACTTTATCACAGATCAATTTACTGCAAAACACTTACTTGAACATAATTTCAACGATTAGTTTACAAATGTTCTGTATTACGCTATGATAAAGGCAAATCCAACAATAAAGGAGTTTTTTGAAATGAATATTGCTAAAATGATTGACCATACAGCATTAAAACCAGACACAACAAAAGAACAAATTTTAACTTTAACTAAAGAAGCAAAAGAATTTGGTTTTGCTTCCGTTTGCGTAAATCCAACCTGGGTAAAATTATCAGCAGACCAGTTAACAGGTGCTGATTCTGTAGTTTGTACCGTTATTGGTTTTCCGCTTGGAGCAAACACACCAGAAGTGAAAGCTCTTGAAGTAAACGATGCAATTAAAAATGGTGCAAAAGAAGTAGATATGGTTATTAATATCGGTGCATTAAAAGATAAAAATAATGAATTAGTTGAGCGTGATATTCGTGCAGTAGTTGATGCAGCTAAAGGTCATGCCCTAGTAAAAGTAATTATCGAAACATGTTTATTAACGGACGAAGAAAAAGTACGCGCATGTGAAATCGCTGTAAAAGCAGGAACGGACTTCGTAAAAACATCTACTGGATTCTCAACAGGAGGCGCTACTGTAGAAGACATCGCCTTAATGCGTAAAACAGTTGGTCCCGATATTGGTGTAAAAGCATCAGGAGGAATTCGCACAAAAGAAGACGTAGAAAAAATGATTGCAGCTGGTGCATCTCGAATTGGTGCAAGTGCGGGAGTAGCAATCGTTTCCGGCGAAAAACCAGCTAAACCAGATAATTACTAATTTTCCCTAAACCCCTTTATTATTATGCTTAAGTATGGCAAAATAAAAAGGATAGATAAACTGACTGGGGGAGTTTAAATGGCTGCAACCATCCGCGAAATAGCAGAAAAAACGGGTGTTTCAATTACGACTATTTCTCAAATTTTAAATGGCAAAGGAGAACGATTTAGTGACTTAACTCGCGAAAAAGTTCTTAAAACTGCAAAAGAAATGTCCTATAAACCAAATTTTTTTGCTAAAAATATGATTGTTAGTCACACAAATACCATTGGAATGATTGTCCCAGAAGTTACCGATCCATTTTTTTCGCAAATGGTTAAAGGGGCGGAAGATTACCTAAATAGAGATGGGTATATGATTATGCTCTGTAACTCTTCTAATGATAAAGCACGTGAAGATTTATATGTAGAAGAATTATTACACCGGGCTGTGGATGGTTTAATTATCGCCAGCCCAAATATTCTTCTTTCAGGAGTTATTAATCGCATGGAAGAAAAGCGGGCGCCGTATATTTTGTTAGATCGACAGCGGAATCCGCGACCAGAAGGGAATATTACGATTGATGACTTTAAAGGCGGGTTCATGGCTACAGAACATTTAATAAAGCTAGGACATAGGAAGATTGGTATCATAATTTCAGATACTTCTTTTTACAATGTACATGAGCGATATGAGGGATATTTGGCTTGTATGAAAGAATACAAACTGACAGTACAAGATAGTTGGATCGTTAGTGGTGACCAAACAATGAATGCTGGCTACTTAGCAACGCAAAAATTATTAAAAGAAAATGTTACCGCTATTTTTGCAACAAATGATTTAATGGCAATGGGAACATATCGCGCAGCCCTGGAAAAAGGTTTAGTCGTACCTGATAACTTAAGCGTGATTGGTTTTGATGACATTGAACTTTCCGAATATATGACACCACCACTAACAACGATTCGTCAACCAATATACCGAATTGGGGAAGTTGCCGCAGAACTTTTACTGAAAAACATTCAAAATCCAACTGAAAAATTAGAAGACCGACTATTAGAGATTTCATTAATCAATCGAAGCAGCACAAAAAGTATTGACAACCAGTGAATGAGTACGATATAGTGAGCATGTTAAGGACATGTTCTTGTTTAGTAAAACGGTTTACTTAAAATGTGTAACCGTTCTCAAATGTGATACATAGAAATGCTAAAATAGCGAAAAGAAAGGGTGACGAAGAAATGAGAATGGTAGATATTATTTCTAAAAAAAGGGATGGAAAAGCTTTATCAACGGAAGAAATTCAGTTTTTTATTGATGGATATACAAATGGGGACATTCCAGATTATCAAGCAAGCGCTCTTGCAATGGCAATCTTTTTCCAAGATATGAATGATGAGGAACGCGCAGACTTAACAATGGCAATGGTTGATTCTGGTGAGACCATTGATTTATCCGAAATTAAAGGCATTAAAGTAGATAAGCATAGTACAGGTGGAGTTGGTGATACTACCACACTAGTTCTTGCACCCCTAGTTGCGGCAGTAGGTGTTCCAGTCGCTAAAATGTCTGGTCGCGGGTTAGGTCATACAGGTGGTACAATTGATAAATTAGAATCCATCGAAGGCTTTCACATTGAATTAGATAAACAAGATTTCATTAATTTAGTGAATCGCGATAAAGTAGCAGTTATAGGTCAATCTGGTAATTTAACCCCTGCAGATAAAAAAATGTACGCGCTTCGTGATGTAACAGGTACGGTAAATTCAATTCCACTAATTGCAAGTTCGATTATGAGTAAAAAAATTGCCGCTGGTGCTGATGCAATTGTGCTGGACGTGAAAACAGGCGCTGGTGCATTTATGAAAACAGATAAAGATGCAGAAAACCTTGCCCATGCAATGGTCCGTATCGGTAATAATGTTGGCAGAAACACGATGGCAGTCATTTCTGATATGTCTCAACCACTTGGAGAAGCAATCGGAAACGCACTGGAAGTAAAAGAAGCCATCAATACACTTAAAGGACAAGGACCAGAAGATTTAACAGAATTAGTTTTAGTATTAGGTAGTCAAATGGTCGTACTTGCTAAAAAAGCAGAAACATTAGACGAAGCTCGTGCTAAGCTAATCGAAGTAATCGAAAACGGTGCAGCCTTGGAGAAATTTAAAACATTCCTTTCCAATCAAGGCGGGGATGCAAGCATTGTGGATAATCCAGAAAAACTTCCACAAGCTAAATACCAAATCGAAGTACCAGCAAAAACAGCTGGTTTCGTAAGTAAAATTGTTGCAGATGAAATTGGTATTGCAGCAATGATATTAGGCGCAGGTCGAGCAATCAAAGAAGATGAAATTAATTTAGCAGTTGGCTTAATGCTTCGCAAAAAAGTAGGCGACCCTGTCAAAGTAGGCGAGTCACTAGTAACCATTTTTGCAGATCAAGATAACGTAGCAAGCGTTCAAGCAAAAATCTACGAAAACATTGAAATCGCCGACCAGGCAACTGCTCCAACTCTAGTTCATAAAGTTATTACTGAATAATATTTTTTATGCTGTGAATATAGCTTGTATGTTGATGTTAAGCTGTTTTCACAGCTTTTTTTGTTATTATATTGTAAATTTCGCTATTATTCTTGCGAATGATACTTTTTTCACACAAAAATATGTTATTATAAATATACAAAATAAAAGCGGTTACAAATTGTATCGTTTTTTTATTTTGCATCAAAAGAATAGGGAGATGGAGAAATGAAAAAAGTTATATCAGTACTATGCATTTTTGCGATTGTACTTGGGATGTTTACCCCGTTTACAATCAAAGCCAGTGCGGCAGTTAATACGAATAGCACATTTGAGGAGCTTTATAATGAAGCGAAGAAACATTTAGGGAAACCATATTCACTAGTTAATAGAACGGGACCGGATTCTTTCGATTGTTCGGGTTATACACAATATGTATATAAAAAAGTTACAGGAGTGAAAATTGGTGATACATCAGGACCACAATATAATAATTCTGATAAAGTGAAGACTGGAAATCAAAAACCAGGAGATTTAGTGTATTTCAGAGACCCAGGACATGTAGGAATATACATAGGTGATGGAAAAATGATCAATGCACAAAACGATGGTGTTAAAATTGATAATATTAACGGTAGTTATTGGAAAGATCATTTTGTTGGTTATGCAAGACCTTTCAACTTCAAAGAAAAGCTAGGCAGCAAATACTATTACGCGGTCTCAGACTTGAATCTACGCACTCAGAACAATTGGGATAGCTCGGTTGCTGGGAAAGTACCAAAAGGAGCAAAAGTCTCTATTGATTTAGACAGCGATAAGAATGGCTGGTGTATGGTAACCTATGGTAGCGTTAAAGGTTATATGCTAAATACAACAAGCTATTTTTCAACCACACCTGTATTAAAAACCTACTATGCAAAAGACAACATTAATTTAAGAACACAAGCTTCATGGGATAGTAGTGTAGCTCAAAAAGTACAAAAAGGCGAAAAAGTAATTGTGGATTTAAAATCAAATAACAATGGCTGGTACAAAGTCACTTATGCTGGTAAAACAGGTTACATGATTTTAAATGATAACTACTTAGTGGCAACGCCGTTAAATATGAAAACTTATTATGCGATTAACACATTAAAACTAAGAAGTGCCGCTAATTGGGATAGTAGCGTCAGTCAAACAGTACCAGAAGGCGCACAAGTAAAAGTTGAAATGGACACCAATACAGGCGCATGGTACAAAGTGACCTACCAAAATAAAACAGGTTATATGCCGTTAACTAGTGATTATCTATCTGAAACAGCGGTATTAAAAACTTATTATGCGAAAGATAACTTAAATCTAAGAAGTGCAGCAACATGGGATAGCGATGTAGCTCAAAAAGTACAAAAAGGTGAAAAAGTAACAGTCAACGTAAAAGCTGGTACAAACGGCTGGTATAAAGTCACTTATGCTGGTAAAACAGGCTACATGATTTTAAACGATAACTACTTAGTGACAACGCCATTAAATATGAAAACTTACTATGCCATCAATGCGTTAAATCTAAGAAGTGCCGCTAATTGGGATAGTAGCGTCAGTCAAACAGTACCAGAAGGCGCACAAGTAAAAGTTGAAATGGACACCAATACAGGCGCATGGTACAAAGTGACCTACCAAAATAAAACAGGTTATATGCCGTTAACTAGTGATTATCTATCTGAAACAGCGGTATTAAAAACTTATTACGCGAAAGATAACTTAAATCTAAGAAGTGCAGCAACATGGGATAGCGATGTAGCTCAAAAAGTACAAAAAGGTGAAAAAGTAACAGTCAATGTAAAAGCTGGTACAAACGGCTGGCATAAAGTCACTTATGCTGGTAAAACAGGCTACATGATTTTAAACGATAACTACTTAGTGACAACGCCATTAAATATGAAAACTTACTATGCCATCAATGCGTTAAATCTAAGAAGTGCCGCTAATTGGGATAGTAGCGTCAGTCAAACAGTACCAGAAGGCGCACAAGTAAAAGTTGAAATGGACACCAATACAGGCGCATGGTACAAAGTGACCTATCAAAATAAAACAGGTTATATGCCGTTAACTAGTGATTATCTATCTGAAACAGCGGTATTAAAAACTTATTATGCGAAAGATAACTTAAATCTAAGAAGTGCAGCAACATGGGAAAGCGATGTAGCTCAAAAAGTAGAAAAAGGTGAAAAAGTAACAGTCAATGTAAAAGCTGGCACAAATGGCTGGCATAAAGTCACTTATGCTGGTAAAACAGGCTACATGATTTTAAACGATAACTACTTAGTGACAACGCCATTAAATTTAAAAACATACTATGCCATCAATGCATTAAATTTAAGAAGTGAAGCAACTTGGGATAGTAGTATCAGTCAAGTAGTTCCAGCAAATGCTAAAGTAAAAGTTGATATGGACACTAACATAGGTGTATGGTATCAAGTAACTTACCAAAATAAAACAGGTTATATGCCATTAACAGATGATTATCTATCTTTAACAGCAAAATAAAATAGATTTCAACTATAATAAATCAAAAAACCAGAAATTAGAGGAATAATCTAATTTCTGGTTTTTGATTAATAACATTAATTTTCCGCGGCTTCAATCTGCTCTAACATATCTGGTGTACTTAAATCACTTCTAAGGAATTCGGTCGTTTGTGGTAATTGTAGTTCGAATTCTGTTTGTTGGGCAACTTCTATCGTTCCTTCAAGCATTTCATAATCAAACACATGACCACCAATTTTTCGCAAATCATCAATGAAATGCACATGATAACCAGAAACGCCGATTCCGCTAATATAAGCAGGAGTCCAAAAGCCAACAATAGTCCCAGTAATATATTCAAAATGATAAGTTGGCTGCTCTTTCACTGCCTCTATTAATGGCGGATAAGGTCGTTGTTGTTTGGGAACCACACGTGTATCAACAAATTTGAAATTTCCAGTCATTTTTACCGCATAAAAAACATTCGGCCCTTGTACTAATTCCGCGATTTGTTCTTCCACTCTTTGTTTTGTTGTTGGCTCCGTGACTTTAAAAGAAGTATCCGCGTCAAAAAAAGTAGTACTAGCATAAGGTGTTGTGTCTTCCGGCTTAACTTTATAAGCTTGACCGTCAGAACGAATTTGAAAAGCTTCTCCGTCTAAAATAATTAGTTCACCGTCAAACTCATCAAGTGTTCCAATACCAAGATCTCCATGCTGTAATAATTCTTTAAAACTAGTTGTTCCGCTAAATAGCCCGCCAACTAGTGCTGCCATAGTTGAATGCTGAAATAATCGATTTTTTCTTACTGCGTCCATAATTGCCACTCCTTGAATTGTTATATATGAAAAAACGAATTTAATAATACAGTTTTATTTTGATAACTTTATTATACTACTTTATAACCGTAAACAAAAGATTTTAAACTGGTTTTTAAAATAAATTACAACTATAACAGCATGTTAAACTGTAATATAAAAAAGTTCCTACTAAAAAGTAGGAACCCTTTTACACAAGAAGTGTATATAGTGTTTGATTGTCATTAATAGGAATATAACTAGGATCAAATGCGGCGACTCGTTCAACCAACCCCTCATAATCATTTTTATTTTGGAGAAGTACGCCAATAATAACCGGACCATTACCACGATTTACTTTTTTCGTATATTCAAACTTGGTAATATCATCGTGTGGACCAAGCACATCATTAACAAATTCTTTTAATGCTCCAGGTCTTTGTGAGAAATTAACGATAAAATAATGTTTTAAACCTTCATGTAGCAAGGAACGTTCTTCTATTTCTTGCATTCGATTAATGTCGTTGTTACCACCGCTAATAACACAGACCACTGTTTTGTCTTTGATTTCCTCGCGATAGGTGTCAAGTGCAGCAACCGACAGAGCACCAGCAGGTTCGGCAACGATTGCTTGTTTCGTATACATATCTAAAATCGTTGAACAAACAGCGCCTTCTGAAATAGTCGTTACTTCATCTACCAATACTTTCGCATGTTCAAAAGTTAAATTACCAACTTCTTTGACCGCAGCTCCATCAACAAATTTGTCGATTTTATCTAGTTTTACGACTTGGTTTTGTTTTAAGGCTTCGGTCATGGAAGGTGCGCCATCTGGTTCGACACCGATTATTTTCGTGATAGGACTTTTCGCTTTTAAGTAAGTTGCCACACCGCTAATTAATCCGCCGCCACCAATTCCAGCAAATACATAATCAGCCTGTTCATGCGCTTTATTTAAATCTGCCACCATTTCAACAGCAAGAGAGCCTTGACCAGCAATAATATCTGGATCATCAAAGGGTGGGATAAAAGCTTGCCCATGTTCTATAGCAAATTCTTTGGCCGCTGCCGCAGAAGCATCAAATGTGTCACCAATTAAAACTACTTCTACATTACTACCACCGAAAAATTTTACTTGTGATACTTTTTGCTGTGGAGTAGTTGTAGGCATAAAAATGGTTGCTGGAACTGTCATGCGTTTACATGTGTAAGCCACACCTTGCGCATGATTTCCAGCACTAGCACAAACTACGCCACGTTCTAATTTTTCTGCTGGAAGTCTTGAAATTGCATAAAAAGCACCTCGTAATTTAAAGGAACGAACACGTTGTAAATCCTCTCGTTTTAAATACACATTGCAATGATATTTTTCAGAAAGGTAAAAATCATATTCGAGTGGTGTATGTCTGACGATAGATTTTAATACGTTATAAGCTTTTTCTACATCTTTCTCTGTTACTAATAAATCAACTAATTCCATCATCCTCACAACCTTTTCTTATATCGAATCGACTTTTTGTTCATATGCTTTAATGGCATCAATATATTCAAATGTAATCGCAATATCATCTAATCCATTAATAAATTTATTTTTCCATGTTGCATCTATTGCGAACGGGTAAGTCCCAACTGAACTAATAACTTGTTGGTTTGGTAAGTCGATTGTTAGTTTTTCTTCTGCTGAAAGTTCCGCTAATTTTTCGCGTGCTTCTTTTGGCAGAACGATAGGGAGGACACCATTTTTTGTGCAATTCATATAAAAAATATCACTATAACTTCCAGCGATAATCACGCGAAAACGGTAATCTAGTAACGCCCATGCAGCATGTTCCCGAGAAGAACCACAGCCAAAATTATCTCCAGTAATTAAAATAGTCGCTTCTTGACGGTCTGGAGCATTTAACGGGAAATCTGGATTAGGTTTACGATTAGGCAAATAGCGCCAACTATCAAAGAGGAATTCTCCAAAACCAGTGCGCTCAATTCGTTTTAAAAAACTTTTAGGAATGATTTGATCCGTATCAATATTATCATTCATTAGTGCAACTGTTTTACCGATATGAACTTTAATTGCTTCCACTTATAACCGCCTCCTTACGAATATCAATAAAGTGCCCATTTATCGCCGCTGCAGCAGCCATTGCCGGGGAAACTAGATGTGTACGTGCGCCTTTTCCTTGTCTACCTTCAAAGTTTCGGTTGGAGGTCGAAGCGCAGTGAACGCCATTTGGAACCTGATCGGGATTCATACCGAGACACATCGAACAACCAGGTTCACGCCACTCGAAACCAGCTTCTTTAAATATTTTATCAAGTCCAATTGCTTCTGCAGCATTACGAACTTGTCGAGAACCAGGAACAACCAGAGCACGAATATTATTTTTGACTTTGTTTCCTTTAACAATCCGTGCTGCTTCTTCCAAATCAGACAGGCGAGCATTGGTACACGAACCGATAAAAACATAACCAAGTTCAATTTGTTCAGCTTTTTGACCAGGCGCTAGTCCCATATATTCATAAGCACGTTCATAGTTCATATCTTTGATTTCAGGAAATGCTTTTGAGAAGGGGACGCCCATTTCCGGGTTGGTTCCCCAAGTAACATATGGTTCTAAAATGCTTGCATCCATTTCGATATGAAGATCATAGGTAGCGTCTTCATCGGTCGCAAGTGTTTCCCAGTCTTGAATGGCTGCTTCCATATCGGTAGGGGCATATTCACGACCGCGAACATATTCGAACGTAGTAGCATCTGGTGCCATCATTCCCATTTTTGCGCCACCTTCAATTGCCATGTTACAAATGGTCATTCGCTCTTCCATTGACATATTACGAATCGTTTCGCCGTAGTATTCCACCGCATATCCAGTACCAAAGGCAACACCATATGTGGCAATTAAATGCAAAATAATATCTTTTGCATAGACACCTTTTGGCAATTTCCCGTTAATTTCAATTCCCATAGATTTTGGCTTTTGCTGCCAAATTGTTTGGGTTGCAAAGACATGCTCTACTTCACTAGAGCCAATCCCAAAACCAATTGCTCCAAAAGCGCCATGAGTTGCAGTATGTGAATCACCACAAACAATCACTTTTCCCGGTTGCGTAAGTCCTGTTTCTGGACCAACCATATGAACGATTCCTTGACGGTCACTTCCCATATCTGCTAACGTAACACCAAATTCTGCACAGTTTGTTTGAAGTGCTTCAATTTGTTTTTTAGCCACAAGATCTTGAATGTTGAAAATATCTTCTGTTGGCACATTGTGATCCATCGTTGCAAAAGTTTTATCGGGTCTACGTAGTGGTCTGTTTTCCATACGAAGCCCTTCAAAAGCTTGAGGAGAAGTAACTTCATGAATTAAATGGAGATCAACATATAATAATTGCGGTTCACCTTCTTTGCCAGAAATGACATGGCGATTCCAAAGTTTATCAAATAGTGTTTGCCCCATTTTATTCTCCTCCTTTAATTTGTTTTAGTACTTCACTTGTAAAATCAGTAGTGGATGTATTCCCTCCAAGATCAGCAGTTAAAAATCCAGCTTCCATTGTTGTGGCAGTTGCTTTATCAATTGCATCAGCTTCTTTAAAAAGGCCGAAAGATTGACGAAGCATCATTGAAATGGAAGAAATCATCGACATTGGATTAGCAATATTTTGGTTAGCTATATCTGGTGCCGAGCCGTGAATTGGTTCGTATAAAGAAGGACCGTTCTCAGCATGACTAGCGGAAGGGAGCATCCCAAGCGAACCTGTAATAACAGAAGCTTCATCACTTAAAATATCGCCAAATAAATTTTCTGTCACAATAACATCAAATGAAGTGGGGCGCTGAATAAGAAGCATCGCCGCAGCATCTACATATAAATGCTCTAAAGTGATGTCTGGATGTCTACTTGCTACTTCTTCCGCGATTTGACGCCATAATTTACTAGAAGCAAGAACATTTGCTTTATCTACTGAAGTTACTTTTTTATTCCGAGTGGCAGCAATGGTAAAAGCTTTTTCGATAATTCGTTCTATCTCTGCTCTCGTGTAAGTTAACGAATCTACTGCTGAATTATTATCCCAATGTTTAGGTTCGCCAAAGTATAGACCGCCAGTTAATTCACGAACGACAATAAAATCAGTTCCTTCAACAATTTCCTTTTTTAAAGGGGATAGCTGTGTTATTGAGCTTGGAACTTGAATGGGGCGAATATTGGCGAAAAGACCAAGAGCCTTTCGAAGTGCCAGCAATCCATCTTCTGGTCGTTTTGTAGCATTGTCCCATTTAGGCCCACCAATTGCGCCGAGTAGAATAGCATCGGCATTTTGACAAGCTTTTAATGTTGTGGTGGGGAGTGGAACACCAGCTACATCAATTGCAGCACCACCAAAAGGATGTGATTCTATTGTAAATGTATGCTGATATTTTTTGGCGATTGCTTCAAGGACTTTTATGCCAGCTGTCATAATTTCTGGTCCAATACCGTCACCAGCAAGGGAGGTGATTTTATAAGCCACGTTATTTTACCTCCTCAAAATCAGCTTGGTTACTCGCAATTTTACTTTTCCCTGAGGCGTGCAAATAAGCTTTGGCACTTGCAGTTAGTACATCAAAGTCAATGCCGATACCATGGAATTCTAAACCTTTAGTATCTTTTATAACCACATGAACTTCTGCTTGAGCATCTTGGCCTGCAGTGATTGCTTGAATACGGTAATCCGTTAATTCCACAGATTGCTTCATTAAACGATTAATCGTGTTATAAATCGCTTCAATACTACCAGAGCCTGTTGCAGCATCTTCTGTAGTAACACCATCTTTTTCTTCAATGCGGACAATGGCTCCTTGGACTCCACCAGTAACATATTGAACTTGTAAATGTTTTAGTTCAAAATCTTTTGAGGACTCAGAAGACTGACCAAGAATCAGCGCATGAAGATCTTCTTCGGTGACTTCTTTTTTTGCATCTGCAAGTTGTTTAAATCGTTTAAAAGCATTTTTTTGTTCTTGTTCGTTTAACGCATAGCCCATTTCTTCCATACGCGTATTAAATGCATGTTTGCCGGAAAGTTTTCCAAGTGGTAGTGAGTTTTTATCTACACCAACAAGCGCTGGTGTAATAATTTCATACGTATCAGGGTTTTTTAGCACACCGTCTTGGTGAATGCCTGATTCATGTGCATAAGCATTTCCACCGATAACCGCTTTGTTACGAGGAACGGGCATGCCTGACAAACGGCTTACCAAATCACTCGCATTTTTAAATTGATTTAAAATGATGTTCGTCTCTGCTTGATAAAAATCTTTGCGAATATGGAGAGCAACAGCTACTTCTTCAAGTGCAGTATTTCCAGCACGTTCGCCAATACCGTTGATGGTTCCTTCCACGCGAGTTGCCCCATTTTCAATTGCAGCAAGTGCGTTTGCGGTAGCCATACCAAGGTCATCATGGCAGTGGGAAGCAAATGTAACCTCATCAAATTGCTTGATTTCACGGCGCAAGTCTTGGAATAATTTACCAAACTCAGTAGGATTTGTATAGCCGACTGTGTCTGGAATATTTATGACAGTTGCACCTGCATCAATTGCCGTTTGAACAGCTTCAATAAGGAAAGCTCGATCGGTTCTTGTGGCATCTTCTGGTGAAAATTGTACGACATCAAATTTTTGTTTTGCATAACTAACATGGTGTTTAATGGAAGCGAGAACTTCCGCCCGACTCATTTTTAATTTAAATTTCATGTGTACATCGCTAGTTGCTAAGAAGATATGTATTTGCGGAGAAACAGCCTCTTTAAGCGCTTCCTCAGCTCGGTTGATATCTTCTTCCACACAGCGAGCTAGCCCTGTTACAGAACAATGTTTAATCGCATTTGCAATGGCCTTGACACATTCAAAATCTCCAGGAGAAGAAATCGGAAAGCCGGCTTCAATTACATCAATCCCGAGTTTTTCGAGTTGTAAGGCGATCTGGATTTTCTCCTTTACGTCAAAATTAACTCCAGGGGTTTGTTCGCCATCTCGTAGTGTTGTATCAAAAAACTGGATTTTCTTCATTCGATTTCACCTCTTGTTTTATATTAGATAGGGAAGCTTGGATTTTTCCTGCTTTCAGTATCAGTTTAGGAAAGAAATATTTCTTTCTTAAACTCATAATGAAATGGAATAAACGGTTGCTAGGCAAGGATTCTTACCTAGCAATCGTCTTAAGTATTAATGTTGTGGTTTCACAAATGGCATCATTTCACGAAGTTCAGCACCGACTTTTTCGATTTGATGACCTTGTTGTTCCGCGCGCATTCTATGGAACTCTTTAAAGCCATTTTTATTATCATCTATAAAAGCTTTAGCAAAGTTTCCATTTTGAATGTCCGTAAGTACTTCTTTCATCGCTTTTTTAGTATCTGCTGTAACGACACGTGGACCAGAAACGTAATCTCCATATTCTGCTGTATTAGAAATGGAATAGCGCATTTTTTCCATGCCGCCTTCATACATTAAATCAACAATTAATTTCATTTCATGGAGTACTTCAAAATAAGCAAGTTCTGGTTGGTAGCCGGCTTCTACAAGTGTTTCAAATCCTGCTTGAATTAAATGAGTTGCCCCGCCACAAAGGACAGCTTGTTCACCAAATAGATCCGTTTCAGTTTCTTCTTTGAAAGTAGTTTCGATAACGCCAGCGCGAGTAGCTCCAATTCCTTTTGCATAAGAAAGGGCAGTGTCACGTGCATTGCCAGTTGCATCTTGGTAAATAGCGAATAGAGAAGGGACCGCACCACCTTCAACAAAAGTACGACGAACAAGATGTCCAGGTCCTTTTGGAGCTACAAGGAAAACATCCACATCACTAGGTGGCTTAATTACGTCAAAATGGATATTAAAACCATGAGCAAAAACTAGTGCATTCCCAGCTTTTAAGTGTGGTTTAATTTCTTTTTCATACGTATCGCCTTGCGTTTCATCCGGTAAAAGTATCATAATAACATCGGCTTTTTCAGCTGCTTCACTAACAGAATAGACATCAAAACCATCATTACGAGCTGATTCTGCAGATTTCCCTTCACGAATACCAATAATTACTTGGTTCCCATTATCACGTAAATTTTGAGAGTGGGCATGACCTTGCGAGCCATATCCAATTACTGCTACTGTTTTACCTTCTAGCACGTTATTTTTCACTGCATCTTCATAATAAACTTTTGTCATTTTCCTAACCTCCACTAATTTCTTTTTATATTGCAAAGCACCTGACTTGCATGCTTTGTACAAACTTAATTCATTTTTTTTGCACTTCTTGTAAAACCAGTGACACCTGTTCGCGCCATTTGTTTAATTCCGTAAGGGCGTATAATATCGACGAAAGCATCGATTTTCTCGCTTGTACCTGTAACTTGGATAACGACATTTTTTGTTCCAACATCAATTACAGTTGCTCTAAATGGTTCAATCACTGCATTTAGTTCTGATCGAAGCGCGGCGGGGGAGTTGATTTTAATTAAAGCAAGTTCCCGTTCGATATGCGCATCATCCGTAATATCACTCACTTTTAGCACATCAATTTGCTTATTTAATTGCTTCGTTACTTGTTCGATTTCATATAGCGAATCTACATGGACAACGATAGTAATCCGAGATACATTAGGGATTTCGGTCCAGCCAACAGAAATGCTATCAATATTATATTGGCGTCTGGAGATAACCCCAGTGATACGATTTAGTACGCCAGAAGAGTTATTCACTGTAGCAGTAATGATTCGGCGCATTTATTCCACCCCTTCCATTTGGTGATTTGGTTTACCGCTTGGAACCATTGGAAGTACTAGTTCGTCTTTTGCAACATGGACATCAATGACAATCGGACCGGGATGAGAAAAAGCTTTTCTTAAATCTTTTTCTAGCGTTTCTGGATTGGTAAGCCGAACTCCCTTGACACCGTATGCTTCTGAAAGTTTCACAAAATCTGGTTGGCTCGAGAAAATGGAGTGGGAATATCTTTCACCGTGGAATTTTTCTTGCCACTGCCGAACCATCCCAAGCGAGCCGTTATTGATAATGACTGTTTTTACATTGATTTGATAATCATTTAAAATTGCTAGCTCTTGATTGGTCATTTGAAAACCACCATCACCAACAATGGCTACAACTGTTTTTTCTGGGAAAGCAAGCTGTGCGCCAACTGCTGCTGGAAAACCAAAGCCCATTGTTCCAAGACCGCCACTAGTAATAATTTGATGGTCAAATTGAAATGGATAGAACTGTGCAGCCCACATTTGGTGTTGACCAACATCTGTAGAAACAAGCGCTTCACCTTGTGTAATTTCGCCAATAAGTTCAATCACACGTTGCGGCTTAATCTCCGCTTTTTTCGTTTTATCAAAATGAAACGGATGGCGGTTTTTACGTGTCATATTTAATTTGTACCAATGAGAAGTGTCAGGATGAACAGGTAGTTCCATTTGCAATAGTTGCGTAATGGTTTCGTTAATATCAGCCACAATGGGTATTTGTGTTTCAATGATTTTTCCGATTTCTGCTGGATCAATATCAATATGGGCGATAGTTGCTTTAGGTGCGAACTCTTTAGGTGCACTAGCTAGACGATCGTCAAATCTTGAACCAAAATTGATTAGCAAGTCGCAGTCGGTTAATGCCATATTAGCTGCATAAGAGCCATGCATTCCACCCATTCCTAAAAATAAATCATGATTTTGTGGGAAACTTCCAAGACCGAGCAGTGTGTTTACAATTGGAATTTGATAGCGTTCAGCAAATTCTAAAAGTTCCGCTGTTGCGCGGGAATGATTGACGCCAGCTCCAGCTAAAATAAGTGGTTTATTCGCAGCAGATAAAGCTTGCATCAATTTTTCAAGTTGAAGTGGGTTCGGTGAATACGTTGGTTGATAACCCGGCAAATCAATTGTGTCCGGATAAACTGTATCGGTTTGAATAATTCCCATATCTTTTGGAATATCAACGACCACGGGACCCTTACGACCAGTATTAGCAATATGAAAAGCTTCATTAACAATTTTTGGCAAATCACGAACATCACGTACTTGATAATTGTATTTAGTAATAGGGATAGTTAAACCAATCATATCAGCTTCTTGAAAAGCGTCTTTTCCAATTCCAGGAGTATGAACTTGACCTGTAAAAATAACAAGTGGAATCGAATCGCTCATCGCGTCTGCAATCCCTGTTAAAACGTTAGTAGCACCTGGACCACTAGTAACAACAACTACGCCTGGCTTTCCAGTTACTCGAGCATATCCCTCAGCTGCATGGATGGCTCCTTGTTCATGTCTTGTTAGAATATGTGGAATATCGCAATCATAAAAGGCATCATATAGAGGCAAAACCGCGCCACCAGGATAACCAAAAATCATTTCGACACGCTGCTTCTTTAAGGCATCAATTAATAGTTCTGCGCCACTTTTACTAGTCTTTTCTGTTGTTTTTTCATTGTTCTTTGTCGTATCAATCACGCTTATCACCTCGTTTTTTAGTCGATTAAATCTTCTGGGATTTGCAAGATACCACCTGTATGAGCGCTTGTTACTAATGCTGTATATCTTGCAAGGTAACCAGTTTTTACTTTAGCTTTAAATTTAGGTAACTCTTTTCTTCTCGCTTCTAAAACTTCATCAGAAACTTCTACGTTTAAAGTTCTGTTTGGTAAGTCAATAGTGATAATATCACCATCATGTACAAGTGCAATAGGACCACCCGCTGCTGCTTCAGGAGAAATATGACCAACTGCGATTCCGCGAGTAGCTCCAGAAAAGCGACCGTCTGTTATAAGCGCTACATCTTTTCCAAGACCACGCCCAACAATACTACTCGTTGGTGCAAGCATTTCTGGCATTCCAGGACCGCCTTTAGGACCTTCATAACGAATAACAACAACATGTCCTTCACGTACAGTATGATTATCAATTGCTTCTACCGCTTCATCATGGGAACTAAAACAGATAGCCTCTCCTTTAAAAACTTTAACAGAAGGATCAACACCACCAACTTTAATCGCGGCTCCTTTGGGTGCGATATTTCCAAATAACATCGAAAGTCCACCAACAGGACTATACGGATTTTCTTTTGGGTGAATGACATCGGTATTATTAATTTTTGCATCTGCTACGTTTTCACGAATGGTTTTTCCGGTAACTGTGATTCGGTCGGGATGGATTGCTCCACCTAGGTCAACAAGTTCTTTGACAATAGCGGAAACACCACCAGCTTCATGAACATCATGCATAGAGTAAGAAGAAGAAGGGGCAATTTTAGAAAGATAAGGAACACGCTTAGCAATATCATTGATCCGTTCCAAATCATAGTCTTCAATACCGGCTTCATTTGCAAGTGCGAGTGTATGTAAAACAGTATTGGTAGATCCGCCCATTGCCATATCTAGTGCAAAAGCATCGTCAATCGCATCTTTTGTTATGATGTCACGAGGTCGAATATCTTTTTTTACTAAATCCATTAAGTGGAAAGCGGATTGTCGAATAAGATCGCGACGAGCATCAGAAACAGCAAGTGTAGTACCGTTTCCAGGAACCGCCATTCCAAGAATTTCCATTAAACAGTTCATTGAGTTAGCTGTAAACATTCCAGCACATGATCCACATGTTGGACAGGCATTTGCTTCCATATCCAGAAAATCTTCTTGAGACATGCTACCATCTTTAAATGCGCCAACTGCTTCAAAAACAGAAGAAAGTGTTAAGGCTTTCCCATGAGCAGATAATCCAGCTTTCATTGGACCACCTGAACAGAAAATGGCAGGAACGTTAGTACGAACCGAAGCAAGCAGCATACCAGGAGTAATTTTGTCGCAGTTTGGAATATAAAAGACACCATCAAACCAGTGCGCATTAATTACTGTTTCAGCTGCATCTGCAATAACTTCACGAGAGGGTAGGGAGTAACGCATTCCAATATGTCCCATTGCAATACCATCGTCTACACCAATCGTATTAAATTCAAACGGGATACCGCCAGCTTCTCTAATTGCTTCCTTCGCGACATCAGCAAGCTCTCGCAAGTGAACATGGCCAGGAACAATATCAATATAAGAATTACAAATCGCGATAAATGGTTTATCCATATCACCTGGACTTTTAATTTGACCTGTAGCATGCAGCAAACTTCTTGCTGGTGCTTGGTCGACACCTTTTTTTATTTTGTCACTACGCATATGACTTTACCCCATTTCTAATTAAGAATTATTTGCCGACGCTGAATTTTTAGAATTCACAAAATAGCGTGGCATTAAAGTATAGTAGATAGTAATTGCTCACTTGATAGCTGTTTTTTGCTTGAGAATTCGAAATCTGGCTAAAGAAAAAGCATCCCAATGATGAAAACAATGGGATGCTTTGCAAGAATCCCATTTAATGTAAACAGGACTCAAACTACTGTAAATTGCTACAGTGTTCAAAGCCCTTCTAGAGTAATAAAATTGTAATGACAGATTTAGTCGTTTTCATAAGTCATTATCCCCTTCATTAAATGGTTTTAGATTTTCGATTAGTCGCACATTTTTGAAAACAATGAATATCAAGAAATGTTATGTTATTACTAAATATAAACGGTTGGTAAGCGATTGTCAATTGTTATTTTGAAAGTTTTCCGTTAGTTTGCACAATTCAAGCAACTTAAACTTGGAAGTGAAATTAGTACCTGGTCTTATATTTAAAGTATAACTTAAATGGAAGCGCATTCAAAAAATAAAGGTCAATCATATAGTCAGAATAGTTTTATTTTTAATTTTTAAATAATAAATGACACAATAGTTGCGCAAACATACATAATTCTGCTAAATTGAAAGTAATAAATTAGTAGGAAAGCCGGGTTTAGTGGTGGACATTATAGAGACAGAAAGACTAATATTGATTAATTATACACTCGAGATGATTCAAGCAACGATTAAAGGGACGGAAAATTTAGAAAAGGCAAGTGGTTACCATGTTTCCAAAGACTGGCCAGGAATTGAATTCTTTTTTTACCTGCCATATGTTTTAGAAAATGTAAAAAAAGACGATCGAATGATTAAATGGACGAGACTTGTTGTACTTAAAGAAGAAAATAAAATTATCGGAGAAATTGGTGGTCAAGGAACTCCTGATGAAACTGGGGAAATTGAAATTGGCTACAGTATTGTACCAGATTACCAAAATAAAGGTTATATGAAAGAAGCATTAATTGGAATGATTACATGGTTAGAAAAACAGCCAGTAATTCACCGTATTTTTGCACGTTGCTATGATAACAACGAAGCTTCTATTCGAGTACTAAAACACAATCAATTAATACATATAGAAGAAAAGGATGTTTTTGAGCGACAAGGAAGAGTGATGACATGGGAATTTCCAATAAGCAAGAGCTAATAATAATTGCGTCAGGTAAACCAAAAATATGGGATAAATTTCCAAATATCGGAGCCGTTAAAGCTAGCGAAGCGTATACGGGAACATTTCATCGTTTAAGTAAAGCATATGCGGAAAAATTTGCAGAAAACTATTTAATTCTATCTCCTAAATATGGTTTTCTTAGACCGACAGATATGGTTCAGGAAACTTACGATGTCCGTTTTACAAGTAGAGGTGTGGGTCAGGATACTATACAGCTAGCAGATCTAAGGAAGATGTGGCAAGGACTACAAATAGACCCTACTGAACAAATCCCAATGTTGGGCGGGGAAAAGTTCAGAGGGTTATTAGCAGCGATTACGGATAATAAGCAAGTTTTTGAGTTCCCACTTTCGGGTTCAACAGGAATTGGAATAATGCAGCAAAAGTTAAAACAAGCAGTGGAGACAGGAATTCCATTAAATAGTACTAAGTAAAAGAAGTGCAGCAGTGATAAGCAAGAACATTACGCCCATGTTGATGTTTTTACGAATAAAGAAATAAATCGTTTGTAAAGACATCAATATGGCAAGTGACAGTGTAATAACATGTAGCATAAATTAACCTCCTAAATAAATAAGCGAGAAACTTAATTGAATAACTTCCGCACTTTTTCAAGGAGCGAAAGAGGTTCTTCTTCGGTTTCCACTGGGGATTCTTCTTTATATAAATGAATATCTTCTTTGTTAACTTCTTTTTGGCAAGCAAGAACAAGATAAATCTCTGTTTCGCCCTCTAAACGGCTAACAATAGAAAATTCATGTTGGCATTTTTCTGCAAGTTTAATGTATGGTCGCATGGAATTATAATGTAATAATCCATTTAAGAGAAGTTTGGAATCGGGAGTTTCAAGTATTGCTTTTTCTAGTTCAGGAAGCAATTGTTGCGATAAAACTTCTTCTTTCGTAAGTGCAACTAATACGCGTTCACGAAATGTTCCCAAATACTTTTTCTTCTCAGCTGGATTGATTTCTTTTGCCCCATACATGCCTTTTTCTAAATAATCATCAATATTTTCAGCCATTATATGAGCTCCTTTAACTAGTTGATTAACTCTATTCTAACATGTTAAAGGGCTTTTGCAAGCATACAAAAAAACCAGAAGTAGGAGAATTAGTCCTATTTCTGGTTTTTAAATTAATCAATTGGGAACCACTGAAATCCGTCACGTTGAATCAAGTCATCTGCTTCTTTTGGTCCAAATGAGCCGGATTTATAGTTAGGGAAATGATCTTTTGTATTTGTCCAAACATCTGCTACACGGTCAATAAAGTTCCAAGATAGTGAAACTTCATCCCAATGAGAGAAGTATGTAGCGTCTCCGCGTAAACAATCTAAAATGAGCTTTTCGTATGCTTCTGGTGTATTCATACCGTCCGGCGAAGAGTGAATATAATTTAAATTCACAGGCATAGTCACCATTCCTTGACCAGGTTCTTTTACATTTAAGTGAAGTGTAATACCTTCATCAGGTTGAATATGAATAACAAGAACATTTCCACCGAGGGATTGTTGTTGTCCAAATAAATTAAGCGGGACATCTTTGAATTGAATCGCAATTTGTGTTGTTTTTTTAGCAAGACGTTTTCCGGTACGAATATAAAATGGAACGCCAGCCCAGCGGAAGTTATCAATTTCAAGTTTAGCAGCAACAAAGGTTTCGGTATTCGAATGTGGATCAACATTATCTTCTTGACGATAACCTTTTAATTCTTTGCCATTTACTTCACCAGGACCATACTGACCACGGATAAAGTTTTGATGTACTTCTTTCCCTTCAAAAACACGTAATGAACGAAGCGCACGTACTTTTTCATGGCGAATTTCACGTGTAGTTAAGTTAATTGGTGGTTCCATTGCTAACAATGAGACAATTTGAAGAATATGATTTTGAACCATATCGCGAAGAGCGCCACTTTCATCGTAGTAACGACCGCGATCTTCCACACCAAGTACTTCTGTTAAACTCACTTGGATATTATCAATGTAACGATTATTCCATAGCGACTCAATAATCGAATTAGCAAATCGAATGACCGAGATATTTTGAATCATTTCTTTACCCAAGTAATGATCAATACGATAAATTTCATCTTCATTAAAAGCTTGACGAAGCGAACTATTTAATTCTTCTGCACTCGCTAAATCATGACCAAATGGTTTTTCGATGATTAAACGATGGAAGCCTTTTGTATCAACAAAGCCCTCAGATTTGATACGGTTTGCAATTGTTCCAAAGAAATTTGGCGCCATAGCAAGATAGAATAAACGATTACCATCTAGCTCATATTTTGCATCTAATTCATCCGATAAATCTTTAAGTTTTACGTAGGAATCTTTATTAGTAACGTCATGAGATTGATAGTAGAAATGAGAAGCAAAAGCATCTGCATTTTTTTCAGAACCATCAATGTCTTTAATTGATTCTTTCACTTTATCACGGAAGAATTCATTACTCCATTCACGACGAGCTGTTCCAATGACAGCAAAATTATCGCCTAGGGAGCCCTTACTAAATAGATGATATAGCGAAGGGTAAAGTTTGCGATTTGCCAAATCTCCCGTACCGCCAAAAATAGTAATCAATGCTTTTTGTTCTAACTCATCTGTCATACGTCATTTACCCTCTTTCTTGTTCTCTTTAATGGCAAAAATTAGCTACTAGAATCTATTCTCCTAGTTTGAAAAAGAACCCCATAAAAAAAGGCCTTTAATAAATGAGCTATTAAATTTCCTCATTAGTCCATACTATTTTATCTATAAAGAAGCATTTGTGCAACTGTTTGAACTGATTATTTTTTTAATTTGACAGTTATTTCTGAATTATAAGGGTTTTACTAGAAAAATGTTTATTTCCTGTTCCTTTAAGAATATGATAAAATAAGACACGAACTGGGAAAGGACTGGAACGAAAATGGAACTTGTTTTTTTAGGAACTGGAGCAGGCGTACCGTCACGAGGCCGTAACGTCACATCCATTGCACTATCAATGCTAAATGAACGAAATGCAATTTGGTTATTTGACTGTGGGGAAGCGACTCAACATCAAATTTTACGAAGCCAAATAAAATTAAGCAAATTAGAATGTATCTTTATTACTCATATGCATGGTGACCATATTTTTGGTTTGCCAGGCTTACTTAGCAGTCGCTCATTTCAAGGTGGCGATACTGATTTAACCATTTATGGACCAGTAGGAATTAAAGCTTACGTAGAAACATCACTAAAATTAAGTGGTACAAGATTGACATATAAAATTATTTTTGAAGAGATTGAGCCAGGAATTATTTTTGAAGATAAGATGTTTTGTATTACTGCTGATGAATTAGATCATGGGCTGACTAGTTTTGGCTACCGTATTGTTGAAAAAGATAAGCAAGGCGCTCTGAATGCAGCCAAATTAAAAGCTGATGGGGTAGAAGCAGGTCCGATTTTCCAAAAATTAAAAAATGGCGAAGTAGTCACACTGCCTGATGGACGAGAAATTGATGGCAATAATTATATTGGTGAACCGCAAAAAGGGAAAATTATTAGTATTTTTGGCGATACAAGAGAAACAGCAAACGAATTAGCCTTAGCTAAAGACGCTGATATACTTGTTCATGAGGCGACATTTGAAGGCGATAAAGGGAAGATGGCCGCAGAATATATGCATTCTACAACTATTCAAGCAGCAGAACTTGCAAAAAAAGCAGGCGTTAAAAAATTAATTCTCACTCATATTAGCTCCAGATATGACCGTGAAGCAAGCAAGTCACTATTAATAGAAGCAAAATCTGTTTTTGAAAATACGGAGATAGCCTACGACTTAGCTGTTTTCCAAATAGGAGAGTGATAAAATGAATGCTTTTTTAAAGAATAAAACCGTATTAATTACAGGGGCTTCTAGTGGACTTGGTGCAGAAATTACAAGACAAATTGCCGCTTCAGGAGCAAATGTTATTATTACAGCGAGAAGCACAGAAAAATTAATCCATTTGCAAAAGGAAGTTACCACGAATTTTGCAGTTAATGCTGAATATTTTACGTTAGATATGACCGATTTTGAACAAATAAAACAAGTAAGTGAAAAAGTAAATCAAGCTTATAATGTGGATGTGCTAGTAAACTGTGCGGGATTTGGTTTATTTGAAAATGCAGTAGATATTCCATTTGAAACAGTTGAAAAAATGTTTGACACAAATGTTCTTGGATTAATTCAATTAACGCAATTACTTTTGCCAAAAATGCAAGCGCGTAAGTCTGGGCATATTATTAATATTGCGTCTCAAGCTGCTAAAATTGCAACACCAAAATCAACCGTTTATTCAGCAACAAAATATGCAGTTTTAGGATTCTCCAATGCACTTCGTTTAGAATTGAGCCCTCATAAAATCAACGTTACAACAATCAACCCGGGACCAATCGCGACGAATTTTTTTGATGTTGCGGATAAATCGGGTAACTATTTAGAAACGGTAGGAAAACTCGTATTAAAACCTGAAAAAGTAGCACGCAAAACAGTGCAAATTATGGGAACAAAACGTCGAGAAATTAACTTGCCGTTCGTAATGAATATTGCCACACGCTTATATCAAGTAATGCCTCAAGTCATTGAGTTTTTCGGAAAAGGTGCATTTTTAAAGAAATAATGCTAACTAAATAATTCGGACATGCTATACAAAGGAGTGAATGAGAGTGCCTCACTTAAAAGACTATACCATTGGCATTGAACGTGTTAAAAAACCAACTTCAGATATTTCACTAGGAACGAAAATTATTTTTGCTTTTTCTGGAAAAATAACCATTAAGATCGCCGAAGAAAAGTTTGATTTGGAAGAAGGCGACATCTTAGTTTTAGATCGTAACACATTTTATACTATTCAAGGTGATACGACTAATTTAATTATTAACTTAACAATTACCGACACATTTTTTGCTAATTATTATGAAGATTATTTCCAACATTCCTTTAAATTCTTCTCCAAGGATAGTGATCCCGGAAGAGAACGGGTTGTTGGGTCTTTACGAAAATCAGTTAGCGAGCTTCTAATTACCTCCGTGACAAAAAACCATTCTAGTAAACTTGAGGCACAAACTGCTTTGTTCCAAATTTTATTGCTATTGACACGGTTTTTTAAAAAAGAAATTCCGTCTTCTACTCGAAAAGAAGTCAATGATAAACGTATCTCTCGAATGATTAGGGAAGTAGAGGAACATTTTGATGAGGCGTTGTCACTTAGAGAATTTGCTCAAAAAGAATTTTTAAGTGAAGCTTATTTATCTCGGTATTTTAAAAAGACTACTGGACTTGGTTTTTTGCAATACTTAACAGAAGTTAGATTGAAACACGCATTGCAGAGCTTAATGTATTCAACAGAAAATATAACGGAAATTGCCCTGAAAAATGGTTTTTCGAGTCAGAAACATTTTTCGGAAGTGTTTAAATTCCATTTTAATATAACGCCGAGTGAATATAGAGCAAAGCATCATTCGGATTATAAGCAAACAGAAGAGCAAGCAGAAACACAAATTAGCAGTAGTATGGAACAAATAAAGCCAACATCAGAAATGTTAATTAAATTGGCAAGTCTTTATCAAGAAATGGAGCCTGGGGTTGCATTGAACGAGGCGCCATTTGAGAAAAAAACGATTAATGTGACGCATAACACACCTCGTAATTTATCCAATAATATTCATATTTTAACTATAGGTGAACTAAAAGAAGTATTAAAAGAAGAAGTGCAAAAGCAAATTATTACCACTCGTGATGAACTTGGCGTTAATTATATCGGAGTTAGGCACTTATTTGGCGGTTCTACTTTTTTGCCAGAAGCGGAAACAGATGAATTAGTTCCGACTTCCTCACCATATGCAAAAGCTGATTTAGCACTTACCTTCTTAAAGCAGCAAAATCTTCAATTATTTATTCGTTTAGAGTATCAAGATATTTCAAGAGATGAGCAAAATGTCTTTCAGCGTTTGGACCATTTTTTAAGACATTCCATTCAAATGTTTGGTAGAGAGTTTGTTTCAAAATGGCATTTTATGTTTTTTGAACCCAAATATACCTCAGCTAAAAAAGAAGATTTAAAGCGGCTTTATATAAAAGTACAAGAAACAATCAAATCGATACTTCCAGCAATTCAAGTGGGTAATTTTGTACCATTTTCTTTATCTAAAAATGCGGTTCCAAGTCAGCACAAATGGTTTTTAGATTTTCCAGATCAAATTGATTTTATTTCTTTTAATGCTAATCAAAATGAAGCAGTAGATTTTTCAAATGAAGATATTAAATCCTTTTTGATTTCTGAAGATTATTGTTTGGCTAAAACACTAAAACTTAAAGCATTTTTAAAACATCATCATATAAATAAGCCAATGATGTTAATTAATTGGAACACACTTACTGGGAATACCAGACATACAAATGGAACTTTTTTCCGCGGAGCATTAGTATTAAAAACAATGTTAGATTTGGCACCAGAAGTTAGTGCACTGGGATTTTGGATAAATACCGAACTGCATGAAGGGGATGATAGTCAGTTAAATATCAGCCTTGATGGACTGGAAATGTTTCACTTCTTCAATGGGAAGCGCCCGGCGTTTTATGCAGTTAAATTTTTAAAACGTCTGAAAGGGTTAGTTGTTGCTGAAGGGGAAGATTATATTATTACGAAACATGAAGATGGTTATCAGCTTATTTTAATGAATAGCGCAACGATTAATCCGCGTTATGCGGTAGAAGAGAAATTTTTAAAAGAAGAGCGCAAAGAAGTTCATATTCGAATGCAGGGACTAGAAGCAGGTGAATACCAAGTACGTAAATGGCAATTTGACCGTGATAATGGTGCGCTATACTCCAAATATTGGCAGCTAAATAGTAAACATGGCCTGGATAAAGAGATTTTGGACTATATAGTAGATGCCTCTCAACCCACTTTAACAGTAAGTGATGAAACTATTACAGAAGATTGGTCATTTTATGCGTATCTAGATATTAATGCGATTCATTTTTACGAATTTAGACATACGATATAAAAGTTCAGCTCAATTGAGTTGAACTTTTTTTATACCCTAAGCACCGAATTTTTGACATCCCGTTAATGGAAATAAAAAAGAAAAAATAATCAAGCCAAAAGTAAGCAAAAAAACAAACTTCTTTTAGCCGTTTTTTTCTTATAATAAGTATGCAACGATAAATACTCGTGTTCTGGCCAGCGCGAGTATATTAAATGGAGGTTTAGACATTGAAAGAAAAATTATTCCAAAAATTAGATGAAAAACAAAATCGCATGATCGAAATTCGTCGTTATTTACATGAACATCCTGAACTTTCTTTCCAAGAGGAAGATACAGCAAAATATGTTGCCGATTTTTATAAAGATATGGACTGTGATGTTCGCACTCATGTAGGTGGCAATGGTGTTGTTGTAACAATTGATTCAGGAAAACCAGGTAAAACACTTGCCATTCGTGCTGACTTTGATGCTTTGCCAATTCAAGAAGAAACTGGATTACCTTTTGCTTCACAAAATCCAGGTGTGATGCATGCTTGTGGTCATGATGGACATACAGCTTATATGCTAATTTTAGGAGAAACACTGATTGAAATGAAAGATGAGCTAACAGGGAAAATTGTTATTTTGCACCAACATGCAGAAGAAACTCCTCCAGGTGGCGCAATTCAAATGATTGGTGATGGAGCGCTTGATGGCGTTGATAATGTACTTGGAATTCACGTTATGTCCACAATGAAAACTGGGGAAGTATATTATCGTGAAGGAGCTATTCAAACAGGTCGTTCTTACTTTAAATTAAAAGTTCAAGGACAAGGCGGACATGGTTCTTCACCACATTTAGCTAACGATGCGATTGTAGCAGCAAGTGAATTTGTTGTAGCTGTTCAAACAATTATTAGTCGTCGCTTAAATCCATTTGATGTAGGTTCTATTACAATCGGTTCTTTTGATGGAAAAGGTAGTTTTAATGTAATTAAAGATGCTGTTGAACTTGAAGGCGATGTTCGCTCTATGTCAGAAGAAACACGTAATACAATCGAAAAAGAAGTAAAACGTATTGCTAGCGGACTTGAAGCAATGTTTGGTGTTACTTGTGAACTGGAATACAAAAATGATTATCCAGTATTAAACAATGATGTCGCTTTAACTGAATTTGTTGTTGAATCACTAAAAGATGCAGCAATTCCAGAAGTAACTGATATCGTTCGTTGTGAACCACAACCACCATCCGAAGACTTTGCTTATTATGCCCAAGAACGTCCAAGCGTATTTTTCTATGTTGGAGCTATGCCAGCAGATGGCCATGCCTACCCGCATCATCATCCAAAATTCGACATTAATGAAGATGCATTACTAATTGCCTCAAAAGCAATGGGTGCTTGTGTCTTAGATTACCTAAAAGGAGAGAATAAATAATGGCAACAACAGAATATAAAGGTACAAATAAACTTATCGTGGGGATTGTATTTGGTGTTATTACATTTTGGCTGTTTGCACAATCAATGGTTAATATCGTACCAGCAGTTCAAGATGATCTTGGAATTTCATCAAGTTTACTCAGTGTCGCTATTAGTTTAACTGCACTATTTTCCGGTATTTTCATCGTAGTAGCTGGTGGATTAGCGGATAAATTTGGTCGTATGAAATTAACATATATCGGTCTTATTCTTAGTATTATCGGTTCACTACTACTTGTTATTACACAAGGTGCAACATTATTAATTATTGGTCGTATTATTCAAGGGCTTTCTGCTGCATGTATTATGCCTGCAACATTAGCACTTATGAAAACTTATTTTGACGGAGCAGACAGACAAAGAGCATTAAGCTATTGGTCAATCGGATCATGGGGCGGCTCTGGTATTTGTTCGTTTGCTGGTGGCGCAATTGCTACTTATATGGGATGGCGTTGGATTTTTATCTTCTCTATCGTATTCGCACTTCTAGGTATGTTATTAATTAAAGGCACACCAGAAAGCAAAGTTGTTCAAACAACAAAAGCAAAATTTGACTCTTTAGGACTTGTTCTTTTCGTTATTGCAATGGTTTGTTTAAATCTTATTATTACTCGTGGTTCTAGTTTCGGTTGGACTAGCCCAACAACTATTATTATGTTAGTTGTATTCCTTTTATCTGCTGGGATCTTCTTCCGTGTAGAACTTCGCCAAGCAAATGGCTTTATTGATTTCTCTTTATTCAATAATAAAGCTTATACAGGCGCAACATTGTCTAACTTTTTATTAAATGCTGCAGCTGGAACATTAGTTGTTGCTAACACATATGTTCAAGTTGGTCGTGGCTTTACTGCTTTCCAATCTGGAATGTTATCAATCGGTTACTTGGTTTGCGTATTAGGTATGATTCGTGTCGGTGAAAAAATATTACAACGTGTTGGTGCTCGTAAACCAATGATTCTTGGTTCTGCTATTACAGCTGTTGGTATTGCGCTAATGGCACTTACTTTCATTCCAGGTGTTCTTTATACAGTATTAGTATTTATCGGTTTTGCATTATTTGGAGTTGGTTTGGGTATGTATGCAACACCTTCCACAGATACTGCAATCTCAAACGCACCAGAAGATAAAGTTGGCGTAGCTTCAGGTATTTACAAAATGGCTAGTTCTCTAGGTGGTTCATTCGGCGTAGCTATTTCAGCAACAATTTATGGAGTACTTACAATTGCAGGCGATGTTAATTTAGCAGCAATGATTGGACTATTAACTAACGTGGCTTTCTGTGTAGTATCTCTTATCTCTGTTGTTGTCACTACACCAAAAGCGAAAAAAACGGCACCACTTAAAGCTGCAAAAGAATAAGGAGGCTGTAGTATGCGTACGCAATTAATGAAAATGCTTGATGAACGTAAAGATGAAATTATTCAAATTAGACGTCATTTACATGAGAATCCAGAACTATCTTTTCATGAAGCAGAAACGGCAAAATACATCCAAGATTTTTACAAAGGGAAAGATGTAGAAATTGCAACGGAAGTCGGAAATGGTCATGCAATTGTTGTTACCATCAAAGGTGGAAAACCAGGGAAAACAATTGGATTACGAGCTGATTTTGATGCGCTTCCAGTAACGGAAGAAACGGGTCTGCCGTTTAAATCTAAAAATGAAGGAGTTATGCATGCTTGTGGACATGATGGACATACAGCATACTTACTTGTTTTGGCAGATTGCTTAATTTCCTTAAAAGAAGACATTCCCGGAACAATAAAAATCATACATCAACATGCAGAAGAAACACCACCAGGCGGAGCAAAAAGTGTTGTTGAATCAGGTGTTTTAGATGATCTAGATCAAATATTCGGCATTCATGTCTTTCCTTTTGGAGAGTCTGGCGAAGTTCTTTACCATAGTGGGTATTCCATGGCTGGTCGCACCTATTTTAAATTGAAGATTCAAGGTGTTGGCGGACACGGTTCTTCCCCACATATGGCAAATGACGCAATTGTAGCAAGTGCTTATTTTGTCACGGCTGTTCAAACAATTATTAGTCGTCGCTTAAATCCATTTGATACTGGTGTTGTTACGATTGGTTCTTTTGACGGAAAAGGAAGCTTTAACGTTATTAAAGATGCTGTAGAGCTTGAAGGCGATGTTCGCTATATGAACACAGAAAATCGGGATAAAATAGATGCAGAAATCCACCGAATCGTTGCTGGTATTGAAGCAATGTTTGGTGTGACGACAGAATTAACTTACACAAATGATTACCCACCACTTTACAATGATCCAAAAGTAACAGAACAAGTGGTAGCTGGTTTGCAAAAAGGTGTCGGAGAATATTTAACTGCTGTTTCTGAATATGATATGCTTTCTGGTTCAGAAGATTTCGCGTATTATTTAGAAAAAATCCCAGGAGTATTTTTCTACATTGGCGCAAAACCAAAAACAACAGAATCTGCCTACTTTAATCACCATCCAAAATTTGATATTGATGAAGATGCATTATTAGTTGCTGCAAAATCTGTCGCTGAAGTAGTATTAGATTACTATCATTTAGACTAACGATAGTTTTGAAAAGAGCATAATCAGAGAATAAAATCTGGTTATGCTCTTCTTTTATTTTAAAAAGAAAGCGTTATAAGTTATATTAATTATGTGTACTAAAAAAATTACTGGAAAGTTAAAAAGATTTTATAATAAAATATTTTTAGGAACATGCAACTATTCAAAATACAAAAGGGGTTAACTCAAATGAATCAGGTAAAGGAAAAACGTTCGCTAATGGTTTTACTTGTGCTATTTTTAGGCTACACCAGTGTGTATGTTGATAAGTATACTATTGGTATTTCTCTGGTATCAGTTTCTCAGGATTTAGGTTTTGATCCTAGTCAGAAAGGGCTAATTTTAAGTGCATTCTTTTTGGGGTACACGATTTTCCAAATTCCAATGGGGTATTTAAACAATAAGATTGGAGCGCGACCAGTACTTGGTATATCAATTATTATTGTAGGGCTTTTCCTAGCAATCTTTGGATTCGGCTACTCTTTACTTTTTTTAGTAGTTGTACGTTTTTTATCAGGGGCTCTAGGTCATGCTGGATATCCGCCATCGATTAGTAACTATATCTCGCTAAACATTCCGTTAAATAAACGTGGCTTTGCTCAGTCCGCGATGCTTGCTTCATCAGGATTTGCAGCATTTATTGGTCCATTATTAATAGCACCTTTGCTACTCTCAATGGGATGGAGAAACACGTATTATGTCATGGGAGCCATGGTAGTATTAATTGGTTTATTGATTTTAGCAGTTGTTCCAAAATCTAGCAACACAGAAGCAGAAAGTCAAAAAACAAAAATAAAAGTACCGTTTTCTGAGCTTTTGAAAGATAAACAGCTTTGGATTTTACTACTATCTTCTCTATTTATCAATGCGGCAAATTATGGCTTAACAAGTTGGCTAGCTTCATATTTGAACGAAGCAAGAGGTCTTGCCATTAGCCAAGTTAGTTATATTAGTTCTTTAGCAGGTATTTGTATTTTAATTGCAGGTATTCTTGGTGGTTACTTTATTAGTCGCTTTTTTGAAGGAAAAGAAAAAATAGTGATTTTTATTTTCTGCTTGTTAGGCGCATTTTCCGTCTATGGAGTGTATTTATTTGATCAGTTAGCACTTTCTGTTATTTGTTTGTGCTTATGTAATATTTTCCTAATTATGGCCTTTACAACATTGATGGGGTTACCACACAAATTATTTAAACAAAGTCATATCGCAACAAAATATGCGGCAATTAATTCTGGTGGAGTCTTAGGTGGCTTTTTTGCACCAATGATTATTGGCGATTTAGTTGATGCTACCAATTCTTATCAATCTGCCTTCTTATTCTTAGCGGCAACTTTAGTAATTTCAGGAGTAATTGTATTAGCCATTAAAAAACGCCAAATAGAAATTCAATAATAAAGGTAAATCCGGTTTTACAAGTAAGGAAAAATAATATACTTTTTTCGCATTACGTTCATAGTTTTTTCAAACTTTCTTGTTAAACTAGGCTGTAATGTGAAAGGAGTTTCCTTATGTCAATTAAATTAAAACGAAAAATCCCAAAAATTATATGCATCACAGGTTTCATTCTAGTGCTTTTTCTCGCTACTGGACTTGGCTACTTTTTCTACCAGAATAAATCAGAAACTTCTAAGCAAAATTACTATATGCTAGATACAGAGCTTGTTGATGAACAAACAAAAATAGAAAAACAGCTAAAAAAAGATAGTGAAGGTAGTACACTGGAAAATCCCTTTATAAAGTTAAATCCATATGGAACAAGCCCGCTAACAGCTATGCTTCTTTTTAATACAGAGGAAAAAATGAAAATAACTGTGGAGGTGGAAGGGGAAAATGCTGCCACTACTATTCAGTCAGAGGTCAATTCAGACTATACGACTCAACATGAAATAGCTGTTTTAGGGCTTTATCCGAATAAGGCAAATAAAGTGAAAATCACGGCTGTAACACAAACCGGGAAAAAAACGGAAAAAACTATTACAATCCAAACGAATAAGCTACCTGACGAGATGCCAAAAATAGATGTCACTACGAGTGATACTACACAAATGGAACAAACGGGTAATCAACTAACTTTTATAACACCAAGTACTAAATATGCCTATGGTGTAGATTCAAATGGCGATGTACGCTGGTATTCGACAAAATACAATAGTCATGTTTTTAAAGAACTTGAAAATGGACATTTATTGTATTTAACTAAGTATGACAATGCGGATGATACATATTCACTGCTTTTAGAAACTGATTATTTAGGGAAAATATATCATGCGTATTCAATGACTACAGAAGCTGAAAGTGAACAATCAGGTTCATCTTCCAAGTCCGCAATTCATCATGATGCAATAGAATTACCCTCAGGAAACTTACTTTTAACAATAAATGATGATACCAAATACATGGAAGATACAATGATTGAAATTGATCGTCAAACTGGGGAAGTCATAAAAGAAATTGATTTAAAGGATATTTTACCGGAAAAATTTTACAAAAATTATAAAGCTCGTTCTGATGGGAAAGTAGACTGGTTCCATCAAAACGCCATTTGGTATGACGAGAGTGATGATAGCATTGTTATTTCCAGTCGAAATCAAGACACTGTAATGAAACTCGATTACGAAACAACAGCAATCAAATGGATTCTTTCCGATAAAACAGGTTGGCCAGATGCTTATAAAAAATATTTACTTGATTCAACTGGGACAGATTTTAAATACCCCGCAGGTCAACATGCAGTAGAAATTTTACCTGACCAAGATGATAATTCAACAACAGTAGATATTTTGCTCTATGATAATAATGTAGTCGTTACACGAGGAGACAAAGAAGCATCTGGTCAATATAGTGAAGCCGTGCAGTATCGTATCAATGAGAAAACGAAAAAAGTTGAAATAGTCTTTTCTTATGGAGAATCGCTGGGTGAAGCATATTGGACAGAAATTGTTGGTGGATCACGATATATGGAGACAACAGGTAATTATTTGATTAACTTTGGTCATCGTAAGGATGGAAAAGAAAGTAGCATAATAGAAGTAAACCAAAAAGGAACGGTTGTTTTCGAAATGAACCTCACCAATTTCCCAACATCAGCTTGGGCATATCGTGCAGAAAGATTTAGTTTATATCCGGCAAGCTATACGTTTAAATTAACGCAAGATGAATAATGCGCTGATTAGAAAAACATTCTACCAAGTTAATGGTTAGAGTGTTTTTCTATGTAAAGAAACCTCGCTAAACACTACTTGAAGTAAGCCTTAAAAAGTTAAAAAACAAAGATTTTATACTTGTAATTAACAAAGAATACGTTTATAATTACAATAAGAACACTTGTTCGTTTTTTGCTAGAAAGAGGTGCAGTTATGGATACAAGTAGAAAAATTATTCATATTGATATGGACGCTTTTTATGCATCTGTAGAACAACGCGATCATCCAGAGTTTCGTGGAAAGCCACTAATTATTGGTGGTGATCCAAACAAACGAGGCGTAGTATCCACTTGTTCTTATGAAGCACGAAAATTCGGAGTACATTCTGCTATGCCTACTCGACAAGCAGTAAAACTTTGCCCTAATGGTATTTTCATTCATGGCAATATGAAGCATTATGTCGAAGTTTCAAGTCAAATTCGAGAAATATTTTCCAGATATACGGATATTATTGAGCCGTTATCACTGGATGAGGCTTATCTTGACGTAACTGAAAATAAAAAAGGAATAAAATCCGCTACACTTATAGCTCAAGATATTCAACGAACAATTTATCGTGAATTAGGATTAACAGCATCAGCAGGCGTTTCATTTAATAAATTTATTGCTAAAATCGCATCCGACTATCAAAAACCTGCAGGAATTACTGTCGTTTCTCCTAGTGAGGCAGAAGCTTTTTTAGAAAAAATTCCTGTAACTAAATTTTATGGAGTTGGTAAAGTTACAGCAGAAAAACTTCATCGGTTAGGCATTGAAACAGGTTTCGACTTGAAACAATGGAGTGAATGGGACTTAATCCGTGAGTTGCATAAGCAAGGCTATCATTTGTATCGTCATGTTCGAGGACGTTCTAATAATGTTGTAAATCCGCATCGTGACCGAAAATCTGTGGGAAAAGAAACGACTTTTGAATTTAATGTTTTAGATGAACGCATTTTAGAACAAAATTTAATGATTTTTGCTAAAAAAGTAGAAGAAAGACTGATGAAACTACAAAAGCATGGTAAAACGGTAGTACTAAAATTACGATATAGTGATTTTACAACCATAACAAAACGATTAACTTTAAATGAATATATTCAAGACGCCCAGCAAATTTATCAAGCAGCAGCATTACTACTTAGAGAAAGCTATACTGGCAAAGAAAGCATTCGTTTGATCGGTCTAACCGTAACGAATCTCAAGCCAGTTTACTTCGAGAACTTACGCTTGGAAGGGCTATAAAACAGAGAAGTGAAGCAATCACTTTTCTGTTTTTTTATTTGATGCATTATAATCTTTAGAAAAATATTGACTAATTCATCATGATGTTATACACTGAAACCAACGAAAGGTTATAATGTTTATTGAAAATTTTATTATGAATGTTATAATGAATCAAAAGACAACCTTTCGAGAGGAATGAAACTTATATGAAAAAATTAAACAAATCAGCTTCTACACCGCTTTACGTACAATTAAAAAATGAACTTCAAGAAAAAATCGAACAAGATATGTCTGTAGGAGATTTACTTTTAACAGAAACAGAAATTGAAAAGATGTATCAAGTTAGTAGAATGACCGTTCGAAAAGCGATAGAAGAGCTAGTAAATGAAGGAATCGTAAATAAACAACAGGGAAAAGGGACCTTTGTAAGCCAAACAAAGACCACGCAAGGACTTGGAAGGATTTTTAGTTGGTCAGAAGAAATGAAGATACAACATAAAGATTCTAAAACAATTAGTACAGAAATTTCGATTGTGCCACCTTCTAAGAAAATTCGTGCTGCATTACAACTAGATAAAAATGAGCAAGTGGTATGCATTCGACGTGTACGAGAAATTGACGGAGAACCAGTTGCTATTATGATTAATTATCTGCGCGCGAAATATGTTCCTGGTCTAATTGAAACAGGATTAAGATCTGATTCTCTCTACTATGATTTGGAAAAAATTTACAATATAAGTTTAGTACATGCAGATGAAATGATTACTGCAAGATTATCTAACCCTATCGAATCTGCTTTGTTAGTAATTCCGGAAGATTCCGCTGTTTTACATGTTCGACGTACTTCCTATATGAAAGGGAACATCCCAATTGAAGTTGTTGATATGGTAGCACGTGGAGATCGTTATCAATATTTAGCCGAACTTGAAGGTCGTACAAAAAAACATATTATTTAATAAAGGAGGAAAAAGGATGTTGCCAATTACTTTAGAACAAATGGAGTTGGATATTGAAGTTGATAGCCCAGTAGAAGCCATAAGAGCTGCTGGACATCTCTTAGTAAAAAGTGAAAGCGCTTTACCTAGTTATGTGGATGCAATGGTTGAAAGTTATCAAACACTTGGACCCTACATTGTACTCGCGCCGCACATTGCAATCCCACATGCTAGACCAGAACATGGTGTAACTAAACAATGTATGTCAATTGTTCGCTTAAAAAATCCCCTTAAATTTGGTCATCCAGAAAACGATGATGTTAAATTAGTCATTGCTATCGGTGGCGTGGATACAAATTTCCATATTAAAATGTTACAAGCATTAAGCAGAGTTTTAACAAATGAAGAAAAATTAAAGCTGCTTATGACAAGTGATAACAAAGTTGAAATATTACATACCATTAAAAAGGAGGATTAAGTTTATGGAAATTTTAACAGTTTGTGGAATGGGTTTTGGAACAAGTTTGATGTTATTGATGGAAATTCAAGATATGGCGAAAAAACACGGTTATAAAGTAGACGGAGAGGCCACTGATTTAAGTAGTGCCAAAGGAAGGACTTGTGATGCGATTGTTGCTTCCAGTGAAATAGCTGCAGAATTAGCAGGTGAATCAGCAAAAGTTATCCCGATTATCAACATTCTTGATAAAAAAGAAATTGAAGAAAAAGTGTTACCTATTATAAAACTATATTTTGCTTCATAAAAAAGGAGGATTACGATGCTCACTTTCATCACAGAAATTTTATCTACACCAGCATTTATATTAGGAATCATCGCAGCCATTGGATTAATTGCTTTACGAAAAACAAGCTCGGATATTATCAAAGGAACACTTAAAACTATTTTTGGCTTTATTATGTTACAACAAGGATCAGCAATTATTGTTGGAAGTTTAATACCTTTTAGTACAATGTTTGAAAATGCCTTCCAATTAAAAGGGGTGGTTGCAGAAGATAATGCAATTGCTGCCGCAGTACAGCAAGTTTTAGGAACAGAAACATCTTTAATTCTCGTATTTGGTTTTATTATTAATGTTATTCTTGCTCGAACGACTAGATGGAAATATATCTTTTTAACTGGTCATATGATGTTTTCATTTGCGGCTACTATGGCAATCGTATTTGATCAAATGGGCTTTAGCAGCTGGCAAATAATTCTATTCGGTTCCATTGCTCAAGGGATTTCAAGCATTGTCTTCCCTGCCTTAGCTCAACCATTTGTACGTAAAGTAACTGGTAATGATAATGTCGGTTTTGGTTTCTGGGGAAGTTCACTAGTATGGTCAACAGGATGGATTGGTGGTAAATTTGGAAATAAAGCAAAATCTACGGAAGATATAAAAGTACCAAAGAAATTAGACTTTTTAAAGGAAATGTCCGTATTAATGGGAATTGTGATGGCGGTAATTTACATCTTCACTTCCTTCTTTGTAGATGAGCCTGTAATGAGAGAATTAGCAGGGACACAAAGCGATGTATTATTCGCAATATTGCAAGCATTTACTTTTGTTGTCGGAATATTAATACTACTTCAAGGCGTACGAATGTTTTTAGGTGAGCTCGTTCCAGCATTTAAAGGGATTAGCGAAAAAATTGTTCCTGGAGCAATTCCTGCACTAGATGTACCCATTTTTTACTCATTTGCACCAACAGCAACAACGATTGGCTTTTTATGTGCAGTAGTTGGTGGACTTGGAGCAACACTGATTTCGACAATGATGCCAGTTGTGGTACTACCTTCAGTAATTGGGTTGTTCTTTATGGGAGGTGCAGCTGGAGTATTTGGTAATGCTATGGGAGGAAGACGTGGAGCGATTATTGCTGGTTTTTTACTTGGATTTGTTTTCCAAATGATTGTTGCAATTGCTTACCCGATATTAGGATTAGACGGTTATGGTATTCAAGGGCTATGGTTTGCCTCAACAGATGCAATTATCGTTATAGTAATTATTCGCCTAATCGGAGTATTGTTTGGTATTGCGCTTTAAAATAATAAAGGAGATGGATTAGAATGGAAAAGAAAATCAGAACAGTACTTGGTGATATTTCTAAAGAAAGCTTGGGGTTTACGTATTCACATGAACATTTATGGTGTTGCCCACCCCCAGTTCAAAAAGATCGTGATTTTGAGTTAACAAATTATGCTGCATCTTTAGAGGAATTAAAAACATTTCATTCTATTGGTGGAAAAACATTAGTAGATGCTTCGACGCTTGATTACGGCCGCGATGGGAATAAATTAAAATCCATGTCCGAAGAGTCGGGGGTCAATGTTTTAGGTGTAACCGGATTTAATAAGCATATTTATTTTCCAGATTGGGTACGAGAAGAATCCATCCAACAAATTACCGATCGATTAATTCATGATATTGAAAAAGGAATGGATGGGTCAGATGCTAGAGCAGGAATCTTAAAATCTGGTTCTTGGTACAATTTGATTCATCCTTTAGAAGAAAAAGTAACTCGTGCGGTTGCTTGGGCACAAAAAGAAACCGGTGCGCCTATCTGGTTGCATACAGAAGCTGGAACAATGGGACAAGAGATGTTAGCCATTTTAGAAGAAGAAGGTGTTAATTTAGAATTGGTTGCAGTTGGGCATAGTGATCGTAATGCCGACCCATACTATCATTTAAAACTCGCTGAAAAAGGTGCTTATGTACAATTTGATGGGTGTGGCAAAGTAAAATATTATCCAGATAGCACACGGGTTGATTTAGTGAAAAATATGCTTGAACATGGCTTTGGAGATAAACTACTTATTTCTGGTGATATGGGGAGAAAAAGTTATCTGCATGCTTATGGCGGAGGACCAGGTTTCCGTTATATAAAAACTAAATTTATTCCTAGATTATTAGAAGAGGGTGTTAGTGAAAAAGAGATTAACGCAATCTTTTATGAAAATCCAGCTAATTGGTTAGCAAAATTTTAAAGGAGGGGATACGTTTGATAACCATCGAAAAAAATGAAATCATGGCCATAATTCGTGATGTGGACCCAGTGGATATCATTCCCATTGTGGAAGTTTTAATAGATGAGGGGATTACAACGCTTGAGGTTTCGCTTAGTAATGAAGCAAAGGGGTTAGGGTGTCTAGAAGCATTAAGCCAACACTATTCAAAAGAACAATTAACACTTGGAGCAGGTACCGTTGTCTATCTAGAACAAATAAAAAAAGTGCAACAAGCAGGCGCGACATTTATTATTACACCAGGTTTTGAGAAAAATATAATTAAAGAAAGCAAACGACAAGGAATAGCCATTTTTCCAGGAGTTTTTTCACCGGGAGAAATTATTGAAGGGTTACAATTAGGCGTCGAAATTTTTAAATTGTTTCCAGCTGGAGAGCTTGGACCAACCTACGTTAAAAGTTTAAGAGGACCATTTCCAGATATCCATTTAATGGCAGTTGGTGGAGTAAATGCGAGAAATAAGGAAGAATACGCAGCAGCAGGGTGTGACTCTTATGCTATTGGGAGTGAACTAGTTCCTCGCGGGGCAACGAGAGAAATGCTGGACAAAATAAGAGCAAATGCAAAAGCTTTTCAAAGATAGGATGGATGAGTAATGACGCAATCAGCCAAAAAAATAATTAATATGACGCGAGATGAGGTACAACAAGCATTAGCGGATTTTCCTGTAGCCATTTTACCACTTGGAGCGACTGAACAACATGGACATCATTTGCCACTCGGGGTAGATATTTTTTTAGCAGAAAACCTTGCTAACATAGTTTCTGAAAAAACAGGTGCAGTAGTTATTCCGACTATGCCATTTGGGTATTCATGGGTATGGCGGGATATACCAGGAACAATCTCTATTCAGCAGCATCATGTAGAAGCTATTATTAAAGATGTAGCGCATAGTGTGTCAAGATATGGCGTAAAAATGCTTGTACTAATAAATGGACACGATTCGAATAATAGCTCTATGAAATATGCTGTTCGTGAATTAGCGGATGAACTAGATATGCCTGTCCTGTATTTATTCTATCCGTCACTTTCAGAGGTAATGGCAACGAATTGTGAGTCAGAACCTTGGTATGGAATGATTCATGCGTGTGAGTTTGAAACTTCTCTTATGCTAGCAACTAAAAAAGAACTAGTGACAATGGATAAAGCAGTAAAAGAGTATCCAGAAAAACCTGTATTATATGGAAAAACAACTATTTCATTAGGAGACTTGAGTAAGAGTGGGGTGTACGGAGATGCAAGTCTTGCTACAGAAGAAAAAGGTAAAAAAATGGAGCAGATTTTTGCTAATAAAATGGCAGAACTTGTTTTAGAAGGCTATGAATATTTCACTAAATAACACAAAAACCACTTCTTAAAAAGGAGTGGTTTTTGCGTTATTTATGTGACATTATTTCATTTCAAGTAAACGTTCTTTTAGTTCTTGTTCCATAGTTACAAGTTCTTTTTCTGCTACGGCACGTTTAGCACGGCCTTCTTGTTGGATTTTAAGCGTTTCTTGTAAAGTTTCAATTAAGCTAGATTGTGTTTCTTTCAGGGTTTCGATGTCGACAATACCCCTTTCATTTTCGCGCGCTGTTTCGATAGCATTTGTTTTTAACATATCAGCATTTCGTTTTAACAGCTCATTAGTTGTTTCAGAAACTTGACGTTGAGCTGCTACAGCTTGTTGTTGACGAAGTAGGGTAAGCGCTATGGCTACTTGGTTTTTCCATAATGGAATGGCAGTCATAATGGATGACTGGATTTTTTCTGCAAGTGCTTGGTTTGTATTTTGAATTAAGCGGATTTGCGGAGCTTGTTGGATGGTGATTTGACGACTTAATCGTAAATCATACACCCGTTTATCAAGTCGATCTGCAAATTGCGTTAAGTCATTTACTTCTTGATAATCCATTTGGTCGCCAGTTTGCTCGGCTTTTTTGCGAAGTTCTGGGAGCATTTTCGTATTAATTTCTTCTAATTTCAATTCTCCAGCAGCAATATAAATATTAAGTGCTTGGAAATAATCTTTATTTTTATCATAAAGCTGTTCTAAGAAAGAATTATCTTCTATTAAACGCTTTTTGGAGTGTTCCAGTTTCAACGCGATGCGGTCTATTTGGGTACCAATTTTTTGATATTTAGAAGTAATTTCATTGATGGATTGTTTTACTCGGTGGAACATTTTTGTGAAAACATTTTTGTTGCGAGCAGCTAATTCGTCGGGATCTGCTTCTTGTAGGCGATACATTAAATCACTAATAATATCTCCAATTGGACCAACATCTTGTTTTTGCACATGAGCAAGCATTGAATGCGAAAAGTCATGCAGTTTAGCTTGAGCAGGCGCACCGTATCCAAGAATTGCAGCTTGGTTACCTGGTTCTATTTGTTTCGATAATTCGAGTGCTTGTTTTTTGTTTGTTTCCGTTAGCATATCTACTAAACGAGGAGCTGCATCTGTTTCGTTATTAACAATACTTGCTGCAGATGCACCATCCGTTCCAAAAGGGTTAGCAAGAAGATCATCTAACGTCTGGTTAAATTCTTTTTCAATTACTAAGTCTTTTAATTCATTCGTTTCTTCACTTGGCTTTTTCTCGGTCATCTTTTGTACCCCTTTCGAGTTTCTTTTTCTGTTTGGAAATGGAGTTTTTTGCTACTTCTAATTCGAAATCAAGGTTGTTTACATCTTGATTTAAGAGCGTAAATAAATCCTTTTCAATAACACGACTTAAATCATTTAAAAGTGTGCGCGTATCAGAAAGTGTTTGGTAGATTTTTTTGTCTTTGACAGGTTGTTTTTCTAAGAAAGCATATTTTTCCGTAAGTTCTACCAAAGAATCAAGGTGGGAGAAAAAGAAATCTTCTGCTTCATAAAAACGCTTTGGATCTTCTTTTACGATACCGTAAATCCGTTTTGTAAGTAAAAGTGTTTTATTGCGCTCTTGGAATGAATAGAGAGCCTTATTTTGTGTCATGATTTTTTGAAGGCGGATTATTTTCACACGAGCTTCTTCTAAGTTGGTGCGAATATATTTATATTCTTTTTTAGTTAACCCAGTGGCAATCATTTGTGCGCGATCCCCAGCTTTGGATGAAAAGAAAAATAGGACAGCTGCAACAGCTATTGTGATTGCTGCAATTATCAAGCCACTTTGGATAATGGAAGTAAGAATACCACCCAAAATAATGACAAGTAAAATGGAACCAGTGAATGCTAATATTTTTTTTAAAACGGTCATTATACATCTTCTCCTTTAAGTACCTGTTTGAAAGGTCCGCTTTTCTAGGTATATTTTTCTAAAAACAAATGATACTGCAAGCAATCTACTAGTTAAGTATATTTAGTATCTCGTAACTAGGCAAGTTGAAGGATTTTTATGTTTTAGAAAGTGTACTTTATTTGTCCTTATCATACCATATTTAGAAAATAGATGTTATCAGTCGTGCGATGTAAATTAAACTCGGACTTAGTTATCTTATAGTGAAAAAATAAGAAGTAAATCGCTTAATCGGTGTAGAATGAAGCAAAAAGCATTCCGTTTTAAATAATGGAATGCTTTTTTGATTTCAAATGATGCTAACTATCATGAAAATACTAATGAATAAATTTCTCGTGATGCGTACTAATCATTGCTTCATCAGCAGCATTTGGTTCTAAATATTTTTTTGCGCTATTAATTGCTATCGGACCCTCATGTAAACCAGCTGCGATAATACGAATTTTTCTCGGGTAAGCAGCACTATCTCCGCAAGCAAAAATTCCTGGAATCGTTGTTTTCATTTCATCATCAACAAGAATGCCAAAATCTGTTAATGTAAAGCCCCATTCAGCCATTGTTCCTAAATCTACTTTAACACCATGATTGATAAAAAGGGCATCTGTTGAAATAGTTTTAGTGCTGTTTGTTTGATTGCAGTAAAGTGTCGTAGCAGTTAATCGGTCGTTAATTCCAAATAAAGCGCTCATTTCATGATGGATATGAATTTGAACACGGGAACTTTTTAAGGCTTTTACACGCTCCTCATGTGCTTTAAAATCTTCCCCACGATATATTAAATGAACTTCTTTTGCAATAGGCTCTAATGTATGCGCCCAATCAATTGCAGAATTTCCGCCACCAGAAACAGCGACAACTTTGTCACGAAACTGTTCCAGATTTTTTACATCATAGAAAATAGCGTCAGGAAAATTTTCAGCATGTAAAGCGTCTAAGCGATTAACTTCAAAAGTACCACTACCTGTCGCGATAACAATCGTTTTAGAAAAATGGATTGTCCCATTTTGAGTAGTTAATTGAAAAGTGCCATTAGATAACTTAGTGACGTCTACTACACGCTCATTACAGACAATGGTTGGATGGAAAGTCTCTGCTTGTTCTTTTAAATTAGCTATTAGATCCGCACCAGTAATAGCAGGGATTCCACCAATATCACGAATAATTTTTCCAGGAAAAAAATAACGTACTTTGCCACCAACAGCTGGTTCGGCATCGATAATTTTCGTCTTCATGGACCGAAGACCGCTATAAAAAGCAGCAAAAAGACCAATAGGCCCTGCACCGATAATGGTCACATCATAGAGATCATTTGGCAATTGAATCAAGCTCCTTTACAATTTCACAACCATTGCAAGTTTCATAAGGCAGGCAAAGAGGGACACCGCTTCGTGGATCAATTAAAATATCGGCTTTGATATTAAAGACATCTTCCAATGTTTCTTCGGTCATTACACTAACCGGCGTTCCTTCAGCTACTACTTGTCCCGCTTTAATTGCAATCATGTGATGGGCGTATCGCGATGCATGATTTAAGTCATGTACAACCATAACAATCGTGCGGTTTTCTGATTGGTTTAATTGTTTGAGTAAATTTAATACATCTAATTGGTGCGTCATATCTAAGAATGTCGTTGGTTCATCTAAAAATAAAACATCTGTCTCTTGAGCAAGGGCCATTGCAATCCAAGCTCTTTGGCGCTGTCCACCTGACAAACTATCAATCGGACGATCCGCAAACTCGGTTAAATTGGTTACTCTTAGCGACCAGAAAATAATTTCTCGATCTTTTGCAGTAATGGATTTAAAACTGCTTTGATGAGGAGAACGGCCATAAGAAATTAATTCGAAAACCGTTAAACCATCTGGAGCAGAAGGGTTTTGAGGTAAAATTGCTAACTGCTTGGCGATTTCTTTGGTTGGCTGACTATGAATGCTTTTACCGTCTAAATACACCGCACCTTGGCTTGGTTTCATTAATCGGGACATTGTTTTTAATATAGTGGACTTCCCAGAACCATTTGCTCCAACTAGAGCAGTTATTTTATTTGATGGAATGGCTATATCTAAACTATCCACAATGATTCGTTTATCGTAGGAAATTTGTAGATTATCGGTATGCAAGTCTTTCATTTTTATCGCTCCAATTTCAATTAAAATGATAATCATTCTCAATGCTTAAGTATAGAGTTTTTCTAACAAAAATGCAAGTCTTAGTCAATAAAACAAGTTGCATCAAATGAAATATTTCGCTATACTAATTGAGAAACATTATCAATTGTAAGGGGGAAGTATATTGAAAAAAAGAATTAGTTTGTTACTAATGGTGCTTTTAACTGTAGGAGTTATGGGTGCTTGTGGAAATAATAAATCGGCCGATAATGAAAAAGTCGAAATGCGTACTTATACAATGACGAATGGTGAAAAAGTCGAAATACCAGCGCATCCAAAACGGATAGTTGCTTCAGAATACTTAGGAAATATTGTCTTACTGGGTTTAAAACCAGTTGGTGCCAGAGAAAAACAATTGGAAAACCCATTTCTTAATGGAAAGATAGCTGGGATAGAAGACATCGGTGATCCTGTTTCTGCGGAAAAAGTAGCAGAATTAAAACCGGATTTAATTGTTGTTTCAAAAGAAGATGAGTTCGAACAAATGTCTAAAATTGCGCCAACTGTTTTAATTCCATATGCAACTTCTAAAACAGTAGAAGAAGATGTACGCCAGATTGCTGATTTGGTTGGTGAAAAAAAAGCTGGAGAGGCATGGATTGATAGTTTTCATCAAAAGGCTAAAGCGGCAAAAGCAAAATTAGCTGGAAAACTTGATGCGGATGAAACTATTGGTATTTATGAGGTCCAAGATAAAGATTTTTACGTTATGGGTCAAAATATGGGACGTGGTGGTCAAGCAATTTATAACGCCCTAGAACTAAATGCACCAGCAAAAATTAAAAAAGATGTATTAGACGGTCAAGATTGGCAGAAGATTTCATTAGAAGTTCTACCTGAATATGCAGCAGATCGAATGTTTATAACAAAGAATTCCTCTAGTGATGCGAAAGATGGTGAAAAAACACTACAAGAATTAACGAATTCGCCAATTTGGAAAAACTTACCTACCTATAAAGCAGGAAATGTTTACCAAATGGATTTTGATACAATGTTTTATTATGATCCTTTAGCCGTTGAAGGTCAGCTAGATATTATAGTAGATAAATTACTTGATTCCAACTAAATATTGCGATTAGCGAGGTAAATTGATATAATTTTCTTTGCGATTGATAATTATTATCACCTAAAACGAGCAGAGATATCAAATGGAAGGAATTTGTGCAGATGGATAAGTCAAAACAGTTAAAAATGAACACAAGACCAGCTGTTGCTATTTTTATACTTACAGCTGGGCTTGTAGCGCTCCTTATTATGGCGCTATTTGGCATTGCAGTTGGAGCGGCAGATATTCAATTAAGTACTGTCTGGGATGCGCTCTTTCATTATAACAGCTCAGAAACAGACCACCAGATTATACGGAGTTTGCGTGTTCCAAGGGTAATTGCTGATATGGCGATTGGTGCCGCATTTGCCGTGGCAGGGGCCATTATGCAAGGGATTACAAGGAATCCGCTTGCTGACTCTGGACTTTTAGGACTAAATGCTGGTTCTACTTTTATGGTAGCAATTTGTTTTGCTTTTATGCCAGGTCTTAGTTATAATTCGTTAATAATTTTTTCTTTTGTTGGAGCGGCAATTGGGGCGTTTATGGTGTTTGGTGTTAGTTCCATTGCAGGTAGTGCCATGTCACCAACACGATTAGTACTTGCTGGGGCAGCGGTTAGTTCACTTTTGACTGCGTTGAGTGAGGGGATTGCGATTTACTTTAAATTAAGTCAGGATTTGGCATTTTGGTATGCTGGTGGAGTTGCTGGTGTGAAATGGGGTCAACTTGCGGCAATTTGGCCATGGTTACTGGGCGCATTAATTGTAGCACTACTTTTAAGTAAGTCTATTACCATTTTAAGTTTAGGCGATGATATTGCAATTGGTCTTGGCGAAAATACTACCTTAGTTAAAATTGCTTCCATGCTCGTCGTGCTTGTTTTAGCGGGCTTAGCTGTATCTGTAGTTGGTCCGGTTGGATTTATTGGTTTAATTGTGCCTCATTTGGTCCGCTATTTAGTAGGGGTAGACTATCGGTGGATTATTCCTTGCTCAGCAGTTGTTGGGGCGTTTTTAACACTGGTTGCTGATATTGTAGCAAGAACGATTAACCCGCCATATGAAACGCCAATTAGCGTGGTTTTCGCTTTAATTGGAGTTCCTTTCTTCCTTTATATTGCTCGTAAAGAAAGGAGGAACTTATAATGTATATGACTGCAGCAGAAAAAAGGAAAAAATCACAGCGGATATGGACTATTATTATTTTAAGTTTATTTATTTTTATTATATTTACATATAGTGTCAATGCAGGTTATTCTAAATTACCATTTTTAGAAGTAATAAAGTCATTCTTTGGGATGGCGGACCCAGGCACTCAACTTATCGTGACAGAGTTTCGATTGCCAAGAATTGTTATCGCACTTTTGGTTGGCGCTGGTTTAGCTGTTTCGGGAACAATTTTACAAGGCATTTCTGGAAATGGACTTGCTGATCCAGGAATTTTAGGGATAAATAATGGTGCTGGTTTAGCTGTTATGCTTTATATTTCTTTCTTCCCTTCAACCATGGAAGTGCCTGTTTTATTTATGCCATTTATCGGATTTATTGGTGCGATTTTGACTGCGTTTGTCGTGTATGGTCTTTCTTATAGTCGAAAAGAAGGTTTGTTGCCTAATCGCTTACTTTTAACTGGGATTGCTGTTGCGGCGGCAATTGCAGCACTGATTACACTTTTAAGTATTCGACTGGATCCACAAAATTATCAACGGTATGCAGAATGGATGGCGGGAAATATCTGGGCATCTAGTTGGCAATATGTTTATGCGCTTTTACCCTGGTTGATCGTTTTAGGTGCGATTGCTTTTATGAAAGTGAAGACACTAGATGTTCTTTCTTTCGGTGATCAAGTAGCGACTGGACTTGGTGTTCGTGTTGAACGAGAAAAATTTCTTCTATTAATTGTCGCAGTTGGTCTTGCCGCAGCTTGTGTCTCTGTTAGTGGCGGGATAGCGTTTATTGGACTAATTGGACCGCATATTGCTAGGAGATTAGTCGGTTCAGCGCATCGTTTTGTAATGGTGACTTCTGCACTTGCTGGCGGCTTATTATTACTTTTAGCGGATACAATTGGACGTTTAATTATTCAACCTTCCGAAATATTTGCTGGTATTGTCGTGGCGGTTATTGGTGCCCCGTATTTCTTATTTCTTCTTGCTAAAGCTAAATAAGAATTATTATAAATAACGAGAAATTTTATAGTAATTGATAATGATTGTAGACAGCCTATTGCTTTTGTGATATGTTAGTAAACATAAGCAATAGGAATTGAATACGAGGAATTTAATAGGTTGGAAAAGGATTTCCAAGCTTGCATTTTATTTATAATTATTATAAACTGTATTTATTGTTAAATGATAATGATGATAATTTAGAAAGACAACTTGTTATTGCAACTAAGGGAGGAACCAGAATGGAAGGGCGTATTGGACGCATTAAAGCACAACTTCATGATGCTAGTTATAAATTAACTCCACAACGAGAGGCAACTGTTCGCGTTTTACTTGAAAATGAAAAAGATCATTTAAGTGCAGAGGAAGTTTTCTTGCGTGTAAAAGATATTGCGCCTGATACTGGACTTGCAACGGTTTATAGAACATTAGAGCTATTAACAGAGCTTCGTGTAGTAGATAAAATTAACTTTGGTGATGGTGTATCTCGTTATGATTTACGACAAGAAGGCGCCAAGCATTTCCATCATCATCTTGTTTGTTTAGAATGTGGTTCCGTAGAGGAAATCCAAGAAGATTTATTAGAAGATGTAGAAAAAATAATTGAATCAAAATGGCATTTTCTTGTAAAAGATCATCGTCTAACTTTTCAAGGTGTATGTGCCGAGTGCAGACAAAAATCAAAAAAGAATAATGGTTAAGTGAGTTTGAGATAATCTGTCTCAAACTTTTTTTGTGAAAAAACGTGAACTGAATTGTGCGAAAAGTATTACATGTTTTTTTCATCGCTTAAACGTTTTCACTTGAAGCGGAACGTGTTAGAATAGGACTTGTGGAGGAAACGCTTATGAATGATTTAATAGATGATTTTTTACATTTTTTAATTGTAGAGAAGGGCTTATCACAGAATACGATAAAAGCTTACGAACGGGATATACATTATTTTGTTTCTTATATGAATACAGCGAGTAATTTTACTGATCCAAACACTCTTAAAAGAAGCGATATCGTTGGATTTATGGCGTTTGCGCGAAATGAAGGAAAATCAGCAAGAAGCGTTGCAAGATATATTGCTTCGTTGCGGTCTTTTTTTCATTACTTAATGCACGATGGGAAAATGTCCCACGACCCAATGATTCAAATTGAAACGCCAAAACAAGCGCAAGGGTTGCCAAAAGTATTAAATTTAGATGATGTAGAATTATTGCTTCGTTCCTCAGATATAAGTACACCGCTCGGGCTTAGAGACCAAGCGATGATGGAAATTTTATATGCAACGGGGCTTCGTGTGACCGAACTCGTGCAGCTTAAAATGGATGATTTACATTTACAAATGGGCTTTATTCAAACCATTGGTAAAGGGGATAAAGAAAGAATCATTCCACTTGGAAAAACCGCAACCAATGTGTTAGAAAAGTATTTAGAGGAAGCAAGACCGAAACTTAGAAAGCCGAAATACCGCAATGATTTTGTATTTTTAAACCATCATGGTCAAGGACTTACGAGACAAGGATTTTGGAAAATATTAAAAGGTATTGCGAAAGCGTCGGGAATTGAAAAGCCGATTACACCGCATACTTTGCGCCATTCATTTGCCACACACTTACTTGAAAATGGGGCGGATCTCCGTTCAGTACAAGAACTTCTTGGCCATGCGGATATCTCCACTACACAAATTTATACCCATGTAACCAAGCTGCGGTTAAAAGATGTATACAAACAATTTCACCCGCGTGCTTAAAAATATAATGGAAAAGGATGAGTAAATATGCCAGATAAATTTAAACGAGTACATGTAGTTGTAATGGATTCAGTTGGTATCGGGGAAGCCCCAGATGCAGCAGAATTCGGTGATTTTGATGTAGATACATTTGGCCATATTGCGAAATTTGTTGGCGGATTAAAAATGCCAGAAATGGGCAAACTTGGCTTATCAAATATTCGTGAAATAGAAGGAATTAAAAAAGCAGAAAAACCACTTGCATACTATACAAAAATGCAAGAGGCTTCTAATGGGAAAGATACGATGACAGGTCACTGGGAAATTATGGGACTATATATTGATACGCCATTCCGCGTTTTTCCTGATGGCTTTCCAGCTGAATTAATTAACCAAATCGAAGCAAAAACTGGTCGCAAAGTAATTGGTAATAAACCTGCTAGCGGCACAGAAATTATGGCTGAACTTGGCGAAGAACATGTGAAAACAGGAGCTTTAATCGTTTATACATCCGCTGATTCAGTGCTGCAAATTGCGGCTCATGAAGAGGTGGTTCCACTTGAAGAACTATACGAAATTTGCGAATTCTGTCGTGAGATTACTTTAGATGACCCATATATGCTTGGCCGGATTATTGCGCGACCTTTTGTTGGAGAACCTGGAGCATTTGTAAGAACACCAAATCGTCATGACTATGCGCTAAAACCATTTAAACCAACTGTGATGGATGCACTTAAAGACGGTGGTAAAGAAGTCATTGCGATTGGGAAAATTTCTGATATTTTCGATGGTGAAGGTGTGACGGAATCTATTCGTACGAAATCTAATATGGACGGAATGGATCAATTTATTTCTATTCTTGACAAAGACTTTACCGGAATGAGTTTCCTTAACTTAGTAGACTTTGATGCGCTATTTGGTCATCGTCGTGATCCACAAGGTTATGCGGATGCATTAGTAGACTTTGATGGTCGTTTAGAAGAAGTAATGGAAAAACTAACAGCGGATGATTTGTTGATTATTACTGCTGATCACGGAAATGACCCAACCTATACTGGTACAGATCATACACGCGAATTTGTTCCATTACTAGTGTACTCACCTCGCTTTAAAAATGGTGGTTCAGAACTAGAATTACGAAAAACTTTTGCCGATCTTGGTGCAACAGTTGCAGACAATTTTGATGTAAAAATGCCTGAATACGGAAAAAGTTTCTTAGCAGACTTGAAATAGGAAAAAGGAGGAACAAGCATGAGTTTAGAAAAGGTAAATGAAGCAGTTGCAAAAATTAGAGAAAGTTACACTGGAACACCAAAAATCGGATTAATTTTAGGATCTGGATTAGGAGTGTTAGCGGATGAAATTACACAACCAACAAAACTTTCTTATAGTGAAATTCCTCATTTTCCAGTTTCCACAGTAGAAGGACATGCTGGACAATTTGTTTTTGGTGAATTAGAACATAAAGAAGTAGTTGCGATGCAAGGGCGCTTCCATTTTTATGAAGGGTATTCGATGCAAGAAGTTACTTTTCCAGTTCGAGTAATGAAAGAGTTAGGTGTTGAAGTGCTGATTGTAACTAATGCGGCTGGCGGTGTGAACGAACTGTTTTCTGCGGGAGACTTGATGCTAATTTCAGACCACATTAACTTTACTGGAACAAGTCCGCTTATTGGGCCAAATGATAGTCATTTTGGACCTCGCTTCCCAGATATGTCGGAAGCGTATAACTTAGATTTACGTGTCGAAGCTAGATTAATTGCGCAAGAGCTTGATTTAACCATTTGTGAAGGCGTTTATGCTGGATTTAGCGGTCCAACCTATGAAACACCTGCAGAAATCCAAATGATGCGCACACTTGGAGCAGATGCAGTTGGAATGTCAACAGTACCAGAAGTAATTATTGCGAACCATGCTGGACTACGCGTTCTAGGCATTTCTTGCATTACTAATATGGCAGCTGGGATTTTAGACCAACCACTTTCACATGAGGAAGTTATCGAAACAACAGAACGAGTTCGTAGCACATTTTTACAATATGTAAAAGCGATTGTTGCTAAAATTTCTTAAAGTAATTGGTTGTACAAGTTCAGCTGATTTCGTTATTTTCTGAGACAGGAAGATATTGAAATCAGCTGAACTTTTTTCATGGATTTGATATTATTTTTAGATAGTTATTGTCGCTCGGCTTCTTAGTGTGCTACTATATAAAAGAACTTTTAAAAATCTGTAATGTAAAGGTGGGATTGGCGTGACGTTTGAACGGCTAGGAACAATGAATGTAAATGCAGAAGGACATCTCGAAATTGGAGGGGTGGACACTTTAAAGTTGGCCGAAAAATATGGCACACCGCTTTATGTTTATGATGTGGCGCTAATCCGAGACCGTGCAAGAGGATTTAAAAAAACATTTGAAAATCTTGGTGTGAAGGCACAAGTTGCATATGCCAGCAAGGCTTTTTCTGCTGTTGCGATATATCAGTTGATGGCAGAAGAAGGGTTATCACTGGATGTAGTATCTGGCGGAGAACTATATACAGCCATTAAAGCTGGATTTCCAGCAGAACGTATTCATTTTCATGGTAATAACAAAAGTGCTGAAGAAATCCATATGGCGCTTGATTATGGCATTGGTTGCTTTGTTTTGGATAATTATTATGAAATTAGTTTATTAGAAGATATATTAATAGAAAGAAATGAGAAAGCATCTGTGTTAATTCGAGTTACACCAGGTATTGAAGCACATACGCATGACTATATTTTAACGGGGCAAGATGACTCGAAATTTGGGTTTGGATTAACAAATGGGCAAGCGGAACTAGCTATTAAGCAAGTTCTTGGAGCAAGTGAGGCTTTTGACTTAATTGGTTTACATTGCCATATTGGTTCACAAATTTTTGAAACAACTGGGTTTAAATTAGCAGCCCGTCGAATTATGGATAAATTAGTTGAATGGCATCAAACACTCGGCTTTGATTCCAAAGTACTTAACCTTGGAGGCGGCTTTGGAGTTCGTTATACTGCAGAAGACGAACCATTAGAACCAAGCGAATATGTCCGCCAAATCATGGAAGAAGTAAGGGATGTTGCAAATACAAATGATATTGCTATTCCAGAAATATGGATTGAACCTGGTCGTTCTTTAGTTGGGGAAGCTGGAACAACACTTTATAAAGTTGGTTCTAAAAAGGAAGTACCGGGTATTAGGAATTATGTAGCCGTTGATGGCGGTATGTCTGATAATATTCGTCCAGCTTTATATGACGCGCATTATGATGCAGTACTTGCGGCTAGTCCAGAGAAAGAAGCGGAAGAAACTGTTGCTATTGCAGGGAAATGTTGTGAGTCTGGCGATATGCTGATTTGGGATTTACCACTACCAAAATCGAATGCTGGAGAAGTTTTAGCAGTTTTTTGCACCGGAGCATATGGTTATGCAATGGCTAGTAATTATAATCGTATCCCTAGACCTCCTGTAGTTTTTGTAGAGAATGGCGTAGATAAATTAGTAGTGGCTCGCGAAACATACGAGAATTTAGTGCAAAATGATCTTTCATTATAGTAGGGCGGGACAAATATGGTAGAAATGAATTTTAAGGTAGATGCATTTGAAGGACCGCTTGATTTACTTCTGCATCTAATCGGGCAGTTAGAAGTGGATATATATGATATTCCAATGGCTGAGATTACAGACCAATATATGGAATTTGTTCACACTATGCAAGAAATGGAACTAGATGTAGCTAGTGAATATTTAGTAATGGCAGCCACTTTGCTTGAGATAAAAAGTAAAATGCTTCTTCCAAAACAGGAATTAGAAATTGATTATGATACACTAGTAGAAGAAGAAGATCCACGAGATGCTCTAGTGGAGAAATTAATGGAATATAAACGTTTTAAAGAGGCTGCAAAAGAATTAAAAGAAAAAGAAGCAGAACGGAGCTTTTATTTCAGCAAGCCACCAATGGATCTTGCTGAATATGAGGATGGTTCCCATGTGGCTGAACTAGATGTATCGCTGAATGATATGCTAAGTGCTTTTAATAAAATGTTACGACGCAAAAAATTAAACAAACCACTGCATACAAGAATTACAACCCAAGAAATTTCGATAGATGACCGAATGGACGCTGTTATCGGGAGATTGCAACAACAACCAAACCACCGCTTGCGTTTTGACGAGTTATTTGAAGAACGGACGAAGGAACAGTTAGTTGTTACATTTTTAGCACTTTTAGAATTAATGAAACGAAAATTAGTTGAAGTGGAACAAGTGGAAAGTTTTGCCGATTTATATGTGTTAGGTAAAGGGGAAGAACTATCGTGACTAGAGAAGAACAAATAGGTATATTAGAGAGCTTACTTTTTGCTGCAGGAGATGCAGGACTTTCAACAGAACAATTAACCGGAGTTATGGAGATTACGCATATTGAAGCACTCAATTTATTAGAGTTGTTAAGTGAGCGATACAATGAAAATGCTGATCGAGGACTTATTTTACTAGAACTAGCAGGAACATTCCAACTTGCCACAAAAAAAGGGCATGCAGAATATTTGCGAAAATTAGTGGAAGTTCCAAGCAATACTGTCTTATCACAAGCATCCCTAGAAACATTGGCGATTATTGCTTATAGACAACCTGTAACAAGAATGGAAGTAGACGAAGTGCGTGGAGTTCAAACAGATGGACCAATCCGTACATTAGTTGCCAAAGGTTTAGTAACAGATAAAGGACGAGTGGATGGTGCTGGACGAGCAAAATTATATATAACTACAAGTGAGTTTTTAGATGCATTTGGGCTTAATTCTTTAGATGATTTACCAAAACTTGCTGATTCAGAAACAGAAGAACCAGACCAAAACGAAATGGACCTGTTTTTTGACCGGTTTAACCAAAATAAAGAACAGGAGGGGAAATAAAGATGGAACGTTTACAAAAAGTAATTGCAAATGCAGGTATTACTTCTAGAAGAAAAGCAGAAACACTGATTAAAGAAGGAAAAGTAACAGTAAATGGCAAAGTAGTAACAGAATTAGGTGTTAAAGTTAGTGGAACGGAACGCATTGAAGTGGAGGGAATTCAGTTAACAAAAGAAGAACATCGCTATTTCTTATTTTACAAGCCTAGAGGAACTGTATCGGCTGTTACAGATGATAAAGGACGGACGACTGTAGCGGATTATTTTGCAGATATTCCAGAACGACTTTACCCAGTTGGAAGACTTGATTATGACACATCGGGCTTATTGTTAATGACAAATGATGGGGATTTTGCTAATCTATTAATGCACCCTAAAAATGAAGTTTCTAAAACCTATATCGCCCGAATAAAAGGTATTCCGGAAAGAGAAGTGATTCGGACGTTAGAGCGTGGCGTAGTAATTGATGGCCGTAAAACTGCTCCAGCGAAAGTGAAAGTACGTTCATCAGATAAAGCTAAAGATAAAGCAATTGTAGAAATTACTATTCATGAAGGTCGGAATCGTCAAGTACGTAAAATGTTTGAAGCAGTAGGATTTGAAGTGCAAAAACTTTCAAGAGAAGAATATTCTTTTTTAAACTTGCGTGGCTTAAATGCTGGTGAGCGAAGAGAGTTATCTCATCATGAAGTAAAACAATTAAAGACAGAAGCAAGGTTTGGTAAGAAAAAATAACGATGATAATACTACAGATAAACTAATTTTCTCTATTAAATAAACTTTCTAATAGCGCGTTTTGTGAAAAACATGTATAATTTAATTCGTAGGAAATTTGGTATAGGAAATGATACGTGTTTTCGTATGTGGGTACGGGAACTTCCAATTAGTTATATTAATTAATTCTGTATGTAAATGAGAGTTAGGGGATGAATACTTATGAGTGAACAAGTTAGAGTGCTCGTTGTGGATGATGAGGATCGGATTCGCCGACTTCTTAAGATGTATCTCGAACGAGAGAACTATCGTATTGAAGAGGCTAGTGATGGGGATCAGGCACTTGACATGGCACTGAACAATAATTATGAAGTAATCCTACTTGATTTAATGATGCCAGGTAAAGATGGAATTGAAGTATGTCGTGAATTAAGAGAATATAAAGCGACACCAGTTGTTATGTTAACAGCTAAAGGAGAAGAGGCGAACCGAGTACAGGGTTTTGAAGTTGGTGCAGATGATTATATTGTCAAACCTTTTAGCCCAAGAGAAGTAGTACTACGGGTAAAAGCAGTTCTTCGTCGTGCAAAACAAAACTCTGAAGAAGGCGCAGGCGGAACTCCAGGAGATATTATTACCTTCCCTCATTTGAAAATTGATAATGAAGCCCATCGTGTTATTGTTGATGGAAAAGAAATCGGTTTAACGCCAAAAGAATATGATTTACTTTATTATTTAGCTAAATCACCAGACAAGGTATTTGACCGAGAATCACTTTTAAAAGAGGTATGGCGTTATGAATTCTTTGGCGATTTGCGTACGATTGATACCCATGTGAAAAGACTTCGAGAAAAATTACATGATGTATCTGAAGACGCAGCAAGAATGATAGTCACTGTTTGGGGTTTAGGATATAAATTCGAGGTTCCAGAAGAATAAACTTATGATAGCGGACAAAGACGTTAAATCGGCAAGTGTTATGCCGCACGTGCTTTGTTCCGTTGTTTTTTTGTGGGAAGCGAGGTGAGATGGATGAAAATATGGAATAGTATTGTTGGTAAAATTTGGAGTACCATTATTTTGCTTTTAATTGGTATTTTAGTTATTTCTGGTTTTTTAGTTGCGATGATTTATGAAAAAAATAATATTACCCAAATTACCAAAGTGTTGGAAGATACGACTACGAGTATTATTAAAGTAATGAAAGAACATGATGCAGTAATTTCGACTCAAAATAAAAATGATTCACCGCTTACTTTATTAGATAATACATTAGGTGTCATTATTGAGCAGGATGGTAAAAATGTCTATCAACTACAATCACCAGATTATGTTTCCTCCACCTCGGCAGATAAATTAATACATGATAAAACATTAGATAAGGCATTAGAAAAAGAAAATATTGTTACAATGAAGTATAATTTTAAAGCGGATAGTCATGCAATGCCAGTGGAAATTTCTGCGCAAAAATTTGTTTTAGATAATGGAGATTCTGGGGTTGTTTATGTTTACCAATCGTACAGTACTATTTTGCAAGTAAATAAAAAAACGATGACCACACTGATAGTATCAGGGATTATTGCAGTATTTATTACATCCATCTTATCGTTTGTATTCTCATCAAGAATGGCTTTCCCGCTTCGAGAAATGAAAAAAATTGCTATTGCTGTTTCCAAGGGTAACTTTGATAATCGTGTACCGACATACACTCATGATGAAATAGGCGAACTTGGTGTAGCTTTTAATGATATGGCTAAGCAGCTAAAATACAATGTTAGCGCCCTTCGGCAAGAAAAAGAACAGCTATCGAATATTTTAGTTGGGATGGCAGATGGAGTTATTAAATTCAGTATTGATAAAACAATTGTTTTAAGCAATCCGCCAGCAGAAGAATTTCTGCATAATTGGTTTTTTTCACCAGAAAACTCTGGAAAAGTACTGATACCGGTTGCGCTAGATAATTTATTGGACGATACACTTGAAGCGAAGGAATCCCAAGTTGGTGAAATCACATTTGCCGATCGGACGTATGTAGCCATTTTAACGCTACTTTATACTGGCGAACATGTTCGAAGTGTTGTAGCTGTTATTCGTGATATGACAGAAGAAAAACAACTAGAAAAAATGAAGAGTGATTTTGTTAATAATGTCTCTCATGAATTACGAACGCCGATTTCCATGTTGCAAGGATACAGTGAAGCGATTATTGACGGAGTTGCTCAATCAGATGAAGAAGTGCGAGAGTTTGCGCAGATTATTTATGATGAATCGCTTCGTATTGGTCGTTTAGTCAATGATATGCTAGACTTAGCACGAATGGAAGCAGGATTTAACCAAATGGATAATCAAAAGCTACCACTTGCGCCACTTTTAGAAAAAGTTATGGCTAATTTCGACGTTTTAGCAAAAGAGAACTTTGTCGAATTAGGCTTGGAATTAGAAACACCAGAGTTAGAATATTCCTTTGATCCAGACCGAATGGAGCAAGTGTTAATAAATTTAATTATGAACGCCATTCGCCATACTGGAAAAGAAGGATATGCTGGTAGAGTTATTTTAAAACAATCCATTGATGCAACTCAAAATAAATTAATTTTAACAGTCTCCGATAATGGTAGCGGAATTGCCGAAGAGGACATCCCATACTTGTTTGAACGTTTCTATAAAGCGGATAAAGCAAGAAAACGAGGAAAAGCTGTTGGTACAGGTATTGGACTTGCGATTGTTAAAAACATTGTGGAAGCACATGGCGGAAAAATTTCTGTTAAAAGTCAGCTAGGTAAAGGTTCTGATTTTATTATTACTTTACCACTTGGATAAATAGAATGGAGCGAAAAAAATGGACAAAAGACAAACAAAATTTTGTAAAGAATCTCTAGTAATTAAAACAAGTCGAGTATTTCCCTCGGACACAAATAATCATAATACTTTATTTGGTGGACGGTTAATGACTTATATTGATGATACTGCATCGATTAGTGCATCACGTCATTGTCGGACGGAAATAGTGACAGCATCAACAGACTCAGTGGACTTTTTAAAACCAATTAAAAATGACCATTCTGTTTGTTTAGAATCTTATGTTGCCTCTACTGGTAGAAGTTCAATGGAAATTTTTGTGAAAATCATCGCTGAAAATTTAAAAACCGGAGAGCGCTACTTAGCAGCAACTTCTTTTTTAACTTTTGTTGCGCTTGGGGAAGATGGTAAAACAGTTCAAGTTCCCCTTGTTGAACCAGAAACTGATGAGCAAAAGAGAATTCATGCTGGAGCCGAAGCAAGAAGTATTGCACGTAAAATCCGCTTAAAAGAAAATAAATCACTAGCAGAGTCTTTATCGACCAATATTCCATGGTAAAAAACTGAGAAAGCGTTTACGTGAAAAAAGTTACAAAAAAACTTGCGAAAAATTATATTCATGGTAAAATAAAATTTGTAAGAAAATATTCGTTCATCTTCGGGGCAGGGTGTAATTCCCGACCGGTGGTAAAAGTCCACGATCTGCTTTTATAGCAGTTGACTCTGGTGTAATTCCAGGACCGACAGTATAGTCTGGATGGGAGAAGATGTTGGCAGACCTTTTCGTTTGTCTTCACGAGCATGTGTTAGCAAGCTGTGATGCTTATTTAAGTATCTACCACTTGTATATTAATTCACAAACTCTCCCTCAACTTTTTTTAGTTGGGTTTTTTTATTTGCTTGGGTTGCGTTCGTTAAGCGATGTCACTCGCTTCTTTTGATGAACATCAAGGAGAAATGACAATGAAGAATTATTCAATGAAGGTTTTTGTAAGTGTGGCGGTACTTGGAACATTAGCATTTATACTAATGATGCTCCAATTTCCGTTACTACCAAGCGCACCATTTTTAAAGCTTGATTTTAGTGATATTCCAGCATTACTTGGCGGCCTTTTATTTGGTCCATTAGCTGTAATTTTAGTAGAATTAATAAAAAATGTGCTGCTATACATCGTTTCTGGTAGCCCAGTAGGTGTTCCAGTTGGAGAGTTAGCTAATTTTATTTCAGGGATATTTTATGTATTGCCAATTTATTATCTATTTCACTGGTTCCGCACAACGAAAGGAATGGTTCTTTCAACCGCTGTAGGGACAGTGCTAATGACGCTTGCTATGACTGTATTTAATTATTTTGTATTACTACCATTTTATATAAAACTCGGAGGTCTTCCGGCGAATACAGATATTGCATGGTTAATTACTTATGCTATCGTGCCATTCAACCTACTTAAAGGGGTTATTGTTAGTGCGGTATTCTTATTGCTTTATTCACGAATGAAAAAATGGATTGCTAAAAACCAAACTGCAAAAGAGCGGCGCAAATTCGAAAAGAGACAACAAGAAGCTAGCCATTAAAATAAATAAAAACCGTGAGTCCTGGGGGGCTCACGGTTTTTTAGTGAAAAGGTTTATCTGAAAGTTTAATGGAAAGTGAAGGACAAGCAAATTCGGCATCAATAACCATTTCGATTAAATCTTCGGGAATTTGTTTAGTACCAGAATTATCATCAAGCATATTAAAAGCCAGTCCTTCCGTATCATAATCAAATACGTCAGGTGCATGAATCGAGCAAGCTCCACAAGCAATACAAGTGTCTTTTTCAACACGACAATATTTCAATATTTTCCGCTTCCTTTCTAAAACGACTATTTGAAGCTAGATTTTTTCTTTTTCTATTGTATCATATTTTTATAAAGTTTTTTTAGTGAAAACCAGTGCCGAACAAGTGTTTCTGTGGTATGATAAGCATACAAAAAAGGTGGTGGAAAGCTTGGATATGCTTGACTTATACATTATAACTATTTTAAAAAAATCTGTTACACCAAGAAAAATGCCGTTTTTACATACAATTTTGGTGGGGCGAAGAACTGGCCAAGCAGTTCAAGATACGCATCTTTTTCAAATGCAACATTTATTTGGACTAGTCCCCAATCTAAAAGCAACCTTTTTAGAAGCACGATTAACAAAATTAACTAAAGAAGGTACTATTTTAGCTACGGAAAACGGCTATATAGTTCAAGAAGAAATAACTTCAACGTTTGAAACAGTGTATCCAAGGTTTCAAGGTTTTGCTTTTCAAAGGCTAGTATTTGATTTCTTTGCAAATTTACGACTGGCGGTTCAAGTAGTTAGTAATAAACAACATAAACTAAACTACTATTTACCAGTTATTCGAGATAAAAAAATTCAACAATTCATAAAAAACTGGCTTTCCAAACAAAATCAAGCTACGTTAGCGGATAGTTTATATAGGGAACTTATTAGATGGTTTAAAGAATTAGAAGTAACAAGACCGGAATTTTTAGTTGAGCGTTTTTCGGGAAGAGAACTTATGGGTTATACAACAGAACAAATAGCTACGAACTATAATCAACCGAAGTGGAATGTCTATTTTGAAATGTTGCACGAGCTTCATCGTTTATTCGCTGTAATAAAACAACAAGCAGATGAATGGACTATTTTGCGCAGTTTAATACCATCAGAATTAACAGCTTTAACCACTTCAGCAGTACAAACCTTATCTTTGTGGGAAAATGGAGCGGATATAGAAACTATCGAAAAAATTCGCAACTTAAAAACAAGCACCATCCAAGACCACTTTGTCGAAATTAGAGCTACACAAAAAAATGCCAATGTACCATGTTTGCCAAATGAGGAGTTAATAAAAGCAATTAACAGCAGTGATTGGCATTTATTGCGTGAAATAAAAGCAGCATTTCCAGAATTAGATTATTATCAAATTCGGCTAGCTGTGGTAAGTAGGGGTGGAATAGAATGAACCTAGAAAAAGAATTAAAAGCATATCTTGGGTTTGAACAATTCCGTCCAGGTCAAAAAGAAGTAATTGAAACGGCCTTAGCTGGAAAAAATAGTTTTGCCATGCTGCCGACTGGAACTGGGAAAACCGTTTGTTACCAATTGGCAGGACACTTAATGGAAGGACTCGTGCTAATTGTGTCACCACTTCTTTCGTTAATGCAAGATCAAATGGAGCGAATGCGTGCTCACGGTGAAAAGCGAGTTGCTGCACTAAATAGTTTTTTAAAACGAGCGGATAAAAATCAAATTCTTGCTAATATTCATTTGTACAAATTTTTGTTTTTATCACCAGAAATGCTAAATAGCAGTGAAGTGAAAAAAGTTCTTTTACAACAAAAAATGAGTCTTTTTGTCATTGATGAAGCACATTGTATTTCTCAATGGGGACATGATTTTCGCCCGGATTATTTAATGCTTGGTCAATTTATTCAAGAAGCTAATTTTCCTGTTTCTATGGTGCTTACTGCAACGGCTACCAAAAAAGTTCGAGCAGATATATTGGAACAACTGCATTTAACAGACTGTGAACAAATTATATATTCAGTAAATCGACCTAATATTTCTTTACAAGTAGAAAAATTCGCTAACCAAAAATTAAAGAAAGAACGCTTGTATGAACTAGTTTCAAAACTCCAAACACCGGGTATTATTTATTTTTCAAGTAAAAAATTAGCAGAAAGTACTGCTCGCGAATTAAATGAATTAACTGGTTTACAAGTTGCATATTATCATGGTGATATGGAAACGGAAGATAGAATAGTGATTCAGCAACAATTCGTTAATGGTCAGTTAGATATTATTTGTGCGACTAGTGCCTTTGGAATGGGGATAGATAAAGCAGATATTCGCTTCGTTATTCACTACCATATGCCTGCTGATTTGGAAGCATATTTACAAGAAATTGGCCGAGCCGGTCGTGATTCAAACAACAGCATCGGTATTTTACTTTATGCAATTGGAGATGAATTTATTCAAATGCAGTTGGCAGATCAAGACTTACCAGATGCCAGTTTTATTCATTTATCCAAAGAGCAACTTAAAACATTACCAGATTCAGAGCAGCGGTTTATTGAATACTATCAAAAAAGTGGCTTAACCACAAAAGAGTTAACAGCCAAAATTGATTATCGAAAAAAATGGAAACGAGCTAATTTACAACATTTCATTGGTTATGTGCATACAGAGGAATGTCGTCGGAATTATATAATGCGCTATTTTGATGAGGAACCTTTGCTGGAAGAAAGACCGCTAAACTGCTGTGATATCGATGGTGCCGGGATAATTGACTATGAAAAAAACGAAAATATACAGCGAAAAGAACTACCCACATGGGAAAGTTATCTAACATACTTACTACAATAATCTTAAAAGTTACGAAATTTGACAAATAAGAATCCAAATTTAGATTTTTTGCTAAAAAAGGGCTTGTTTAATAGCAAAAAAATTGTTATTATTTTGTTCAGTAATCTATATGAAATAGATAGAGACTGTGCATTTTAGGCCTGAATTTAAAATTAAAATAGCTTTTTTTAGTAAAAAAGCGGTTTAAGTGTTGTTGTATGTTACATTTATGGGTATAATTATTTCAAAGGCATTTCATTTTTAATAGCATATGTAACACTTCTCTGTGCCAATAATAGTGCATAGGATAATTTTAGATAGCACTAAAGGAGGAACTTTGAGTGGCAAAAAAACGAAAAGATAAGCGGGAATTTGAAGAACCGGCTGATTACGATATGAGTTCAGAAGGGCAAGATGAATTTAATAATGAACCGCCAATGTTATCCCGTTCTGATAGCAGACGAGGTAAAAAGAAAACGATTTTTAGATATCCACTATTGAATTTATTAATTGTATTTTTTCTACTTATACCAATCGTAATCGTGATTGTATTTGTTACTGTTCAAAATATGGGATCAAATGAAGTAAAAACCGAAACAGAATCAACTGTTAATGTATCTAACAATACCGAAGCAAAAGAAGAAAAAGCAAAAGCGAAAAAAGCTGCAGAAGAAAAAGCTGCAGCCGAAAAAGCCGCGGAAAAAAAGAAAGCTGCAGAAGAAAAAGCTGCTGAAGCAAAAAAAGCTGAAGAAGCAGAGGCAGCTAAAAAGGCAGAAGAGGCAAAAAAAGCACAAGAAGCTGCCGATCAAAAAGCAGCTGAGGAAAAAGCCGCAGAAGAAAAAGCTGCTGCAGAAGCCGCTAAGAAAAAAGCAGATGAAGAAGCAAAACAAAAAGCTGCCAGTGAATCACACACCGTTCAAGCAGGAGAAACACTATATGGTATCGCTCGTTCTGCATATGGTAGTGCAGGAGCTGCCGCGGGTGTAGATAAAATCAAACAAGCTAATGGACTTGGAAGTAATGATGTTCCAGTTGGGACAGTTCTAACAATTCCGCAATAATAAGACAACACTGAATGGGTCTGGGAAACGCTTCCGAGACTCATTTGTTTGTCTAAGTGGAAAAATGTAGGGGGAATAAATAATGGCAAGAGTTGCACTAATTACTACAGGTGGTACAATTGCGAGTAAGAAAACGGAATCGGGCAAACTAGCATCTGGAGAATTATCTGGAGAAGAACTAGCCGCATTATGTAAATTGCCTACAGAAATTCAAATAGATATTTACTCTACTTTTCAATTACCATCCATGCATATTTCGCTTTCAGATTTAATTAGTTTAAAACAGCTAATCGAATCTATTTTTATGGACGAAACATATGATGGAATTGTTGTTACTCATGGGACAGACTCATTAGAAGAAACTGCATATTTTCTTGACCTTGCTGTAACGGATACAAGACCAGTAGTTGTTACTGGTTCGCAAAGAGCGCCAGAAGAGCCGGGTACGGATGCTTATATTAATATTCGCCATGCCATTTATACAGCATGTGAAGCGAATTTGCGGCAAGCTGGTACAGTCGTTGTTTTTAATGAACGGATTTTTGCTGCAAGATATGTAAAGAAAGTGCATGCATCAAATATTCAAGGTTTTAGCGCATTTGGTTTTGGATATTTAGGAATTATTGATAATGATCAAGTTTTCTTATATCAAAAACCTTTAGAACATGAATGTTTTGATATTCGCTTAGATCTTCCCGAAGTCGTTGTAATTAAGTGTTACATGGGAGCAGATGGTTTGTTTGTGGATGCAGCAATAGATAGTGGGGTAGCAGGTATTGTTTTAGAAGGAGTTGGACGTGGACAAGTAGCTCCAAAAATGATGCCAGCAATTATTCGGGCGCTAGACAAAGGGATTCCAGTTGTCATCACAACAAGTGCTGAAGAAGGGAATGTATACACTACTTATGATTATGAAGGAAGCACATTTGATTTATATAATCGTGGTGTCATTCTTGGTAAAGATTACGATAGCAAAAAAGCTCGTATGAAGTTAATGGTACTTTTAGCATCTCAAGAAGAGATAAATCAAACTAATTTCAGATAAAGGGAGTTATATTTTATGACAAAGAAAATTTGTATTGCAATTGACGGACCAGCAGCAGCAGGGAAAAGTACAGTAGCAAAAATAGTCGCAAAAAAATTACGTTTTGTCTATATTGATACGGGAGCTATGTATCGTGCTGTTACTTATATGGCGTATAAAAACAAAATGGATTATAAAAACGAAAAAGCTATTGCAGAACTACTAGCGAAAACCGTTATTAGGTTCGAACCTGGAGAAGTGCAGCAAGTATTTATAAATGAAGAAAACGTAACAGAAGTGATTCGTTCTTTAGAAGTGACTAATCATGTATCTATCGTTGCAGCTCACCCTACTGTTCGAGAAGCTTTGCAGGAAAGGCAACAAGGATTTGCAAAAGAAGGCGGCATTGTAATGGACGGACGTGATATTGGAACTGCGGTACTTCCAAATGCAGAACTAAAAATCTTCCTATTAGCAAGTGTAGAAGAAAGAGCTGAACGCCGCTTTAAAGAAAATGCAGCAAAAGGCTTTGCAGGAGATTTAAATCAACTAAAAAAAGAAATAGAAGAACGCGATCATTTAGATTATACAAGAGAACATTCGCCACTAAAAAAAGCAGAAGATGCAGTGGAAGTGGATACAACTTCCATGTCTATTGATGACGTAGCTAACAAAATCCTCTTTTTAGCAGAACAAAAAATCAATGATTAAATAAAAACTGCTACATTTTCCTAACAAAATGGAAATGTAGCAGTTTTTTAATTTAACCGTGAAAGTCTAAACAAAATAAGCGTTTGTAAGCTATTATGGTGAATTTCGCATTTGAAAAGAGCTTGACAAATGTCTGGATTTGTAGGATGTTATAAGAGAGATTTTTTACTTTGTGAAAAGTATCTTGCAAGGATTTTCTAGCTGGAAAATCAGTTTGACTAAAGGTGTATTTGCTATTTTTCTTTTTTTAATCGGAAAATTTACCTATCTGGGAAACTAGTCAAGCAGATGGAGTGAGCAAAATAGGTTGCTTTTAAACTAGGAAGTTCTAAAAATTCGACTAACGAATGGAGGGCTACTCATGTCTGAAGATTTATTTGATGTGGAAGTTAGAAATTTTGAAGAAGGAGACAAAGTCACTGGCACGGTTACGAGTGTGGAAGATAAACAAGTTTATGTCGGGATTCCTGATAGTAAACTTGATGGTGTCGTTCCAATAAGTGAACTTTCCAATATACATGTGGAGACAGCTTCTGACGTTGTAAGCGTAGGCGACACACTAGATTTAATTGTTACAAAAGTAGAAGATGACGTTCTAGTATTATCCAAAAGAAAAGTGGATGCAGAAAAAGCATCTGATGATATTAAAGCGAAATTTGAGTCTGGTGAAGTATTTGAAGCAGTAGTAAGCGACGTTGTAAAAGGTGGCTTAGTAGTGGACTTAGGTGTTCGTGCATTTGTTCCAGCTTCATTAGTAGAAGACCATTTTGTAGAAGACTTTGCAGATTATAAAGGAACCACTTTAACTTTCAAAGTGGTAGAATTCGAACCAGAAAATAACCGCGTGATTTTAAGTCACCGTGCTGTTGTCGAAAATGAAAAAGCAAGCCAAAAACAAGCTTTATTACATGAAATCAAAGAAGGCGATGTAATCGAGGGCACTGTTCAACGATTGGCTAACTTTGGTGCATTTGTTGATATTGGCGGTGTAGATGGTTTAGTTCATATTTCGCAAATTTCTTATCAACATATTGCAACCCCACAAGAAGTGTTAGAAGAAGGGCAAAAAGTTACTGTGAAAGTAATTGGTATTGATCCTGAAAATGAGCGTATCTCACTTTCTATTAAAGCCAATCTACCGGGACCTTGGGATGGTATTGCTGAAAAAGCACCAGTTGGTTCTGTTTTAGAAGGTAAAGTGGTTCGTTTAGTCACTTTTGGTGCGTTTGTGGAAATTTTCCCAGGAGTAGAAGGTTTGGTTCATATTTCGCAAATCTCTCATCAACATATTGGGACTCCACAAGAAGTACTTTCTGAAGGGCAAACTATCGAAGTAAAAGTACTAGAAGTAAACGAAGCAGATAAGCGTTTATCTCTAAGCATTAAAGACTTACAAGATGCACCTGTAGAAGAAGCTGATTATGAACTTCCAGAAGAAAGTACTGGATTCCAAATGAGCGATTTAATTGGTGACAAATTAAAAGGTCTAAAAAACGACGATAAATAATCAAAGCTAACAGAGCCTAGGGAGAATGTTCCCATAGGCTCTTTTTCTTTTTGAAATGGAACTTTTCATTGCCAGTATGGTGTTTTACTGATAAACTAAAGAAAGTTTGATAAATAGGATTCGAGAAAAAAGAAGGTGAAATAATGGCAAAACCAGTTGTAGCGATTGTCGGACGTCCAAACGTCGGCAAATCGACTATTTTTAACAGAATCGTTGGTGAACGTGTTTCCATTGTGGAAGATGTTCCTGGTGTGACACGTGACCGCATATATAACTCTGCGGAATGGCTCGGCAAAGAATTTAACATTATTGATACAGGTGGAATTGATCTTTCCGATGAACCATTTTTAGAACAAATTCGCGCTCAAGCAGAAATTGCAATTGATGAAGCAGACGTAATTATTTTTATTACTAATGGTCGTGAAGGTGTAACTGATGCGGACGAACAAGTAGCAAAAATTCTTTACCGGTCTAATAAACCAATTGTTTTAGCGATTAATAAAGTAGATAATCCAGAAATGCGTGACCAAATCTATGACTTTTATTCTCTTGGATTTGGAGAACCGTATCCAATTTCCGGTTCTCATGGACTTGGGCTTGGCGATATGCTAGATGCTGTTCGCGCTCATTTTCCAAAAGAAGAAGAGGAAGAATATCCTGATGATACAGTGAAATTTAGCTTGATTGGTCGACCAAATGTTGGTAAATCATCTATCCTAAATGCACTTCTTGGGGAGGATCGTGTTATTGTTTCGGACATTGCAGGAACAACACGCGATGCAATTGATACCACTTACACATTTGATGGACAAGATTATGTAATGATTGATACAGCCGGAATGAGAAAACGCGGGAAAGTGTATGAAAGCACAGAAAAATATAGTGTTTTACGTGCAATGAGAGCAATTGAACGTTCTGATGTTGTTCTTGTCGTTATCAACGCGGAAGAAGGTATTCGTGAGCAAGATAAGCGAATTGCTGGATATGCACATGATGCTGGACGTGCGATCATTATCGTCGTGAATAAATGGGATGCAATTAATAAGGATGAAAAAACAATTAATGTGTGGACAGAAGATATTCGGGAGCAGTTCCAATTCTTAAGCTATGCACCAATTGTCTTTGTATCTGCTAAAACAAAACAACGCTTAAATAACTTATTCCCACTTATCAACCAAGTAAGTGATAATCATTCGTTACGTGTACAATCAAGTATGCTAAATGATGTTATTAGCGATGCGGTTGCTATGAACCCGTCACCAATGGATAAAGGGAAACGACTTAAGATTTTCTATACGACACAAGTGGCTGTGAAACCACCAACCTTTGTTGTATTTGTTAATGACCCAGAATTAATGCATTTCTCTTATGAACGATTCTTAGAAAATCGAATAAGAGACGCATTTCCATTTGATGGTACGCCAATACGAGTAATTGCTCGTAAGCGTAAGTAAAGTTTTCGGGAGGAAAAATAAATGACACCTAAAAAAGTAGCTATTCTCGGCGCTGGAAGCTGGGGAACTGGCCTTGCGCTTGTCCTTGCTGATAATCATCATCAACCTGTTATTTGGGGAAACTTAGATAAAATTGTGAATGAAATTAATGAATCGCACACGAATAGTCACTATTTACCAGATATTATTTTACCAACAGAAGTTAAAGCGACTTTATCACTAGATGAAGCAATAGACGGTGCTGAAATAGTCGTTATCGCTATTCCAACAAATGCAATGCGTGTGGTTTGTAAGCAACTAAACGAAGCGCTTAAAGAACCAACTATTTTAGTACATGTAAGTAAAGGTATTGAACCAGATACTAATTTACGGATGTCTGAAGTAATTGAAGAAGAAGTAGATGCAGCTAAGCGAAAAGCACTAGTTGTTCTTTCGGGGCCAAGTCACGCGGAAGAAGTTGCGCTACGTCATCCAACAACGCTCTGTGCAAGTTGTAAAGATTTAACAGCAGCAGAAATTGTACAGGATCGTTTTATTAATAATAATTTACGAATTTATACAAATGATGATGTTATCGGTGCAGAAATTGGTGGCGCACTTAAAAACATTATCGCACTGGGCGCTGGGATCTCTGATGGGCTTGGCTACGGCGATAATGCGAAGGCAGCCCTAATGACAAGAGGGATGGCAGAAATCACTCGTCTCGGCGTTGCTGTGGGCTCTAATCCCCAAACTTTTTATGGATTAACTGGAATTGGTGATTTAATCGTTACTTGTACGAGTGTGCATTCACGTAACTGGCGTGCTGGTAATATGCTTGGTAAAGGTGAGAACTTAGAGGAAGTATTAGAAAAAATGGGTATGGTCGTTGAAGGTGTTCGAACCGCCAAAGCAGTACATGGCTGGGCTGGGAAACTAGAGATTGATATGCCGATTACAGAATCCATTTATGCGATATTATTTGAAAATAAAGATGCGCGTGAAGCAGTAGATTTATTAATGGGTCGCAAAAAGAAAATCGAAAAAGAATCGTTTTAAACGAGAGAGCTAAAATAGGTATTTGCTTATTTTAGTTCTTTTTTTATTAGTTGTGCTAAAATGAACAAGAAGAAAGAATTAGTACAAAAATAGGGGTGGAAATATGGAAATTAATCGTGGGAATAATTCTATTACACTGAATTGGAAGCAAGAAGAAATAAGCAAAGACACATTGATTTTTGTTAGCGATAGTCCTATCTTAAACGATGATGCAAAGCCTGTTTTGAAAGTAACAGATAGTATAAACCATTATACATATACAACAAAAAATGTGCCAGTTTATTTCTTTTTACAGCAACCAAATGGGCTGAAAAAAGTAATTTCAGAGCGAATTTTACCGACTGAAAGTGTTTTTAACTTTCGTGATATGGGTGGCTATCAATCCAAAAATGGTAAACATGTTCGCTGGGGGCAGCTATATCGCTCTGCCAATTTAGTAAATATTAATAAGACGGATATAGACTTAATTCAAAAATTACATATTAAATGGATTTGTGATTTACGGAGCAGTTCGGAAGTAGCAGCACAGCCAACTCCTGAAATTGCCGGTGTGCTAAACAAACATATTCCAATTGGAACTGCCAAAAACGAACAGACGGAAATACCGGAATTGGCAGATAAAACTATCTATGAACCTTTAATGGGAGAGAGTTATCGTGTTTTTGTTCAGTCAGTTGATGGTTTTAAAGAGATTTTTAATGAAATTTTAAATGACACCAAAGCTGGTTTGCCGTTTGTCTTTCATTGTACAGCAGGAAAGGACCGTACAGGCGTTTTAGGGGCATTATTGTTAACATTGCTAGATGTGCCTGAAAAAACAATTTTCGCAGACTATGCTATCACTAATCGCTATCAAGATGCTATTTTAGAAGAAATGGGAGGTATAGTGTCGCTATTTTCTAATTCTACAGAAAAAATTGATTTAGAAACATTTCGACCTATGGCAGAAGCTCGTCCAGCATACTTAGAAATTGCTTTTGATGAAATGAAAAAGCAGTTTGGCTCTGTGGAAAATTATTTAGAGATTGGAATTGGAATTACCGCAGAAGAAAAGGCAAAGCTTCAACAAATATTATTAGAGTGAAAACTAGGCGTAGAAACCCATAGTTGTCAGGTAATAGCAACTAATTTACGCATAATTTTATGAAAAAAGAACTATTTTAGTATTTTATGGTGGTATCGCTTGCTATTCTGTGATTTCCCAGTTAGTATAATGGATAACAGGTTGATACTATCACGTTTTCAAGCTATGAGAGAAAAGATAACTAGCTGGAAATGTTAAGAAACAGTGTCAGTTTGGCATTATCCCTTGCAGTTACTGGGATTATGTGATAATCTTTTATCAGAATTACTGTTAAGGCTTGTATTTAAGCCATTTCAGTCATTATTCTCCTGAAATTCCAAAATCACATTTTGTTTTCGGAAAAAAAAGAGAAATACAGGCATCCATATGGACCTGCTTATTTTGTAGAATTCTGTGAAGGAGGTGAAAAACACAATGGCAAATAAAACTGATTTAGTAAACAGTGTTGCTGAATTAGCTGATCTTTCTAAAAAAGACGCAGCGAAAGCAGTTGAAGCTGTATTCGAAACTATTCAAACTTCTTTATCTAAAGGTGAAAAAGTTCAATTAATCGGATTTGGTAACTTTGAAGTACGTGAACGTGCTGCCCGTAAAGGCCGTAACCCTCGTACTAAAGAAGAAATCGACATCCCTGCAAGTAAAGTACCAGCGTTCAAACCTGGTAAAGCGCTTAAAGAAGCTGTTAAATAAGTTACATAGACTTTTTAAGCATAACTCTAGTCTGGCCTTAATTTTATAATTAAGCTAGGCTAGTTTTTTTTATGCGTTTTTCTGCTTGTAAAATAGGGAATATAGTTAACAAAACGAATAAAACCCCTATGAAAATCACAAATTTAAGCAAATTAAATTTACCTTGAAGTTCGGCTGTGTTAAGATATACAAGGTATATAAATGCTAAAAAGATAGGGGAATTAAGGATGGAGCAAATAGACAAACAAAAGATTGCAGATGCAGTGAAAGTTATTTTAGAAGCAGTGGGAGAGAATCCTGAACGTGAAGGCTTAAAAGATACACCAATGCGAGTTGCGCGGATGTATGAAGAAGTTTTTGCTGGACTAAAAAAAGATCCATCTGTTCATTTTAATACTATTTTTGAAGAGCAACATGAAGAATTAGTACTTGTAAAAGATATTCGTTTTTCCTCTATGTGTGAGCATCATCTTGTTCCTTTTTTTGGCGTAGCTCATGTAGCTTATTTACCGCAAAAAGGACGAGTTGCTGGATTAAGTAAGTTAGCTCGTGTTGTAGATGATGTTAGTAAACGTCCGCAACTTCAAGAGCGTATTACAACTACTGTAGCAGAAATTATGATGGACAAATTAAAACCACTAGGAGTCATGGTGATTATGGAAGCAGAACATATGTGTATGACAATTCGTGGTGTAAATAAACCAGGAACAAAAACGATAACAAGCGCAGTACGAGGTGCTTTTAGAAATGACGATAAGCTTAGAAGTGAAGTTTTGGCTTTAATTAAGCATAATTAAGCATCCTTTATGGTATAATTTATTTTACTAATAAGGAGATTTAAAGGGGATTTTTAGATGACTTATCAGGCAAAGAAGGCTGGGCTAAAGGAAGTGGAACAATTGGTGCATGAACAGGCAGTCTATCAGTATTTACAAGAGAATAATGAAGGCGGACAAATGGATAAAGATCAAATGCTTTTTCTTCATGAAGCAATTTCCGGCTCCGATTTGACTGATGTTTCTGCATATCGGGTAGTTAGTGCAACGCTTTACATGATTTTAGCACATGACACCCATGAAAAAATTGATGAACCAGATGATGTAGTTCAGATGACGCGTAAAGAGCAAGAGTTAACGGTTCTTGCCGGTGATTTTTATAGCGCGCTTTACTACCGAACACTTGCTGAACTTGAAATGATTCCTTTGCTACGCGCATTGCAAAGTGGAGTGCAAGAAACCAATACAGCTAAAACGAATATTTATCAATTGCATGTTGCGACAGATGAAGAATATCTTACTCAGCTAGCTTTAACAAACGCAGCTATTTTTTCTAAATTTGCGAAATACTTTATGAAAGAGCAAACGTTTATTTCACTCGGTTGTCAGTTTTTCTTACTTAAAAGATTACAAATGGAACTTAATTTATATAAAGAAACTGGAGTATCTAGACTTAAACGGGCATTTGAACATGGTTATTTTGCCAAAAAAGCAGTTAGTAATTTTGAAAGCTGGTTAGAGGAAATTATTAATGATGTGAAACAAGAAGTGGAAAGCTTGAAAGAACGCGCTGAACCACTTTCGAATATATTAGAAAAACGAATTGTCGAGGTTTTAAACGACTGATAAATAAAAGGAGATTCGGGATATGACGGAAACGAAAGAAGAAAAAGTACATAAAGTATTTGAGAAAATTTCTCCAAGTTATGACCGAATGAATAGTGTCATTAGTTTTAAACTTCATGTGAAATGGCGCAAAGAAACAATGAAACTAATGCGCGTTCAAAAAGGGGCAAATGTCTTGGATGTTTGTTGTGGGACAGCAGACTGGTCGATTATGATGGCAGAGGAAATCGGTTCAGAAGGTCATGTTACTGGCCTTGATTTTAGTGAGAATATGCTCGCTGTTGGACGTGAAAAAGTGCAAGAAGCAGATTTGTATAATGTCGAACTAATTCATGGAAATGCAATGAGTTTACCATTTCCAGATAATAGTTTTGATTATGTAACTATCGGATTTGGGCTACGAAATGTACCAGATTATATGCAGGTTCTCCGTGAGATGTACCGAGTTTTAAAACCTGGCGGACAGCTGGCGTGTATTGATACATCACAGCCGAATATCCCAGGCTGGAAACAAGTATTTAATGCATATTTTCGCTATGTAATGCCTGTTTTTGGAAAGTTTTTTGCGAAAAGTTATAAAGAATATAGCTGGTTACAAGAGTCAACACGAGAATTTCCAGGAATGGCAAAGCTTGCAGAAATGTTTCAAGAAGCTGGATTTTCTTATGTAAGGTATATTTCACATAGTGGCGGAGCAAGTGCAACTCACTTTGGATTTAAAAAGAAGGAACAATAAGGTGGCAAGCATGAAACTTAACTTTTTATACACAAATATGCAAAAAGACATTGATATAGTGGAAAAGGAACTAAAAAAAGCTCTTTCTGGTGCAGCTGCTGAAACGACTTCTGATGCAGCACTACATTTGTTAGAAGCTGGAGGCAAACGGATTAGACCGATGTTTGTCTGCCTATCCGCACGACTTGCGACAAATGCAGATTTTGAATTGGTTAGAGATGCTAGTGTAGCGATTGAATTGATTCATATGGCTTCGATTGTTCATGATGATGTCGTGGATGATGCGGACTTAAGACGTGGACGTGAAACAATTAAATCTAAGTGGGGAAACCATATCGCAATGTATACTGGTGATTTTCTTTTTGCTAAATCATTAGAATATATGACGGAAATTAAAGATGTGGCTGCTCATAAAATGTTATCACATGTTACTGTAGAGCTATCCACTGGTGAGATTGAACAACTAAAAGATAAATATAATTTTGATCAAAGTGTGCGAAATTATTTACGGCGTATTAAACGGAAGACAGCGCTTTTGATAGCAGCTAGTTGCGGTCTTGGCGGTATTGTTTCAGGGCAATCCAAAACCGACTACCAAAAACTATATCAGTTTGGTTACTATGTTGGAATGGCGTTTCAAATTACGGATGATGTACTTGATTTTGTTGGCACAGAAAAAGAACTTGGTAAACCAGCTGGAGAAGATTTGAGACAAGGAAATGTGACGTTACCTGTATTTTTTGCAATGGAAGATCCTTTTCTTAAAAAACGAATTAGCCAAGTAACCGAGGAAACACCAGCAGAAGAAATTGCCGCTTTAGTAGAAGAAGTAAAAAAATCAGGAGCAAAAAAAGCAGAAGATGTCGCTACAGCCTACTTAAAAAAAGCTGTCGCAACACTGGATTCTTTACCACAAGTTCCTGAGTTAAAACCACTGAAGCAAATCGTTCGTGTTTTAGATAAAAGAAATTATTAACGTGAGGGAGGATTCTATAATGGAACAAACTTATGTAATGGTTAAACCGGATGGTGTGGAACGAGGACTTATTGGAGAAATTGTAGCAAAGATAGAAAAAAAAGGAATAAAATTAGTAGCTGCAAAATTAATTCAAATCGACCGAAATTTAGCAGAACAGCATTATGCTGAACATATTGGAAAGCCTTTTTTTGAAGATTTAATTGGATTTATCACTTCTGGACCAGTATTTGCGATGGTTTTAGAAGGGGATGATGTCATTAAAATAGCGCGACGAATGATGGGGAAAACCAATCCATCAGAAGCAGACCCTGGAACGATTCGCGCGGATTATGCGATACATACGAATAGAAATGTAATTCACGGTTCTGATAGCCCAGAAAGTGCAAAACGAGAAATTCAGCTGTTTTTTGCACCAAATGAAATTTTAAGCTATGAAAAGGCAGTAGATACTTGGATTTAAAATTAACAAGAGTTTAGGGAAACCTAGGCTCTTTTTTTATAGAGAAATTACCATTTGGCGCGTTTTTTTGATATGATAATAGAATGAGATTAAAGTATTGTGTTCTTGCTAGGCATATGTTAAGATATTACACATATACTTTAAAGCGCTAAAATATTAACGCTAGAATACCTAGCTTAAATAGAAAAAGGAGAGTTGTTGAAATGAGATACTTAACGGCAGGAGAATCACATGGACCAGGGCTTACAACTATTATTGAAGGATTGCCAGCAGGGATGCCCCTACTTGCAGAAGATATAAATAAAGAACTAAAAAGACGGCAAGGTGGTCATGGTCGCGGGGCTCGTATGCGTATTGAAAAAGACCAAGTACAAATTACAGCGGGCATTCGTCATGGTAAAACGCTAGGCGCTCCTGTAGCAATGTTTGTTGAAAATAAAGACTGGAAACATTGGGAAACAGTTATGAGCATTGAACCAGTTCCAGAAAAAAATGAAAAATCTCGTCGCGTATCTCGTCCTCGTCCTGGACATGCGGATTTAGTTGGTGGCATGAAATATGGTCATAATGATATGCGTAATGTGTTGGAACGTTCTAGTGCACGAGAAACAACTGTCCGCGTTGCAGCAGGAGCAGTTGCTAAAAAACTATTACATGAACTTGGAATTGAAGTTGCAGGTCATGTTCTTGAAATTGGTGGAACTAGAGCGAATTTGACTCGTGACTATTCCGTTACAGAAATTCAAGACACTTCAGAGGCGTCACCCGTTCGTTGTTTAGACGAGGAAGCAGCAGCAGAAATGATGCAAAAAATTGATGATGCAAAGAAAAATGGCGATACCATTGGCGGAATTGTCGAAGTAGTTGTTGGCGGCGTACCTGCTGGCCTTGGTAGCTATGTACAATGGGATAAAAAATTAGATGCGAAAATTGCCCGTGCGATTGTAAGTATAAATGCTTTTAAAGGCGCTGAATTCGGTGTTGGTTTTGAAGCTGCGAGAAAACCCGGAAGCGAAGTAATGGATGAAATTTTATGGAGTAAAGAAGAGGGTTATACAAGACGGACAAATAATCTGGGAGGTTTTGAAGGCGGAATGACAAACGGTATGCCAATCGTTGTTCGCGGCGTAATGAAGCCAATTCCAACTTTATATAAACCACTTCAAAGTGTGGATATCGATTCAAAAGAAACCTTTAATGCAAGTGTGGAGCGTTCGGATAGTTGTGCAGTACCTGCAGCAAGCGTAGTAGCCGAGGCTGTTGTTGCTTGGGAAGTAGCAGTGGCTGTGTTAGAAAAATTTGATGGTGACCGTTTTGACACACTTAAAAAACATGTGGAGGAACATCGAAACTTAACGAAGGAGTTTTAATCATGCCAGAAATTACAGTCCGTGCTAAAAGTAAAACATACCCAGTATATATTAATGAATCTGCCTTACTTGATGTGCAAGAAAAATGGTCACAAAGTCTAGCGAAGTATTCTCACGTGTTTGTCTTAACAGATGAACACGTGTCAAAACTTCATAAAGCGAAACTTGACAAAGTGCTTGCTGATTTGCCGGAAGTGACGTATTATGTGACGCCAAATGGGGAAGAAGCGAAGACATTTGCTGTTTATGAAGACGTCATGACAAAAATGATTGAAACTGGCCTTGATCGTAAGGCGGTTTTAATTGCTTTTGGAGGGGGAGTAATTGGTGATTTAGGTGGTTTTGTTGCTGCTACATATATGAGAGGCATTCCATTTTATCAAGTTCCTACAACGGTTCTTGCTCATGATAGTGCGGTTGGTGGCAAAGTTGCGATTAATCATCCATTGGGCAAAAATATGATTGGCAACTTTTACCAACCAGAAGCTGTTATTTATGATACGCAGTTTTTTGCTACTTTACCTGAACGAGAAATGCGATCTGGTTTTGCTGAAATGATAAAACATGCCCTTATTAGCGACCATACATTACTTCGCACATTAATGGATACTTTTACAGAACCAAAAGACTTTTATACGAAAGATTTAACGCCATTTTTACAGCGCGGAATTGAAATTAAAGCGAATATTGTTGCTCAAGATGAGACGGAGCAAGGAGTACGCGCTTATTTGAATTTTGGTCACACGTTTGGTCATGCCTTAGAAGCTTATGGTAACTTTGGCAAATGGCTTCACGGTGAGGCGATTACTTATGGGATGATTTATGCATTAACGATGAGTGAGACAGTTTACGGACTGGATTTTGATTTAGCAGAATTTAAAAGCTGGTTAGCAAATTTGGGTTATGATACTGTTTTTGATGCAACGGTCCCTTTTAGTAAAATATTGGAAAATATGCGTCATGATAAGAAAACTACTTTTAATGAAATAAGCATGGTTTTACTAGCAGAAATTGGAAAACCAGTTATTTATAAAGCAGAAGATGAGTTGATTTTTAAAACATACAAAAACGTGATGCGAAATGGAGGGGATAAATTTTGAGAGCGATTCGTGGTGCAACAACAATAGAAAACAATACGCCGGAAGAAATTTATACAGCAACAAAACAATTATTTGCAGAAATTTTAACTCAAAATGGAATAGTGGATAGTGAGCAACTTACTTCGGTTATTATTACAGTAACTGAAGATATTTTTACGGCTTTTCCAGCGAAGGCAGTACGTGAAACACCTGGTTTTGAATTTGTTCCAGTTATGGGGATGCAAGAAATTCCAGTGCCGGGTTCGCTTCCAATGTGTATTCGCTTTATGGTATTTACAGATTTACATAAGCCACTTGAAGCAATCAATCATGTGTATTTACGTGGAGCAAAAGTATTGCGCCCAGATTTAGTGAAAGAGGAGGATGCGTAATGAAATGGAAAAAATCACTTACAGGTCTATCTTCTTATAAACCTGGGAAACGTGAAGAAGAAGTGATGGCAGAACTTGGTTTAACAAAAATAACCAAACTATCTTCCAATGAAAATCCACTAGGTACTTCGCCAAAAGTGGCAGCTTTGCAAGCAAATTCCAATGTGGAAACAGAAATTTATCCAGATGGTTGGGCTGCTAACTTACGAAAAGAAGTAGCAGATTTTTATCAATTAGAAGAAGAGGAATTAATTTTTACAGCTGGGGTAGATGAATTAATTGAATTGTTAACGCGGGTTTTGCTTGATAATACAACCAATACAGTTATGGCAGCACCAACCTTTGTGCAGTATCGCCAAAATGCTTTCATTGAAGGAGCCGAAGTAAGGGAAATTCCCCTTCTTGCGGATGGCGCACATAATTTAGAAGGTATGCTAGCTGCAATTGATGAAAAAACAACCATTGTCTGGGTTTGTAATCCCAATAATCCCACAGGCAATTATATTGAATTAACGGATTTACAAGCATTTTTAGCTAAAGTACCTAGCGATGTGCTGGTTGTTTTGGATGAAGCGTATATTGAATACGTAACTCCTCAACCTGAAAAACATGAACAATGGATTCGTACTTATAAAAATTTAATCATTACTCGAACTTTTAGTAAAATTTATGGTTTGGCAAGTGCACGTGTTGGTTATGGTATTGCAGATAAAGAAATCATCAACCAACTGAACATTGTCCGCCCACCATTTAATACAACAAGTATGGGACAAAAATTAGCAATCGAAGCAATAAAGGATCAAGCTTTTATTGAAGCATGTCGAATTTCTAATGCAAAAGGAATTAAACAATACGAAGCCTTTGCTAAACGTTTTGAAAAGGTGAAATTATATCCGGCAAATGGGAATTTTGTTTTAATAGATTTAGGAATTGATGCAGGAGCTATTTTTAGCTATTTAGAAAAAAATGGCTATATTACACGTTCTGGTGCAGCGCTTGGTTTCAAAGAAGCTGTTCGAATTACGATTGGAACAGAAGAAGAAAATAGTGCAGTTATTGCCCTTTTAGAAAAATTATTGTAAGTATTTGGAGGCGTTTTTGAATGAAGGGGACGGTAGTTATTGTTGGTCTTGGGTTAATTGGCGGTTCTATTGCCCTTGCGATTAAAGCCAAACATCCAGAAGCGCATATCATTGGAATAGACGTTTCCTATCATACGTTAGAAGTTGGAAAGTCTCTAGGAGTCATAGATGAAATTGGCGAAAGTATTTTAATAGATGGACCAAAAGCAGATTTACTTATTTTTTGTTGCCCGGTAAAAGAAACGGAACAATTATTAACACGATTACCAGGGCTTCGTTTAAAGAAAAATGTTATTGTAACGGATACAGGAAGTACAAAAGGAACCATAATGGAAGCATCAGCCGTACTTAGGGAAAGTGGAATAACATTTATCGGTGGGCATCCAATGGCAGGTTCACATAAAAGCGGTGTCCGAGCGGCAAAAGAACTTTTATTTGAAAATGCTTATTATTTGTTAACACCAACGAATGACGTGCCAGAGGATAAAGTGATTAATCTAAAAAATTGGCTTTCAGGAACGAATGCTAAATTTTTAGTATTATCGCCAAACGAACATGATGAAATTACAGGAATGCTAAGTCATTTACCCCATATTGTTGCGGCAGCTTTAGTTAATCAAACGCAACGTTTTACTGAAGAACATCCTGCTGCATTCCGACTAGCAGCAGGTGGGTTTCGTGATATTACCCGGGTCGCTTCTTCAGATCCAAGAATGTGGACAGATATTTCTATCAGTAACCAAAAAACATTAATAAAACAGCTGACGATTTGGCGAGATAGCATGAATCAAGCCCTGGAAATGCTCGAAAGTGAAGATAGTCATTCGATTTATGCTTTTTTTGATGGAGCAAAAGAATTTCGAGATTCGCTTCCCGTTCATCAAGGTGGCGCGATACCATCTTTTTACGATTTATTTGTCGATGTACCAGATTATCCAGGGGTTATCTCTGAGGTGACAAGATATTTAGGCGAAGAAGAAATTAGTTTAACCAATATCAAGATTTTGGAAACTCGGGAAGATATTTTTGGTGTGTTACAAATTACTTTCCAATCAGACGAAGACAGAGACCGAGCGAAGCGTTGTATTGAAACTAGAAGTAACTATACATGCCATTACGAATAGGAGAGAAATGACGATGAAATTAATTACAAATAAACAAGGGCTGGTTGGTGAAATTACAGTTCCTGGAGATAAATCAATGTCCCATCGCAGCATTATGTTTGGGGCAATTGCAGAAGGAAAAACGGTCATTCGTCATTTCTTACGTGCCGATGATTGCCTTGGAACTATTAAGGCTTTTAAATCATTAGGTGTGAAAATTGAAGAAACCGAGGAAGAAATTATTGTTCATGGTGCTGGATTTGATGGTTTAAAACAAGCAGATGGCGCTCTTGATATTGGTAACTCCGGAACAACCATTCGTTTGATGATGGGGATTTTAGCTGGACGAGCTTTTGATACTGTTATTTTGGGCGACGAGTCCATTGCAAAACGTCCGATGAACCGTGTTATGTTACCACTACAACAAATGGGTGCAAAAATGCATGGTAAAGATGGTTCTGAATTTGCTCCAATAACAATTACAGGTAACCAATCATTGAAACGAATGGAATATCATATGCCAGTTGCTAGTGCACAAGTAAAAAGTGCAATTATTTTTGCAGCATTGCAAGCAGAAGGTGAAACGATTATCCATGAAAAAGAAAAAACACGTGATCATACAGAACACATGATTCGTCAATTTGGCGGTGAAATTGAAATGGATGGTCTAACCATTCGTGTTAAAGGCGGTCAACGATTTATTGGGCAGGAAATGACTGTCCCAGGAGATGTTTCTTCTGCCGCTTTCTTTATTGTGGCAGGCTTAATTGCACCAAACAGTGAAATTGAACTAACTCATGTTGGTTTAAATCCGACTAGAACAGGGATTTTTGATGTGGTAGAACAAATGGGCGGGAGTTTAATTGTAAAAGATTCCAGCAGAAGTACTGGGAAGTTAGCAGGCACTGTTGTGGTGAAATCTAGCAAGCTAAAAGGAACAGAAATTGGTGGCGATATTATTCCTCGTCTAATTGACGAAATTCCTGTTATCGCTCTTTTAGCAACACAAGCAGAAGGAACAACTATCATAAAAGATGCTGCTGAATTGAAAGTAAAAGAAACTAATCGAATTGACGCAGTGGCCAATGAACTAAACAAAATGGGAGCAGATATTACTCCAACTGAAGATGGCTTAATTATTCGCGGAAAAACGCCACTTCATGCAGCCAATGTGACAAGTTACGGCGATCATCGTATCGGAATGATGCTTCAAATCGCTGCACTTCTTGTTGAAGAGGGAGATGTGGAATTAGAGCGTGCAGAAGCAGTTTCTGTTTCGTATCCGACCTTTTTTGAAGATATTCGTTCACTTTTAAAATAATAATGACTACCAGTGCTGATCGCTAGATATATCAGTACTGGTATTTTTTAGGTGAGGCAATCACTTTTTCTTATTGAGAAAGTAATGGTATAATAGAAAAACGACTTATTATTAAAGAAGGTGCAGAAATGGAATTAGCTAATAAAATGCTACATGCGTTAGAGCATGAAGATATGGCGCTTGCGAAGAAGTATTTTGATGAAGTAGTACAAGCGGGAACAGATGAAGAACAGTTTTTTTTAGCAGAAGAATTATTTGCATTAGGATTTTTAGATGAAACGGAAGATTTATATGAATTACTTTTAGCTAAATATAAGGATGAAGGAGAGTTACTTGTTCGTGCAGCAGAAGTAGCACTCGAAAAAGATGATCTGGATTCTGCACAAGATTATTTAGAAAAAGTGAATAAAAAAGATGAAGCATATGTGGAAAGTTTATTGGTACTAGCAGATCTTTATCAAATGCAAGGTTTATTTGAGGTAAGTGAGCAAAAACTAATCGAAGCAAAACAAATTGCTGCTAATGAGCCGATTATTGATTTTGCTTTAGGTGAGTATTATTTATCTCAAGCAAGATTTGCCTCTGCTGTTCAGTCGTATCAAACAGCGGTGGAAGCAGGTTTAACAATTATTGCTAATGGAGTGGTTTCTGTATATGAACGAATTGCAGAAGCTTTTGCTGCAAGTGGAGCTTTTGAAGAAGCACTACCTTATTATGAACGCGCTTTGGAAGATAAAGAATCCGTTGATACCTTGTTTGGTATGGGGCTAACGGCATTTCAAGCGAAGGATTATACAAAAGCTATCCATGCCCTTGAACATTTACGAGAGCATGATCCGGCATATTCAACTCTTTATTCTTATTTGGCAAAAAGCTATGAGGAAAACGGCGAGCCTGAAAAAGCAATCGAGGTTTTAAAAGATGGCTTAAGTCAGGATGAATTTAATAAAGAGCTGTTTTTAGAGGCAGGGAAACTTGCAGTAACACTTCGCTTGCCAGAAGAAGCAGAGGAATTTTTTAGGCAAGCAATTGTTCTTGATGAAGAGTATTCAGAAGCAATTATTCAACTTAATAAATTACTACTTGCTCGTGAAAACTATGAGGGTGTTATTGAACTAGTGGAAGGTCTCGGAGAAGAAGTCATTTCTGAACCACAAATTTTCTGGGACGTAAGTGTTGCATATCAGGAAACAGAACAATATAATAAAGCAAAAGCAAATTATGAAGTAGCTTATCCGCATTTTACAAATAACCCAACATTCTTAAAGGAATATGGTTTGTTTTTAAGAGAAGAAGGCGAACACGAGAAATCACAACAAATATTGCGTAATTATTTAGAACTTGAACCAGAAGACACAGAAATTTTATCACTAGTAGATTAATAAATAAAAAAGACTGGGAAAGGACTGAGGAAAGGTGAAAGCATCCATTTCAATAGATGAGAAGAAAGATTTTATTCGTTGGCTTTTAAATAAACACCAGATGAAAACTAGAGAAGCAATGTGGGTTTTAAATTATATTGCTGGTCATGATCAAATTGTAAAATATGTTCATTTTGTTGATAATTTGGAAGGATGTGCACGAGGGCTTTCGCTTAGTGCTCATGGTGTCGAATCTGAGCCATTCCTATTTTTTAAAGGAAACATTATGACAACTGACCCAGAAAAAGCATTTCATGATATTCGGTTAAACTGGGACGAAGAGTTGTATATCGAACTTCATTTTGAAGATGCGATTGTTTCACCAGAGTATGCGCTCGTTCGAGAAGATAATCCGTTTACCAAAGTGAAATTAGCAGATGCAGAAAAAGAAATGGCAGATGCACTTATCTATCAATCTGTTCATCAATTTTCAAGAGCAAAGTTGCTTGAGAAAATTGATATAGCACTTGATGAACGTGATGAAGCTACTTTTCAGCAATTAGTTCAAATTTTACAGCAAATGGATAATGGAAAAGAATAAGGAATGAATCCTAGTTAGTGAATTAATGAAGTGGGGTTTCATTAGTCGCTATGCTAGGATTTTTTAGGGAGTGGGATGGATTGTTAAATAGTTTACTCGCAAATCGAGCTTTTATTCGATTATTGTTTTTTGGGAATTTACTAGGGGCAATTTACGGATACATATGGTATATACCACAATTACAAATTACAGAACCTCGTTTTTGGGCTTTTGTACCAGACAGCCCAACTGCCATATTATTTTTCACATTAGTACTTGTGGCTTTTCTTGGGAAGAAGCATTGGCCATTAATGGAGGCACTAGCTTTTGTTTGTTTAGTAAAATATGGTTTATGGGCAGTTGGCATGAATATTTTTTATATGTTGGATCAGGGAATGATAATATGGACTGCTGTGATGTTAATTTTCACACATGGATTTATGGCAGTAGAAGGTATTCTATATGCTCCTTTTTTTCGCTTTCGAATAGGCCATTTCATGATAGCAGCTGTTTGGGTTTTACATAATGATGTGATTGACTATTTATTTGGACAAATGCCAATTTATATGGGACTGGAAAGTTTTTTACCTGAAATTGGTTATGCTACTTTTTGGTTAACTATTATCGTTTTATGGATGGTATATGATAAAACCATAAAAAAAGGGCATCGTACATTAGAATTTCCTCATGATGAGTGAAAGAGGTTGAGTCTTGGCCTTGGTTAATTTATACTTAAAGTAATCAATTGATAAAAAGTAGTAGGAGGAAGATGATTAAATGACATTTAGTCAATATATTATTTATTTTATTATCGTTGCAGCAATTCCGCTTTGGGCACAATTTCGTGTTAAAACAACCTATGCCCAATATTCCAAAGTTGCTGTAGCTAATGGTTTGACTGGTGCTGAAGTTGCTCGTCAAATTTTGGATACAAATGGATTAACGAACGTTCCTGTACATGAAACAAAGGGAGTGTTAAGTGACCACTATGATCCTAGAAAGAAAGCAGTGTTCCTTTCAGAAGCTAATTTCCGTGGACGTTCTATTGCAGGGGCAGCGGTTGCGGCTCATGAAGTAGGGCACGCAATACAAGATCAACAGGATTACTCCTTTATGCGTTTTCGTTCAGCACTTGTACCAGTTACAATGTTTAGCTCCAATATTTCATGGGTGTTCTTAATTATCGGGATGCTAGCTAGTGCACCTGGTTTTATGCTACTTGGAATTGTTTTGATGGGAATTGGTGTATTGTTCCAACTAATTACCTTACCTGTCGAATTTGACGCAAGTAAGCGTGCACTCGTTCAATTAGAAGGCGGCGGACTTGTATCATCATCTGAACTTCCACAAGCGAAGAAAGTACTTAGTGCAGCCGCAATGACTTATGTTGCAGCAATGGCCGTCGCAGTACTTGAACTTCTAAGATTACTACTAATTTTTACAAATATGAATCGAAATTAGAATACTTTCAATAAACCTGAGTCTTTTCTCAGGTTTTTGTTTGGTTAAAAAGGCTTGGCAGTGAAAGGAATGCTTGCTATACTTAAGTTCGGATAAAATAAAGGAGCGGGACAATGGATTTTGATGTAATAGTAATTGGCGGTGGACCGTCTGGATTAATGGCGGCCATTAGTGCAGCAGAAAAGAATAAACGAGTATTATTAATCGAAAAAGGACCAAAATTAGGTCGTAAATTAATTATGTCTGGTGGTGGACGTTGTAATGTAACAAACAGACGACCAGCAGACGAAATTATTAAACATATTCCAGGCAATGGTCGCTTTTTATATAGCGCGTTTCATGCATTTGATAACGAGGACATTATTCGCTTTTTTGAAAGACTAGGCGTGGCGCTAAAAGAGGAAGATCATGGTAGAATGTTTCCTGTTTCCAATAGCGCACGTTCTGTTGCTGAGGCAATGATTCAGCGTATGGAAAAACTAGGTGTGAAAATTTATATGCAAACGGCTGTGAAGCAAGTTGATTATGAGGACGGACATGTAAAAGGTGTTACGTTAAAAGATGGTCAAGAAATTTCAGCGAGTGCAGTAATTGTTGCAGTTGGCGGTAAATCTGTTCCTCGGACAGGCTCAACAGGCGATGGCTATGCTTGGGCAAAAAAAGCAGGACATACAATTACAGAGCTTTATCCTACAGAAGTTCCTATCACATCGGCAGAACCTTTTATTAAACAAAAAGTGTTGCAAGGAACGTCGCTACGGGATGTATCGTTATCTGTTTTAAATGCAAAAGGAAAGCCAATTATTACCCATCAAATGGATATGATTTTCACGCATTTTGGTGTATCAGGTCCAGCTGCCCTTAGATGTAGCATGTTTGTACTTCGAGAGCTAAAGAAAACTGGAGCAGAGACTGTAAAAATGCGTCTTGATTTATTTCCCAATATATCAGCAGGAGAACTTGCAAAAGATGTTAATAAGTTATTAGAAGCCAATCCGAAAAAAGCGCTTAAAAATGCTCTTAGCTCGCTCTTACAAGAAAAAATGCTACTATTCTTGCTAGATAAAGCCCAATTGGACGAAACAGCAGAATATAAACAAGTAAGTCCGAAAAAAATGGAGCAGTTTATTCATCTATTAAAAGATTTTACTTTTGAAGTGAATGGCACACTTGATTTTGAAAAAGCATTTGTCACTGGTGGGGGTGTTTCTGTAAAGGAAATTAAACCAAAAGAGATGGAATCTAAGCTAATGGAAGGATTATTTTTCTGCGGTGAAATATTGGATATTAATGGTTACACTGGTGGGTATAATATTACCTGTGCTTTGGTAACCGGACATACAGCAGGAGCTTATGCAGCAGATGTTTAAGCAAAGTGTACCCATCATTCTTTAATTAAGAAGGCTAGCGGACTAACATAGTTACATGGTAGTGTAAGCAACATATAAAAAATGGATTTGGTCATTTTCCCTTAGGAGAATAACCAAATCCATTTTCTGTTTTTAAGTGTTTAAATCACTAATGCTTTATTAACCAATTAATTTTTCGTGGAACATTCTTTGGCAAAGTTCCATTTTTTGTTCTTCGTTTAAGTCTTTAGTATTCAAGCAGTAACCACTAATACGTAAGATAACAGGGATACCAGCTTTGATTTTTTCAATAACTTCTTCGTGATTTAAGACATTTAAGTTAATGTGTTGACCACCTTTTGTGAAGTAACCATCTAAAATACCAACTAGGTTATGATGTTGTTCTTCGGTTGTTTTACCAAACATTTTTGGTGCGCCTTGGATGGTTAAGGAAATTCCATCATTAGCATAGTGGAAAGGTAGTTTAGAAAGACTAGCTAAGTTATCTAAGAAACCACCTTTTGCTTTATTAGATGGGTTAGCTCCTGGGCTGAAGAATTCTGGTTCTTTGATGATTTTTCCATTTTCATCGAATACAGGTCCTTTATGCACTGGGGAGTTACCACATTGTTTAGAATAAGCAACGTTAGAAGTGATTGTTAAAACAGAAACAGTTGCTTCACTATCTTTGTAAAGTTTGTGAGAGTCTAATTTGTCTTTAAACATTTTTAGAACCATAACGGCAATATCGTCAGCACGATCATCGTTTTCACCGTAACGAGGGAAGTCGCCTTCTACTTCATAGTCATAAACAAATCCATCTTCATCACGAATGGTTTTTACTTTCGCATGTTTAATGGCACTTAAGCTATCGACTACATTCGCGAATCCGCAAATTCCGAAGCCCATGTTAGCTGTTACTTTAGAAGGTAAGAATGCCATTTGCATACTTTCATAGTTGTATTTATCTGTCATAAAGTGAATGATGTTCATTGCATCCACATAAGTGTCAGTTAACCAGTCCATTGATTTATCAAATTTATCTAGTACTTCGTCGTATTCAAGGTATTCAGTTGTAATTGGTTCTACAACGTCGAATACTTGGTTTTTATGAAGATCATCTTTACCACCATTGATTGCACCAAGGAGACATTTAAGCACGTTAACACGAGCACCAAAATATTGCAGGTTATGTGTTTCGCCTTTATCTTTGTCTGCTTCTGGATTAAGCGGGCTAACACAACAGCTAATACATTGCATATCGCCGTAGCCTTCATCTTGCATTAATTTATCATTTTCATATTGAATAGAAGAATGTTTTACACTCATTTTCATGCAATATTCTTTAAAGCTTTCAGGCAAACGAGCATCCCAAAGGACAGTTAAGTTTGGTTCAGCAGAGTTTCCAAGATTATCTAAGCAATGTAAGAAACGATAGTCTGTTTTAGTAACACGATGACGACCATCTGCACCCATACCAGCCATAGAAGTTGTTACAAAAGTTGGGTTGGAAGCGTAAAGTTCATTATAGCCATCTGTTCTTGCAAAACGTACCATTCTTAATTTTAAAGTTAGTTGTTCGATTAATTCTTGAGCATCGAATTCAGTGATAATTCCTCTTTCTAAATCACGTTGGATGTAGATATCAAGGAAAATAGGAATACGACCAAATGAGCTTGCAGCACCGTTTGCTTGTTTAATAGAAGCAAGGTACCCCATGTAAGTCCATTGTACAGCCTCTGTTGCGTTTTCTGCTGGACGGCCAAGTTCTAGACCATATTCGTTACCTAAAACGATTAAGTCTTTAAGCGCTTTGATTTGCAACCAGATTTCTTCACGTAAACGGATATTTTCATCAGATGAAATTGCAATTTTTTTCAAGTCTTGTTGTTTTTCAGCGATTAAACGATCTACACCATATAGTGCAGGTTTTTGATATAAGCCGATAATTCTTCCGCGTGAGTATGCATCTGGAAGACCACTAACGATATGAGAGTGACGCGCACGTTTAATATCATCTGTATAAGCTCTAAAAATACCGTCATTTGCTGTAGAACGATTTTTTACGTAAAAGTCATGTAATTCTTGGTCGATAGAATAGCCATTGTCTGTTAAACATTGTTCCGCAGTTCTAAGACCACCGTTTGGCATGAAAGCTAATTTGAAAGGTTTATCTGTTTGTAAACCAACAACAACTTCATTTTCTTGATCAACATAGCCAGCTTTATGAGAAGCGACATTCGATACAATGGCGTTATCCATATCAAGAACGCCACCTTTTGCATCCATTTCTTCTACTAATTTATTAATTTTTTCATTTAGTTTTGTTGTTCTTGGTGTGCTCTTTTCTAAGAAACTTTCATCGCCATCATAAGGAGTGTAGTTGTTTTGAACGAAATCACCTACACTGATGTTTTCTTGCCAAGTGGTTCCTTTAAAACCATCCCATGCTTTTGTCATTATAATTTCCTCCTTTAATTGTGCTATCTTTCACTTAAAAGCAGATTCCTAACTCACGAATCTTTCTTTACTTAAAAAGCATACTCCTTTGTGAAAACGAAAACAATATAAAATAGCAAAGAAAATAAATTTCTTTTATATAACTAGAAAAGGCTTTCATACACTGTGTTAATACAGTTTTTTTGGGGGAAATAGGGTAGGGAGTTGGATGGATGCTTTTTTGTAAGCTACATAGAGATAGAAAACCGGAAATTCTCCAATATTTAATGTGGAGAATTTCCGGTTTTCTAAAGTATGAATTAATCTTAATAAGTGACTAGGGTTATTTTTGGGTAGTAACTTCTTCTAAAAACTTAGCAGCAATATCGTCTCTTTTTAATACAAAATTTGGATTGGCTCGACTAGGGTGCACTCGGTTTGATAAAACAATTAGACTAGCTTGTTGTTTTAAATCAAGTATCATAAATGTTCCGGTAAATCCAGTATGATATAAAACAGAATCTCCAAGTAAATCCCAACCAAGTCCTCGTGACCGATTAAGTCCTGTTGTGTGATTAATTCTCATTTGCTGGAGCATATGTTCAGATAATATAGGTGCTCCATGATGAAATAAAAGAGCATCACGAAATTTGGCTAAATCATCTAGCGTGCTAAAAAGTCCAGCATGTCCAGTTCCAGATTTTGCTGTCCATGCTTTAAAATCATGTACGTCTCCTTGAATTAACCCTCGCACTTGATCAAGTTCTGTCGGAATAACTTGTTTTTTATGCGCTGGATGGAAGCTTGAGTGTCTCATTTGGAGCGGTTCAAGAATATTTTTCTGAATGGCTTCTTCATAATTTCCATCGAACATAGTAATTAAATATCCCAATAAAAGAAAGTTTGCATCTGCATAGGTGACATTTGTTCCCGGTAAGTATTCTTGTGGTGTGGCATATACATAACGCATAACATCTGTTGCTGAGCGCATTTCGAAATTAGGAATATTTTTTGCGAGACCAGAGCTATGAGTCAGTAAATGTAGAATAGTTACATTAGAATATTGAAAATCAGGTAAATAGGTTTGGATTTTGTCATGTAGTTGGAATTTTTGCTGTTCAATGAGTTGTAAGACACGAGTAGTAGTTGCAATTACTTTTGTCAAAGAGGCAATATCATAAATATTATCTTTTGTTCTTGGTAATAACTCTGCTTCTGGAAAAACAGCTTTTAACCCGAGTATGTTAGTTTCTTCAAAATCTGTTGTTTTAATCTGGTAGCTGATTCCAGGAGTAGAGCCATTTTGGACTAGTTGATCTAGTAATTGCTTTGTTTTATAGAACATAACTAAACTCCTTTGTAAGTTGGTTGCCACATTTCAAGTTCAACAGCGGTTGTCACATTATCCATTTCCACTTGATGTAGCTTTTCAGAAATAGCTTGGTTAGCAACGGCGATGGCTACTTGGCGGGATGTTTCTCTAAGCGTACTAACGTGAGGCAAAAGAGCAGCACCAGGTTTAACAGCAGAAATTTGGTTGGCAACAGCTTTTGAGGCAGCGGCTAACATTCCATCTGTAATATATTTAGAGCGGGTAACAACTGCTCCAAGACCTAACCCTGGATAAAGTAACGCATTGTTCGCTTGACCAATTTCGTAAGTCGTATCTTGAAATACAACAGGTTTTGAGGGACTTCCTGTAACAATAAGCGCTTTCCCATCAGTCCAATTAATTAAATCTTCTGCGGTGGCTTCTGCTAATTTTGTAGGGTTAGAGAGCGGCAAAATCGCCGGTCGTTCAGTATGTGCAGCCATTTTTCGAATGAGATGCTCTGTAAAAGCCCCAGCAACACCTGAACAGCCAATCAGCATGGTTGGTTGAATAAGCTCTACTAACTGTTCTAACGTTTTTGTTGATGTGCCTTCCCAGTCAGCAGGAGAATGCGCATATTTTGTTTGCCCAATTGTTAAATCACTCATATTATCCAAAACTAACCCAGCACGATCAACAAGATAAAACTGCTTTTTGGCTTCTTCAAAAGAAAGTCCAGTTTCACGCATTAACTCTCCACTTAGTTGATCGGCAATGCCAATTCCAGCAGTTCCAGCTCCAAAAATAATTATTTTTTGTTTACTTAAAGGGATTTTGGAAACATTTATCGTAGCAAGAGCAGCAGCAACAACCATTGCGCCAGTACCCTGAATATCATCATTAAAAGTACAAATTTTATGACGATAATTTTGCAAAATTCGACTAGCATTTGCTCTACCAAAATCTTCCCAGTGAAGAATAGCATTTGGGAAAGTGGTTTTTATTGCATCCACAAATGAAGCGATAAAGTTATCATATGCTGTTTCGGATAAGCGTGGACGTTTGTGGCCTAAATAACGAGGATCATTTAGGAGCACCTCATTATTAGTACCGGCATCAATAATAATCGGTAATACTCGTTCAGGAGCAAGACCAGCAGCAACTGTATAAACAGCAAGCTTCCCAATGGCGATTTTCACTCCATTAACTCCCCAATCTCCAATGCCGAGTACACCTTCTCCATCTGTAACTATAATCATATCAATATTGGTGTGATTATTAGCATAGTTTTGCAAAGTAGTAGTCAGTTGTTCAGGAGCAAACGCATCAATAAATAATGCATCATCAGGCGCTGTATAGTCTGTGTGATAGCTCATTACCGCATCGCCAATTGTTGGTGTATAGATAATGGGTAAATATTCCGTCACGTTTTTAGTTACCATATAATAATAAAGTGTTCGGTTTTCATTATACAGATTGGTTAATAATTGGTGCTTATGTATTGCTGATGGTAAGCTGCTTATTTGGTGCTCTATGCGCGCAGCTTGTTGTTCTATTGTTTCGATAATTGGTGGTATAAGGCCTTCTAATTGATATTGAATTCGTTCTTCTGTTGAAAAAGCGGTACCTTTATTCAAAAGCGGATCATTTAAACAATCCAAACCTGTTTTCAAAGTCATTTTTAAGTGCTCCTTTCGTTTTCAATTCTATTTTACATGGGGAAAACAAGAATAACAACTTATTCAAAATAAAAGAAAATCTGAAAAAGTTCAGATTTTCTTTATATTAGCTTAGTGGAAATAATAACCTTGCGCATAGGGTATTCCAATATCTTGCAAAAAGGTTAGTTGCTCTTTTGTTTCGACACCTTCCACTATTAAAGCTTTATGATGTTTTTTAACATACTTTTTTAGCTGCCCAAAGAAGATTTTTTTACCATCACTTTGAAATAAATCTCGTAATAATAAGTGGTCGGTTTTTACAAAATCAGAATGGTGGGCAAATACACGATGTAAATCGGCGTATCCCGAACCAAAGTCATCAATAGCAAATTTAGTATCATGATTTTTTTGGAATAAAAGAAGTTGTTTATCTAAGTCACTCATTCGCTGTTGTGGTAGCTTGGATGTTTCCAAAAATTCAAAAACTATTTTCCCGTTATCAAGAAGTGTATCTTGAAGTTTTTGTTGGTTATCTAAAAAAGTATCGTAGGAAATATTGATAAATAATGGGGTATCGTCGTGTTTGTGAAAGCATTTAACGGCATTTTGAAGTGTTAGTAATTCAAATGCTTTTTGCAAACCTTCCTGTTCCGCTTCTTGGATAAAGTCACTTATAGCATTCCAATGATTTGTTTGTAGGCGGGTGAGTGATTCATAGCCGAAAATTTGTGTATTTTCCACAATGACAATTGGTTCATATAAAATATTGAGTAACATATCTGTGTAAATACCGGAGTCAGTTCCTGGTAGTCCACGAAAAATAAAGTATATCCCAAAAAGGCCATAATAAATACCTAATGAGTAATTAATAATTTCATAGGCAAATTTATTTTGAAACCAAGCAGGCTTTTTCTCTCGAAGCGTTCGCAGTGCCATTACGTGAAAAAAAGCGCTGATAAAAAAAGGCCCATGCTACTCCATAATGATTCAAGAATATTTAGCACAAAAATATCTCCCATATCTCAGCGAAATAATTCGGCTGAAAAGTTAATGTAGGCAGAATATAAAAATGGGTTTTTAGCTGAAATGCAGTGCAAATACCCATTGTTAAGATGAATTGCACTCTAGGAGGAGAAAAGGTAATGACAGTGAGGTAAGCCAAAATCTGCCTTGTGTAATTAAAGTCGGATTTTTAGTACAATGGATTGATTGAAGTCGAGGATTATAAGTTGTTTGTAAACTTAACTATTTTCACATATTATTACAAAGAGTATGGAAAAAGTCAACTTGTGTCACAATTAGATAGGGAGAGGTGTCAAGATGCAAAAAATTTTAGTTATTGGTGCAGGAATTGTTGGGGCAAGTGCCGCTTATTTGTTATCGAAAGAGGATGTAGAAGTAACATTAATTGATTCCAATGAGAAGGGACAAGCAAGTAGAGCTGCTGCTGGAATTATTTGTCCGTGGCTTTCGAAAAGACGAAATAAATATTGGTATGAATTAGCAAAAAATAGTGCTGCATTTTACCCAAAGATAGCTCAGATGCTTAGTGATGATACAGGAAAAGAAACAGGTTATAAGCAAGTAGGTGTTCTTGCACTTAGGTCAACAGAGGAAAAAGTCGAGCAGCTTTTTGAACTAGCAAAAAGCAGACGATTAGAAGCGCCAGCGATGGGGACAATTGATAAATTAACAGAAAGTGAAACAGAAAAGAAATTCCCTTTAGTTAAAGAAGGTTTTCATTCAATATATGTAAGTGGAGCGGCTAGAGTGAATGGCGGTCGTTTTTGCCAAACGTTATTAGAAGCAGCAAAAGAAAATGGTGTGAAAGTCATCGCGGGAAAAGCTGCTTTTTCTTCAACCGGTGAAGTATCTGTTGCAGAACAAAAGATACATTATGACCAATTAATTATCGCCACAGGAGCATGGTTAGCGAGTTTTCTAGAAGAAGCTGGATATAAAACAGAAGTGTTAGCACAAAAAGGACAGTTGCTTGAATTAAAATTTGAGAACACAGAAACAGCTGATTGGCCAGTTATCTTACCCCCCAGTGCTAAATCAATTGTTCCTTTTGAAAATGGTCGAATTATTATTGGTGCTACCCACGAAAAAACTGCTGGCTATAATATCGAGCCAACAGCAGAAGGACAAGCAGAAATTTTAGAAGAAGGAACAAAATTTATGAAGCAGCTTTCTTCTGATAAGATAACCAATATAACAGTTGGAACAAGAGCTTATACGCCAGATTTTGCACCATTAATCGGTTCGCTTCCGGGTTTTGATTCCATATTTCTTGCAAATGGACTTGGAGCTTCAGGGTTAACAACCGGTCCATATGTTGGGGAAATTCTGGCGGATCTAGCGCTTGGTCGACCAAGTGAGTTACCATTAGAAAATTATTTACCAAGCAAATATATTAGTAAATAGGATTTTTATTTTCATCTAATGTAAATCCTTCTCCCATAACATCATGAACAACACTAACGGACACAAATGCATGAGGATCAACTGCTTGAACGATATTTTTTAACTGGATTATTTCATTTTTAGCGACAACGATATAGAGGACATCTTGTTCATTTTTAGAAAAAGCACCTCGCCCTTCTAAAATAGTCACACCACGATTCATTGAAAGCAGCACATGAGAAGCAATTAGGTCATTATTTTTAGAAATAATTAATACACCGCGAGCAGCGTAGGCGCCTTCTTGAACAAAATCAATGACACGTGAACCGATAAAAACAGCAACGAGCGTATACATTACTTGACGAATATCCAAATAAGAAAGAGAGGCAAGCAAAACAATCGCATCAATTGCAAACAGTGTTCGTCCCATGCTAATGCCCTTTGTATGATTTAGTAATTTGGCGATAATATCACTGCCACCAGTTGTGCCACCATATCGAAACACTAAACCTAATCCAACACCACTGAAACCACCAGCAAAAAGTGCCACTAAAAGTAAATCATTATGTAAATCTAATGTATAAGGGATGCGCTGGAAAATCCATAAAAATAGCGATAAGCTGACCGTTCCAATACCAGTATAGATAAGGGAGCGATTTCCTAATACGCGCCACCCTAAAATGAATAATGGAATATTTAGAACTAAATTTGAGTATGCTGGATCAATTTGAAAAAAATGTAGTAAGAAAAGTGTCACACCAGCAAGGCCACCTTCACCTAAATCGTTGGCGATATTAAAGTTTACAAGACCAAATGCATAAATCGCTGTTCCAAGCATAATAAAGCAAATATTTTTGGTGCGAAGTGTTTTTAACATCATTTTTCCTCCTTGCAATCTATTTCGTACGTAAGTGAAAAATCATGGACTTGTGCGTATTTGTTTAGGTATAATGAAATGAAGTTAACAATTATGGATTTAAAACCAATTTCAGTTTAACATAAAAAGGAGGGGAACCTATGGCGAAAACAATGCTAGAAATACAAAAAGAAGTGGATGACTTCATTGGTGGTTTCGAGGAAGGTTATTTTTCCCCACTAGCAATGATGGCGCGAATTACAGAAGAAACGGGTGAATTAGCTCGTGAAATTAATCATTATTATGGAGAAAAGCCAAAAAAATCAAGTGAACCTGAAAAAACAGTTGCAGAAGAACTTGGTGATTGCTTATTCGTACTTACTTGTATGGCTAATTCGCTTGGTATTGATATGGAACAAGCCCATGATACCGTAATGACGAAATTTAAAGAACGCGATAGAAATCGCTGGACTAAAAAGGAGGAACAATCAGAATGAAAGTAGCAGTATCAGGATTTAAAGGAAGAATGGGACATGAGGTTGTAAAAACGATTTTAAAAGAAGAGGGCTTAGAACTTATTGCTGTACTTGATCATAAACCAAAAGAAAAAAATATTTGTGAAATAGCAGAGTTTAGCACTGTAGATGTTCCAGTTTATAGTGATTTGGCTACTATGTTAGAAGAATCAAAACCTGATTGTGTGGTAGATTTTACAACACCTAAAGTTGGGTATAATAATACAAAAACCATTATAGAACATGGCGTTCGTGCTGTAGTTGGAACGACAGGGTTTCAAGCTGAACAAATTGCAGAACTTAGAAAAATGGCAGAAGCTAAAAAAATTGGCGCTGTGATTGCACCGAATTTTGCTGTAGGAGCAGTTTTAATGATGCAATTTGCCCAAAAAGCAGCAAAGTATTTTCCTAATGTAGAAATTATTGAATTACATCATGATAATAAATTAGATGCGCCAAGTGGTACGGCGGTTAAAACGGCGGAAATGATGGCGGAAGTACGAGATTATGTCAAACAAGGTGCAGAAGAAGAAGTGGAGTTGATTGAAGGGGCAAGAGGCGGAGAATTTGAAGGAATGCGAATTCATAGTGTCCGCTTACCTGGTCTTGTTGCGCATCAAGAAGTGATTTTTGGTGCAGAAGGTCAAGGCTTAACATTGCGCCATGACTCATACGACAGAGTTTCCTTTATGTCCGGAGTAGCACTTGCTGTTCGTAAAACAAAAGAGTTAGAAACACTTATTTATGGCTTAGAAAATATTTTAGACTAAGGATTGGTGATGGTGATGGAGATGCATATCGCATTAATTGCACACGACGAGAAAAAAGAGTTGATGGTAGGATTTGCGACTGCATATAAACATCTACTAGAGCCACATGAATTATACGCAACAGGTACAACGGGTTTACGTGTCATGGAAGCTACTGGCCTAACTGTTAATCGTTTTAAATCAGGACCACTTGGCGGAGACCAACAAATTGGTGCCCGCATCTCTGAAAATAAAATGGATTTAGTTATTTTCTTGCGCGACCCGTTAACTGCACAACCACATGAACCTGATGTTACGGCATTAATTCGACTTTGTGATGTATACGAAATTCCACTTGCTACAAATATTGGAACAGCAGAAATTTTGATTCGTGGGTTAGGCGCTGGTTTTCTTGATTGGCGAGATTTACGAAGAAACGATGAATAAAGGAGCGGTTGACAGATGAATGACGTTTTTAAAAAGGCGCTTCCTGTATTGCAAAAATTGACTGCTGCGGGATTTGAAGCGTATTTTGTTGGCGGATCTGTCAGAGATTACTTACTAAATAGAACGATTTCCGATGTTGATATTGCTACTAGTGCTTTTCCAGAAGAAGTGAAAATGATTTTCCCAGCGACTTATGATACGGGGATTGCTCATGGAACAGTTACTGTAAGAGAAAATAAGGAAAACTATGAAGTAACTACTTTTCGAACAGAAGGTGCCTATGAAGATTATCGCCGCCCAAGTGAAGTAACTTTTATTCGTTCATTAGAAGAAGATTTATTACGACGAGATTTTACGATGAATGCTATTGCAATGGACGAAAACTTCGAATTACATGACCCGTTTTCAGGTCAAATTTCTATTCAAAAAAAGGAAATTAAAGCTGTCGGCAAAGCTTTTGAGCGCTTTCACGAAGATGCCCTTAGAATGATGCGAGCGGTTCGTTTTCTTAGTCAATTAGATTTTTATTTAGAGGAAGAAACAGCGACTGCCTTACAAAAACACATTGATTTGTTGAAGCATACATCAGTTGAACGAATAACAGTAGAATGGGTGAAAATGATCAAAGGGCCAGCGTTAAAACGTGCAATGGAACTTTTATTAAAAGTGGAAATGGAATCTTTTTTGCCGGGGTTAAAAGGAGAAAAAGTCGCACTGGAACAATTTGCTAGTTGGGACTGGGAAAATCGAACCACAGAAGTGGCTATTTGGTTAGGACTAGCTATTGCAGTAAAACCAAGTAATATCACTACTTTTTTAAAAGCCTGGAAATTACCAAATAAGACAGTTCAATTGGTGAATAAAACATATTCATATGCACTAACTAATAAGCAAGATTGGTCCAAAGAAGAACTTTATCATGCTGGAATAACAGCCTTTTCATTAGTAGATGAAATAAATAGTATTCGGTTTGGGGAAAGCCAATTAGAATTGCTTCATAAAGCTTATCAAGCGCTCCCTATCCATTCCAAAAAAGAACTTGCAATAACTGGTGCCGATATTTTAAACTGGTCAGGAAAGCAGGCTGGACCGTGGATGAAAGAAACACTTGATAAAATCGAGCAAGCTGTCATTTTAAAGGAAATTAATAACGAAAAAAATGCAATAAAAAGGTGGCTAGGCTATCATGAAGAATAATCGGGAAAAATTACTCGCTCTATTTACAGAAAGTAACGACACCTATTTATCTGGACAAGAAATTGCGGATAGCTTAGGTTGCTCACGTACAGCAGTTTGGAAGCAAATGGAGTCACTTCGAAAGGAAGGCTTCGAAATAGAAGCAATTAGAAATCGTGGTTACCGCTTGTCGGCAACACCTGAACAATACACAAAAGATGCATTGCTTCTTGGTTTGGAGACACAATTTATCGGTCAGCACTTAGAAATACATGAGTCGGTTGCCTCTACCCAAATTATCGCTCATCAGCAAATTGATTCAAGCCCAGAAGGAACCGTCATTGTCGCTAATGAACAAACTGCTGGCAAAGGGCGTTTACTAAGACCATGGGACTCAAAAAAAGGAGAAGGTATTTGGATGAGTGTGATTTTAAAACCACAAATCCCCATTCAAAAAGTACCGCAATTCACCTTTATTGCTTCCCTCGCCATCATAGAAGCAATTGAAAATATCACAAAACTAGAGCCGAAAATCAAGTGGCCAAATGATATTTATATTGGAAAACGAAAAATATGTGGTGTTTTAACCGAAATGCAAGCAGAAGCAGAAACTATCCATGCTGTCATTATTGGCATGGGTATTAATGTCAATCAACAACAGTTCCCAGAAGAAATCAAAGATAAAGCAAGTTCGCTACAATTAGAGTTAGGTACACCTGTTTCTAGAAAAGCATTATTACAAGAAATTTTAACCTCCTTAGAAAAGTATTATCAACTTTTTCTAGATAAAGGTTTTGCACCAATTAAGCTTTTATGGGAAACAAAAGCAATCCCATTTGGAGAAAAATTAACAGCAAGTACAACTAAAGGCAATATTTATGGACATGTAAAAGGTATTTCTGATGAAGGAGTATTGCTATTACAAGACGCTCTTGGAGAAGTACATTCCATTTATTCAGCAGATATTTTACTGGATAGTGAAAATAAATAATTTGCCTATTAAAAACTTATTTTATCCTTGTTTAATAATGAAAAACATATCTTTTAACTCGAATTTATAGTGTGAAAACCACTTTTTCGAGTTTTTATTTTTTGAAAAAAATCGAGTATAATCAGTTCAAGGAGTTGTGTTTATGAAAAAAATAATAGTCTTGTTAGTGATGATGACTGTAGTGCTAGCTCTTGGCGCATGCGGAGACAATAAAGAAGAAGCAGAGAATAAAGTAAAAGAAACAGAAAAAGAAAGTGCCACCTTTTTAAAAACCATTTCTACAAGCGATTTTAAACAGAAAATGTCAAATAAAAATACAGGTTTTGTCTATGTTGGACGCCCAACATGTGCCGACTGCCAAGCTTTTCAACCTATCCTAAAAAAAGAACTAGAAACACGACAATTAGAAGAGCCATTAGCTTATTATAATACCGATAAAGCATCCGAAAAAAGTCGTGAGGATATGACCGCGCTTTTAAAGAAAATGGGTATTGAATCAGTACCAACACTAGTGTATTTAAAAGAAGGAAAAGTAGCATCCACCTATGAAGCAACAGATGAACCTGAAAAATTAACAGACTGGATGAATAAAGCAAGCGGGGAGGTCAAAGAGTAGTTTCCTCTCCAATTTGCATACTTTAAGTAAGTGCATATTTATGTTATTATACATATGGTAGCAATGAATGGATGATACCTAATTTAGGATCATACTACCGCTACTTACCCAAAATATGTTTTTTGCCTTGATTAAAGTAATCTAACAGGGACGAAAAGGAGCTAAGAAAATGAAAAAACCAGTAGATTTTTTTGCTATGAAAGAAAATGAAGAAAAAATAACGATGATTACCGCTTATGATTATCCTTCTGCAAAGAATGTGGAACAAGCAGATGCTGATATGATTTTAGTTGGGGATTCGCTTGGAATGGTAGTTTTAGGCTATGATTCTACAGTTCCAGTCACAGTGGAAGATATGATTCACCATACAAAAGCGGTGAAGCGTGGCGCACCTAACACATTTGTTGTAACAGATATGCCATTTATGACTTACCATGGATCGGTGGATGAGACAATACAATATGCACGTCGAATCATTCAGGAAAGTGGGGCCCAGGCAGTTAAGCTTGAAGGCGCCAAAGAAGTTATCAACAAAATTGCTCGATTAACAGAAGCCGGCGCACCAGTAGTTGCTCATCTTGGCTTAACACCACAAAGCGTGGGACTTACAGGAAGTTACAAAGTTCGAGCTAAATCAGCAGAAGAAGCGCAAGAACTAATTGAAAATGCCTTAGCAGTTGAGGCAGCAGGAGCTATTGCTGTTGTTTTAGAAGCAATCCCTCGTCAGCTGGCCGAAAAAGTAACAAAGGCGCTTTCTATCCCAACTATTGGTATTGGTGCTGGTGTTGAAACAGACGGACAAGTTCTTGTTTATCACGATATGGTTGGTTACGGAATTAGTCGACGGGCAAAATTTGTGAAAGCATATGCAGATATTGATGAAACCATCGAATCCGCACTTTCAAATTATGTGAAGGAAGTAAAAGCGAGAACATTTCCTGAAGTAAAACATAGCTTTACGATGGCTGAAGAAGATTTAAAGGGCCTATACGGAAAGGAATAAGATAATGTTAATCATTCGAAGCAGAAAAGAACTACAAGAGGCAATCATTAACCAAAAAAAAGCCAATCAAACTATTGGTTTTGTACCAACAATGGGATTTTTACATGAAGGACATATGAGCCTTGTCAGCCATGCTAGAAAAGAAAATGATTTTGTAGTAATGAGTGTTTTTGTCAATCCAACCCAATTTGGACCTAACGAAGATTTTGATGCATATCCACGTGATGAAGTTCATGATAGTACACTTGCTGAACAAGGCGGTGTAGATATTTTATTTATTCCATCCGTAGAAGAAATATATCCAGGTGAGCTTGCTACTAAGTTGCATGTAGAAAAACGTGTATCTGTTCTAGACGGTGCGGACCGAGAAGGCCATTTTGATGGCGTTATCACCGTGCTTACGAAATTATTTCACTTAGTAAGTCCTAATAATGCCTATTTTGGACAAAAAGATGCCCAACAAGTAGCCGTTGTTTCTGGTTTGGTAGAAGACTACTTTTTCCCAGTCAATCTTCGGATAATACCTACTGTTAGAGAAGCGGACGGACTAGCAAAAAGCTCGCGAAATGTGTATTTAAGTGAGCTTGAGCGTAAAGAAGCACCAGTTATTCATAAAGCACTCACACTTGGACGTAGCTTAATTGAATCTGGAGTTACGAATGAAACAAATATTATTCAACAAATGACTGCAACAATAAATCAGCAAACAGCACATGAAAAAATAGCGTATTTAGCAATCTATTCCTATCCAGAATTTACACCTGTAACGGACTGGACTAAAGGCATTATTATTGCAGCTGCAGTGAAATATTCCAAAGCTCGTTTAATTGATAACGAATTAATAAATGTAAAGAGGCGGTAAAAATGATTAGAACAATGATGAATGGCAAAATTCACCGAGCAACAGTTACAGAAGCCAATCTAAATTATGTAGGCAGTATTACCATTGATTCAGTTATACTAGAAGCAGTGGATATGCGCCCAAATGAAAAAGTACAAATTGTTAATAATAATAATGGTGCAAGAATAGAAACCTATATTATTCCAGGAGAACCTGGTAGTGGGGTGATTTGCCTAAATGGTGCTGCTGCAAGGCATGTGCAAGTAGGTGATGTAGTAATTATTATCAGTTATGGTATGTTTACCGCAGAAGAAGTAAGTGCACATGAACCAAAAATTGTAGTATTAGATGAAAAGAACCAAATTGAAATGATTCTTCCAGAAGAAAAAGCGCATACGACTTTATAGCAATTCGGGAAGCTTGAGTGATTTTTTGCTCAAGCTGCTCGTTTGTTTACTACGCTAGTTTTTGAATAAAAGAAGTTTAGAAAGAGGTTGGCGGATGAAAGAGAAACGTTATATAGTAGTAGATCTAGAAACAACAGGGAACCAAGCTTCACGTGATGACAGGATTATTCAGTTCGCTGCTTGTTTTGTAGAATCTGGCAAACGACTCGAAACCTACGCTACTTTTTTAAATCCAGAAAGACCAATTCCTGCCTTTATTCAAGAATTAACGGGAATTTCTCCAAAAGATGTAAAAGATGCTCCTTTATTTGAAGATGTAGCACCTATTATTGCTAGTTTATTAGAAGATACAATATTTGTTGCACACAATGTTTCCTTTGATTGGACATTTTTGGAGAGAGAAATGAATCGTGCGGGAATTTCTCTTGGAAAAATGAAGAAATTAGATACAGTGGAATTAGCGAGAATTATGTATCCAGGAATTGATAGTTACAAATTGCAGGATTTATCGGATGAATTCGGTCTTGGCCATGATAAGCCGCACCAAGCCGACAGTGACGCTGAAGTAACAGCAGATTTACTACTATTATTACTTCAAAAATTAGAGGAATTGCCTCTTCCAGTGATCAGACAAATGACTACCGTTTCCGGAAGTCTAAAAAGCTATTTACCGGAACTTTTATTCGATATAGAAATGAAAAAAGAACGTGCTAACCAGCCTTTAGAGCCAAAATTTATAGAGCACCGAAGCTTAGTTATTCGTAAAAAATCAGTAGAACGGCCTAGTTATAACCGGTCGGATTTGCTTGATTTTCCTGAAACCGATGCAGATAAAGTTGCGCTTTTTCAAAAAGCTGGCGCACCACTATATACAAGAACGGGACAATTTGAAATGATGAATCTTGTTTTCCAAGCGATGAAATCTGGTAAGCATGCTTTAATCGAAGCAGGGACTGGAATCGGTAAATCACTTGGTTATTTTTTGCCGGCGATTTATCAAGCAAAACAAGCGAAGTTACCGGTTGTTATTAGTACATATACGAATTTACTCCAAGCACAATTATTTGAAAAAGATGTCTCGCTACTTACAAAATTAACTGGTTTTGAAGTAAGGGCGAGTTTACTTAAAGGCCGCGACCATTATTTGAATCTATTTAAGTTCGAACAATTACTAGAAGAAGTGGACACACAATATGATGTTGTTGTAACGAAATTAAAATTACTCGTTTGGCTTACAGAGACTACAACGGGAGATATTGATGAAGTAAATTTATCTAGTGGTGGGGAGCTATTTTGGAATCGGATGAAACATACTGGTTGGTTTCTTTCTGAAAAACATGATCCATGGCTAGTGCATGATTTTTATAAATTTAATGTCGAACAAGCCAAAAATGCAGATTTAGTTATTGTGAATCACGCGCTTTTGTTGAATGATCATTTTTCAGGAAGAGAAACCCTACCAAAATATGCTTTTGCGGTAATTGATGAAGCCCACCATTTTGCCGATAGCGCTAGAACACAGGGTAGTTTCGTGCTTTCATATCGCAAATTAAAATATTTCTTAAATCAGTTAGGATCTTTAGATAAATATTCGTTATTAACACGACTGTCAATGGCCTTTCCAGATGCAGATAGTTTGTATGATTTAGACATTGCAGCGATGAAACTTGGAGAAGCAGTAGAAGAATTTTTTAATCTCCTAAAAATGCAACTAAATTATGCTCGTAAAAATTTGCAAGAAGTGATACTTGTGGAAAATAGCGAAAAGGATGCTTGGGATGACGCGGTGTATTATGCTGCAGAAAAAGTACTCCTTTTGCTTCAAGAATCTGAGAAAAATATGGAAACTTTACTTGCTCAAGGAAAAGCAGAAGAAGACGAACTAGGTGTAGCGGAAAGTGCTTTTTTAGAGGAAATGTATGCGTTCTTACTTGATTGGAAGAATATCGTCAATCAATTGGAACAAATGCTACATAAAAAATCCCCCATTTTAACGATTTACTTGCAAGCAGACAAAAAACATTCTGTATCAAGTATTCGACTTAAAGCAGTTTTAATGGAAGTAGAGCCCACTCTTGGAAAAGAATTTTTTGCCAAGAAAGAAAGTGTCATTATGACTTCGGCTACATTAACAGTTAATGGTAAGTTTGACTTTTTACGGAAAAGCTTAGGTTTGGAAGAAGAACAAATTATAGAAAAACGAATTCCTTCCCCCTTTGACTATCAGAAAAATGCTCGAGTGATGATTCCTGATGATATGCCATCAATTAAAGATACACCAATCGAACGCTATACAACCGAGCTAGCAAAATATATTAGGCATATTGCTGTCAAAACAAATGGACGAATGCTAGTCCTATTTACAGCCTCTGAAATGCTGCAAAAAACGTATTATCACATGAAAAATGAGAAGTCGTTGGAAGAATATGTGTTGCTTGCACAGGGGGTTTCAGCAGGTAGTGCGGCAAGACTTACGAAACAATTTCAAATGTTTGATAAGGCCATTTTATTAGGGACGACAAGTTTTTGGGAAGGGATTGATATTCCAGGAGAGGACTTATCATGTCTTATTATTGTTAGGTTACCGTTTGCGCCGATGGATGATCCTTATACAAAAGCGCAAATTGCCTTACGAAAAGAACGTGGTGAAAATGCTTTTCAAACCTACTCCTTACCAGAAGCAGTTCTTCGCTTTAAACAAGGCTTTGGCCGTTTAATTCGACGGGAGTCTGACCGTGGTATTGTCTTTATTTTTGATAATCGAGTGGATACTACTAGATTTGGAAAAGCATTTTTAGATTCTATTCCTAATGCCCCCATTTTAAAAGGAAAGCAAGCAGTTTTACTAGAAGAAGTTAGTGAATTCTTTAAGGAAGGTTAAATTTTTCTTAATATGACTTCAAATATACGGCGGCTATTGCTATAATGTATCTATGCGAAAATGAAAATGCATACGCCGGGTAATTTACCGGTAATTTAGAAATAGAAATGAGCGAGATTATTTTGCGAAATAGAAAACCTAAGCGTAAGATCGGTAAATGGATAGCGATTATTCTCGGCATAATTATTGTGCTTATTGTGGCGGCTTTTCTGTATTTTCGATATGCAGAAAAACCAGTATCAGATGCAGAAAAGGAAGCTTTAGACCGAATAAGCGGTCAAGTGGACTTAAAATCAACGGATCAATTTTATTTATACAATGGTCCGCAAGAAGTGTATTACGTATTAACAGGTAAGAACAGCAAGAAGGAAAATATCATTGTTTGGGTTCCTAAGAAAAAATCAGGTAAAGTCTATGTGAAATTTGCCTCTGACGGTATCTCGGAACAACAAGCTCGTGATAAAGTCGAGAAAGAAAAAAATCCAACAAAAATATTACATGCTAATTTAGGCATGGAAAAAGGTACGCCAATTTGGGAAGTGGCTTATTTAGATAAAAACGATAACCTAAATTATTTTGACATTGACTTTGAAACAGGTGAATGGTACCGAGAAATAGAGAATTTGTAAAAATAAGAGGAGGGAACTAAATGGAATTACCTTTATCTAGCCGTGTCAAAGGAGTGGCACCGTCGCCAACGCTTGCGATTACGGCAAAAGCGAAACAAATGAAACAAGAAGGAATAGATGTTATCGGATTAGGTGCTGGGGAGCCAGATTTTAATACTCCGCAAAATATAATTGATGCAGCGGTGGAGTCTATGGAAAAAGGATTCACTAAATATACACCTTCAAGTGGGATTATTGATTTAAAGCAAGCTATTGTGGATAAATTAGCAAAAGACCAGTCATTAACCTATGCAACAAATCAAATTTTTGTAGGAACTGGTGCAAAACATGTGTTATATTCCGCGTTTCAAACGATATTAGATCCAGGTGATGAAGTTATTATTCCTGTTCCTTATTGGGTTACTTATCCAGAGCAAGTCAAATTAGCTGGGGGAGTTCCTGTTTTTGTAGAAACAGGTTTTGATGCAGATTTTAAAATGTCTGCAAACGATTTTGAGCAAGCAATTACAGAAAAAACCAAAGCAGTTGTTCTAAACTCACCCAATAATCCATCCGGTATGTGTTATAGTAAAAAAGAGTTAGCGGAAATTGGGACTGTAGCAGAAAAGCATCAAATTTATATTGTGTCAGATGAAATTTATGAAAAGTTATATTATGGCAATAAGCAAGAGCTGGTTTCGATTGCAAGTTTAAGCGACCGCTTGTACGATTTAACAATTCTCATTAACGGCGTATCGAAAGCTTATTCAATGACAGGTTGGCGAATTGGCTACGCTGCTGCGAATAAAGAAATCATTGCTGGAATGAGTAAACTTGCGGATCATATGACGAGTAATCCTACTGCTAATGCACAATATGCAGCGCTAGAAGCTTATGTTGGTAGCCAAGAAATTCCTGAAAAAATGTATCAAGCTTTTGAAGCACGAATGGAACGCTTTTACCCAGAATTAAAAAGTATTCCAGGATTTAAACCCAAAAAACCCGATGGCGCTTTTTACTTCTTTATTGATGCAAAAGAAGCGGCCGATAAAAAAGGTTTTCAGGATGTAGATGCTTTTGTAGCAGCTCTTTTGGAAGAAGCGAAAGTCGCAGTCATTCCCGGCTCAGGATTTGGGATGCCCGATTATATACGCCTTTCTTATGCGACAAATCCAGACTTATTCCAAGAAGCTATAAATCGAATAAAAAGTTTTATGAATTAGGGAGTGTAGACAAGTGAAAATAACAATTAATCAAGCATCCGAATTTGTCGGAAAAGAAGTAACAATAGGTGCATGGCTAGCGAATAAACGCTCAAGTGGTAAAATTGCTTTCTTGCAATTACGTGATGGAACTGGTTTTATGCAAGGCGTTGTCGTAAAAGCAGAAGTGGGCGAAGAAGTTTTTGCTGATGCAAAAACGTTAACCCAAGAAACAAGCCTTTTTGTTACAGGTACAATTAACGAAGATACACGCTCTCCGTTTGGTTATGAGATGGCTGTTTCTGGTGTGGAAGTAATTAGTGAATCTCATGACTATCCAATTACACCAAAAGAGCATGGAACAGAATTCTTGATGGACCATCGTCATTTATGGTTACGTTCTAATCGGCAACATGCGATTATGAAAATTCGAAATGAAATTATTCGCGCTACATACGAATTTTTCAATCAAGAAGGTTTTTTAAAAATTGATCCACCAATTTTGACTGGTAGTGCACCAGAAGGAACAACCGAACTTTTCCATACCAAATATTTTGATGAAGATGCTTTTCTTTCTCAAAGTGGTCAATTATATATGGAAGCTGCTGCGATGGCATTTGGTAAAGTATTCTCCTTTGGTCCAACATTCCGCGCTGAAAAATCAAAAACACGTCGTCATTTAATTGAATTCTGGATGATTGAACCAGAGATGGCATTTTATAAATTGGAAGATAGTTTAAAAGTGCAAGAAAACTATGTGGCCTTTTTAGTGAAAGCAGTACTTGATAATTGTCGCTTGGAACTTGACCGCCTTGGACGCGATATAACGCATTTAGAAAAAATGGTTGCACCGTTTCCGCGGATTACTTACACAGAAGCAATTGATTTATTACACAAATTAGGCTTTGATGATATTGTTTGGGGTGATGATTTTGGAGCTCCACATGAAACAGCCATTGCGGATAGCTTTGAAAAACCAGTTTTTATTACTCACTATCCAAAAGCAATTAAACCATTTTATATGCCAGAAGATCCAGAAAATGATCAAGTGGTACTATGTGCTGATATGATTGCGCCAGAAGGTTACGGTGAAATCATTGGTGGTTCTGAACGTATTCATGACTTAGAAACACTGCAAGCACGGATGAAAGACTTTGATTTAGACCAAGAAGCTTATAGCTGGTATATTGATTTAGCTCGCTATGGTTCAGTTCCACATTCAGGCTTTGGACTTGGACTTGAACGGACAGTTGCATGGATTTCAGGAACGGAACATGTTCGTGAAACTATTCCATTCCCACGTTTACTAAATCGTTTATATCCATAATAAAATAATTTCATTTAAGATAGAGGCATAATAAATATGTCTCTATTTTTTATGCTACTATATAAATAAGTAAATAGGTTTATCATCAATTATAGTGAGTAGTTAAAATATATGTAATAACGGAGGATGATAAAGATGGATAAGAAAAGTAAGCGTACTTCAGAAGTTGCAGCTATTTTAAAGGAATTTGATGAAAAAACAAAGCTGGGTGATATTAGGAAACTCGCAAAAGTATACAAAAAAGATCATGAGCTGGCTATGGAACTTTGGTCAACAAAAGAATATTTTCCAAGACTATTAGCGATTTTAATTATGGATAAAAAAGCGCTTGATCAAGCTTTTTTAAATCAATTGGATAAAGATATGCAGATTCATTCTTATAATGAACGAAATAATTTAATGGATTGGTTAATGGCCAATCAGCTGATGAAAGATAAAAAGACTATTGCACTTATGAAGAGCTGGGAAAACAGTCTTTCTTCTATGCAAAGACGCACTTACTGGTATTATCAAGCACGTCTTAGATGGACGGGACAAACACCACCTGATAATACGGAAGACTTGTTGTCTGTGATAGAAAGATCCATATTGCAAGAGGAACCAGAAGTAAAGTGGGCAATGAATTTTACGGCTGCTTGGATAGGCGTTTATGAGGAGAAATATCGGGCACGTTGTATTAACATTGGAGAAAAAACAGGACTTTACAAAGATGAGGTAGTTGCAAAAGGATGTACACCTGACTATTTACCAGAGTTCATCGCAATAGAAGTAAAAAAACGACAAACGAAATAAAAAGCGTTACTGGAGAAAATTAGGAGAGTAGTCTGCTAATTTTTTTTCTGGTGATAAATGCATTTTCTATTGGATTTCATTATTTTATCACTACTTTTATATTTTTCACCTGAAAACCATGTTATAATTTTGTAGTGAGGTGTTTAAAATGAATCCAAAAATGCTTGAAAACTGGATGAATGAAGGGCAAGTAACTTTGCCACAAGTGTTAGTGAAAAATTATACTGTAGTTGGCTTAAATGAACTAGAAATGATGTTATTACTTCAAATTCAATCCTTTGCTGCGAATGCTGAATTTTTCCCTTCTATGGAGATGTTAACAGAGCGAACAACATTACGATTAGAAGAAACAATTAAAATAATGGATTCGCTTTTAAAAAAAGGGATGATTGCTATTGAACAAAGCCAAGATGCTTCTCAAATGATTTCCGAACGTTATAGTTTAGCGCCACTTTGGGGGAAACTCGCAGCTTTATATGAAAATATCGAAGCAGAAGGTAGACAAGAAAAGCAAATCGAAAAACAAACCAATTTATATAGCCTTTTTGAAGCTGAATTTGGACGACCACTTTCACCGATGGAAGCAGAAATGTTGTCTGCTTGGTTAGACCAAGATGAAACCAGTCCTGAGCTAATAAAAGAAGCATTAAAAGAAGCGGTTATTTCACAAAAATTAAATTTCCGCTATATTGATAGGATTTTACTTAATTGGACGAAACAAGGTGTAAAAACCGTAGAAGATGCCAAACGAGTTGCAGAAGAGTTTCATCAAAACGGAAAAACTACGCAAACAATAAAGAAAGAAGAAGTGAAAAAAAGCGCCGGTTCGATTCCATTATATGACTGGCTTGAAAAAAGAAAAGGGTGAAGTAACTAAATTGCTAACTAATAAACAAACAGTATTATGCATAGAAGAAATGGCCCAAATGTTTCCAGCTGCTCACTGTGAGTTAGTTCATAAAAATACATTTGAATTGCTAGTAGCAGTGGTTTTATCAGCACAATGTACGGATGTGCTAGTAAACCGTGTAACAGCTTCTCTTTTTGAAAAATACCATAAACCAGAAGATTATTTAGCTGTTTCTTTGGAAGAATTAATGGATGATATTCGCTCCATTGGTTTATATCGAAATAAAGCAAAAAATATTCAAGGCTTATCACAACAACTACTAACTGAATTTAACGGGGAAGTACCGCGGACACATAAAGAACTAGAAACCTTACCAGGCGTAGGTAGAAAAACTGCTAATGTCGTATTATCAGTAGGTTTTGGTGTACCTGCGATTGCTGTTGATACACACGTAGAACGAATTAGTAAACGGCTGGGTATATGTAGATGGAAAGATTCTGTTGTAGAAGTAGAAGAAACATTAAAACGAAAATTACCAAAAGAGCTATGGTCCGATGCGCATCACTATATGATTTTCTTTGGTAGATATCATTGTAAAGCAAGAAAGCCGGAATGCCCAACATGTCCGCTTCTTTATTTATGCCGTGAAGGAAAAAAACAAGCGAAAGAGAGGGGATTTGATGGCTGAATTTAAATATGCAGTGGAGTTAACCCATCCAGATTTCCCTGCGCCGGACGTCGTAGCAGAAGAATATGATCCAGAATCAATTTATGTGAGTGGCTTACCTTTTTGGCAAGAACAGCAATTTTATACGAGAGGTGGCGGCGTTATCCCATGGAAAAACCAAACGGATAAAGCTTGTCGAAAACTTGCGAAACATATGACAAATTTGGCCGAAAGTATGGAAGCAGAGTTGAAAGTACATAAAAAACCTGCTCCAGTTGTGGTAAGAGATGCACTTGGTATTTTTTTATCCATTTTATTTTGGAGTAATCATCGCCCGGTTCAACTAGACAATTTGATGGAACAAATTAGTACTCTTGATATGAAGCCATTAAACTTAGAGGAACGGTTGGAATATGTATTAAAGCGTGGAAATACTTATTTAGGATTTCGGCAGTTAAATGAATTAGTACTAGAGCAGCGTAAATTAATTGCGAAAAAATAATTTCCTGTTTAATGAGAAAAATACGTAACAAAAATCTGATTTTAGATTTTTGTTACGTATTTTTCCATTTAGAAATCAAACGCAAATCTATTTTAATTTAACGTAAAACCCTGTTTTTTCAAAAAAGCTGCAATTTCTGGTCTTCGTATCTCTTTAAAAAAATCTATATTCTTATCAGACCAAGAAGTTTGTTGTTCATTTTTTTCACGTAAGGCATAATATTCTCTTGTTAACGCTTCATACTCTTTTAAATTTGCGAATTGTTCATGAGGATATTGATTTTCGCTTACTTGATTTTCAAGTAAAAGACGTGGTTTTACTTGATTTTTGTGTGCCGGAACGCCGATAGTTAGTCCGAAAAGCGGTATCGTAAATGGGGGTAAATTTAATAACTCAGAAATTTTTGCGATATCATTTCGTATTCCACCAATATAGCAGGATCCTAGTTCTAATGATTCTGCTGCAACAACCATATTTTGAGCGGCAATTGTTGCATCCACCACTCCCACTAATAAAGACTCCATATTTCTTAAGCCCTCTAAGGATTGATTGTTTGCAAGTAAAAGTTTAGATTGGCGATATAAATCCCCAACAAACACATAAAAGGTTCCAGTTTGTTTGACATAAGAAGCGCTATCCGTAATCTCAGCTAATTTCTCCCGCAACACTGGATCCGTAATTTCTAAAATAGAAAAAGCTTGAACGAAATGGGATGTTGCACCACTTCTGGCCGCAGCTACTAAAGTTTGTTTGACCTCATTAGATAAGGGCTCTTTTTTAAATTCTCGAACGGAAACATGCTTAAATAATTGTTGAATAGTAGTATTCATTATTTCTCCTCCAATTGTATCACTAAATTAATTGAATTCACTTCCCACCACTTAGTAAAACTAGTATACAAACATTTTTCTTGAATTTTAGGTATACTTTGATTTTTGTATTTACTAGATTTCTTGAATTTAAATGGTAAGTAAAGTATAATCTATTTTTAATATCATTTGAAATGCATAAATCATATAGAGGTATCATTAATTTTGATATCAGAAGGAGTAAATTATGGATATTGAGAATATGAGAGCTTTTAATAAAGTTGCGGAACTTAAAAGTATTTCTGCCGCTGCAAGTGAATTACAGCATTTACAATCTAATATGTCTAATAAAATAAAAAATATAGAACAACAGTTTGATACTCAACTCTTCTTTCGACACTCTAATGGTGTTGAACTAACTCAGAATGGGGAGAAACTCTATCAACAATTTAAAAAGATGATTTTGCTCTGGGAGGAAACCACTGCTATTATTAGTAACAAAGAAGAAAATATTTTGATTGGTATTCCCCAGTCCACTTTTCCTATGCAATTTAATACTATTATTAAAGACTTCTATTCACAGTTTCCAAATAAAAAATTATCAATCGTCAGTGCAACTACCAATGAATTAATACATAAAATAGTAAATAGAGAACTAACGATTGCTTATGTGGCTGAACTGGAAAAGGAAAATTTATTTCAAAACAAGCAAATCATATCTGAAATGCTGTCGCGTGATAAATTAGTTTTCATTGGTAAAACAAAAGGAATACCACTGCAAAAAATATTAACGGAAGAGCGCTTATACGTTTTTAGTAAGCAATGTTATTCTTATAGAGCGCTGTCCAAACTCATGTATGATTTTAATATCCAAAATACTTCTATCTCGGAAATTAATATCGTTGAAACACTTTTTGATATTTGCAAAAATGAACTAGGGATTGGAATAATTCCCGAAAGTATCGCAGTAAAATATAATATTCAGGTTTATGAAACTTTACCCGATAAGTATTCGGAACTCCGACAAATGTTCATTTATCATAAAGATCATACTATTTCAAGTGCAGAAAAGTGGTTGATTGAAAAAAGTAAACCTGTTTTTAAAAACTAAAGCAAGACCAATGGCAAAATTCTATTTAGTATCGAAAAATGAGCATTTAATTGCATAAAGAAAAAGTCTGAGTCAATTAGGGATTATTCAAATCCCTTTTGACTCAGACTTTTTTGTGCTATTCAGATGATTCTTCGGCAGGTATTTTGACAGTGGCCGATGCAGCAGGGCTCTTGTTCCCATCTTTTTGGGCGATAACACTAATGGATATCGTATCACCCGGATTGCCACCACTTACAGAAACGGAAGTGGAAGAGACAGTCGTCGTCGTTCCATTCACAGTTACTTCATAAGTTGCACCATCGACTGCTGCCCACGAAACATTGATTTGCTTCGAATTGCCATCATAACTTGCCTTTAAGCCGGTTGGGGCAGAAACTTCTTTGTTTTTAGCTTCTTCCTCAGCTTTTTTCTTAGCCTCTTCTTCGGCTTTCTTTTTCTCTTCTTCTGTTTGTTTCTTCTTGTCTTCTTCGGCTTTTTTCTTCGCTGCTGCTTCTTTTTTCTTCTTCTCGTCTTCTGGAGTAGAAGCAGTTTTTGTTGGTGCCGTGCCAGCGATGAATAGTTCATAGCTTACTTTATCGCTTGATGTACCAGATGCGGCACGAGCGATTGGATTGCTACCTTTTAAAATTGGGACAGAAACAACATTACTTGGCATTTTGAAATCTTCGGTTGTTTTTCCTTCAGAAGCATGTGCCATTAATTTACTAAACATATATTGGGCAATTTTTTGTTCGCTTGCCGAAACATATTTTTTCTTATCATCATAGCCAGTCCAAACTGCGATAGAATAATTTGTTGTATAACCTGCGAACCACGAATCACGAGCCGCACCACCAGGGTAGTAGTATTGTGATGTGAATTCAGGAGGTATATTTGTTGTACCTGTTTTACCAGCTGCTTGAAGTCCTGGAACAGCTGCTGATGTACCAGTTCCTATTGTAAGAACATCTTTTAGAACATCAGAGACCATATAAGCAGTAGATTCTTTCATTGCAACTGTACTTTTTGGTTCTGTATCAATTTCGGTTTGGCCATCAGATAGAACAATTTTGGTCACTGTATGTGGTTTGTTGTAAATTCCTTTATTTCCGAAAGCAGCATAAGCGCCAGCCATTTGCATTGGATTAGAACTGTTTGCTCCGATTGCGTTAGACTCGACATTTTGGCCTTCATCATAAGTGATACCAAGTTTATTAACGAATTGCTCAGATTTTTCTAATCCAACTGCTTGAAGTGTTTTTAGTGCTGGAATATTTCTTGATTGATAAAGTGCTTGACGAACAGAAATAGGTCCTTTATAGCCGAAATCCCAGTTATTAATAGGAGTTCCACCGGTATACGTATAAGGCTCATCTTCTAAAATGTGTGCGGTTGACCAATCTAAATACTCAAAAGCTGGTCCATAATCGGCAATTGGTTTCATTGTTGATCCGACTGAACGTTTTACTTGCGTTGCGTAATTATAGCCACGTGTAACGGTTTGGTTACGTCCTCCACCGATTGCTTGAACACGGCCGGTTTTTGTATCTTGTAAGACAATCCCAGCTTGCATTTCATCATCAGTGAAGTTAACAATTTCATTTGTATTTAGCATTTTTTCGGTATACTCTTGAGCGTCACGATCAAGGGCTGTATAAATGGTTAAACCATCTCGATAAACATCATAATCTTTTGGAATCTCACTTAAAACTTGTGTGACATAAGAATCATATTTATAAATTTTATCTTCACGGTCTTCTTTCGAACGGAGTCCAGTATTTATAGGTGTATTCTGTGCAGCTGTCATTTCGTCTTTTGTGATTTTATCATGTGTATACATATTTGTTAGTACTTGATCACGACGTTGTTTAGAAGCTTCAGGGTGGTCATAAGGATTGTAATTATTTGGACTTTGTGGCATACCAGCAATTAGAGCTGTTTGTGCCAAGGTTATATCATTTAAGCTCTTACCATAAAAATGTTTAGAAGCTGTTTGCATTCCGTGGACACGATCAGACATATAAACCTTATTGACATAAATTTCTAATATGTCATCTTTGCTATATTTTTGTTCCAATTGAAGTGCAAGCCATGCTTCTTGGGCTTTTCTTGCTAATGTTTTATTGGTGTAGTCTAAATAAGACATTTTGATAATCTGCTGCGAAAGTGTACTTGCACCTTCCGAACCAAATCCGTCTTTGAAATTGGCAATTACAGCCCCACCAAGACGAATAGGGTCAATCCCATCATGTTCATAGAAACGTGCATCTTCTGTAGTTAGAATTGCATCTTTCAAGGTGTCTGGTATATCTTTGTATTCAATATATTCCCGCCGTTCGGTTCCAACTTCTGCGAAAACCTTCCCATCTTTATCAAGTAACTTAGATGAAAGTGGATCTCGTAGCTTGGAGTCGGTCAGTTTAGGTGCATCTTTCGCGTAATCGTAAAAGACCGTTGCACCAGCCGCAACACCAAAAAATGCTAAAAATAATCCTGCAAAGAAAATCGTTTTGAAAATGTTAGCGACAACACGTTTTCCTCGTTTTGGCGGATTCTTTTTAGAATTGCCATTTTGTTTGTTGCGATACTGAGATCTTGTCTGCGGTTTATCTGCCATTAAAAATCTCTCTCCTTTAAAAAGGTTGACTAGAAGTATATTTTTTCGACTGTTTTCAAAAAGTCAAGCCTTGGATTTAGACCATAAGGAATTTGGTCTGATACATCTTGTATTTCTGCTAAAGTAACGGATTTTCTTCCGCCACTCTGCATTCGTTCCCAAAAAGGGTAAAACTTTTCAAATGGAATGAAATGAGTTTCTCCTAATTTTTGGAAGGCGATAATGACAAAAACTATCCCATTTTGTTTTAAGACATTTGTCATATGTGTCATTTGGTGATCATGAAAATTACTTAGTGGAAAGGAAGTGGTATTTTGGGTTTCTTTTGCTTCGAAATCAATATACTTTCCTTTATAAACACCGTTGTAATCTGTGGTAGATGGTGTTTTAAAGTAGGCTTCCTTAATTTTTGCACTACTTCTTTTTGGATAATCTACACTGACAATTTGAACAGGGGTAGGTTTTTTATGGATGACGGCCATATTTTGCGCTAAATAGTAAGCGATTGTATCATTTAAGTCATCTTCTAAAGACATACCACGTTTGCCATAAGCAACCTCTGTTTTCCGTTTTTTTTTCGGAATGGATTCTCTATGACTCACTGCATATTTCTTGCCATTAGGATAGCCAATAGCCATTTTTTTCTCACCTCTATCAGAAAATTTCTATTCTGAATTTTAGACTAACATCTATTATAACAAATAAAAATGAAAATGATAGTCTAAGTTAAATGAAGAATACCTCTTTTTAGCAAGAAATTAACTTGAAAATAGAACGTACCTTCGTCTATTTTACCACATTTTCGTCAATAATCTAATTTTAGGCAAGATTTTCCCTCTTATGCTATCCTGAAAGTAGATGAAATTGTGAAAGAAAGAGTGATAGTATGGAACTTTTAGAACGCACGGAAAAATTACTTCTTCAAAATGAAAAAAATTGGGAACTGTATTTAAGGAATCGTGAAGAAGCACAACCGTTTGATTTTTATAAAGATATGAAACCGTTTGTAGATGAAGCGAAGAGGCTAGCAGATGAATTTTTAGAGTTAGCTATTCCATGGGTAAATAAAGAACGACCACCTTATTTGGGAGAGCTCCAACTAAAACAAGCATCTGATAATATCCAAATGACAGCAGTTAGCGCTTTTAATGGGAAGTCATTTTATAAGCACTTCCTAGATCACTATGAATCCACTAAGTATACATTAACAAGAGTTAGAGATTTCTTAAAAAGAAAAGAGGAATTGATGTGAAATCCATCGCAGTAACTGGATATAAAAATTTTGAGTTAGGAATTTTTAAAAAAGATGCGGATGAAGCCACTTATATAAAGGAAACAATAAAACGTCAGCTTATTCCACTTATAGAAGATGGATTAGAATGGGTTATCATTTCTGGGCAGCTTGGAATTGAACTGTGGGCAGGGGAAGTAGTTATAGAACTTAAAGCGGATGAATACGCATTGAAACTGGCTGTTTTAGAGCCGTTCGAAGCGCAAAGTTCTAATTGGAATGAGGCTAATCAATTATGGGCGAATGAGATACTTGCGGCTGCTGATTATCATGCGCACATTACCAAACGACCGTATGAAAATCCAGCTCAGTTTGTAGCTAAAGATAGTTTTATTATTGATAATACAGATGGAGCTTTACTAGTTTACGATATAGAAAAAGAAGGGTCGCCAAAATTCTTTTATGAACGTGCGAAACTTGCGAAGGAACAATCGGATTATTATTTAGAATGTATTGACTTTTATGCCCTGCAAGATGTAGTGGAAGATATGAATCAAGCGTTTTAAAATAGATTGCTACAGTGATTTTAGAAAAAATATCCGTATAGATTGACAAATGATGTGAGATTTGGAAAAATAAGGGTAAGTATATAACTAGAACAAAAATATGTAAGAATAGAGATAGAGGTGGAGTTACATGACTTCGGAACAATTTGAGTATTTCTTAACTGGTAAAGAAATTTTGGAAAAAGAATTTAAAACAGGGCTTCGTGGATATAATCCGGAAGATGTCGATGAATTTTTAGACATGGTTATCAAAGATTATAGTACTTTTACACAAGAAATTGAAGCACTTCAAGCTGAAAATATCCGTTTAGTACAAGAATTAGACAATGCACCTGTAAAAACAGCAGCACAGCCAGCACCAGCATTTCGTGCAGCAACACAACCAGCTGGAACGACCAACTTTGATATTTTAAAACGACTTTCTAATTTAGAAAAGCATGTTTTTGGAAATAAGCTGGACGATAACGAATAGGTGTGCTAGTATTAGTAAGTTAACAAAATATGAATAACGTTCGGATAATCGCTGTTTTCTTAGGAAAGCAGAGGAAAGTCCATGCTCGCACGGTGCTGTGATGCCCGTAGTGATCGTGCCTGGTCAAACAATAAGCCAGGGCATTCCGGATTTCCGGTTTGACGGCAGGTGAATGACCTAAGTCTTTTAGATATGGTCTTATAACCTTGAAGGTGCCACAGTGACGAAGTTCCGGCAGAAATGCTCGGAAGTGGAACGAGGTAAACCCCACGAGCGAGAAACTCAAACTTATGGTAGGGGCACTTTTCCCAAGGAATCAAGAACAAGGGACGAGGTGCGAATGTATTTTCGCGCAGATAGATGGTTATCTCTTTACTATTACCCTGTATATAGTAAAGAACAGAACATGGCTTACAGAGCGTTATTTGCAGGATGAATTTAACATTGAAGGCTGTTTTAGAAGGCCGGAGCGCAAGTTTTAAGGTGGTGTTCGACCTGGTTGAATGCCTATTTAAAACAATCGCTTCCACCTTTTAAAACAGCTTTTTTTCATTAGAAATTTAAATAAAGGATGGGACACTATGAAAACATTTCAGTTGGTGGCAACAGCAGCTTCCGGTTTAGAAGCGATTGTTGGAAAAGAAGTAGCACGTTTAGGCTACGAACCAAAAGTAGAAAATGGTAAAGTTTATTTTGAAGGAGATTTATCGGCTATTGCCAGAGCAAATTTATGGTTACGTGTAGCTGACCGTGTGAAAATTGTTGTAGGTGTTTTTAAAGCGACAACATTTGATGAATTATTTGAAAAAACAAAAGCATTGCCATGGGAATCCTATTTACCATTAGATGCGCAGTTTCCTGTTGCTGGTAAGTCTGTTAAATCCACGCTTTATAGTGTACCTGACTGTCAAGCAATTGTGAAAAAAGCAATAGTGAATCGTGTTAGTGAAAAATATCGCCGCTCTGGTCGATTAATGGAAACAGGGGCACTTTTTAAGTTGGAAGTTTCTATTTTAAAAGATGAAGTTACATTAACAATTGATACAAGTGGTCCGGGATTACATAAACGTGGTTATCGATTAGCACAAGGTAGCGCGCCTATTAAAGAAACGATGGCAGCGGCGCTTGTATTACTTACGAGCTGGCATCCAGATAGACCTTTTTATGATCCGGTTTGTGGTTCTGGAACGATTCCGATTGAAGCAGCTTTAATCGGTCAAAATATTGCTCCTGGTTTTAATCGTGAATTTGTATCGGAAACTTGGGATTGGATGCCAAAACAAGTGTGGGCGGATGCTAGGCTAGAAGCGGAAAATTTAGCGAATTATGAGCAGCCTTTAAATATTATCGGTGGAGACATTGATGCACGCTTAATTGAAATTGCTAAACAAAATGCGGTAGAAGCTGGTCTTGGTGATTTGATTACCTTTAGACAGCTACAAGTTGCAGATTTCCAAACAGAAGATGAATATGGTGTGGTTGTTGCGAATCCGCCATACGGAGAACGACTAGAGGATGAGGAAGCAGTTCGCCAGCTTTATCGTGAGATGGGCATTGTCTATAAAAGAATGCCTACTTGGTCGGTATATGTCCTTACTTCTTATGAATTATTTGAAGAAGTTTATGGTAAAAAAGCAACTAAAAAACGGAAATTATATAATGGCTATTTACGAACAGATTTGTATCAATACTGGGGTCCAAGAAAACCTCGTGTAAAAAAAGAAGACTGAATGGGGGAGTTAGATTTGGTAGAAACATTAGAAGCAGAATTTTTAGCGTATATTAAAAAAATGGAAGCACTTGAAGAAGCTTTAGCATTAGTTTATTGGGATCTTCGTACTGGAGCGCCAGCCAAAGGAATGGAAGGGCGTTCGGATGTCATTGGCGTTCTTTCTGAAGAGATTTTCAATATGCAAACCTCAGAAGAAATGGCTGCTTTTATTGCTGAACTGAATTTAAATAAAGAAAATCTTTCAGAAATAACTCGTAAAACATTGGAAGAAAGTCAAAAAAACTATGACTTAAATAAAAAAATCCCAAGTAAGGAATATGCGGAATATACAAAACTAGTAGCACAGGCAGAGACAGCTTGGACAACCGCACGCGAACAAAATGATTTCGCAGCTTTTGAACCATTTTTGACGAAAATTTTGGAAATGAAGCGAAAATTTGTGGAATATTGGGGTTATGATGAAAATAAATATGATACGCTGCTTGATCAATATGAGCCTGGTGTAACGGTTGCTGTGCTTGATTCTGTATTTGAAAAAGTACGTGATGGTATCATGGCGATTCGGGAAAAAAATGCGACTAAGGGAATTAATCCAGATGCATCCATTTTAAATACAAAAATTTCTAAAGCAAAACAAAAAGAATTTAGCATTCGAATTTTAAATAAAATGGGATTTGATTTTGAAGCAGGTCGCTTAGATGAAACTGTACATCCATTTGCGACCGGATTAAATACTGGTGATGTGCGAATTACCACGCGTTATAATGAAAATGATTTTAAAATGGCTGTTTTTGGTACCATTCATGAAGGCGGGCATGCCATTTATGAACAAAATTTTGCTGCTAAACTTGTCGGAACACCACTTGCGAATGGTGCTTCTATGGGAATTCATGAATCACAATCGTTATTTTATGAAATTATTATTGGTTCTAGTTTGGCATTTTGGAAGAGTAATTATGCGGATTTTCAAGCTATTACAAAACCAGCTTTTGATGCGGTGAAGTTAGAAGATTTTTACCGAGCTGTAAATATTTCGGAAAGCTCCTTAATTCGGATTGAAGCAGACACACTAACTTATCCTCTTCATATTATGATCCGTTATGAACTTGAAAAAGCTTTAATTAATGGTGATTTAGAAGTGAAAGATTTACCGAAAGCATGGGGAGATAAATATGAAGAGTATTTGGGTATTCGTCCAGATTCTGATACAAATGGCGTTTTACAAGATATTCACTGGGCTGGCGGTGATTTTGGTTACTTCCCGTCGTACGCTCTTGGGCTAATGTATGCGGCGCAGTTCTATCACCAAATGCAACAAGAAATTCCGAATATGGATGCAATTATTGCAAGTGACGACTACACCCCATTAAAAACGTGGCTAACCGAACAAGTACATCAATTTGGTAAAACAAAAAAACCATTGGAAATAATAACCGACACAACCGGAGAAGGGCTGAATCCAAACTACTTACTAGATCTACTAGAAAAAAGGTATGCGTATGTATATCAATTTACTGAATAAAAATTAGCTTGACCTCCCTACTTGAGAAAGCTATAATAAACAACATAACTCAATAATGAAATACTTGTATAATAGTTGCGATTGGGCGACGAGTTTCTACCTGGTTACCGTAAATAACCGGACTATGAGTAGTTTGTATAACGAAGTCACTAGGCATTTTGGTGGCTTCTATACTGCTTCTCTAAAAATAGAGGAGCAGTTTTTTTATTTTGAAAGGAGAATAGCACTTGAAACTACTGGAAGAATTTATTAAAGAAAAAGGGACTGTTTTACCAGGGAATGTCTTAAAAGTAGATGCTTTTTTGAATCATCAAATTGACCCTAATCTCATGCAAGAAATGGGAAATGAATTTGCAAAAAGATTCAAAAGTTTAGGCATTACAAAAATAATAACAATTGAATCATCTGGTATTGCTCCAGCTGTTTTTGCGGGGTTAGCGCTTTCTATTCCAGTGGTGTTTGCTCGAAAGAAAAAATCAGTTACACTTACAGATAATCTTTATACGAGTAAGGTTTATTCTTACACCAAAAAAGAATCGAATGATATTTCTGTCTCCAAACAGTTTTTAACAGAGACGGATACGATTTTAATTATTGATGATTTTCTTGCTAATGGACAGGCTGCGCTCGGCTTACTAGAAATTGCTGAACTTGCTGGCGCCAAAGTAGCTGGAATTGGCATTGTAATTGAAAAATCATTTCAACAAGGGCGAGCTTTATTAAATCAAACGGGGCTTCCTATTTATTCACTTGCTAGAATTGCTTCACTTGAAAACGAAGAGATATTATTTTTAGAGGAGGAGTAAAAGTTAATGTTAGGTAAAGGGAAATTGGCAGCTTTAGGATTTCAACATGTCCTTGCGATGTATGCTGGGGCAGTAATTGTTCCACTTTTAATTGGTGGGGCGCTTGGATTTAATGGGGAAGAAATGACTTACTTAGTTTCGATTGATATTTTTATGTGCGGGATTGCAACACTCTTACAATTAACGGTTAATCGCTTCTTTGGTATTGGTTTACCTGTTGTATTAGGATGTGCAGTTCAAGCAATTGCGCCAATTATTTTAATTGGACAAGATATGGGTATTGGAGCAATTTATGGATCAATCATTGTTTCTGGACTTTTTGTATTATTAATAGCACCATTTTTCTCTAAAGTTGTACGTTTTTTTCCACCTGTTGTAACTGGTTCTGTTGTGACAGTAATTGGTTTAACCCTCATTCCAGTAGCAATCAATAATCTTGCTGGTGGTGAAGGGGCAAAAGATTTTGGTTCCATGTATAATCTTGGTCTTGGATTTGGAACATTATTATTAATTATTTTAGTTTACCGCTTTGGACAAGGTTTTTCTAAAGCAATTGCTGTTTTAATTGGATTAGTTGGCGGCTCTGCTTTTGCGGCACTTTACAAAGGGATTTCACTTGGTCCTGTTAGTGAAGCAAGTTGGTTCCATTTGCCAAAACCATTTTATTTTGGGACACCGACATTTGAGTGGCCGGCAATTATTACAATGATTTTAATTGCGCTAGTTAGCATGGTTGAATCAACAGGTGTTTACTTTGCACTATCAGATATAACTGAGCGAAAACTAACCAAAAAAGATTTAACACGGGGCTATCGTGCGGAAGGATTAGCGATTATGCTTGGAGGTATATTTAATACATTTCCATATACGGCTTATTCGCAAAATGTCGGTTTAGTACAGCTTTCTGGAATAAAGACACGCAAAGTTATTTATACGACGGCAGGTTTCCTAATCATTCTAGGCTTAATTCCTAAAATTGGGGCAATAACGACAATTATTCCGACGCCAGTACTTGGTGGAGCGATGGTAGCTATGTTTGGAATGGTTGTAGCTCAAGGAATTAAAATGCTTGGCAAAGTGAATTTTACATCGCAAGAAAATTTATTGATTATTGCTTGTTCAGTCGGAGTGGGATTAGGAGTAACTGTTGTGCCTGATTTATTTAATGCTTTTCCTGCTTTTGTTCGTTTATTTACTAGTAATGGAATTGTTGCTGGAAGTATTACTGCGATTGCGCTTAATATTATTTTTAATATGATTCCGCATCGTAAAACAAAAGAAGCAACAAATCCAGAACCACAACATGCCGAATAAGAATATAAAACAGTTTTTATTGGGCTATTTTTTTCTTTATGATTATAAATAATTATTGATTTAAAAACGGAATTGGTCTATATCAATTTCGTTTTTTTGCTGTTTTTCTAGTTTTATTTTCAGTATGCTGGGTATTTTCAAATAGCTCTAAAATCAATTGCTTGGGGCTAAATATAAGGGGGGAAAGTAGATGAATAGAAAGCAAAAATGGTTTGGTGGTTTATCTTTACTTTTAGTTGGAGCGGGAATAGGGATGTTTGGTGGCACTGCCCAAGCAGCAACAGACGATGCTTCTGTTATGCCAGATATTTCTAACAAACAGGTACTAGTTGGTTACTGGCATAGTTGGAAATCGGCGGGGGGAGACGGCTATCAACAAGGAACTTCGGCAGATATTGCACTCCAAGATACACCTGCAGCATACAATGTAGTAGATGTTTCGTTTATGAAAGGAGATGGAGTAAACCGTATTCCAACGTTTAAACCAGTGGGAATTAGTGATAGTGATTTCAGAGCCCAAGTAGGCACATTAAACAAAGAAGGACGTGCTGTATTACTAGCACTTGGTGGCGCAGATGGTCATGTCGAACTAAGCGCAGGAGATGAAGTGGCTTTTGCAAATGAAATTATCCGTCAAGTAGAGACTTATGGATTTGATGGCTTAGACATTGATTTAGAACAAAGCGCCATTACAGCAGGTGATAATAAAACCGTTATCCCAGCAGCACTTAAAATGGTGAAAGATCATTATAAAGCAGAGGGGAAAAATTTCTTAATTACAATGGCGCCAGAATTTCCTTACTTAAAACCTGGTAGTGCCTATGAAAGCTATTTAACTTCCCTTGCTAATTATTATGACTATATTGCGCCACAATTATATAATCAAGGTGGTGACGGTGTCTGGGTTGATGAAACCAACCAATGGATTGCTCAAAACAATGATGCCCTTAAAGAATCTTTCTTGTATTATATGGCGGATTCCTTCATTAATGGCACGCGTGGATATTTAAAAATTCCTGCAAATAAATTTGTTTTTGGATTGCCAGCAAATATAAATGCAGCGGCAACTGGCTATGTTAAAGACCCGCAAATTGTACAAAATGTATTTAGTCGATTACAAGCTAACGGAACTCCAGTAAAAGGAATTATGACATGGTCGGTTAATTGGGACGCTGGTAAAAATAAAGTAGGAGAAGCCTATAATAATGGTTTTTCAAATGCTTATGGTCCACTTATAGGAACTAAATAAAAGCTTTCATCGCTTAAAATCAACCTTTTACGGTAGATTTTAAGCGGTTTTTAGTTAGTTTATCTTTTGAAAAACAGAAGACTTGCTTTCATTTTAAAACAGGCGTATGATATAAATCGGAATCATTATTATTTATAAAAGGAGGATTATATGGCTAAAAAATCAAAAGTCGCTAAATATGAACGTCAAAAAGCACTTGTTGAAAAATACGCAGAGCTACGCCGGGTGTTAAAAGCAGAAGGACGTTTGGACGAACTACGTAAACTACCAAAAGACTCATCACCAACAAGATTGCATAACCGTTGTGACTTAACAGGTCGCCCACATGGTTATATGCGGAAATTTGGCATGTCAAGGATTCGTTTTCGTGAATTAGCACATCAAGGACAATTACCCGGCGTGAAAAAAGCAAGCTGGTAAAAAACACCTTTTTTTTCTGCGAGCCAAAAGAAATTATGCTACAATAGATGGCAGTAGAAAGAAATTGGGGGATTATATATGACAGAAAATCAAGAAAAATTACTTGTTGTTGATGGAATGGCATTACTTTTTAGAGCATTTTATGCGACTGCTGTTTCTAAGCAATTTATGTTTAATCAACATGGAATTCCAACCAATGGTGTTCAAGGATTTATGCGTCATATGTTTGCTGCAATCCGCCAAAGTAATCCAACACATACACTAATATGCTGGGATATGGGTTCACAAACTTTTCGTAATGAACTTTATGATGGTTATAAAGCAGGTAGAACCGCACCACCAGAAGAAATGATCCCACAATTTGATTTAGCAAAAGAAGTTGCAACAGGATTTGGCTTTGTGAATTTAGGCGTACCAGGTTATGAAGCAGATGATTGTATTGGTACAATTACCGTTCAAGCAGCGAGTTCTATTTCAACTACAGTATTAAGTGGTGATAAAGATTTGCTACAATTAATTGCTCCTACAAATGACGTTTGGATTATGCAAAAAGGTTATGGCAATTATAAACGTTATAATGAAGCTATCTTTATTGAAGAGATGGGTATTACCCCGCGTCAGTTTATTGATGTAAAAGCATTAATGGGGGATACTTCGGATGGGTATCCAGGTGTTCGAGGCATTGGGGAAAAAACAGCCATTAAGTTGATTCAAGAATATGAGTCCATTGAAGGAGTATTATCCAATCTTGATAAATTAAAACCAGCGCAACAAACAAAAATTCAAGAAGATTTGGCTATGCTAGAACTAAGTCAAAAATTAGCTAGAATTCATACCGAAGTGCCACTCGAAATTAATTTAGATAATTTGAAGTATCAAGGCTTTAAAGAGGATGCTTTTGCTGTTATTGAAAAATATGGCTTAAAAACACTCACACGTGATGTGGAATAAAAAATAGAAGCAAACTGGTTTATTTTGTGCCAGATTGCTTCTGTTTTTTTATCGCTTGACGTGCGAGCTGGTCGGCTTGTTTGTTTTGACTTACATGACGCCAGTTTATAAAAAATAATTCTAATGAATCACTCATGCGCAAAATTTCTTCTAGATGGGGCTTAAATAAAGGATTTTTCGCATGACGTTTTTGGATAGCTTCAACAGCAACCTTAGAGTCCGAATATAACCGAACCAATGTTGCTTGTTTTTTTATGGCAGCTTCTAATCCAAATTTTATCGCAATAAATTCTGCCTCATGGTTTGTCATCACAGCTAGGGGGATGGCTAGTTGTTCGTAAATACCATCTGCTTTTAATACAATCCCTACACCACTTAATCCAGGATTTCCTGCACTTGCTCCGTCAACAAAGACTTCCATATGCCAATTCCTCCATATCCTTTGATGTTGCTTTATTATAGAAGGAAAAGGGAGTTTTTGCAATAAAAAAACCGGTAAATGAATCTACCGGTTTTACGTCCGTGTCTACTAAGTAACTGATTTAGGCTTTTTCTACATTTGCAGCTTGTGCACCACGATTACCTTCTACTACTTCAAAAGTTACCGCTTGGCCTTCTTCTAAAGATTTGTAACCATCACCTTGGATTGCTGTGAAGTGAACAAAAATGTCTTCGCCGCTGTCTGATTCGATAAAACCGTAACCTTTTTCATTGTTAAACCATTTTACTTTCCCATTCTGCATTGAAATAAATCCTCCTAAGTATGGCTCATAGTCGCTTCAAATAATTCCGTTTAAAACGGTTTCATTTTAAATGGAAAAATTTTCACAAATACGTCCCTTTTCAGTTCATAGCGTCACCGCATATGATATTAACACTATAAATCAAAATACCTATAAACGTCAAGCTGATTTTCGATATTTTTCAAATTTTTGGACTTGTAAAGGCTTACTTATTATTTTTATTCCATTTCAAGTAGCTGATTGCCTCGTTTTATTCGGCTTATTGCTTTTATTTACTAATAAAAATTGCTTGTTGGAAAGGGTAAATACTTTTAGAAACCCTCATATTATAGTACAATTGGCTATGTGAAAGAAATTAAGTTGGAGGGTATAGCTATGCCAACACCTAGTATGGAAGATTATATTGAAAAGATTTATTCTCTAATTGAAACGAAAGGTTATGCCAGAGTATCGGATATTGCAGATGAGCTGTTTGTCCATCCCTCTTCTGTTACAAAAATGGTACAAAAATTGGATAAAGATGAATATTTAATCTATGAGAAGTACCGTGGATTAATTTTAACACCTAAAGGAACACAAATGGGGAAAAGACTTCTAGAAAGACACGCACTACTAGAAAGTTTTTTAAGTATTATTGGTGTGGATCCTGCTCATATTTACCATGATGTAGAAGGGATTGAGCATCATTTAAGCTGGAACTCGATTGACCGAATTGGTGATGTTGTGCAATTTTTTGAAGAACATCCAGAGGCATTAAAAGCACTTAAATCAATGGAAGTGAATCGACCAGAAACAGAGGAATAATGGTAATCCAAGTTTCGAATGCTGATTTATGCGCAATCAGGTTTTACTTTTCAATCAAAAAATGGTGTTACATCTTTTGGTGTCACGCTTTTTTGATGCATTGAGGAGGAACCAAAGCATTTCGATACTTTGTTACAATATACATATTCGGAGGGGTTAACATGTCAAATAAAGTGAAATCAGATATTGAAATTGCATCAAATGCTGAAATTCTACCAATTACAACGATTGCGGAACATTTGGGGCTGGATGCGGATGCACTTGAACTTTACGGGAAATATAAAGCGAAATTATCCTACGATACCATTCACTCTTTAACAGACAAACAACCAGGTAATCTTGTACTTGTGACAGCAATAAATCCAACGCCAGCTGGTGAAGGGAAATCAACTGTAACAGTCGGACTTGGGGATGCACTCTCTCAAAAAGATAAAAAAACAGTCATCGCACTTCGAGAACCATCGCTTGGACCTACTATGGGAATTAAAGGTGGCGCGACAGGTGGGGGCTATGCACAAGTTATTCCAATGGAAGATATTAACTTGCATTTTACTGGTGATTTTCACGCAATAACTGCTGCTAATAATGCTTTATCGGCGTTTATTGATAATCATATGCAACAAGGTAATGAGCTTGGCATTGATGGTAGACGAATTGTCTGGAAACGTGTAGTTGATTTAAATGATCGCGCACTTAGAAAAGTAGTCGTTGGTTTAGGCGGTCCAATTCAAGGGGTGCCACGGGAAGATGGTTTTGATATTACTGTTGCTTCTGAAATCATGGCGATTATTTGTTTAGCTAGTGATCTAGAAGACTTAAAGAAACGTCTAAGTGAAATTGTTATTGGTTATAATTATAAAAAAGAGCCAATTACTGTTGGCGAAATGGGTTATGAAGGCGCATTAACGCTACTTCTAAAAGATGCATTAAAACCAAATTTAGTTCAAACATTAGAACATACACCAGCTATCGTACATGGTGGTCCGTTTGCAAATATTGCTCATGGTTGTAATAGTGTATCAGCAACAAGTACGGCATTAAAACTCGGGGATTATGTTGTAACAGAAGCAGGATTTGGAGCAGATTTAGGAGCAGAGAAATTTTTAGATATTAAAGTTCCTTCTCTTGGGAAAGCGCCAGATTGTGTGGTTATCGTTGCAACTATTCGCGCGCTTAAAATGCACGGCGGCGCACTGAAAACAGAACTTAGTGAAGAAAATGTTGATGCATTAGCAAAAGGATTTACTAACTTACAAAAACACACGGAATCTATTGAAACATTTGGTATTCCATATGTAGTGGCAATTAATAAATTCATTACTGATTCTGACGCAGAGGTCGCGAAATTAGAAGCTTTATGCGAAGAACAAGAAATACCATTTTCTCTTACAGAAGTTTGGGAAAAAGGTGGTGCTGGTGGATTAGAGCTAGCTGATAAAGTAATTGCAGCTGTAGAAAGCGGTCAAGCTAACTATAAGCGTATTTATGAGGATGCCTGGACGATGGAAGAAAAATTAGATGCGATTGTTACAAAAGTTTATGGCGGTATCGGTGTTGAACTTTCAAGTAAAGCCCAAAAACAAATTATAGACTTTAAAAAATATGGTTGGGATAGATACCCAATTTGTATGGCGAAAACACAATATTCTTTATCAGATGATCCAACACTTCTTGGTCGTCCGACTGATTTTGTGATTCATATTCGTGAATTCATTCCAAAACTTGGAGCGGGATTTGTTGTTGCTTTAACAGGAGATGTAATGACAATGCCTGGTTTACCAAAAAAACCAGCAGCACTAAATATGGACGTCGACGAAAATGGAAATGCGAAAGGCTTATTCTAACTAGCAAAGTTCCAAAAGTGTTATAAACACTTTTGGAACTTTTTTTCTAATCAAAACCAATTGCTATGTGACACTTTTTCAGCTAGAATAGATAGGACAGAACGGAAATGGATGGGACTTAATGAAACAATTAAAAGTAGAAAATTTAACGAAAACATATGGTGAAAAAAGCCTATTTGAGAATATCTCCCTCACGATTACAGAAGGCGAACGAATTGGTTTAATCGGTGTGAATGGCACGGGAAAATCAACCTTATTACAAATTATCTCAGGAAGCGAATCTGGAGATAAGGGTAGTGTTACTAAAGCCAAAGATTATACAATTGGCTATTTAGCACAAGACCCAGTTTTTAACGAGGAAGATACGGTTCTCTCTGCCGTTTTTGATGGGGATACTGCGGCGCTTCGAGCAATGCGGAAATACGAAGAAGTACTACTAGCGATGTCGCTTGATTCAGAAAACACCAAACTTCATGATGCTTATACTGCAGCTAGTCAAGAAATGGATGCAAGTGCAGCTTGGGATATGAATACCGAAGCAAAAACGATTTTAGAAAGACTTGGAATTACCGATTTAACTGCGAAAATTAGCGAACTTTCAGGTGGACAACGAAAACGAGTTGGTTTGGCGCAAGTTTTAATTGAAACGCCGGATTTACTTATTTTGGATGAACCTACTAACCACTTGGATTTTCAATCGATTCGTTGGTTAGAGGAATATTTAAACCGTTTCAAAGGAGCGGTACTTCTTGTTACCCATGATCGTTACTTTCTTGACCGCGTGACAAATCATATGGTTGAGCTAGATCGAGGTTCGCTTTATCGTTACGTTGGTAATTATGAAAAATTTATGGAATCTAAAGCCATTCGCATGGAAAATGAAGTGCGCGAATCGGAGAAAAATAAAAATCTTTATCGGAAAGAACTTGCTTGGATGCGTCGCGGTCCTCAAGGTCGAGCAACAAAACAAAGTGCAAGGCAAGATCGTTTTCATGATTTAGAAAAGAAAGTGAAAACGAAAACGGATGACTCTGAACTAGCGATTGATGTTGTTACTAGTCGTTTAGGTAAAGATGTCTTTGAACTTAAAAACTTAGAAAAATGCTTTGAGGAAAAACAAGTCTTGCAAGATTTTAGTTTAATTATCCAGCCAGGCGAACGACTTGGGATTACTGGTAATAATGGAACTGGAAAATCCACTTTACTTTATATGCTTGCTGGTAAACTAGCCCCTGATGCTGGAGAAGTTATTACTGGTCAAACGGTTCAAATTGGTTATTATACGCAACAAAACGAAGAAATGGACCCAGATATGCGAATGATTGCTTATTTGCAAGAAGCAGGAGAACAAGTGACGACTTCTGGTGGCGAAGTAATTAGCGTAAGTGCAATGTTAGAAAGGTTTTTATTTCCACCAAACTCGCATGGTAAGAAAATTGGTAGTTTATCTGGTGGTGAAAAAAGACGTTTATTCTTACTACGAATCTTAATGGAACGGCCCAATGTCTTACTACTGGATGAGCCTACTAATGATTTAGATACACAAACACTTACTGTACTAGAAGATTATTTGGAATCATTTAATGGAACAGTAATTACTGTAAGCCATGATAGGTATTTCTTAGATAAGGTGGTTAATAAGCTACTTGTGTTTCGTGCAATTGGTGAGGTGGAGATTTTCTACGGAGAGTATAGTGATTATTTAGCAGAACTAGAGGCTAAAGGAAAACCAGCAAAATCCATGAAAAAAATGGCGAATACATCCGTTGAAAAACCTGCGCCGGAAAAAAAGGAAAAAGTGAAGCTGACCTATCAAGAGCAAATAGAGTGGGACGGTATTGAAGAAGCTATTGGTGACCTAGAACAAACCATTGAATCATTAAATGAAACACTAGAGCAAACCGGAGCAGATTTTACTAAAGCAGCAGAGCTTAGTGGAGAAATTACTACCAAAGAAGCGGAACTCGAGCAAATGATGGAACGTTGGGAATTTTTATCACAATACGCGGAATAAGGAGTGCGAACAATGAAACAATATTTGGATTTAGAAAAATACGTTTTAGAAAATGGGACACAAAAAGGAGATCGCACTGGAACTGGAACAATCAGCACATTTGGCTATCAAATGCGCTTTGACTTACAAGCGGGTTTTCCGATTATGACAACAAAACGTGTACCATTTAAACTTGTAGTAAGCGAATTGTTATGGTTTTTACACGGTGATACGAATATTCGATACCTTCTACAACATAAAAACAATATCTGGAACGAGTGGGCGTTTGAGCGTTTTGTAAAAAGTGCTGATTACCACGGGGAAGATATGACAGATTTTGGACTAAGAGCAGAGCGTGATTCAGCATTTAAAGAAGTGTATCAAGCGGAAATGGAAAAATTTAAAACACGTATTTTGGAAGAGGAAGATTTTGCGAGTAAATACGGTGAGCTGGGTAATATTTACGGCAAACAATGGCGTGAATGGAAAACTTCACAAGGGGAAACTATTGATCAATTAGCTGATTTAATTGAGATGATTAAAACAAACCCAAATTCGCGTCGTTTAATTGTATCTGCCTGGAATCCAGAAGATATTCCCAATATGGCATTACCACCTTGTCATTCGTTATTCCAATTTTATGTGGCGGATGGGAAATTATCATGCCAGCTTTACCAGCGCAGTGCAGATATTTTCTTAGGAGTTCCATTTAACATTGCAAGTTACGCACTTTTAACGCATCTTATTGCGAGGGAAGTTGGACTTGAAGTTGGTGAGTTTATCCATACAATGGGAGATGCACACCTTTATAATAATCATATTGAACAAGTGAAAGAACAATTAACAAGAACTCCGCACGCACTTCCAAAATTAGTTCTTTCTGATAAACCAGCAACTATTTTTGATTTTGAAGTAGCGGATATTTCACTAGATGGTTATAATCCTGATCCAGCAATAAAAGCACCAATTTCAGTATAAGGGAGGTTTTCTTGGATGATTATTTTTGTTTGGGCACAAGACCGTGCTGGCAATATTGGTAAAGATAACAAAATGCCGTGGCACTTACCAGGAGATTTACAATTTTTCAAAAAAACAACCACTGGAAAAACACTGGTAATGGGGCGGAAAACTTATGAATCATTAGGAAAAGCTTTACCAAATCGAAAAACTATCGTGTTAACTCGGGATAAAGAATTGCAGCTAGATGATGCAGAAATTCTTCATTCCAAAGAGGCTGTGTTAGATCTTCAGAAAACGGGTGAGCCAATTTATGTTGTTGGTGGAGCGGAAATTTATCGTTTATTTATGGATGTGGCAGATACGTTAATTGTTACAAAAATTGATGCGGAATTTGATGCTGATACTGCATTTCCAGAAGTAGATTGGGAGAATTTTTCAGAAGTTGCAAAAGAACCTCACGAAAAAGATGAAAAAAACAAGTATAATTATACCTTCTATACGTATAAAAGAAATTAGCAGAACGTTGCCTGTGTATGGGCAACGTTTTTCGAGTGGAGTGAAGATTCATTGTTATCAAAAATGGAGATAAATAAGCTTGCAATGAAAGAAAGTATGACACTTCTTTCTTGTCCAATTTGTGGTGGCGAATTTGTACTAGAAGAACCGCTCTCATTTGTTTGTCCGGAACGGCATGGTTTTGATATTGCTAAACCAGGTTACTTGCATTTGCTTAAGCAGGCACATAAAACCAAATATGGTCAAGCCTTATTTGAATCACGAAAAAAAGTGATTGCGAGTGGTTTTTTTGAAAAGTTAATCGAACGGATGATAACTATTATTACGGATACGAAAAAAACAGAGGTCGTCTTATATGATGCTGGTTGCGGTGAAGGAAGTCATTTAGCGCGAATAGTAAAGGAACTTCAAACAAAAGGACAATCTGTACAAGCTGTTGGACTAGATATTGCTAAAGAAGGAGTGAAACAAGCTGCACGGGATTATCCGGGAATTGTTTGGACGGTAGCTGATTTAGCTAATTGTCCAAACCAATCAGAGACAGCAGATGTCATTTTAAATATTTTATCACCTTCGAATTATGAGGAATTCACGCGCTTATTAAAAACAGATGGCTATTTGCTAAAAGTTGTTCCGGAAGAAAACTATTTACGAGAATTGCGCGAATTTATTTATATGGACGAGAAAAGTAGCTATTCGAATGACTCGGTTACATCACGATTAGCAGAAAAACTAACGGTGGAACATATGGAGCGAGTGACTTATAAAGCACCAATCGCCAAAGAATTATTTGCTGATTTTCTTGAAATGACCCCACTTGGTTGGCATATTGATGCAGAGAAAAAACGTGAATTATTGGCAAATCCACCGCAAGAGCTAACCGTTGACTTGCAAATCATTATTGCAAAAAGAGCACCACTTTTGTAAAAACTATGTGAATTATGCGCAATATAAGCTATAATGTAGTAGAAAATATAGAAGCTGGAGGAATGACATGAATCAATCAGAAGTGAAGGCGTTAGAAGCACTGCAAAACGGATCAGACATACGTGGAATTGCGATTGCTACAGAAAAATATCCGATTACGTTGACAGATGAACGTGTAGAAAAGATTGCTTATGGATTTGCGAAATGGCTAAAAGCAGAAAAAGGTGTAGAAAATCAAGCAACGGTAGCGATTGGTCATGATAGCCGACTTTCAGCTGAACGATTAAAAGCTGCACTTATAAAAGGACTTTTATTTGCAGGTATAGATGTTGTTGATGTGGGACTGGCGACTACACCAGCAATGTTTATGGCAACTCAATATGAGGACTATAATTGTGATGCGGGAATTATGATTACAGCGAGCCACCTACCTTTTATGTATAACGGACTAAAATTATTTACGAAATCTGGCGGTGCAGAACATGAGGATATTGATTATATTGTTTCGCATGCGGATAAATCTTTTATAGAAACAGGTCTAAATGCTGGTAAAGTAACAAAACAAGATTTACTTTCTACCTATGCAGCAGACTTAACCGCAAAAATCAGAGCAGGTATTACTGGGGCCGCTGATAAAATGAAGCCATTAGAAGGAAGTCATATTATTGTTGATGCTGGAAATGGGGCTGGCGGTTTTTTTGCAGAGAAAGTACTTGCAGAACTTGGCGCAGATATTTCTGGTAGTCAATTTTTAGATCCTGATGGTCATTTCCCTAATCATATTCCGAATCCGGATAACGAAGAGGCGATGGCAAGCTTGAAAAAAGCAGTTCTAGCGAGCGGTGCAGACTTAGGTGTGATTTTTGATACGGATGTCGATCGTTCAGCTATTATGGATAAACATGGAGAAAGCTTGAACCGCAATCCACTCATTGCTGTTATTTCAAGTATAATTTTACAAGAAAAACCAGGAACAACAATTGTCACTGACTCGACTACTTCTGGTCACTTGCAAGCCTTTATTGCAGAAAAAGGTGGAAAACAACACCGTTTTAAACGCGGCTATCGAAATGTAATTAATGAGGCACTTCGACTAAATAGAGAAGGAACGCCTTCAGAAATCGCTATTGAAGTAAGCGGACATGCGGCGCTAAAAGAAAATTATTTCCTTGATGATGGCGCCTATTTAATTGCAAAAATTTTAATGACATACGCAACCCTTCATAGAAATGGCCAAGACTTAGCTGATTTAATTGCCGATTTAAAAGAACCGGCAGAAAGTGAAGAAATTCGCTTAAGTATTACAGCAAATGATTTTAAAGCTTACGGTCAAGAAGTGTTAACAGATTTTCAAAAGTTTGTCGAAGCAGACAATGATATGTCGCTAGAACCAGAAAATTTGGAAGGTATTCGTGTCAATACAAGCGGAGCACTCGGCGAAGGTTGGTTCTTACTACGTATGAGCCTGCACGAACCAGTAATGCCAATGAATTTAGAAAGTGATGAAGTTGGTGGAATTCTAAAAGTGAAAGAACGCTTAGCTGGATTTTTTGCGAGTAAGGCGGAATTAGAAGAATAAGAAAGATTAGAAGTCAGCACTTTGTTGGCTTCTTTTTTTATGCAAAAAGCTTAACAAATAAATGGACGCATATAGTATAATAACTATGTGAATATAACTATATATTCGCAAAAAAATAAATACATAATAAAAACAACAGTAACGGAGATGAATTTATTATTTACGGGAGGAGAAAAATAGTAAAGGTAGTTAAAGTACAGAATAGACGACATGGAACAAATATTTATTTTTGTATTTATTTACTAAAAAATAAAAAGGAGATACAACAATGAAAAAACTTAGAATGCTAGCTTTATTATTGGTCTTTATACTATTCCTGTTAGGTGGCGGGATAGTAGCACAAGCAACGGAAACGACAACGGATGAAAAAGTAGTTGGAGAAACAGTAACAAATGATGGAGAAGAATTTATTGTTGATGAAATTAGCGATTTAGAAGATGTCAATGCGACAGAAGGGACATTAGATACCTCTGATGCGCAGGAAGTGGATTTATCTGGAATTGAATTTGTGAATGATGAACAAGAAGTTATTCCCAGCGTAAAAAGTATTTTTGGAGCGGACGGAAGAAAGCTCGTAACTAATACTGCACAATATCCTTATTCTACAAGCGTTTTTATAGAGGCTGAATTTCCAAACTTAACAAAAGTGGGTATGCATAGCGTTGGAAGTGGACAAATGATTGGAGATGACTCAGTACTCACAGCTGCTCATTGTTTGTATCAAAAGGAATATGGCGGTTGGGCAACTAAAGTAACAGTACGTCCCGGATATAATGGGTCAGTAGCACCATTTGGTGTAGCAACGGCAAAAAAAATGTATGTACCAAAAGAATGGATCAAAAAAGAACCTTCCTCGGAAGATTATGCTGTTATTAAATTAAATAAAAATATAGGACAAAAAACTGGTACGATGGGGTTAACAACAAATACATCTGGAGCAATTACTATAAGTGGGTATCACGGTGATAAAAAAGGGAAATTGTTCACGCAATCAGGTAGCATTTCTAAAACAACTGCAAATAATGTTTATTACAAATTAGATACAACTGGCGGTAGTAGTGGGAGCGGTGTTTATAATTCTAAAAAACAAATTCTAGCCGTAAATGCATATGAATATAGAGATCGTTCAGAAGATAACTTTGGTACTCGAATTACAAAAGAAAAACTAAACAATATCTATACGTGGGCATTTAGTAACAATTTAGCTGTAAGCAAGCAAAAGGGAATAAACTATGAATTACACGTTCAAAGTAATGGATGGATGGGTAATGTAGCCAATGGTACAACCGCTGGGACAACAGGGCTAGGCTTACGAGCAGAAGCAATAAAAATTAGCATATCAGGGATGCCTTATTCTGGGGATGTACAGTATCGTTCTCATGTTCAAGGTATTGGTTGGCAAGGTTGGCTAAAAAATGGTGAAATTTCTGGGACTCGTGGACAATCAAAACGTTTAGAGGCCTTTCAAGTAAAATTAACTGGAAATATGGCCAAAAATTACTCTGTGCAATATAGAGCTCACGTTCAAAATAAAGGCTGGCAAGGCTGGGTAAAAGACGGAGCAACTGCCGGAACAACAGGGCAAAGTTTAAGAATAGAAGCCGTACAGATGAGACTTGTGGCAAAATAACAAAATCAAAACTTGGTGCGCTAAAACGTGCCAAGTTTTTTATTTGCAGTAAACCATTGAAATATCAGAACTATTATAGTAAACTTTAAAAGCAAGCACTTACTTTAAAAGGGAAATAAAGTATAGGAGTGTGTTTTTTGGAAGCATGGATTACAGGAATTATGACTGATTTTGGTTATATTGGTATTTTTTTATTAATTATGGTGGAGAATTTATTTCCGCCAATTCCCTCTGAGATTATTTTAACTTTTGGTGGTTTTATGACGACTATTTCCGCAATGAATGTTGTGACGGTGATTATCGTTGCCACACTTGGATCGGTAATAGGAGCTATTTTATTATATAAGGTTGCATCGTTTTTTGGTAAAGAACGGATGACAAATTTTGTTTTAAAATATGGTCGAGTTTTGCGTTTAAAAGAAAGTGATATTGAACGTGCGGAAAGTTTCTTTTTGAAATATGGTAGCTGGGCTGTGTTTATATGTCGGATGATTCCACTTATTCGGAGTTTGATTTCTATTCCAGCTGGGATGACGCAGATGAAAATGTCTAAGTTTTTAATACTTACAACTGCTGGAAGTTTTCTTTGGAATACGGTTTTAATTGGTCTTGGTGCTATGCTTGGCGAATCTTGGAATGAAATTATTGTGTTTATGGATAGTTTTTCGGCAATTATTTATAGTGTTATTGCGCTAATTGTAATAGTTGGAGTATGTTTCTTCTTTCGAGCACGATTTAAAAAAACAATAGATGGAGAATAAAATGGTAACCTTGTAAGAGCAATCTTCAAGGTTTTTCTTTTGCGATTTTGGCTTTCATGCTATGATAAATTGTACATGGAGAAGGGGATGGAATAAATGCGAATTGGGATGCGGACAGTAAAAACAGCAATTGCTGCGACACTGGCAATAATTATAGCAGAATGGCTACATTTGGAGTATGCAGTTTCGGCAGGTATTATTGCGATATTAAGTGTGCAAAACACAAAAAAAGGGTCGTTACAATTAGCAATTCAACGTGTCTATTCGACCGTTTTAGCCTTATCGATTGCGGCAATATTTTTCTTATTGATTGGTTATAATGCAGTGAGTTTTGGGTTATATTTACTTATTTTCATTCCACTTGCGGTTAAATTACATGTTGCAGATGGTATCGTTGTCAGTTCAGTACTTGTTACACACATTTTATTAGAACAATCGCTTTCGTTCTTTTGGTTTAAAAATGAGCTGTTGTTAATGGCTGTTGGAGCGGGCATTGCGATTATTTTAAACCTATATATGCCAAAAATGGAAGATGAATTAAAACGAACACAACAAAAAGTGGAAGAGATTATGCGACAAATTTTAACGGAGATGACACAAGGGTTACGTAATCAATCAGAATATCGGGATGAATTTGGATTATTACATCAATTAAAGGGTACATTAGACTATGCACAAGAAAAAGCTGCACGAAATTTGGATAATCAATTTTTTACAGCTTCCCATTATTACTCCCAGTATGTGGATATGCGTCTTGTGCAGTACCGAATTTTAACACAAATGAAACGTCATTTAGTGGCTTTCCATCATTCTTCTGAGCAAAGTTTGGCACTGGCAGAAATCACTGAAAAAACGGCGATGACACTAGATGAGCATAATACTGCGGAAGATTTAGTTGCAGAAATTACAATGATGGTACATGAATTTAAAAGTAGCAAACTTCCCGAGACACGTGAAGAATTCGAAAATCGAGCAATCCTGTTTCAATTTATGAATGATTTACGTTATTTACTAGAAATGAAGCGTGATTTTTATGCAGAGTTTGGTTTAAAGGAAAAAATAAAGTTACGAGAGGGCGATCAAATATGATAAATAAAATTGGCCAAGTAATGTTGTATGTAGAAAATCAAGCCGCTGTTAGAGACTTTTGGGTAGAAAAATTAGATTTTGTTGTTGTTTCAGAAGAAGTGGTAAATGGGGAAATTCAGTGGATAGAAATTGCACCCACGAAAGAGGCAGAAACTACTTTTGTTTTGCAAAATAAACAGAAAGTGGCCGAAGCAAATCCAGATATGAACCTTGGAACACCATCCATTTTACTTTTTGGAAAAAATGTTGCAGAACTATATGACAGCTATAAAAAGAAAGGGATAACTGTTGGTGAATTAGTCGATTTACCAATGGGATTAGTTTTTAATTTTGCGGATAACGAGGGGAATTATTTTGCGATTTGTGAAAAATAGTATAGGAGCGTATAAATGAAGTGTGAAGTTGTGAGAGTAGATGCCTTTACAAGTAAGCCGGGAAAAGGCAATCCAGCAGGCGTGGTTTTTTCTGGTGATTCTTATAGTAAAGAACAAATGCAACAAATTGCTAAAAAAGTTGGTTTTAATGAAACGGTTTTTATTTGTAAAAGTGATACAGCTGCATTAAAATTAAGATATTTTACTCCAGGTTATGAAACACCGCTTTGTGGCCATGCAACAATGGGAGCGATTTTTGCGCTTCTAAATGGACAAGAAAATTGCCAACTAGAAATAGAAACAGCTGTAGGGGTTTTGCTTGTTAGTTACGAAGCAAAGGGATACCAAATAACGATGCAACAAGCCCGACCAAAGTTTATTGATTTTAATGGGAATCGGTCGGCGCTTTGCCAAAGTTTAGGCATCCAAAAAACTGATCTTCATGCCAAATTGCCAATTAAATACGGAAATACTGGATCATGGACATTACTTTTACCAGTTAAAAATGAAGCTATTTTAGATACAATGACCCCAACACCAAATGAGTTTCCAGGGATTTTAAAGGAAATACCTAAATCTTCCATACATCCATTTGCAATTATTTCTAAACAGGATGGAACTTTTACCGCCAGACATTTCTCCTCGCCTGCTGCTGGAACGAAGGAGGATTCTGTGACTGGAACTGCTTCTGGTGTTATGGGAGCCTATGCACTAAATCATATTTATACATCCGGAGAAAGAAATAAAATAACTGTCACTCAAGGTAAACAAGTGCAAAGTGAAGGAACTGTTTTTGTCCAAGTTGAAATAGATGCAACTGGGCAACAAGAAGTAAGTATTTCTGGAACAGCTTGTTTAAATAAGACGTTGGAAGTGGAAGTGTAATCAACCTATGAATTCTAAAAAAACAGCTGGCAATCTCATTGGATTGCCAGCTGTTTTTTATGATTTAAAGCAGCTTGAGCCGCAGCTAGTCGTGCAATTGGAACACGATAAGGGGAACAAGAAACATACGAGAGACCTAATTGATGGAAAAACTGAATGGATTCTGGATCTCCGCCGTGCTCTCCGCAAACACCCATTTTTAAATTTGCATGGGTCATTCGTCCACGAGTTACAGCCATTTCAACAAGTGCACCAACACCAGTTTTATCTATTGTCATAAATGGGTCTTTGGATAAAATATTGTGCTGGTAATAATCAGCAAGGAATTTAGTCGCATCATCACGAGAAAATCCGTAAGTTAGTTGTGTTAAATCATTCGTTCCAAAACTGAAAAATTGTGCTTCTTCGGCGATTTCATCTGCGGTAATGCAAGCGCGCGGAATTTCAATCATCGTACCAATATCATACGGAAGGATGACCCGTTCTCTATCAAAAATGGTATGAATAGCTTGTTTAATTTCTTTTTTTATAAAACTTAATTCATTTTTTGTAGCAATGAGAGGAATCATTATTTCTGGATGGACTTTGATACCTTCATCATAGACAGTGATTGCACTTTCAATAATCGCTTCTGCTTGCATTCGGTATATCTCAGGAAACGTAATAGCAAGCCGACAACCACGGTGCCCAAGCATTGGATTAGCTTCTGCCAGTTCTTGCACTCGTTTTTTTACTTGTGAGACCGTTTTATGCATATCATTTGCTAACTGCTCGATTTCTTGGCTACTTTTTGGTAAAAATTCATGTAGTGGTGGATCCAATAACCGAATATTGACGGAACGACCATCAGCCATGCGGAATAATGCCCGAAAATCTTCTTTTTGCATTTCTTTCAATGAGGCTAAGACAGTTTCGCGTTCCGTTAAAGACTCCGCTAAAATCATTTGTCGAACGAATAAAATCCGTTTTTCATCAAAAAACATGTGCTCTGTCCGGCAAAGTCCAATGCCTTCAGCGCCAAAGAGTAATGCTTTTTGAAAATCGGCAGGGGTGTCTGCATTAACACGGATAGCAAGTTGTTTTTCCGTATCAGCCCATGCCATTAACTCGTCAAAATGCCCACCAATGGATGCTTCGGTTTGTTCGACTTTTCCTAGATAGACATTACCGGTAGAACCATCAAGTGACAAAGCAGCTCCTTCTTGTAAAATTTCTCCTGTAGAAAGAGTAATGGTTTTTTCTTGTTGGCTGATTGTTAGATCAGAACAACCAGCGATACAACATTTCCCCATTCCTCGAGCAACTACAGCAGCATGAGAAGTCATTCCACCTTGTGCTGTTAAAATAGCAGTACTTTTGGCCATTCCCTCAATGTCTTCTGGTGAAGTCTCATTTCGAACAAGAATCACTGAAATACCACGTTCAGCTGCTTGAACAGCATCTTTTGCCTCAAAATAAATATGTCCGGTAGCAGCTCCTGGACTTGCTGGTAAACCGTGGGCAACTATTTCTGCTTTTTTTAGAGCGCTTTCAAGAAAGGCAGGATGAAGCAGTTGGTGAAGTTGCTTTGTTTCGATGCGTATTAAGGCTTCTTCTTTAGTAATTTTTCCTTCATGAACGAAATCAACAGCAATTTGAATAGCGGCTTTAGCTGTTCTTTTTCCATTTCTAGTTTGTAAGACGTAAAGTTTCTCTTTTTCAATCGTAAATTCAATATCTTGCATATCTAAATAATGATTTTCTAATAAAGTACAAATGGTGATTAATTCATTATAGACTGTAGGCATTCTTTCTTTTAAAGTGGCAATTGGCTCAGGAGTTCGGATACCAGCGACGACATCTTCACCTTGCGCATTTAATAAAAATTCTCCAAATACACCTTTTTCACCTGTAGATGGGTTTCGGGTAAAGGTAATTCCTGTACCACTAGTTTCTCCTGTATTACCAAAAACCATTGATTGAATATTAACCGCTGTCCCATAGCTAGCATCAATATCATGTAAACGGCGATAAACAACAGCTCGGTGATTCATCCACGACTTAAATACCGCGATAATTGCCAGTTTAAGTTGTTTCAGTGGATCTTGCGGGAATGCTTCTCCTGTCGCTTGTTGGAAAATTTGTTTGTAAGCAGCAATTAAATCAGTTAAATCAGTTGTTGTCAGCTCTGTGTCAGATTGATAATGATTGGCTTTTTTTATCCTGGAAAGTGCTTGTTCAAACTGATAACTTGGGATTTCAAAAACCACATCCCCAAACATTTGGATAAAACGTCGATAAGAATCAAAGGCAGAGCGTTGGTCATTGGTTAAATCTGCAAGTCCATTTGTAGTGGCATCATTTAGTCCTAAGTTTAAAACCGTATCCATCATTCCAGGCATAGAAAAGGGTGCGCCAGATCGAACCGAAACTAGTAGTGGGTTTTCCGCCAAACCAAATATTTTCCCGGTTTGCTTTTCTAATTCCGCTAAATGAATTTTCACCTCTTCAAAAATGTCTTCGGATAAATGTTTATTACTGTCGGTATAATCGTTACAAGCAGCAGTTGAAATAATAAAGCCGGGAGGGACAGGCAAGCCAATATTCGTCATTTCGGCTAAATTTGCGCCTTTTCCTCCTAAAAGATGTTTCATTTCTTTGGAACCTTCACTAAACTGATAGACAAATTTTCTCACTTTATTCACCTCTTCTAAAATTAGTGGTAACTTGTGATAATTTCTGTGATTAGAGCAGCAGTTTCCTCGATTGCTTTATCTTCTACATGAATTACTTGGCAGCCAAGCTTTTTAAACGTAGCATAGCCATATTCTAGTTCTTCTAAAATTCTTTTTTCGCTGGAATAGTTACTCGCTTCATCTAAACCAATTGATTTTAAACGTACTTTTCTAATTTGTGCTAATTTTTCTGGGCTAGTTGTTAGACCAATAATTCGTTCTGGCGGAATTTGGAATAGTTCAGCTGGGATTGGTATTTCAGGGACGAGCGGAACATTGGCTACTTTCCAATTTTGATTAGCTAAAAAGCTGCTGAGTGGTGTTTTACTAGTTCTTGATACACCGACAAGTACAATATCAGCATCTAATAAGCCACGAGGATCTTTGCAATCGTCATATTTAACAGCAAATTCAATTGCAGCAATACGGTCAAAATAATGACTATCTAAACGACGCATATTGCCAGGGTCTTGTTTGGACTTTAACCCAGTTTTTGCTTCTACAGCGGAGGTGAGTGTATGTAATAAATCAATATTAGGAATAGCATGCTTGGAACAAAATTGAGTTGCATATTCAGCTAATTTAGCTTGTACTAACGTTTGGACAACAATTCCATCAGCGTCTTTTGCCTCTTCTAATGTTTCGAGTAATGCTTTTTCATCACGAATAAAAGCATGGCGACGAATATCAGCTGGTTGTTTAAGTGAAAATTGTGCAGTTACAGCGCGAATAATATGTTGAGCAGTTTCTCCGATAGCGTCTGAAATAACATAAATAATAACCGGATTTTCCATATGTGCCTCCTATTAAACCTTTTTTATTGTATCTACAAAAAGTGCGGTTATGCGTGTTTTAGAAATTTTCCCAATAACAGTTGTTTTTCCGGCTTTTACTTCAAGCACTGGAAGAGAATCAATTTGATGGAAAACAAGTTGTTCGGCAGCGTGTAAGACTGTATCTTGTTTGGTTACGGTGACGAGATTTGGCATACGGGTCATGATTGTTGCAATGGGAGTTGCTTTTGTATCTGCATCGGCAAGGGCGCCTTTAAGCAAATCTTTTCTAGAAACTAGACCGACCAATTTTTCATCATCCATAACATATAAGCTACCAATATCTTCCATGAACAGCATCACAATTGCATCGTACACACTTGTTTCTTTTTTTGCGAAAAATGGTTGAGTCATTATATCCGCTACTTTTAATTGGCGAATTTGATCAAAATGAATGGGGTTTGTCTCAAGACCTGAATAAAAATAGCCTACTTTGGGCCTTGCATCTAAAATTCCTGTCATCGTTAATATCGACAAGTCAGCTCGAATGGTTGCCCGTGTCAATTTCAAATGAGCAGCTATGGAATCTCCAGTTGCTGGTTCATTGGCGCGAACATAAGCAACAATCTGGTGTTGTCTAGGAGAAAGTTCGATTGGAATCACATCCTTTTAATGTGTTATGCTAATCATTATATAGTATGACATAATTAAAAACAAGTGTTAATTGTGTCATACTATATAAAAAAACCTCCTCCAAATGGAAAAGGTTTGAAAAGGAACTATTTAAACATAAAATAAAATACAAAAATACATAAAAGCGGTCCCAGCGATAACAAACAAATGCCAAATTGCATGCATATAAGGAACTTTAGGAATACTATAAAAAATCGCACCCACTGTAAACATAATGCCACCAGTCGCTAGTAACCAAAATCCAGCTGGTGTAAGTCCAGTATAAAGAGGCTTGATTGCAAACATAACCATCCAACCCATTAGAAGATATACGGAAGTGGATAATAATTTTAGTTTGCCAGTCATAAAAATTTTATAAATAATCCCAGCAATAGCAAGTCCCCAAATAATGCCAAAGAGCGTCCAACCAAGTGTCCCTTGAATAGTGATTAATACAAATGGGGTATAGCTGCCAGCAATTAGTACATAAATCGCGGCATGGTCCATAATATTAAAAACAGTTCTTGCTTTACAAGGTTTGAAGCTATGGAGTAATGTGGAGCAAACATATAATAACATAAGTGAAATTCCATAAACTAAAAAACTAGTTAAATAAAGAGGATTATCTTTTTGGACGGCGAATACTATAAGTAAGACGAGTGCAGGAATACTTAGGATAAATCCGATTCCATGCGTAATGGCATTTGCTAGTTCTTCCTTCCAATTATAAGAAGAGGTATTCATTTGATCACCATACTTTTCTACCAATTTTTTGTGATGTAATAGTATATCTATCATACGCTAAATAATTTGGAATAGAAACCCAAACAATATATCTTTCTCTTTTCTTAAACTAGTTAATAGGTTGTGTATAATGCCGGGAATGTTATAATAAAATAAAATAAGCAAAACTGGATGTGGCTAAACAATGAGGAAAATAAAGATTATCACAGACTCAACTGCTGGACTAACGAAAGAAGAAGCAGCGAAATGGAATATTGATGTTTTATATTTAACAGTTGAAATCGATGGGAAAGTATACAATCCCAAAACAGATATTACCCCAGAAGAATTTATGATTCGCATGGCAGAAACAAAAGAACTTCCTAAATCTTCTCAGCCTGCAATTGGCTCTTTCGTAGAAGCTTATGAAAAATATACGGCGGAGGGGTATGAAATCCTTTCCATTCACTTAACAGAAAAACTAAGTGGAACAGTCAATGCCGCACGCCAAGCAGCCGATATAGTAGACGGAAATATTACTGTTGTTGATTGTGACTACACGGCTCGAGGACAAGCTTTTCAAGTGCTTGCAGCTGCAGAAATGGCACAGTCTGGTGATTTTTCTGTAGAGGATATTCTCGCTAAAATTAATGATATTAAAAATAAAACAAAATTGTATATTGTTGTTGTAACATTAGACAATTTAATTAAGGGCGGACGTGTTGGAAGGATGCAAGGATTCCTAGGTAGCCTTTTAAATATTAAATTAATTGCAAAGTTAACAGATGGTCAATTAGAAGAAGAAACTAAAGTTCGTAGTAATAAAAAAGTTCTTCAATATTGCTTAAACTTAATTAAAGCGGAACCTAAAAAAATTCAGCATTTAGATGTTGTTCATGCGCACGGATTAAATCTAGCGGATGATTTTATCGTTGAAACAAAAGAAATGACTGGCTTAGAAGAAATACCAATTTTCTTCGCTGACCCAGTTATTTCAACCCATGCCGGAACTGGCGCATTTGCATTTATGTACTATACTGACTAAGCGAGTGATTCATATGACAAAGAAAAAATGGCTGTGGCTTACTGGAAGCGTGTTTATTATCGCGCTTTTAGTTGGCGCAGTTTTTGGTATCAATTATTATCAAAAAACAAAAGAAGTTCCTATAAAATTAGTTGCTATGGGAGATTCCCTTACTGAAGGAATTGGTGATGAAAATAAGGCTGGCGGCTATGTTGGCATTATTCCAGAAAAGTTAGAAAAAGAATCAACTATTCCCAGTGTAGAGACAAGCAATTATGGTGTGTCTGGTAATAAAATAACCCAACTAGAGAAACGCCTGCAAACCAATAAAAATTTTCAACAAGATGTTAAAAATGCGAATGTAATCACTATTACCATTGGTGGAAATGACGTTATGGCCATTTTGCAATCGCGTCTTTTAGATGTGGATGTGGAAGATTTTACAAAAGCAAATAAAACCTTTCAACAAGAATTAGAAAAATTAGTGAGTGATATTCGTTCTTATAATAAAGATGCTGCGATTTTCTTAATGGGAATTTATAATCCATATACAACCTATTTTAGCGATATCAAACAATTTGATGAAGTAATTGCTGATTGGAATAAAGCCTCCCAAAAAACCGTTCAAAAAGAGGATAATATGTATTTTGTTCCTATAGCTAAAGCGCTTGAAAATAGAGATAAAGCTAATCAAAACAAACCTAATCCATTACTATCAGATGATTATTTTCACCCGAATCATCAAGGCTATGAAAAAATGAGTATGGAATTATATAAAGCAATTGTAAAGCAATTAAACGAAGGAAATATTCCTAAAATCTACGAATAGAAAGGTGTTAAAGTCGTGCAGAAAGAAACACGATCGGCCCCAAAGAAACCAAAACGTAATTACTGGAAATGGACATCGCTTATTTTAATTAGTCTGCTAGTTATATTTGCAGGATGGATTTATTTATCGGTTTTTGTTGTAAGTCCGCAGAAAGAACCAACGCCATCACTCATTAGCAATAAGTCTGCTGTAGAATTCCAAACAAGTACAACCAAGTCTGATTTAAATCAGTTAATTAGTACCTATATCGATGAATTTAGTAATGACCAAGATATTGGCTATAAGGTATTTGTTGCCAATAATGTTAATTTCACCGCAGAAGCGAAAATTTTTGATGAGCCAGTTGAGTTGCATTTAAAATTTGCTCCTAAAGTAGTTGACGATGGAAATGTGGAGTTAACATTAAAAGATTTATCTGTTGGTGCATTACCGTTACCAGTATCTTATGTGATGAATTATGTTAATAAAAATTATAAATTTCCAGACTGGGTAACTATCATTCCGAAAAAGGAAAAAATTTATCTTGCTTTGGATAAACTTAAACTAAAAGGTGATACGAAAGTTCGTGTGGATACACTTGATTTGAAGAAAGATGATATTTCGTTTACACTCTTAGTACCAGTTAACTAAATACTGGTTGGTAAAATCCAATTTAGGGGGCATTTTTATGACAAAAAAATCGCTTGAAAAAGCAACCTTTGCGGGTGGATGTTTTTGGTGTATGGTGAAGCCTTTTGATACACAGCCGGGAATTGAGCGGGTTGTTTCGGGATATACAGGCGGACATACTGTAAATCCAACCTATAAAGAAGTATGCAGTGGAACGACTGGTCATACCGAAGCCATTGAAATTACATTTGATCCGGCTGTTTTTCCATATGAAAAATTAGTCGAAGTATATTGGCAACAAACAGATCCAACTGATGCGGCAGGTCAATTCGTTGATCGCGGAGATTCTTATCGCCCCGTTATTTTTTATCACAATGAAGAACAAAAAGAGATTGCTGAAAAATCAAAAGCAGCTCTTGCCGCAAGTGGCAGATTTAAAAAACCAATTGTCACCGAAATTGCTAAGGCAGAAATTTTTTATCCAGCGGAAGAATATCATCAAGATTTCTACAAAAAAGAAAAGGCGCACTACGAAGGTTACCAAGTTGCTTCTGGTCGTGCGGCGTTTATTGATACAAACTGGAAAGGGTGAAGTCAAATGGATGAAAAGCAAAAAAGTGAGCGATTAAAACAACTCACCAAACTGCAATATAATGTAACTCAAAAAGCTAGCACAGAACACCCATTTAAAAATGAATTTTATGACAATCAGGCGGAAGGGATATATGTTGATATAGTTTCAGGAAAACCATTATTCTCCTCAAAAGATCAGTATGATGCTGGTTGTGGTTGGCCTAGTTTTACAAAGCCGATTGATGCTAAAGAAATAATTGAAAACAAAGACCGCACGCATGGCATGGTTCGAACAGAAGTCAAATCAGTAGAGGCGGATTCTCATTTAGGCCATGTTTTCCCAGATGGACCGATAGATAAGGGTGGACTTCGATACTGTATAAATTCAGCAGCACTTAGATTTATTCCAACTAATAAACTAGAAGAAGAAGGCTATAAAGAATATAAGCAAATCTTTGAATAAACAAACAATGCCAGAAGATGAAATTCGTATAATTGTATCGCGAAATCATATTCTGGCATTATTATGAAAAGGAGCGATAATTATGTTGAAAATTGCAGTTATAGGGCTTGGCGGGATTGCCCAAAAAGCATATCTACCTGTTTTTGCAGAAATGGAGAACGTTGAGGTACACCTTTATACACGTGATGCGCAAAAACTAAAACATTTAAGTGAGAAGTATCGTTTTGATCATTACCATCAAAGTATTGATTCCCTGGTTGCTACCGGAATTGATGCAGCATTTGTTCATTCAGCAACTAAAAGTCATCCAGAGGTTATCCGGGCATTTTTAGCGCACCAGATTCCTGTTTATGTGGATAAACCAATTGCTGATAATATAGAAGAAGTGGAAGAATTAACTACTTTAGCAAAAGCACAAAACACCATGCTGATGACAGGCTTTAATCGACGCTATGCACCAAAATACCAAGAATTAAAAACACAAAAAGAGATAAATATGATTGTCATGCAAAAGAACCGCGCATCCCAACCTGGCGTTCCACGTACGTTTATTTATGATGATTTTATCCATGTACTTGATACAGTGCGTTATTTATTAGATGTAAAAATAGATCAAATGAACGTTTTTCCGGTTTGGCAAAATGAATTACTAGCGAGTGTAACTGTCCAAATTACTGCTGGAAATAAAGTAGCAACAGCTATAATGAATCGTGATAGCGGTGTAAATGAAGAGCGTCTTGCAGTAATGACACCAAACGCAAAGTATGAAGTGGAGAATGTTACAGAGACGCATATTTATGAAGGCACAACAGAACGATTTGAGCGATTTGGAGACTGGGAAACAACGCTCCATAAAAGAGGTTTTGCACCAATTATTCATTCATTTTTAAATGCGGTTCGTCGTGGGGAGAAGTCACCAATTGCGGAAGAAGATGCGTTAGAAACACACCGGCTTGCAGAAGAAATTATACGCCAATTGGAAAATTAACTTTATTTTTCAAAGGAAATCAACTATAGTTAAAGCATAAAAAGAGCGGGAGTGTGTTGTACGTTGGGAAGATCATTTTATCATTTTTTAATGACATATCGGGACCCGAAACTAACAGATCAAAAAACGGAATTTGCCAACAATGCATACCGAGATCATAGTTTTCCAAAACAAACAAGAAATTATCATATTCTATGTGATTATTTGGAGTTTAATGCACCCTATTTGCCGGGAATGTCTATTTTCGATGAACTGTGGGATGCTTATTTGTTAGATGAAGAGAAAAATAAACACTAGGAGGAAAAAGGATGAGCGTACATATTGAAGCAAAACAAGGGGAAATTGCCGAAACAATATTATTACCGGGAGACCCGCTGCGAGCGAAATACATTGCTGAGACTTTCTTAGAAGAGGTTGTTTTATTTAACCAAGTAAGAGGAATGCTTGGTTTTACAGGGACATATAAAGGAAAGAGAGTTTCTGTAATGGGTACAGGCATGGGAATTCCTTCTATTTCTATTTACGTTAATGAATTAATCCAAAGTTACGATGTGAAAAATTTAATTCGGGTTGGTACAATGGGAGGAATTCAAGCAGATGTAAAAGTTCGTGATGTTGTCATTGCCCAAGCTGCTTCAACAGACTCACAAATTAATCGCAACATATTTAATGGGGTAGATTTTGCGCCAGTAGCTGATTTCTCATTGCTAAAAAAAGCTTATGATGCTGGTATAGAAAAAGGATTATCTATCAAAGTAGGAAATGTTTTTTCAGCGGATCGTTTTTACAATGATCAGTTAGACAAAGAGCAATTAGCAGATTATGGTGTACTTGGAATTGAAATGGAAGCAGCAGCACTTTATACATTAGCACAAAAATATGGTCGTCATGCATTAGCTATTTTAACTGTAAGTGATCATATCTTTACTGGTGAAGAAACGTCTGCTGAAGAACGACAAACGACTTTTAATGATATGATAGTTGTAGCTTTAGAAGCTGCTATAAAATAATAGAATGATAAACTAGATATAGCTTAAAGTTCATAGGAAGGTTGATAAACATATATGAGTTCTTTATTATCAATTGCTTTAGCCGTTAGTCTTAGTTGTGTGCATACAGTAGAAGATCTATATTTCGGCGGGCAAAATGCAGAGCCAGTTGCAGAAGTGAATCAAAAAACAACTAGCGATAACAACAAATTAGCTGAATTAGAGAAAGATCCACTTTATCCTTATATTGACAAACAAAATAAATTAGTTGAAAAAAATGGGATTCAGTATATTGAAAACGAGGAAAACATGCTTGTACTTGCCAATAAAGATTATTCCTTGCAACCGACATATACCCCCCCAGATTTAGTTAGACCAAATGTAACTTTCTCTTTTGGGGAAGAAAAAGTGGAAAAAGCCCAAATGAGAAAAGAGGCTGGAACAGCACTAGAAGAGATGTTCCAAGCGGCAAATGAGAACGGTCATAAACTTTTTGCCGTTTCTGGCTATCGTTCTTACCAGCGTCAACAAGAGGTATTTCAAGCAGAAGTAAATTCCAAAGGGGATGCCAAAGCAAGAGAAGCTGTAGCCTACCCAGGAACAAGCGAACACCAAACAGGGCTTGCAATGGATATTTCGTCTGAAAGCCAGTCGTACGAGTTAACCGATGCTTTCGGTGAGACACCTGAGGGTAAGTGGTTAGAAGAAAATGCTCATCATTACGGTTTTATTCTTCGCTATATGAAAGGGCGAGAAGATATCACGAAATATCAATATGAATCGTGGCATTATCGTTATGTTGGGAAAGATGCCGCTACAATAATTTACGAAAATGATTGGACTTTAGAAGAATTTTTTAATCATGTCAATGCACTACAAAAGAAAGTAGATGCTGCCAAATAGCAAGCTTTTCAAACCATAAACATTTCGATGTTTATGGTTTTTTTATTGAATTTAAAATTAAATACTTGCAAAATATACCTATAGGGGGTATAGTGATAATTGTAGAAACAAAGGAGGAAAAAAGATGAAACATGACCAACCGATTGTTCCACGGAAAGAGGAGGAAACGAAATTACTTCAAAATCGTTTGCGACGTATCGAAGGACAAATTAGAGGTATTGCTCAAATGGTCGAGGATGATAGATACTGTACAGATATTTTAGTGCAAATTTCAGCAGCAAATAAAGCATTAAAGAATGTTGGCTTACAAGTACTAGAACATCATACAGCACACTGTGTTGTGGATGCAGCAAAAAATGGAGAAGAGGATGTAATGGAGGATTTACTTCAAGCTATTCGTCAATTCTCTAAAACGTGAGGGGGAAATTCAAATGGAAGAGAAATATGTTAGACAGGATTTAAATGTGTTTGGGATGACCTGTGCTGCCTGTTCTACAAGAATTGAAAAGTCATTAAATAAAGCGGATGGGGTTGAAAAAGCCAATGTGAATTTAGTGACTGAAAATGCCGCTGTTTATTATGATCCAGAAGTGACAACACCAGAGGAACTCATTAAAGTTGTAAAACATGCTGGTTATGATGCAGCAGAGAAAATGTCTAAAGAAGAAAAAGATGCTGTACTAGAGAAAAATTTCCAAAAAGAAGTACGTCGGTTTGTACTTTCCGCCATTCTTTCTTTACCACTTTTATTAACAATGGTTACACATATTCCTTATATTCATGAAATGGCGTTTGCAGAAACTATTGGCAACTGGATTACACCAACTGTACAATTAGTGTTAGCAACAATTGTTCAATTTTATATTGGCTGGCGGTTTTATGATGGTGCATATAAAGCTTTACGTGGTAAAAGTGCCAATATGGATGTTTTAGTAGCACTAGGGACTTCCGCAGCATACTTTTATAGTGTAGTAGAGTATATTCGTCATATGATTGATCCAAGTGTCATGCCACACTATTATTTTGAAACAAGTGCTGTGTTGATTACTCTGATTTTACTTGGGAAATTACTTGAGTCTCATGCAACTTCTAGAACAACGGAATCAATTGCAGGTTTACTTGAATTACAAGCAAAAGAAGCAACTGTTATTCGTGAAGGAAAAGAATGGTTAGTTCCGGTAGATTCCCTTAAAATCGGTGATATTATTTTAGTTCGTCCTGGTGAAAAAGTACCAATGGATGCAGAAATAATTTCAGGGGAAACAAGTGTTGATGAAGCGATGATTACCGGAGAACCAGTTCCTGTTGAAAAGAAACCTGGTGATTCTGTTATTGGTGCAACAATTAACTTTGATGGCGCCTTCCAAGCTAAAATCACTAAACGAATGGAAGAAACAGTCTTAGAGTCAATTATTCGCTTAGTAGAAGAAGCGCAAGGTATTAAAGCACCAATTCAACGTTTAGCAGATAAGATTTCTGGGATTTTTGTACCAATAGTACTTGGAATCGCAGCTATAACATTTATCATCTGGTACATTGTAACTGGAACGGTAGACGGCTCTCTGGAAGCTGCAATTGCTGTATTAGTTATTGCTTGTCCCTGTGCGCTCGGTCTAGCAACTCCTACAGCTATTATGGCTGGAACTGGTAAAGGTGCAGAAAGTGGGATATTATTTAAAGGTGGCGAACATTTAGAACGTACTTCCAAAGTAGATATGGTTGTTTTTGATAAAACTGGTACTTTAACAGAAGGAAAATTAGAAGTAAGTGATAAGAAAGCTGCTCATGACCAATTTTTCCCTTATCTGTTTTTAATGGAACAACAGTCTGAACATCCGATAGCAAAAGCAATCATTCAAATGCTAGAAGAGGAAAATATCGATACATCCATGATTAAACAAGGCAGAATTCGTGCTAAAGCTGGACACGGAATGACCGGGAATCTAAATGAACAAAAAATAGAACTCGGAGCTTATCGTTATATTTCTTCACTCACAACGATTCCAAAAGAAGAAGATGCATTAATAGAAAGTTGGATGCATGCAGGTAAAACAGTTGTCGCAATGGCAATTGATGGTGTATATGCTGGTGCGCTCGCATTATCAGATACACCGCGACCAGAAGCAAAAGAAGCAATTCAAAAATTACGAGCACAAGGAATAAAAATAGCTATTTGTTCCGGCGATCAATCTGTTGTCGTAGAAAATATGGCAAAAGACTTAGGTACAGATATGTTTTTTGCAGAGCAGTTACCAAATGATAAAAGTACACTAGTAGAAAAATTACAAAAAGAAGGACATATCGTTGCCTTCGTTGGTGATGGGATTAATGATGCTCCAGCGCTTGCAGCAAGTGATATTGGGATAAGTATTGGTACAGGAACAGATATTGCGATTGAAACTGGTGATGTCACACTCGTTAGTCATCGTTTAACACTTATCCCTGAAACAGTAGAACTTTCTAGAGCAACCATGCGCAACATTCGTCAAAACTTTTTCTGGGCACTCGCTTATAACTGTGCGGGTATCCCAATCGCGGCACTTGGCTTGTTAGCACCATGGGTTGCTGGACTTGCAATGGCATTTAGTTCCGTTTCCGTTGTAACTAATGCTTTACGACTAAAAAGATATAAATTCAAATCATAGGAGGAAATAAAAATGGAAAAACTAACTTTAAAAATTGAAGGTATGACTTGTGGACACTGTGAGGCAAGAGTAACAAAAGCATTGGAAGAAGTAGCAGGTGTCACTAATGTAAAAGTATCTCTAGAAGAAGGAACAGCAACCGTTGAATTTGAAAATGGAAAAGTAACAGAAGACACTTTAATCGACGCGGTAGAAGAAGCAGGTTATGAAGTAGCTTAATTAGTAAGCAAGAGGGATTCAGTGATGAATCCCTCTTTTTTGTAGTATCCGAAAAAAAGATACCAAAATGTAGGGAAAACTGGTAAAATAAATGAGTTAAATAAAATGTGTTAGTTGTAGTTGCATTTTACATAGAAAGTGGTGAACAGAGGATGGAACAACCCCCACAACAAAATGAAAAAGACAAAGAACCAAAACAAGGACCAGGTAATGGTTATGTGAAAATGAAATTATTTCCTTTTATCATGCTATTATTTGCGTTTGTATTCATTACCGCATTAGTAACGACGATTGTTACTTCAGTAGGGGATGATAAACAAGTAAAAGTAACCATTCCAGAACGAAAAGAATTTACTAAATTATACGACGTTTATGACGAAATTACATCTAAGTATTACAAAGATACCGATTCCACTAAAATGGTGGATGGGGCGATAACTGGAATGGTAAATTCACTAGAGGACCCCTATTCTAGCTTTATGTCAAAAAAAGAATCCAGTGAATTTAATGATACCATTTCTTCTAGTTTTGAAGGGATAGGCGCAGAAATTCAAGAAAAAGATGGAGCGATTACTGTTGTTTCGCCAATCAAAAACTCTCCCGCTGAAAAGGCCGGACTACAACCGCAAGATGTGATTACTAAAGTTGATGGAAAATCACTAAAAGGTGATACCGCAACAGAAGCAACACAAAAAATTCGCGGTGAAAAAGGAACAAAAGTAACACTAACTATTCAACGTCCCAGTGAAGATAAACCATTTGACGTGACCATTACTCGAGACGAAATTCCAATTGAAACGGTCTATAAAGAAATGGGAAATGATAAAATTGCCCACGTGACTATTAGTACTTTTTCAGAAACAACCTATGATGAATTAGAAAAAGCACTTAAAGCACTTGAAAAAGATGGAATGAAAGGTCTTGTAATTGATTTGCGTGGGAATCCAGGCGGTCTATTAGATCAAGCTGTTTCTATCTCCAGTTTATTTGTTCCAGATGGTAAGGTTGTTGTGCAAGAAGAAACTAAAGATGGTGAAAAATCAGCAATAAAAGCCGATAGTAGCTCGCATGACGGCTATAAAGTAAAAGTACCGACTACAATGCTAATTGATGGCGGAAGTGCTAGTGCATCTGAAATTCTTGCCGGCGCTGCAAAAGAATCTGGCGGAATAAAACTCGTTGGTGCGAAGTCGTTTGGAAAAGGAACTGTTCAAACGGCGACTACTTTGTCGGATGAGTCTACACTGAAACTTACCATTGCTAAATGGCTAACACCAGATGGCGAGTGGATTCATGAAAAAGGTATCACCCCAGATGAAGTGGTTAAAATGCCTGCTTATGCAACAATGACTATACCTTCTTCGTCCAAAGTTTATCAAGTGGATGATTTCGGTGATGATGTAAAAACAATAGAAACATTGCTTAAAGCGCTTGATTATAATGTTGGTAAAGTAGATGGCCTATATGATTTAGATACTAAATATGCGGTCGAACGATTCCAAGCAGCTAATAAATTGGACGTAACAGGAATTATGACAGGTGTTACAACAGATAAATTAGTAGAATTAACCCAAAAACATTTAAAAGAAAACGATCCTCAATTACAAAAAGCAAAAGCCTTGGTGAAATAAGTCGACAACTTTTTTGAAAACAGGAGGTAACTAAATGGAAACCTATTTAGAGATTGAAACATTAATCAAACGAATTTTTAATAGTTTTCGCCATGAAGTAGAAGCTGTTCTAGATAAAAGATTAAGCGGAAGTGAGTACCGCGTGTTAAGTTTGATTTCCAGTGGACTAACAAAAACCTCAGAGCTAGCAAAAGCACTAGATGTATCTGCTAGTCATATCACTGCGATTACAGATACATTAGTGGAAGAAGCCTACATTACACGTCACCGTTCGGAAGTAGATAGACGGATAATCGAACTTCGACTAACACCTGAAGCAGAGAAATTTGTAAAAGAAATTGATAAAAAGAAAAAGGAAATGATTGTAAAACGATTTGCTGTTTTTTCTGAACAAGAACAAGCAGAATTTCGTCAGTTGCTAAAAAAATTAGCTGATGGTGCTAACCAATAAAATAGTTTTTCCCGTAGTTTTTAATAAGCTACGGGATTTTTTTATGTATTTTTACTTTACAACGAAAGCAATCTTCGTTATACTTCTATTTAAAGTTGTTCCAGGGAAACAATTTTAGTTAAGAGTAAATTTTAGTCTTAAGGGAAAAGGAGAGTTCATATGAATATTCAAAATCTAACAATATCCTATAAACAAAAAGTTGCAATAGATAATGTATCACTTCAAATAGCATCAAGTAAACTAACTGGAATAATTGGTCCAAATGGTGCCGGGAAATCCACTTTATTAAAAGGGATGATGGGACTGATCCCTAGAGAAAATGGTCAAATAATATTGGATGGAGTACCACTTTCTACTTGGAAGAAAAAGATTGCTTACGTTCCTCAAAGAAGTGAGGTGGATTTAACCTTTCCAATTACTGTGTTGGATATGGTTCTACTTGGGACATATCCAACACTTGGACTGGTAAAACGGCCAGGAAAAAAAGAAAAACAAATTGCATTAGAGGCACTAGAACAAGTTGAAATGACCTCCTTTCGAAAACGACAAATTGGAGAGCTTTCTGGTGGACAATTACAACGGGTTTTTATCGCACGAGCATTAGCGCAACATGCAGAAATTTTCTTTTTAGATGAACCTTTTGCCGGAATTGATATGACGAGCGAAGCGTTGATTATGAAATTATTAAAAAAATGGAGGGATAGTGGAAAAACGATAGTCGTCGTTCATCATGATTTTCATAAAGTAGCTGCTTATTTTGATGAAATTATTTTACTCAATAAAAAATTAATTGCTCATGGACTAGTTGAACAAACTTTTACAGAAGATAATATTAAAACGGCTTATGGTGATGCACCAATCGCCTTTGCAGAGGGGGTATAGAGATGCTTTTTTTAGAAGGATTAATGCAGTATAGTTTTTTACAAAAGGCGTTGATTACATCGGTTACAGTAGGAATTGTTTCAGGCGTAATTGGAAGTTTTATTATTTTGCGAGGAATGTCGTTAATGGGGGATGCGATTTCCCATGCAGTACTACCAGGTGTAGCGATTTCTTATATGCTTGGAATTAATTTCTTTATTGGTGCAGCTACATTTGGAATTGCCGCAGCACTTGGAATTGGTTTTGTAAATCAGAAAAGTCGAATTAAAAATGATACGGCAATCGGCATAGTTTTTAGTGCGTTTTTTGCGCTAGGAATCATTTTAATATCTTTTGCAAAAAGTAGTACTGATTTGTACCATATATTATTTGGAAATGTGCTGGCTGTTCGTAGTTCGGATATGTGGATGACGATTGTAATTGCAATTATTGTAATCTCATTTGTAGCAATATTTTATAAAGAGTTTTTAGTCAGTTCTTTTGATCCAGTGATGGCAGAAGCATACGGACTAAATGTAAAATTTTTGCATTATTTTTTGATGCTTTTACTAACATTAGTTACAGTATCTGCTTTACAAACTGTTGGAATTATTCTTGTTGTGGCAATGTTAATTACACCAGCAGCAACTGCTTATTTACTTACTAATAAGTTATCCAAAATGATTATTCTTGCATCTTCTTTTGGGGCAGTGAGTGCAATTGTAGGTTTGTACTTTAGTTATATTTTTAACTTAGCTTCTGGGGCGGCGATGGTTTTAGTCGCAACGATTTTATTCTTTATTGCCTTTTTATTTGCACCAAAACAAGGCGTATTATTTTCAAAAAAGAGGGAGGTTGTCGAATGAAAAAAATGATTGTTATTTCACTCGTTTTATTAATAGTTGTACTTGCAGGTTGTTCATCAGAAGAGAAACAGACAGCAAAAGATGGGAAATTAAATGTGGTTGCAACTTATTCGATTTTAGCAGATATTGTCAAAAATGTTGGTGGAGACAAAATTGCATTGCATAGTATCGTTCCGGTTGGGGTGGACCCGCATGAATATGATCCACTGCCAGCAAATATTCAAAGTGCTGCCGACGCCGATTTAATTTTTTATAACGGTTTGAATTTAGAAACTGGAAATGGCTGGTTTGACCGGATGCTAGAAACCGCCAATAAATCTCGAGACGATAAAGACCAAGTGGTGGAGTTAAGTAAAGGTGTAAAACCAAAATATTTAACCGAGAAAGGAAAGACATCAGAAACCGATCCCCACGCATGGTTGGATCTTCATAACGGGATTATTTATACAGAAAATGTACTTGATGCACTAGTAAAAGCAGATCCGGATAATGCTACTTATTATAAGGAACGTGCGGAGAAATATATTACTAAACTAGCCACTCTTGATAAAGAGGCAAAACAAAAATTTGCTGACTTGCCAGAAAATCAAAAAACATTAGTAACAAGTGAAGGAGCTTTTAAATATTTTGCAGCTAGATATGGTTTAAAAGCAGCCTATATTTGGGAAATTAACACAGAAAGCCAAGGGACGCCAGAACAAATGAAACAAATAGTAGGCATTGTCGAAAAAGAACAGGTTCCGAATTTATTTGTGGAAACTAGTGTGGATCCAAGAAGTATGGAAAGTGTTTCTAAAGAGACAGGGGTACCTATTTTCGCCAAAATTTTTACAGATTCTACAGCAAAAAAAGGAGAAGTTGGAGACACTTACTTAGAGATGATGCGTTATAATTTAGATAAAATTCATGATGGCCTCGCAAATTAAAAAGAGAGGCAGAGACAGTTTTTCCCCTCAAAACCCAATTTTTGGGGGAGGCAAAATTCTCTGTTGTTCTTTTTATTGTAATGCAAGTTTTCGTTCTGTTTTCCGGACACGGATGGACAAAATAATTGCGGCAACGAATAGACCAGTACTTAAGCCAATCCAATAGCCGAATGGTCCTAAGTTCGTAAATGATAGCCCATAACCTACTGGAAGACCAATTATCCAGTAAGAAATAAAAGCAACTACCGAAGTAATGGCAACATCTTTATAACCTCGCAGCGCCCCAAGAACAGGGGATAATACGGCATCAGCAAATTGAAATAAAATCGCGTATACAAGAAATTGCATAATTAAATCAATCAGCGCTGGATCATCGGTATAAAAACCAGCAATCGTTTCTCGGAAGAAAAATAATATTGCCCCATTTAAACAACCTATTAAAATCGCAGCGGTCATTCCAATATGACGATATTGTTTTGCATCGGTTAAACGTTTGGCACCTGTTTCGTACCCACCAAGAATTGTTAAAGTGGAAGCAACACTAAGCGGAAAGGCGTAAAGAAGCGTACAAACACTATTAGCGGATTGGTGAGCCGCAATCGTTTCCGTCCCAAATGCCCCCATTAAAATCGTTACCGCTGAAAAGATACTTGTTTCAAATAAAATTGTGAGGCCATTCGGAACACCAATACCAATAATTTCTTTCATTTTGGAAAAGTGAATCGCTGTAAATCCTTTAAAGATACCAAAATTGCGCAACCTAGCTTGAGATTGAATTAAAATAACACTGACTAAAACTACTAGCCAATACGTTAAACCTGTTGCATATCCACTACCTGCTCCTCCCATTTCTGGAAAGCCAAAGTTTCCAAAAATAAAACAGTAGTTTAAAAAGATATTAAAAGGAACCGTACAAAGCGTTATTAACATTGTTACTCTAGTTAGTCCAAGTGAATCAATAAATGATCGTAATATAGCAGAAATAAAAAAAGCAGGTATTCCAATACAAATCCCATTTAAGAAATGGCGAGCAATCGTTGCTACTTCCTCTGTAATTGGCATATGCGTTAGAATAGTTGGGACAATCAAGAAATTAACAAGTATTAAAATTATAGCTAAAATAATGGCAATATAAAGCCCGTTATGTACGGTGTTTTTCACTTCTTTTTCTTTTTTTGCTCCAATTAATTGCGCCACAATCGGTGTAATCGCCATAAGTAATCCTGAAAAGGCTGCATTAATAGGCGACCAAAAAGAACTTCCAATTGCCACACCAGCAAGCGCCTGGTTAGAATAGTTCCCGCTCATTGTTGTATCAAAAAAGGTCATTGAAAATAAGGTTAGTTGTGTAATCACAATTGGCGAGAAAATGATTAAAAACTGTTTCCATTTTGCGCGATAAGTAGCTGTTTGTTGCAAATAATCATCTCCTTTAACATCACTCCAAATTATAGCATAAAATCTGGCGTTTGGTGGCGCAACGAAAACTTTTACTTTCCCATAACTACTATCTTTGCTATAATGGAGGTCTGTGGCAGGGGCATTACTCTGCGGGTTGGGAGAGGGACAATTTCATAATGAGGGAAAAGTATGCAGAAATTTTTCAACAAAGTATTTCGGCTGAACGAACATAAGACCAATATCCGGACAGAGTTTTTGGCTGGTATGATTGGCTTTTTTACGGTGACATATATTATTGTCGTAAATAGTTCGATTTTAGCTGAAGCGGGAGTTCCTTATCAAGGCGCAATACTGGCGACGATTTTTATCTCGGCAGCAGGCTGTTTGATTATGGGGTTTTGGTCTAATGCACCACTTATTATAATTCCAGGTATGGGGATTAATGCGCTCTTTGCGTATAACCTTGTAGGTGGAATGGGACTAAGTTGGCAGGTAGCGCTTGCAGCCGTCACAATAAGTGGATTGCTATTTATGATTCTTGCATTTACACCACTTGCGGGAAAACTAAATCAAGCCATTCCGCTAATTTTAAAGCAAGCTATTACCGTTGGGCTTGGTTTATTTTTAATCTTTCTAGGGCTGGAAAAAGGCGAAATTGTCACACGCGGAAAGCATAGCATTATCGCGCTTGGAGATTTAGGTGACCCATTTGTTTTAGCAACGCTTGTGACACTTTTACTTACGATGATTCTTATTATTCGTAAAGTTCCTGGGGCTTTCTTATGGAGTTTAATAATAGGAACGATTGTAGGTGTATTATTTGGCATCACAAATACGACCAGTGCGACGAAATTAAGTGTAGCACCATGGAGTGATGTGTTGTTTAAAGGCGATTTTTCCGGAATGGCGAGTATTAACTTTTGGAGTGCTGTTTTTACGATGACAATGGTTATTGTGTTTGAAACAGTTGGTCTAACAAATGGTCAAGTTAGGCAGCTAAAACAAACCGAGAAATTACCACGAGTCTTAAAAGCAAGCTCTTTCACTGTTTTTTTATCTGGCTTATTTGGAACAAGTCCAACCGTTTCCGCATTAGAAAGTGGCTCTATGGCAGCTAGTGGAGCAAAAACAGGTCTTGCAAGTGTAACAACGGGGCTTTTCTTTATTGCCTCACTGTTCTTAATGCCAGTGATATCTTTTATTCCAAATAGCGCGATTGCACCAGTTTTAATTGTGATTGGGATGTCCATGCTACAAGAATTTAAAGAAATGGACTTATCAAGTGCGGCAGAGACTTTTTCAGCATTACTTATTATTGTGCTTATCCCATTAACGTATAGTATTGCAGACGGAATTGCGGCTGGTTTTATTGCGTATCCAATTCTTCGTGTTTTTACGAAAAATAAAGAGCGAACTTCACCAGTCATGTATGTAATTGCTGCTTTATTTTTGCTTCAATTTATCATACAATAACTAAAGAAGTATGGCGCGCTTGTTGTTTCGACTTGCGCGCGCATACTTTTATCTAACCGATGTGAAATGAGGGTTCGGAAAATGTATTATTATCTAATTACCCTAGCCGTAATTGCGCTAGATCAATTGACTAAATGGATTGTTGTTCAAAACATGGAAATTGGTCAAAAAATAGAAGTTATCCCTGGTTTTCTATACTGGACAAGTTACCGTAATAACGGAGCAGCTTGGAGTATTTTAGAAGGGCATATGTGGTTTTTCTATCTTATTACTGTTATTGTTATTGGAATTATAATTTATATTATGCAAAAATATGCCAAAGGGAAACGACTATTTTCTGTTAGTTTAGCGTTTATTTTAGGTGGTGCAATTGGTAATTTTATCGACCGGGTTTTGCATCAAGAAGTAGTAGATTTTGTCCAAACTGTATGGGGGAATTATTATTTTCCTATTTTCAATGTGGCAGATGCCTCGCTTTCAGTTGGTGTCGTACTGATGCTCGTGTATGTTTTTATTGACGACCGCAAAACGAAAGGAATTAAATAATGCAGAATGAAAGATTAATTATAGAAGAGAGTCATGCACGTGAACGGATTGATAAAGCAGTTGCTGAATTAACTGGAAAAAGCCGTTCAGCCATTCAATTAATGCTGAAAAGTGGAGATATTACTGTAAACGGAGAAGTAGCTAAGCCCAATTATAAAGTACAAGTTGGTGATGAAATTCTGCTAGAAGTTCGTGAACCGGAAGAATTAGAAGTACTAGCAGAAGATATTCCGCTAGATATTTACTTTGAAGATAAAGATATGCTTGTTGTAAATAAACCTGAAGGAATGGTGGTTCATCCTTCAGCGGGACATGCGAGTGGTACACTTGTTAATGCGCTTCTTTTTCATTGTGATGATTTATCGGGTATTAATGGCAAAATTCGTCCAGGGATTGTCCATCGTATTGATAAAGATACTTCTGGATTACTTATGGTGGCTAAAAATGACCATGCGCACGAATCGCTTGCTAAACAATTGAAAGATAAAACTTCTGATAGAGAATATATAGCACTGGTTCATGGTGACATTGTTCACCAAAAAGGAACTATTGAGGCTCCAATCGGACGTGCAAAAGAAGATCGTCAAAAAATGGCTGTAGTTCGTGATGGCAAGGAAGCAAGAACTCATTTTGAAGTTATTGAACGATTAGAAGGTTATACACTTATTAATTGTAAACTGGATACAGGTCGAACACACCAAATCCGTGTGCATCTAAAGTATATTGGACATCCACTAGCTGGTGATCCTAAATATGGTCCTAAAAATACGATAAAGGGTAATGGTCAATTTCTTCATGCAGCAAAATTAGGATTCGACCACCCAACAACTAAGGAACGTATGACATTTGAAGCACCGCTACCAAGCTCTTTTGAAGCCGCATTAAAAGCGTTGCGTCAAGAACCATAATAAAAATTGAAGCAAAGTGCTTTTAAAAAAAATTAGCAGAAATCTGATATAATCCATTTAAAAAGATGGCTTTATTTATTGATTTCTGCTTTTTATGTGCCTGCATTTTTAAAATGACATTTCGTTAGTTTTAGTGATGTTGAATTTATCTGTGGTTCATTATAGCGAATAATAATGGCATCATTATAAATGCAAATAAAACGAAGAGAGACTCTACTGCAAGGAAGAATAGTTAAAAGAGGCAGGGAGATTTTCAATGGTTTTGCGGAGAAAACGGGGAAACTTAAAAAAAGCCACAAAAAAAGAATCATCTATTTGGCGATTCTTCTCTTTCTTACTATAAAGATACCCTTTTTTTGTTTTTGTTTGTTTGGAGCTTAAATCAATTAGCGCAAAAGGGCTTCTTTTGATTTCTGGATTTAAATGGCCATCGCGGACTAATTTTTGGCGCTGTTTTTTTGCTTTAGATGTAGCCATAAGTTTGGCCTCCTTTATTTTAATATTATTAGTATAACATAGTTTGGATTTTTTTATTGACAATGAAAGTTCAATCAGGTAAGATTAGTTTAATGAAATAAAGTCCTTTAACATAGTCCAGAGAGGCTAAGAAGGTGACGATAATTGACGGGATATTTATATACTCGTACACGTTCCCTTGCTTATACTGGCAGAGGGTTATTTTTTTGCACAAAAGGAGCGATTTCGGATGCAAAAACAAGTAGTTGTCATGGATGAAGCAGCAATCAAACGCGCGCTTACTCGTGTAAGTTACGAAATTATTGAGCGAAATAAAGGTACTCAAAATTTAGCTCTTGTTGGCATTAAAACACGAGGTATTTATTTAGCGCAAAGACTTCATACACGTATTCTTGAAATCGAGGGAATAGATATTCCAGTTGGCGATATTGATATTACCCTTTACCGAGATGATTTATCTTTCAAAGATGATGCCACTCGAGAACCCGCTGTCCATGGTACGAATATTCCTTTTGATATCAATGGAAAGAAAGTAGTACTTGTCGATGATGTGCTTTATACCGGTCGAACAGTGCGTGCCGCAATGGACGCGCTAATGGATGTGGGTAGACCAGCACAAATTCATTTAGCTGTTCTTGCAGATCGTGGTCATAGAGAACTGCCAATCAGAGCAGATTATGTTGGGAAAAATATACCAACGTCTGGGAATGAACGAGTGGAAGTTCGGCTAACGGATGTAGATCATGCAGAAGATGCAGTAATTATTAACAAAAACGAATAAATGTAACACTTTTTTAAAAGCAGTCCTGTGAGGCTGACAAAGAGTGATTAATTTCTATAGGGGATTATTCTATACTCTTTGTCCATTGCAGACAAGGGGTATTTTTTATGAGAAGAGAGGGGAAAAATGACAGAAACAATCGAAAATACAACAAAACCAGTTCTTGACATCCATGAAAAACCAAGTCTAAATAAATGGATTATCCTTAGTATTCAACATCTGTTTACCATGTTTGGTTCCACTATTTTTGTACCAAGTGTGACAGGTTTAAGTCCAGGAGTTGCGCTTGTATCTAGCGGACTCGGGACGCTTGCATATTTAGTAATTACTCGTGGGAAGATTCCTGCATATCTTGGCTCCTCGTTTGCGTTTATTGCACCAATTACTGCTCTTTTGGCAGCAAAATCCGGTGGAGGTCCTGGTGCGGTAATGGTTGGAACCTTTTCAGTCGGAGTAGTTTATGCGATTGTTTCGCTAATTGTTTATTACGCAGGGGTTGACTGGATTCATAAAGTGTTACCGCCAATTGTAGTTGGACCAGTTATTATGGTTATCGGTTTATCACTTGCTCCAAGTGCCGCAGCGATGGCAATGGGCACAAACAATGGGACTTATGATTTAAAAACACTTGGAGTTGCGTTAATCACGTTACTTGCAACGATTATTGCTATGATGTTTTTCAAAGGTTTTATGGGCTTGATTCCAATTCTTTTCGGTTTTACAGTGGGTTACTTAGCAAGTATGGCTTTTGGAATGGTCGACTATACATTAATTAAAAATGCTTCCTTCTTCCAAATTCCCGATTTCACTATTCCATTTGTGAATGTTGATCCAGTTGTTACGATTTCGGTTGTTCTAAGTATGGCGCCACTTGCTTTTGTCACAATGGCTGAACATATGGGACATCAATTATTACTAAACAGAATTACAAATAAAAATTTCTTTAAAGATCCAGGACTTCACCGTTCGCTTCTTGGGGATGGTACTGCTTCGATTATCGCATCGCTAGTCGGCGGACCACCAGTAACTACTTACGGCGAAAACATTGGTGTCTTGGCAATTACAAAAGTATATAGTGTGTTTGTTATCGGGGGAGCGGCAGTATTCGCCATCCTGTTTGGCTTTATTGGCTACATTAATGCCGTAATTACTTCTGTTCCATCAGCAGTTCTAGGTGGAATTTCTCTGCTACTTTTCGGAGTTATTGCAACAAGTGGGCTTCGAATGATGATTGAAAACCAAATTGATTTAAGTATCAATCGAAATATGATTATTGCTTCGGTTGTGCTTGTTGTTGGAATTGGTGGTTTATTCATTAAAGCTGGAACTTTTGAGCTTTCTGGTATGGCTCTTGCAGCAGTAATTGGGATTATCTTAAATCTAGTTTTACCAGCCAAACATAAATCAGCATAACTCACACTTAACAAAAAACCTCTGCAGAAAGTACGATTCAGAGGTTTTTGTATAAAAAGAAACGGAAAAGGTGGCGCTCAAGGATGAAAAATTTAGTATCAATGGAAGCTTTATCTATCGCTGAAATCGAGCAGTTATTAGAACAGGCGGCACTGTTTAAACAAGGAAAAAAAGCAACTTTTAATGAACAAGCCTTTGCAGTTAATATGTTTTTTGAACCGAGCACAAGAACGCTTACTAGTTTTGAAGTAGCGGAGAAAAAACTAGGTATGGAAGTGATTTCCTTCGATGCAGCAAGTTCTAGCATGACTAAAGGAGAAACATTATACGATACACTTCTTACGATGCAGGCGGTTGGCGTGAATGTGGCAGTTATTCGACATTCAGAAGAAAATTACTATGAAGGACTTAGGAATTTAGATATCGCGCTTGTAAATGGTGGAGATGGCTGTGGTGAACATCCTAGTCAGTCTTTACTTGATTTATTCACGATTAAAGAACAGTTTGGGACTTTTCAAGGGTTGAAAGTCGCGATTGCTGGAGATATTCGACATAGTAGAGTAGCCAACTCCAATATGAAAGTTTTAAAACGTCTTGGTGCAGAGCTATTCTTTTCAGGACCAAGAGAATGGTTTGATGAAAGCTACTTAAAATTTGGAACTTACTTACCAGTAGATGAAATCGTTGAAAAAGTAGATGTTATGATGCTTTTAAGGGTACAGCATGAGCGACATAGTGGAACAGAACAATTTACAAAAGAAAGTTATCATACTAAATTTGGACTAACAACGGAACGGGCTGAAAAATTAAAAACAAATGCGATTATTATGCATCCAAGTCCTGTAAACCGTGACGTCGAAATTGCAGATAGCTTAGTGGAATGCGAAAAATCACGCATTGTTACGCAAATGACAAATGGCGTTTTTATAAGAATGGCGATATTAGAATCGATTTTAAAAGAACAGGAAATGAGGGCGAAATCATGTACGTATTAAAAAATGGACAAATTCTAAATGAAGCAGGCGAACTAGAAAGTAAAGATATATTGATTCAAAATGGAAAAGTGAACTTAATTGCTGATTCAATTGATGTAACTAGTGGAGAAGTATTTGATGCATCTGAAAAAGTAATTGCACCAGGCTTTATCGATGTTCATGTACATCTTCGTGAACCAGGCGGAGAACATAAAGAAACCATTTTGACTGGAACAGAAGCGGCCGCACGTGGTGGTTATACAACTATTTGTTCCATGCCAAATACGAAACCTGTCCCTGATTCCAAAGCAAGAATGGAAAGTTTACAAGCATTAATCCAAGAAACAGCTAAAGTTCGTGTTTTACCTTACGCTTCGATTACAACAAGTCTTGGAACAGATGAATTAGTTGATATGGAAGCTTTAACACAAGCGGGAGCCTTTGCTTTTACAGATGACGGTGTTGGTGTACAACTTGCTGGTACAATGTATGAAGCAATGAAGCAAGCTGCAAAACTGGATAAAGCGATTGTGGCACACTGTGAAGATAATTCGCTTATTTATGGTGGTGTTGTACATGATGGTGCTTTTGCTAAAAAAGAAGGCCTAAAGGGAATACCAAATATTGCTGAATCCGTTCAAATTGCTCGGGATGTGTTACTTGCAGAAGCAGCTGGTTGTCATTACCATGTCTGCCATATTTCTACTAAAGAATCTGTTCGTGTTGTTCGAGATGCTAAACGAGCTGGAATTCGCGTAACCGCAGAAGTTTCACCGCATCACTTAATTTTGGATGAAGAAGATATTCCAGGTAATGATGGAAATTGGAAAATGAATCCACCACTAAGAAGTAAGGAAGATCGTGCGGCGCTGTTAGCCGGTTTACTAGATGGAACGATTGATTTTATTGCTACAGACCACGCACCACATGCAGCAGAAGAGAAAAATGTACCAATGGAGAAAGCAGCATTTGGCATTGTTGGTTTAGAGACAGCTTTCCCATTGCTTTATACTCATTTTGTAAAAACAAAGGAATGGACATTAAAACAGTTGATTGACTGGATGACCGTGAAACCTGCGGAGTGTTTTGAACTTCCTTATGGCAAATTAGAAGAAGGCGCAGTAGCAGATATTGTTGTCCTTGACTTAGAAAAAGAAAGCAAAATTGATCCAACAACATTTTATTCAAAAGGTCGAAATACACCATTTACAGGAGAAACTTGTTTTGGCTGGCCGGTAGCAACTTTTGCAGAAGGAAAATTGGTTTATAATGAGGGGGAAATAAAATGAAAAAGCGGATTTTAATGCTAGAAGATGGCAATTACTTTATTGGTGATGCGATTGGTAGTGAAAAAGAAACAATCGGTGAAGTGGTGTTCAATACAGGAATGACAGGTTATCAAGAAACAATCACCGACCCTTCTTATTATGGTCAAATTATTACATTTACCTATCCACTCGTTGGAAATTATGGCGTGAACCGCGATGATTTTGAATCGATTAATCCAGCAGTGAAAGGCGTTGTAGTTAGAGAAGCAGCTGAATATCCATCCAACTGGCGCAACCAACTTACTTTAAATGAATTTTTGAAAGAAAAAGGTATTCCGGGAATTGCTGGAATTGATACGCGTAAGTTAACCAAATTGATTCGTAAAGAAGGCACTCTAAAAGGAATTCTAGCTGCTGAAACAGCTAATAAAGAAGAATTACTACATCATTTACGCTCGGTGCGCTTACCAATTGATCAAGTACATGAAGTTTCCTCTGCAAAAGCGTTCGCAAGCCCTGGAGATGGCAAACGGGTTGTATTAGTAGATTATGGCGTGAAAAGTTCGATTTTACGAGAGTTAAATAAACGTAATTGTTATGTGACAGTAGTTCCTTATAATACGACGGCAGAAGAAATTTTATCCATGCATCCAGATGGCGTGATGCTTTCAAACGGACCAGGAGACCCGAAAGATGTTCCGGAAGCGCTAGAAATGATTCGCGGGATTCAAGGTAAGTTACCACTGTTTGGAATTTGCTTAGGACATCAATTATTTGCCCTAGCGAATGGCGCGGATACTTTTAAACTGAAATTTGGTCATCGCGGCGCAAATCACCCAGTAAAAGAACTAGCAACAGGACGGGTTGATTTTACAGCTCAAAATCATGGTTACGCGGTCGACAAGGACTCTCTACTAGATACTGATTTGAAAATAACACATATTGAAATAAATGATGACACTGTGGAAGGGCTTGCTCATAAAGAATTCCAAGCATATACAGTGCAATACCATCCAGAAGCAAATCCAGGACCAAGTGATGTTAATTATTTGTTTGATGAATTTATGGAAATGATGAATGTAAAAGAGGAGGGTGAACTACATGCCTAGACGTGACGATATAAAAACGATTTTAGTTATCGGTTCTGGTCCAATTGTAATTGGTCAAGCTGCCGAATTTGATTACGCTGGAACGCAAGCTTGTTTAAGTTTAAGAGAAGAAGGTTACCGAGTGGTATTAGTTAACTCTAATCCGGCAACTATTATGACCGATGCAGAAATGGCTGATAAAGTCTATATCGAGCCAATTACGCTTGACTTTGTATCACGTATTATTCGTAAAGAACGTCCAGATGCAATATTACCAACACTTGGTGGACAAACAGGATTGAATATGGCAATGGAGCTTTCTGAAGCTGGAATTTTGGCAGAATGTAATGTTGAAGTACTTGGAACAGATTTAACAGCTATTAAAAAAGCAGAAGACCGGGAAGCATTTCGTGATTTAATGAATGAACTAGGAGAACCTGTACCAGAAAGTGATATTATCCATAATTTGGACGAAGCTTATAATTTTGTAGAAAGAATTGGTTATCCAGTAATTGTTCGTCCAGCATATACGCTTGGTGGTTCTGGCGGTGGGATTTGCCATAATGAACAAGAACTAATTGAAACAGTAACGAGTGGTTTAAAACTCAGTCCAGTGACGCAATGTTTACTTGAAAAAAGTATTGCTGGTTTTAAAGAAGTGGAATATGAAGTGATGCGAGATGCAAATAATAATGCGATGGTTGTTTGTAACATGGAAAATATTGATCCAGTAGGCATCCACACTGGTGATTCTATTGTTGTGGCACCTAGTCAAACCTTAGCTGATCGTGAATACCAACTACTTCGCGATGTATCACTAAAAATTATCCGTGCTTTAGAAATTGAAGGTGGTTGTAATGTACAACTTGCGCTCGATCCTGATAGCTACAATTACTATGTTATTGAAGTAAATCCACGTGTGAGCCGTTCATCTGCTCTAGCATCGAAAGCAACAGGTTATCCAATTGCCAAACTAGCCGCGAAAATTGCGGTTGGATTAACGCTTGATGAAGTGAAAAACCCTGTAACAGGAACTACTTTCGCTCATTTTGAACCTGCACTTGATTATGTGGTTGCTAAGATTCCACGGTTTGCTTTTGATAAATTTGAACAAGCAGATCGTCGTTTAGGAACACAAATGAAAGCAACTGGGGAAGTAATGGCAATTGGTCGCTCATGGGAAGAAGCACTTTTAAAAGCTGTTCGCTCGTTAGAAGTTGGCGCTAATCACCTTTTATTAGAAGAAGCAGAGAATGCGGATGCCGAAACATTGGAACGTAAAATTTGTTTCCCAGAAGATGACCGTCTGTTTTTCTTAGCAGCAGCACTTCGTCGTGGGCAAACAATCGAACAACTCCATGAAAAGACAAAAATTGATTTATTCTTCCTTTATAAATTAAGCAAGACAATTGAATTAGAAACACGTATTAAAGAAAATCCAAACAATTTAGAAGTGTTAACAGAAGCCAAACGAGCAGGATTTTCTGATGCATACTTAGCGACTTGTTGGAACATATCTGAACAAGAAATTTATGACATTCGTAAAAAACAAAATATTTTCCCTGTTTATAAAATGGTTGATACTTGTGCAGCAGAATTTGAATCAACTACACCATATTTTTATAGTACTTATGAAGAAGAGAATGAGTCTACACGCTCTGCCAAAGAAAGTGTCATTGTGCTTGGATCAGGTCCAATCCGAATTGGGCAAGGGGTTGAATTCGACTATGCAACAGTGCATTCAGTATGGGCAATTCAACAAGCTGGTTATGAAGCAATTATCATTAATAATAACCCAGAAACGGTTTCAACAGACTTTAGTATTTCTGATAAGCTTTATTTTGAACCATTAACACTTGAAGATGTTATGCACGTGATTGAAATCGAACAACCAATTGGCGTTGTCGTTCAATTCGGTGGTCAAACTGCCATTAATTTAGCAGACGGATTATCCAAACGTGGCGTAAAAATTCTGGGAACAAGCTTAGAAGATACAGATCGTGCCGAAAACCGAGATGCTTTTGAAAAAGCACTAGAAATTTTACAAATCCCGCAACCAGCTGGGAAAACAGCCACTTCTGTAGAGGAAGCAATTAAAGTAGCAACAAATATCGGTTACCCAGTGCTAGTTCGTCCATCTTATGTACTTGGCGGTCGAGCAATGGAAATCGTGGAATCAGAAGAAGCATTGAAACATTATATGACAAACGCTGTAAAAGTAAATCCTAAACACCCAGTTTTAGTAGATCGTTATGTTAGCGGACAAGAAGTAGAAGTGGATGCCATTAGTGATGGAGAAAACGTTCTTATCCCTGGAATTATGGAACATATTGAACGTGCAGGCGTCCATTCAGGAGACTCCATTGCTGTTTATCCAGCGCAACGTCTTAGTGAAAATGTGAAAAACACAATTGTTGATTATACGACTAGACTTGCCACCGGATTAAATATTATCGGGATGCTTAATATCCAATATGTGGTGGACGGTGAAGAGGTTTTCGTTATCGAAGTGAATCCACGTTCCAGCCGAACCGCGCCATTTTTAAGTAAAATTACTGAAATTCCAATGGCTAATGTGGCAACTAAAGTCATTCTTGGAGAAAAACTAACCGAGCTTGGATACACACCAGGGCTTGCACCAGAAAAACAAGAAATTTTCGTGAAAGTACCCGTGTTTTCTTTTGCGAAACTACGTAGTGTAGATACTTCATTAGGACCTGAAATGAAATCAACAGGGGAAGTTATGGGGAAAGATGTCACACTGGAAAAAGCTCTTTATAAAGGTTTTGTTGCAAGCGGAACAACCATGCATGATTATGGAACAGTGCTTTTAACAGTAGCTGATCGTGATAAAGAAGAAGCAGTAGAGTTGGCAAAACGCTTTAACCAAATTGGCTTTACAATCATGGCAACTAAAGGAACTGCAAGCACTTTGGATGAAGCGAAGATCCCAGTTTCACAAGTGAAAAAAATCGGTGAAAATCAAGAGACGCTCATTGATTACATTCGTAGTGGTCAGGTAACACTTGTAGTGAACACTTTAACAACAGGTAAACGTCCTGAGCGAGATGGTTTCCAAATTCGCCGTGAGTCCGTTGAAAATGGGATTCCAGTTTGTACTTCGCTAGATACCGCAGAAGCAATCTTACGTGTACTAGAATCACGCTCTTTTGAACTTGAAGCGATGAATACAAGTGTCGTAAAACAACCAAAAGCATATATTTAATATAGAAGAAACGGGGTGGAACCGTGTTACAGACGGAAATGAAAGTCATTCAGCAAACAGAAATTGCCGATAAGGTATATGAATTAATTTTAACAGGAGAATGTGTGGCAGATATGTCACCAGGTCAGTTTTTAATGCTTAAGCCAAGTCGTACTGATTTGCTTATGAGACGACCAATTAGTATTTGTTCATACGATAAAACAGCAAAAACCTGCATTCTGTTATACCGAGTGGAAGGTGACGGGACGAGAGATTTTAGCGAATTAGTTGAAGGAGATACAGTTGATGTTTTAGGTCCCCTTGGTAAAGGATTTGACATTAATGCGGCTCCAACTGCAAAAACAGCCCTTTTAATTGGGGGTGGCATCGGCGTTCCTCCAATGTATCAACTTGGGAAAGAATTAGCTGAAAAAGGCATACAAGTAACGTTTGTAAACGGGTTCCAATCTGCGAAAGACTGTTTTTATCAAAAGGAAATGTTGGAATACGGAAAAGTGCATATTGCGACCGTGGACGGAACAGCCGGAACACAAGGCTTTGTCACAGATATTACCAAAAAATTCAAGGCAGAACCAGATGTAATTTTTAGCTGCGGACCAAAAGCAATGTTGCAAGCAGTAAAAGCCAGTTTTCCAGAAACGAAAACCTATCTTTCTTTAGAAGAACGAATGGCTTGTGGGATTGGTGCGTGTTATGCTTGTGTTTGTTCCAAAGCAAAAGTAGCAGAGGAACAATTTAAAGTATGTGTGGATGGCCCAGTATTTCGTGCGGATGAGGTGACATTATGAATCGATTAGCTGTAGAAATCCCTGGTTTATCCCTGAAAAATCCGATTATGCCTGCTTCAGGTTGCTTTGGCTTTGGACAAGAATACAGTAACTATTATGATTTAAACGAACTAGGAGCCATTATGGCAAAAGCAGTTACACCAGAGCCAAGACAAGGGAATTTAACCCCTCGAGTAGCAGAAACAGCTAGTGGGATGTTAAATGCAATCGGCTTGCAAAATCCTGGTTTAGAACACGTTTTAGCTCATGAATTACCATTTTTAGAGCAATTTGATACACCAATTATTGCCAATGTCGCAGGGGCAACAGAAGAAGATTACGTTCAGGTTTGTGCACGAATTGGCGAATCCAAAGCGGTTAAGGCAATTGAATTAAATATTTCCTGTCCCAATGTAAAGCACGGTGGGATTGCATTTGGAACAGATCCTGAAGTAGCCCATCGTTTAACCAAAGCAGTTAAAGCGGTAGCGAGTGTTCCAGTTTATGTTAAATTATCTCCAAATGTGGCAGATATTGTTTCCATCGCCCAAGCAATTGAAGCAGCTGGTGCGGATGGCCTAACGATGATAAACACCTTACTTGGCATGAGAATTGATTTAAAAACAAGAAAACCAATCATTGCCAATGGAACCGGCGGGCTTTCTGGTCCAGCGATAAAACCAGTAGCGATACGAATGATCCACCAAGTACGAGCGGTAAGTAATATTCCAATTATTGGGATGGGCGGGGTGCAAACGGTAGATGATGTATTAGAATTCTTGATTGCAGGAGCAGATGCAGTAGCCGTTGGAACAATGAATTTTACAGACCCATTTATTTGTCCAAAATTAATTACTGAATTACCCAAGCGTATGGACGAACTGAACATTTCTTCTTTAAAACAACTCAAAAAGGAGCGAGAAAATCAATGAATAAACCAATTATCGCACTGGATTTTCAAACAACCCAAGAAGTAGATGACTTTTTAGCTAAATTTTCCGGAGAATCTTTATCAGTAAAAGTGGGAATGGAACTTTTTTATGGTAATGGTCCGGCGATTGTTGAAAAAATCAAACAACAAAATCACCAAATTTTTCTAGATTTAAAGCTCCACGATATTCCTAACACTGTCAAAAGTGCGATGACTTCTTTGGCGGAAATAGGAGTAGATATGGTCAATGTTCATGCGGCAGGTGGGAAAAAAATGATGGAAGCTGCACGTGAAGGACTAGAAATGGGTACCAAAAGTGGTAAACGTCCATTACTGATTGCTGTGACCCAACTTACAAGCACAAGTGAAGCAGATATGCATGCGGAACAATTAATAAAGGCAAGTTTGCTAGAATCAGTCATTCATTACAGTGACATAACGAAACAAGCCGGCTTAGATGGAGTTGTTTGCTCGGCGCTTGAAGCAGAAGAAATCAAATTAAGAAATGGTGCAGACTTTTTGCGTGTTACACCAGGAATTCGACTTGCAAGTGATGCAGCAGATGATCAAATCCGTGTGGTAACCCCTGAAAAAGCGCGTTTAATTGGTTCTTCTCATATCGTTGTTGGTCGTTCGATTACTCGAGCAGCGAACCCAGTAGCCGCATATAATCAAGTATTAAAGGAGTGGAATGCATGAGTTCAGAAAAGCAAGTAGCAGAACAATTATTAGAAATAAAGGCAGTATTTTTAAAACCAAATGATCCATTTACTTGGGCATCAGGAATTAAGTCACCGATTTATTGCGATAACCGTCTAACACTTGGTTTCCCAAAAGTTCGTCAGTTTATTGCGGCAGCTCTTGCAGAAAAAATAAAAGAAAATTTTGGGGATGTAGATGTAATCGCTGGAACTGCAACAGCTGGAATTCCTCATGCTGCTTGGGTTAGTGATTTGTTAGATTTACCAATGGTCTATGTTCGTTCTAAAGCGAAAGAACACGGCAAAGGCAACCAAATTGAAGGACCGATTGCAAAAGGGCAAAAAGTCGTAGTAATTGAAGATTTAATTTCTACAGGAGGCAGCTCACTAAAAGCAGTCGAAGCGCTAGAAGAAGCAGGAACAGAAGTGCTTGGGATTGCAGCCATCTTTACATATGGATTAGACAAAGGCAAGAAATTACTGGCAGAAGCGGATACAAAACTAGTTACGCTTACGAATTATGATGAATTAATTGAAGTCGCGCTTACAAAAAACTATGTATCTAAAGAAGATATGCAAACCCTAAAAGAATGGAAACAAAATCCAGAAACTTGGGGTAAATAAAACAAAGGGAAACATGAAATTATCGTGTTTCCCTTTTTGTATTAATAAATCCGGTAACTTTCACCTGTTTGTGCTCCAAAAACACTTTTCTCAAAAGCACGAGCAACTCGTTTTGCTGGAACTGGCTCAAAACCATGGAAAAAAGGTTCCAGTCTCTCCCAAGATTCTTCTAGTACATTTGGACTTACCGTATTAATACGAATTCCACGTGGCATTTCAATCGCGGCAGATTTAGCAAAAGCAGTAACCGCACCATTTGCCATCGCAGCCGAAGCTCCTTGAACAATGGGATCTTCCATCATAATTCCTGTTGTTAAAGTAAAACTACCATTATCATTTAGCGAGTCAATTCCAAGTAAAACCAAATTAATTTGACCACCTAATTTACTACTAATTGTTACCGCATTTTTTTCAGGTGTTAATTCAGTTAATGGGGAAAAAGTGGCGCTACCAGTCGCAGAAACAATCGCATCCACTTTACCAACTTGCGTATACATGTTTTTAATACTATCGACACTTGTAATATCAACCGTTACATCACCACTGTGTCTTCCAGCAGTTATCACATCAGCTTTTTTCTCCAAGCGTTCTTTCACCGCAGAACCAAGCGTACCAGAAGCACCAATTAATAAAATTTTCATATCACTATCATCCTCCCTAGTTCAAAGTAAAGTCAATAGTATATTTACCCTAAAGAACGTAAGAAAAAACGGTATTTTAATTTTGTAAAGTTACATGTTTTTTTCCATAATGGACAATAGTGGAACTAGGCGAGTTGTACGGTTGTGTTAAAAAAAGATAACAATCCGCTATATTTGAAGGCTGCAATGAAGTAGTAATGTAGAGTCTTATTAACATAAAAACAGATACCATGTAACTTAAGGTATCTGTTTTTTAGATAATTAATTTTTTAAAGATAAAACCAATTTTTCATCAGGTGTTACAAAATAAGTTGTTTGGTTATCGTAAATCACATAACCTGGTTTTGCACCATTTGGTTTTTTTACATATTTAACTAGTGTTCCATCGACCGGGACTGTTGCTGATAGTCTCGCTTTGGAATAATAGGCGGCAATCATCGCAGCTTCTGTAATCGAGGTTTCGTCAGGATTATTTGATTGAATTACAACATGTGAACCAGGTAAATCCTTCACATGGAACCAAAGATCATTATTTCGTGCTATTTTATTCGTTAAATAATCATTTTGCTTATTATTTTTTCCAACTAAAATCGATAATCCAGTTGAAGAAGTATATTTTTCGGGTGTTGGCAAGGTGACTTTTTTGCGATTCCCTTTTTTCTGTTTATAACGAAGGTAGCCTTGTTCAGCAAGTTCTTGACGAATTTCTTCCACATCTTGCGGACCAGACGTTTCCAGCTGTGATTCGACTGACTCTAGATAAGTGATTTCCTCTTTAGTCAGCAAAATTTGCTCTTTTACAACTTCGACAGCATTTCGCAATTTTTGATAGCGACTGAAATAACTTTGTGCATTGGCAGACGGCGTTTTCCGTGAATTAAGCGAAATCGTTATTTTTTTCATATCATCATAAAAATTTTCTACAGAGATTTCTTCCATACCACGTTCCATTAAATGCAGATTGGCTGTTAAAAGTTCGCCTTGGATGCGGTAAATATCAGCTTTTTCTGTTTCAAGTAAGGTATTTTCTAATTTTTCGATTTTGAGTCTACTTCTAGCCAGTTCATTAGATAATAGTTTTTCCAAATCATGGGCGAATTGATGCACACGATCACGTCGAGCTTTTCCAATATAAAAATTATCTAGCAACGTGCTTAACTGAGCGAATTCAGTAAGGTCTGCATCCACATGTCGAAGCGGGAAAAAATAGTAATCTTCCTTATTTTGAATATGCCATTTGTTAGGAATAGCAGCTCTTCCTAAATGTTCATTTACGAGTTTAATCACTTCATAAAAGGCAGAAACAAGCGAGTCAGCTGTTAAATTTCCTGCACGAAAAACAATTTCACGGGCAAGCAAAGGACTAAATCCTGCAAAATTTTGGACAAGCTGTTTATCGATTCGCCCTGCCGGAAAATCAAGACGATTTAAAATTTGCTCGGAAGTAACCTCGAATGGATTTAATTTATCGGTTGTTGGCGGTAAAATATAAGTCGCTCCTGGAAGTAGGGTTCGATAACTATTTTGTGCAGGAGAAATATGTTTAATGCAATCAACAATCACATTTTTGGCGCGATCAACAAGCGTGATATTACTATGACGTCCCATAATTTCGACAAATAAATCACAAAATCGATTTTCGCCAATGTCATCTTTGCCACGAATACTAAATTGCAAAATTCGTTCCCCTGGAAGTTGCGTAATTGATTCAATAATTGCCCCTTCTAAATACTTTCTAAGCAACATGCAAAACATAGGTGGTGTGGCAGGGTTTTCTGGAATATCATCCGTCCACTGAATTCTTGCGTAACTGGGATGTGAAGAAATTAGTAAACGTTTATTTTCACGGTTTTTTCGAATATATAAAACAAGTTCATGCGAAAACGGTTGGTGAATTTTCATAATACGTCCACTTTCACCGTGTTCAACAAGTTCTTCGGTCATTGCTTTTAAAAACATTGCATCAAACGCCATTAGTTAATCATTCCTTTGTGAGTTAGTTATTATCTATTTTAACATACATTCCGAAAATGTATTGTATGCATGAAGTAGCTTTGGTATAATAAGAAGTCAGAACAAATTTCAAGTGAACTGATGAAGGACTTGAAGTAATGAGAGGTGTCTTGCCAAATGGTGAAAAGCATGACGGGATTTGGACGTGCAACGAAAGAATCAGAGGCGTTCAAAGTAACCATTGAATTAAAAGCAGTCAACCATCGCTATTCCGAATATCTTTTTCGGATGCCAAAACAACTTGCCTACTTAGAAGGAAAACTAAAAAAAATAGTTAATAAGCAAATAAAACGCGGTCGAATAGAATGTTTCTTTTCCATTACCGGAGAAGAACTTGCGAAACGTGAATTACATATTGATTGGGACCTTGCAGATAGCTATTACCGTTTTATTAAACAAGCAAGTACTAGATACGAACTAGCAGATTTACCTAAAATGAGTGATTTACTACATGAGCAAGCATTTCTTTCCATTGAAGAAGCACCAGAAGCAAGTAGTGAATTAGAAGGCATAGTCTTAGAAACGCTCACACGTGCAACTAAGCGATTAGATGAGATGAGAAGTATGGAAGGTGCGGAATTGCTGCTTTACTTCAAACAACACCTTGCGACGCTTGAAAACAGTCTAAACATCATTCAGGACGAAATTCCCGCTTTAGAAAAATACTACCAAGAAAAAATCGAAAACCGCCTTCAATCTATTGTTGGCGAAAATTTTGATCAAAATATAGTTCTTACAGAGGTAGCTCTTTTAGTAGAAAAAGCAGATATCAATGAAGAAGTAGAACGAACTAAGAGTCATTTGAAACAGTTTTATGGTATTATTTTATTGGACGAGCCAATAGGTCGGAAATTAGATTTTCTTATCCAGGAAATGAACCGTGAAATTAATACTATAGGATCCAAAGCTAGTTCACTCCGAATTACCGAGCAAGTTGTGGAAATGAAAACAACGCTAGAAAAAATTCGCGAACAAGTGCAAAATGTGGAATAATATCGAGGAGGGGAAAGAATGACAGAAAGAGGTCTGTTAATTGTGCTATCAGGTCCATCTGGAGTGGGTAAAGGAACTGTTCGGGAAGCTGTTTTTAAAGACCCAGAAACAAGTTTTGATTACTCCATCTCGATGACAACACGTCTTCCTCGTGAAGGCGAACAAGACGGGGTCGATTATTATTTTCGTTCACGGGAAGTGTTCGAACAAGCTATTTCAGACGGAAAAATGTTAGAATATGCAGAGTATGTCGGTAATTATTACGGCACTCCGCTTGAATATGTCGAGGAAAAGTTACAAGCAGGAATAGATATTTTTCTCGAAATTGAAGTGCAAGGAGCTATGCAAGTTCGAAAAGCGATGCCAGAAGGGATTTTCATTTTCTTAACACCGCCAGACTTATCCGAATTAAAAAACCGGATTATTGGTCGGGGAACAGAATCAATGGATGTGGTGGAAGAACGTATGGAAACCGCAAAAAAAGAAATCGAAATGATGGCATCGTATGATTACGCTGTTGTAAATGATGTAGTTGACAAAGCTGTTCAAAAAATCAAAGGCATCGTCGAAACAGAACACTTAAAAACTGAGCGAGTAATTCATCGCTACAAAAAAATGTTGGAGGGATTACAATGATGTTATATCCATCAATTGATAATTTATTGTTAAAAATCGACTCAAAATACTCGCTAGTTACAGTGGCCGCTAAACGTGCACGCTATATGCAACTAGAAAATGATAAGGGTGTACTTCCAGGCTATCAGTCCGACAAATTTGTTGGGAAAGCACTTGAAGAAATTCATGCTGGAAAACTAGTTTTACAAAATGACGACAAATAAGATTAACTGCTCCGCTTCGTTGCGGGGCTTTTTTCTTAAGGTGCGTAAAAGTAAGTGGAATTCGAACTTCTTGATAGTTTTGTCAGACCTTAATTTAAGGTATAATAGAGTGAATGGTTTTTATATAAAAATGAGGTGACTTAATATGCAAGGAAAAAATATCTTACTCGCAGTGTCTGGTGGCATTGCTGTTTATAAAGCAGTCGCACTTACAAGTAAATTAACACAAGCTGGTGCAAATGTGAAAGTAATGATGACAAATCATGCACAAGAATTTGTACCACCGCTTTCATTTCAAGTATTATCAAAAAACGATGTATATACAAATACCTTTGATGAAAAAAAATCAAGCGTTGTTGCCCATATTGATTTGGCAGATTGGGCCGATTTAGTAATTGTCGCACCCGCAACGGCGAATCTAATTGGCAAAATGGCAAACGGAATTGCAGACGATATGGTTACTACAACCATTCTTGCAACAGAAGCACCAATCTGGGTTGCTCCTGCGATGAACGTCCATATGATTCAGCACCCAGCAGTTGTTCGAAATATTAATCGTCTTTATCAAGATGGTGTTCGTTTTATAGAACCAGAAGAAGGCTACTTGGCATGCGGTTATGTTGGCCGAGGTCGTTTAGAAGAACCGGAAAAAATCGTTTTGCGAATAGCAGAATTTTTTCAAGAAGATAAATCCTTACTACAAGGTGAAAATATTCTAATTACAGCTGGTGCAACACAAGAAAAATTGGATCCAGTGCGTTATTTTACGAATCATTCTACAGGAAAGATGGGTTTTGCGATTGCGGAAGTAGCAGCAAGACAAGGAGCTAACGTTACATTAGTCACATCAAGCAAAACACTACCAGTTCCGCCTCATGTAGAAGTAGAATATGTGGAATCAGCAGAAGAAATGTATCAAGCGGTGAAAAAAAATCAAGCGAACCAATCTATTTTTGTAATGACTGCTGCCGTTGCTGACTATACACCAGCCAAATTTTCCAAGCAAAAAATAAAAAAACAACCCGGAGATTTTCAAATTGAAATGAAACGGACGAAAGATATTTTACTTGAAATTGGTCAAAATAAAACCGCTCAGCAAGTCGTTATCGGTTTTGCCGCAGAAACAGAAAATTTACCAGAAAATGCACAAAAAAAATTAACTACTAAAAATGCAGATTTAATCGTTGCAAATAATATTAGTCAAGCAGGTGCAGGCTTTTCTGCGGATACTAATATCGTAACGTTTTACCGAAAAGATGGGACAAGTGAAGCTTTACCATTGTTAGATAAAAGAAAAGTTGCCGAACATATTATACAAGAAGCCGCTAACCTTTTAAGGAAGTGAACCAATGATTAACATAGCAAAAGTGATTGTGGACGTTCCAGCCATGCAAGTGGACCGTCCATTTGATTATTTTATTCCCGAAGATTTAGAAGAGCTTATCCGACCAGGAATGCGAGTTAGTGTCCCATTTGGAAACCGTAAAATACAAGGATTTGTTACCGAACTTGGTGAAACAGAAGAAAACCCAAAGTTAAAAGGTATTGAAGGCGTGATGGATTTAATTCCAGTATTAAATGAGGAACTAATGGAACTAGGCGATTGGTTAGCTGAGGATACACTTAGTTTTCGAGTATCAGCCTACCAAGCAATGCTGCCAGCTGCTCTACGGGCGAAATACGAAAAATATTTTCTGCGATTAGATGAGGAAAATACAGAATTAGAACAATTATTTGAAGGTTACGAGACACTTGACTGGAAAGTAGCCGAAGCAAGGAATTTACTGAAACCACTTGGTAAATGGGTTAGAGACGGTAGTGTCGAAGTAGTTTATCAAGTTAAAAATAAAATTACAAATAAAAAAGTGCGTGTAATTAATTGCCTTAAAACACCTCTTCAATTGGCTGAAATAATAGAAGATATGCCTAAGAAGGCCAAAGCGCAGTCACGTGTTTTAGCATTTTTCCAAATGTTTCAAGGTACAGAAATCCCCGCTACAGAGTTAAAAAAACAAGCAGAAACATCCGAAGCAACTATCAAAAAACTAGCTGAACAAGGCATTATTACGATTTCGGAAAAAGTCGTTTCACGTGATCCTTATGAAAATCACCAATTTGAAAAAAGTGAAGCATTAACCCTTTTACCAGACCAACAAATTGCATGCGAAAAAATTAGTAGCGCTACCGAGCAAGAAACTTTTTTAATTCACGGAGTTACTGGGAGCGGAAAGACGGAAATCTACTTGCAAACAATTGAAGCCAAACTAAAAGAAGGCAAAGAAGCAATTGTTTTAGTTCCAGAAATTTCCCTTACACCGCAAATGGTAGAACGATTTAAAAGCCGTTTTGGAAGTGAAGTAGCAGTCCTTCATAGCGCGCTCTCTTCCGGAGAAAAATATGATGAATGGCGTAAAATTGAACGAAAAGAAGCTCGTGTGGTAGTTGGAGCACGTTCAGCTGTTTTTGCCCCATTTGAAAACTTAGGAATTATTATTATTGATGAAGAACACGAAGCAAGTTATAAACAAGAAGATAATCCACGCTATCATGCACGTGATGTTGCGATTTGGCGCGCGAATAAATATCAATGCCCAGTAGTATTAGGAAGCGCTACACCATCCCTCGAGTCTTTTGCAAGAGCGAAAAAAGGGGTATATACGCTGATAGAATTACCAAGCCGCGTGAACGATAGGGCAATGCCAGAAGTAAGCGTAGTAGATATGCGAGAAGAGCTAAGAAAAGAAAATCGCACAGAATTTTCTACGGAATTACTAGAAAAAATCAAAGAACGCATCGCCAAAAAAGAACAAACCGTACTGATGCTTAATCGTCGTGGTTATTCTTCATTTGTAATGTGTCGCGACTGTGGTTACGTGGTAGAATGCCCTAATTGTGATATTTCAGAGACCTACCACCAAGCCAGCAATAAGATGAAATGTCATTACTGTGGACATGAAGAAGCCGTTCCGCAAAAATGTCCAAGTTGTGAAGGAGAGCATATTCGTTACTTTGGAACTGGTACTCAAAAAGTAGAAGAAAGCTTGACGAAATTGGTTCCAGAAGCTCGCGTAATTCGAATGGATGTCGATACTACAAGAACAAAAGGAGCTCACGAAAAATTACTTCGAAGCTTTCGAAATCATGAAGCAGATATTTTACTTGGAACGCAAATGATTGCCAAAGGATTAGATTTTCCAGATATTACACTTGTAGGAGTTTTAAATGCAGATACGATGCTTTATTTACCAGATTTCCGAGCATCTGAACGAACTTTCCAATTGCTAACACAAGTAAGCGGAAGAGCAGGTAGACACGAAAGAACTGGGGAAGTAGTCGTTCAAAGCTATAATCCAGAACACTACAGTATAGAATTTGCCAAAAAGCATGATTTTATTGGCTTTTATCATCATGAAATGCAGCTTAGAAAAATGGGTGCATATCCTCCGTTTTATTATTTAACTATGATTAACGTCAGTGATGAAAACGAAATGAAAGCAATTCGAACTATCCAAGAAATGGCCAACTTTTTACGTGGAAAACTAGGACCAGATGCCATTATTCTCGGTCCAGTTCCAAGTACTATTACACGCATCAAAAATAAATATCGCTACCAATGTATTATTAAATATAAAATAGAACCAAATTTAAAAAGAGAATTAAAAACCTTAATAACTCACTATCAAAAAGATCAACAAAAAGGTTTAACGATTAATATTGATGTACAGCCTTACGTATTAATGTGAAAAGGAGTAGACGAATGACAAAAATTATTTTTATGGGGACGCCGACATTTTCTGTTCCGGTTTTAGAACAATTAGCCAAAGCCTATGATGTCATTGCAGTAGTAACACAACCAGATCGACCAGTTGGACGTAAACGAGTATTGACACCACCACCTGTGAAGAAAACCGCGCTAGAGCTTGGAATTCCTGTCTACCAACCAGAAAAATTACGAACTTCAAGCGAATTAGATGAATTAATTGGACTTCAAGCAGACTTACTTGTAACGGCTGCTTACGGACAAATATTACCCAATGCGTTATTAGAATCTCCAAAACACGGCGCAATCAATGTCCATGCTTCTTTATTGCCAGAATATCGTGGCGGTGCACCAGTTCATTACGCATTGCTGGATGGGAAGACTGAAACAGGAGTAACGATTATGTATATGGTTGAAAAACTAGATGCAGGAGATATGATTAGTCAACGCGAAATCCCAATAACTGATGAAGATAATACAGGAACAATGTTTGATAAGCTAAGTCAATTAGGTGCAGAATTGTTAATGGATACTTTGCCAGATTTTATAGCAGGAAAGATCACTGCTATAGCACAAGATCCAAACAAAGTTACTTTTGCACGAAATATTTCTCGAGAACAAGAAAAAATTGATTGGAAGCGTTCTGGTCGAGAAATTTTTAATCAAGTTCGTGGACTTTCTCCGTGGCCGGTTGCCTATACGACACTGGAAGGAAAGCCTTTTAAAATTTGGGAAGCTACACATGATGAAACAAAAGTGGACGGAGAAGTCGGTGCAATCCTTACAGATAAAACAGCGCTTAAAATTATAACAGGTGACGGCACGCTTCTTGTCCCAACTGTGATTCAACCAGCTGGAAAACCAAAAATGGATATACATTCATTCATGGCTGGTGCTGGCAGAAATTTAAGTAAGACGACAAGGTTTGGTGAGTAAATGAAAAAACAAAAAACAGTTCGTGCAATTGCCTTAGAACTCATTATTAAAATCGAAAACAATCAATCTTACAGTCATTTATTAATTAATGATGCCCTAAAAAAACAAAAACTAAATCCACTTGATAAAGGTCTTTTAACAGAATTAGTATACGGTACGACACAACGCAAAATCACATTAGATTACTATTTAGCACCATTTTTAAATAAAGAACCAGACAATTGGGTAAAAAATTTACTACGAATGTCCGTCTATCAACTAATCTTTTTAGATAAAATACCTGAACATGCTATTTTAAACGAAGCGGGAGATATTGCGAAAGAATTAGGTCATCAAGGTGTAACTAAATTTGTGAATGGCGTTCTTAGAAATATTATCCGTAAAGGTGTCCCAAGTATAGATTTAATTCAAGATCCTATCGAAAAAATCGCTATAGAAACAAGTTTGCCAGTGTGGTTAGCAAGACGCTGGGCAAAACAATATGGGGTAGAACAACTACGTGCAATTGGTATGGCGTTTCTTGTCGCTCCTCATCAAAGCATTCGCGTAAACCAAACGGAACTTCGAACAGAACAATTAGTGAAAGAATTAAATGATCAAGGTATTACGGTTACGCAGAATAAGTTTATCGAAGAAGCCTTACTTGTTGAAAAAGGCTCTGTCGCTGAAACAAAAGCATACAAAGATGGCAAATGTAGTATACAGGATGAAAGCTCCATGCTTGCGGCCTACGCACTTCAACTAGAAGATAATTTAACTGTATTAGATGCCTGTGCTGCACCTGGTGGGAAAACTACACATATTGCCGAAAAAATGCACGGTACAGGAATGGTACATGCCCTTGATATTCATGAAAAGAAAACAAAATTAATTGATCAGGCAGCAAAACGATTACAACTTTTAAATATTCGTACCGCTCATTTAGATGCAAGAACAGCAAGTACTATGTTTGAACCAGATACTTTTGACCGAATTTTAGTAGATGCGCCTTGCTCTGGCTTTGGTGTCCTTCGTAGAAAACCAGATATTAAATACACGAAAACAGAAAAAGATATCCATAAACTAGCAGAAATACAATTAGCAATTTTAGATGACGTTAGCCAATTAGTAAAAGAAAATGGTATATTAGTTTATAGTACATGTACTATTGATAAGGAAGAAAATGAAACGGTCTTGCATGCCTTCTTGGAAAAACACCCAGAATTTATGCTTGAACCAGTAGCACTTCCTGAAAAATTGGCACATATCAAAAAGGACGATTTTGTTCAAATATTACCTACAGACATTGGAAGCGATGGTTTCTTTGTTTCCAGTTTAAGAAAAGTGAGTCCTGAAAAATAGTGAGGTGCGTATAAATGCATGCAGAGTTTAGAACGGATAGAGGCAGAATAAGAAATCATAATGAAGATAACGGTGGCGTTTTTGAAAATCAAGATAAGCAGCCAATTGTAATTGTAGCAGATGGAATGGGTGGACACCGAGCAGGCGATGTAGCAAGTGAAATGGCTGTACGCTTACTTAGTGATGCATGGAAAAAAACAACCACGCTCTTAACTGCGGAAGAAATTGAAACATGGTTAAGTCAAGCAATTCAAGAAGTAAATAAACAAATTGTTCTTTATGCTGAAAGTGAAATGGATTTAAAAGGTATGGGGACCACGCTTGTTACAGCTATTATGGGACAATCTCAAGTAGTTATAGCAAATGTTGGTGATAGCCGCGGATATTTAATGCAAAACAATACAATGCGACAATTAACTGAAGATCATTCATTAGTACACGAATTACTAAAAACCGGTGAAATCAGTAAAGAAGATGCGATGAATCATCCTCGGAAAAACATTTTATTACGTGCGCTTGGTGTTGAAGGTAAAGTGGAAGTAGATACTTTTGTCGTTCCATTTCAAACAAGTGATACTTTAATGCTTTGTTCCGATGGTTTAACTAATATGGTACCAGAAGATGAAATAGAAGAAATATTGAAAAGTAAACGAACTTTATCAGAAAAAGCAGATGTATTTATTACAAAAGCTAATTCTTATGGGGGAGAGGATAATATTACGGTATTATTAGTGGAACGAAATCTTAAGCAGAAAGGGAGGAACGCTTCATGATGATTGGTAAACGTCTAAACGACCGGTATAAGATTTTACATGCCATTGGCGGTGGCGGAATGGCCAATGTATATCTTGCTCATGATATTATTCTAGATCGCGATGTTGCTGTTAAGATTTTGCGAATTGATTTAGCAGATGAAAGTAATCTTATACGCCGATTTCAACGAGAAGCGCAATCTGCTACAAGTTTAGTCCACCCAAATATTGTTAGTGTTTATGATGTTGGCGAAGAAAACGATTTGCATTATATCGTTATGGAGCATGTAGATGGCATGGACTTAAAACAATACATCCATGAAAATCATCCAATTAGCTACGAAAAAGCAGTCGATATTATGCTTCAAATCGTTTCAGCAGTCGTAGTTGCGCATCAACACCATATTATTCACCGTGACTTAAAACCGCAAAATATCTTAATTGATCATGATGGTGTCGTGAAGATTACTGATTTTGGGATTGCGATGGCTCTATCTGAAACATCAATAACCCAAACAAATTCTCTACTCGGCTCTGTCCATTACTTATCACCAGAACAAGCTCGTGGTGGAATGGCGACACAAAAATCAGATATTTATTCACTTGGAATCGTTTTATATGAATTACTTACTGGGAAAGTGCCATTTGATGGAGAATCAGCTGTTTCTATCGCAATTAAACACTTACAAGCTGAGATTCCTTCTGCAAGAGCGCAAAACCCAGAGATCCCCCAAAGTCTAGAAAATATTATTATTAAAGCAACCGCAAAAGATCCTTTCTTACGTTATCAAAATGCAGAAGAAATGGAAAAAGACTTGCAAACATGCTTAAATAAAGAACGATTAAATGAACCTAAATATGTTTTTCCAACTGATGATGGTGATACAAAAACAATTCCAATCATTGCTACAAAAGAAGCAATGCAAAATTTAGATAAAACCATTGTACCAGAAGGAAAAGTTGCAGCCGAAGAAGCAGTACCAGATGATAAAAAAGGAAAGAAAAAGAAAAAAATGAGCAAGAAAAAGAAAATTGCATGGATTGTTTTTTCTGTCATTATCGTATTCATTATCGCTATCTTATTGCTTTGGTTACTTGGTAAAGGACCTGAAGAAATCGCAGTACCAGATGTTGAAGGTAAAACAGAAGATCAAGCCATCGCCCTACTACAAAAAGATGGTTTTGTTATTGGGAAAACGGCCGAAAAAAATAGTGATGCTGTAGAAGAAGGAAAAGTGATTAATACAGATCCCGAAGCTGGTGAAATGAAAGAAAAAGGCACAAAAATAAATCTTTTTGTAAGCATTGGCTCCAAAAAAATCACGATGGATGATTACACTGGCAGAAGTTATGATGATACAAAGACATTATTAGAAAAGCAAGGGTTTAAAAATATTTCTTATGAAGAGGCCTATAGTTCAGAAATTGACGAAGGAATGATCATTAGTCAAACACCTTCCGCAGGGACGAACGTTGTAGCGAAGTCAACAGATGTCAAATTTGTCGTTAGTAAAGGCACCGAGCCAGTTACATTAAAAGATCTTCGTGGTTATACCAAAACCGCAGTGGAAGATTATGCTTCACCACTTGGACTTAAAGTATCTAGCACGGAAGAAAATTCAAATACAGTTGAAAAAGGTCAAGTTATATCTCAATCACCATCCTCTGGCACAACAATGAATCCAGGAGATACAATTGAGATCGTCCTTTCTGCTGGACCAAAAGAAAAAGCAGTGAAAGAAGTAACTAAAACTTTTAATATAAGCTATACACCGCTAGATGAAGAAAATCCGGAGCCACAACATATTCAAATCTACATTGAAGATAAAGAGCATAGCATGACTAGTGCTTATCGTGAAATGGATATTAGCCAAGACACGTCTATAGAAGTCACTTTCCAAATTGAAGAAGGTACTAGCGGAGGCTATAAAATCATCAGTGACGATAAAGTCATCGATGAAGGTACGGTTCCATATCCAAACTAATTAAGAGAACGGAGGGAATGTGCTGGAAGGACAAATTATCAAAGCATTAAGCGGATTTTACTATGTATACGCAGAAGGAACGGTATACCAATGCCGAGCAAGAGGGAATTTTAGAAAGCGAAATATTTCACCGCTTGTTGGTGATGATGTAGAATTTCAAATAGAAAATAAAACAGATGGCTATATTTTAAATGTAATGTCACGGGAAAATGCTCTCGTCAGACCACCCGTAGCTAATATTGATGTCGCGATTTTAGTCTTTTCTGCAGTAGAGCCAGACTTTTCTACAAATTTAGCAGATCGATTCCTTGTAGCAATCGAAAAAGAAGATATCCAACCGGTCATTTGCATTAGTAAAATGGATTTGGCAACGGAATCAGAAAAAGAACAAATTGCTATTTATAAAGAAATTTATGAAACAATTGGTTACGAAGTTTTTGAAACAAATCAAGAGCCAGACAAAGAAGCAATAAAAGATTATATTAGTGGCAAAACGGCTGTTATAGCAGGACAATCAGGTGTTGGGAAATCTACTTTATTAAATAGTTTAAATAGTAACCTAACCCTAAAAACAGCCGAAATTTCCACCTCACTTGGTCGCGGGAAACACACCACCAGACACGTGGAACTTATGCCAATTGGCGACGGATTTGTAGCTGATACACCAGGTTTTAGCTCCATTGAATGGGATGACTTACAACCAGAAACCTTACAATTTTGCTTTCCAGAAATAGAAGACAGACGGAGCGGTTGTAAATTTCGCGGTTGCCTACACGACAATGAACCTAACTGTGCCGTGAAAACAGCCGTTGAAGCAAACGAAATAGCAGATTTTCGTTACCAACACTATATCCAAATTTTACAAGAATTAAAAAACAGAAAGCCGAGGTATTAAAAATGGGAAAAATAGCTCCTTCGATTTTAAGCGCAGACTTTGCAAATCTTGCAAGAGATATTAAAGAAGTAGAAAATTGCGGCGCGGATTATATCCATATTGATGTCATGGATGGACATTTTGTTCCTAACATCACATTTGGTCCTGCTGTGGTTAAAGCAATTCGACCACAAACAAAACTACCACTTGACGTTCACTTAATGATTGAAAATCCGGATATGTATATTCCTGAATTCGCAAAAGCTGGTGCAGATTATATTACCGTCCATGTGGAAGCATGTACGCACCTTCACCGAACACTACAATTAATTCGTTCTTACGGGGTAAAAGCAGGCGCTGTTCTTAATCCAGCTACACCCATTGATGTTTTACAACACGTTTTAAATGAACTAGATATGGTTTTATTTATGACAGTAAATCCAGGATTTGGCGGTCAAAAATTTATACCCGAAGTTCTAGAAAAAATAGCTACTTTCAAAAAAATCATCGACGAAAAAGGATTAGATATTGAAATAGAAGTGGACGGCGGAGTAGATCATGAAACAGCAAAACTTTGCCGCGATGCTGGAGCAAATGTTTTTGTCGCTGGCAGTTATATTTACGGAAATAAAAACCGTCAAAGTCCAATTGATAAATTACGTGCGGTTGTAGGAGAATAAAAGTGGGGCTGGGACTTAGTAACAAATGTTCCAGCTCTATTTATTAGGAAAGAAGAGGGGCATAAATGAAAAGTATAAATATCATGGTTGGTGGGCCTGCTTCAGAACTACCCGATTTAGAACCATATACAAATAGTGAGATTGAGTGGATTGGTGTTGATCGTGGGGCAAAACGTTTATTAGATAGAGGCATTACACCAACCATTGCGATGGGAGATTTTGATTCTCTTAGTAAAGAAGAGTTAGCCGATTTAAAAATCAAGGTTAAAAATGTGCTTGAGTTTCCCGCAGAAAAAGATGAAACAGACACGGAAATTGGCTTGAGCTGGGCAATGAAGCAAAATCCAGATAAAATACGTATTTTTGGAGCTACTGGTGGTCGGTTAGATCATTTACTTGCTAATTTGATGATGCTTACGAAACCACGCTTTCAAACCGCTGTACCTGTTGTAGAAATGATTGATTGTTATAACTTTATTAAAATGTATACACCAGGCACTTACACCATTGAGAAACTTCCCGATAAAAAATATGTAGCTTTTACAACGATGAAAGATGTTACAGGTCTTACATTAAAGGGATTTGTATATCCACTTGAAAATGCGACATATCCTGTTGGTTCTGCGCTTTCTAGTAACGAATTTATAGGTCAAGTAGGAGAATTCTCTTTTGCAAGCGGTATGATTTTACTTACACAAAGCAACGACTAATAAAAATCTAGGCGGTTATCGTCTGGATTTTTTTGATAAAGAAAAAATGCACCGACATGATTGTCGCTGCACTTGATTTCTCCTTCAATTAAACGCGTTCCACTTTACCAGATTTAAGCGCACGAGCAGATACCCAAACTTTTTTAGGTTTGCCGTTAACCAGAATCCGTACTTTTTGCAAATTAGCTTTCCAAGTACGTTTGCTGGAGTTCATTGCATGGGAACGTTTGTTACCGGAACGTGATTTGCGGCCTGTAATAACACATTCTTTAGCCATAGTTTACCCCTCCTTACAGAGCTCTTCGGATAATTTATTTAATATAATCTATCCATTTGTTTTTCATATACTAGAATAATTTATCATAAACAACTACACTTTGCAAGAGGATAAGCGAAAATAGTGCAAAGAATTTTTACTTGACAGTATAAAGTTAGCTTTCACCAGTCAAATTTGTGATATGCTTTCCAAAGCGCTGTGATTATAGTAAAATAGGTAAGGAATACGTAATTGACAAACAAAACAATAATAAAAATAATTGAATGAAAATATAATCCGCAGGGAGGAATAAGGAATGGCAATCGAAATCGACACAAAGCTTGGCAAAATTGATATTACTAGTGATGTAATTGCAACGATAGCTGGCGGCGCTGCTGAAGAAAATTTTGGCATAGTTGGAATGGCAAGCAGACATCAGATTCGTGATGGTTTAACAGATATACTTAGAAGAGAAAACTATACAAAAGGTGTTATTGTAAGACAAGAAGAAGCAGGTATTCATATCGATATGTATATCATTGTTAGCTTTGGAACTAAAATTTCTGAAGTAGCTCATAACGTACAAGAGCGCGTGAAATACACATTAGAAAAAACGCTCGGTATTACAGTGGAATCAGTGAATATTTATGTTCAAGGTGTCCGAGTAATCAAGGAATCATAAGGAGGATTATGTAAGTGAGTATATATCAGTTAGACTCAGAGAAATTTGCAGCAATGATAGCGCTTGGAGCAGAGAATTTAGCGAAAAATGCTGATTTTGTAGATTCATTAAACGTTTTCCCGGTTCCAGATGGTGACACGGGAACAAATATGAATTTATCCATGACAAGCGGTGCAGAAGAAGTCGCAAAAAATGACAAAGAAACAATAAGTGCAGTTGGTGCTAATCTGGCAAAAGGATTGTTAATGGGTGCAAGAGGGAATTCTGGAGTTATTTTATCGCAACTTTTCCGAGGCTTTTCAAAAGCAATTGAAAATAAAGAAACGCTCAATGCAGAAGAATTCGCAGCAGCCTTTGTAAGAGGGGTTGAAACAGCCTATAAAGCAGTTATGAAACCAGTAGAAGGAACAATTCTAACAGTTGCTCGTGAAGCCGCTAAAGCTGGAGTACAAGCTGCTAGTGAACATCAAGACATCGAATTAGTAATGGAAGCCATTTTAAAACAAGGAAAAGTAGCCTTAGCAAAAACACCTGACTTACTGCCTGTTTTAAAAGAAGTTGGCGTAGTTGATAGTGGAGGCCAAGGTCTAATCATTATTTATGAAGGATTTTATGGTGTTTTAACTGGCAAAATGGCTGAAGCACCAGATTATATGGCATCAATGGGAGAATTAATCAACGCTGAACATCACCGTCACGTACAAGATTTTATGTCTACGGAAGATATTCATTTTGGTTATTGTACAGAAATCATTGTAAAAATTAATGAAAATAAACCAGGATTAAAACCTTTTGATGAAGAACAATTTCGTCAAGATTTAAGTGAACTAGGAGATTCATTACTAGTTGCCGCTGATGATGAAGTTGTGAAAGTTCATGTCCACGTTGAACATCCAGGAGAAGTATTGAACTATGGTCAACAATACGGCAGCCTGCTCAAAATGAAAGTAGAAAATATGCGTGAACAACATAGCGAAATTATTAGTGATGAAAAAGAAGTCACAAAAGAAAAAGCGCCTTATGGTATTGTAACGGTTTCAGCTGGCGAAGGAATGAAAAAGCTTTTTGAAAGCATGGGAGTTTCCGTTGTCCTTTCTGGTGGTCAAACAATGAATCCTAGTACAGAAGACATTGTTAAAGCAATTGAATTAGCAAATGCTGAGCAAGTTTTTGTACTTCCAAATAATAAAAACATCCAAATGGCAGCTGAACAAGCATCGCAGCTTTTAGGTGAAAGCATCGTACAAATCATTCCAACTAAAACGATTCCGCAAGGGTTAACTGCAGTACTGACATTCCAACCGGAGCAAGATTTTACGACCAACGCTAATGCAATGAAAGCTGCAATAGAAGAAGTTGCTAGCGGTCAAGTAACAACCGCAGTACGTGATACAACAGTCGAAGGTATCGAAATTAAAAAAGACAGCTTTATTGGTATGGTTGAAGGTAAAATAAAAGTGAGCTGTGAAACATTAGATGAAGCAGCATACAAAACATTAGAGAAATTGCTAGATGACGACAGTGAGATTGTAACTATTATCTTTGGTGAAGATACTGATTTAGCTGCTACAGAGAAACTAGCTGACAAAATAACAGCAGCATATCCCGATTTAGAAATAGAAATCCATGAGGGAAATCAACCAGTTTATCCATATATCTTCGCAGTAGAATAGTTCCAAGTGCGTTAGATGAATAGCAGAAAGGATGATTTTAGTGAAATTTAATAGCGTGTTTGATATTATTGGTCCAGTGATGATTGGTCCGTCAAGTTCTCATACTGCTGGAGCTAGCAGGATTGGCGCCATTGCACGAGCTGTTTTTAATGAACAACCATCCCAAGTAGATATTCATTTATATGGTTCTTTTGCCAAAACATATAAAGGTCACGGAACAGATGTGGCACTTATTGGAGGTCTACTTGGTTTTGAACCAGATGATCCGCGAATGAAAGAATCACCTGAAATTGCAGAAGAATGGGGAATGCGCATTCAGTTTATTGAAGAAGTGGAAGAGCCCCCTCATCCAAACACAGTCAAATTAGTCCTAAAACATGGTATGCAACAAATGACTTTAATTGGAGCATCAATTGGTGGAGGGAAAGTAGAAATTATCCGCTTAAATGAATTTGAACTAGAATTTACTGGAACTTCTCCGGCTATCCTAATTTTACATCAAGACAAATTTGGGGCAATTGCTGCAGTATCTTCTGTCATTGCAGATCATAAAATTAATATTGGGCAGATGAAAGTATCACGTAAAATCAAAGGCGACGAAGCTTTAATGGTAATCGAGGTAGATCAGCAAGTGGAGCAAGATTTAATTACAAAAATTGCTGAATTACCTGGGATTTACCAAGTAGCAAGTGTCATGATTTAATACGCTTAATCGTATCCAAAGTAAATCGGTGGCTTTCACCAGATTTGTGTAAGCCAAATGTACGTCGACAAAAACGTGCATTTGGCTTTATTTTGAGTTGTAAATCAGGTATGTTGGTAATGGGTAAAGAAAGTGAGTGTGTAGAGACTATGTTTAGAACAGTTGCAGAACTAGTAGATATTGCTGAACGCGAGAATCTAACTATTGCTGAAATAATGATTAAACGTGAAATGAATATTTCGGGTTTGCCGCAGGAGGAAATTATTGCTGCAATGGAACGAAATTTAGATATTATGGAAGAGGCAATCAATGAAGGAGAAGCGGGTGTAACTTCAACTACTGGCCTAACTGGTGGAGATGCAGTTTTAATGCAGGATTATATCAAAAAAGGTAACTTCTTATCTGGGGAAGTTTTACTAGATTCTGTTGCTAAAGCTATTGCAACCAATGAAGTAAATGCTTCAATGGGAGTAATTTGTGCGACACCTACTGCAGGAAGCGCTGGAGTCGTACCCGGTGTGCTATTTTCTTTAAAAGATAGACTACAAATGACACGACAAGATATGGTTAATTTTTTATTTACGGCTGGCGCTTTCGGCTATGTTGTTGCGAATAATGCTTTTATTAGTGGGGCAGCAGGTGGTTGTCAGGCAGAAATAGGCTCAGCAAGTGCAATGGCATCTGCCGCAATTGTAGCAGCTGCAGGAGGCACTCCAGAAGAATCAGCTCATGCTATGGCAATGACCATGAAAAATATGCTTGGACTCGTATGTGATCCGGTAGCAGGACTTGTCGAAGTACCCTGCGTGAAACGAAATGCACTTGGATCTTCGCAAGCGATAATTTCTGCAGATATGGCATTAGCAGGAATAAAAAGTCGCATTCCCTGTGATGAAGTCATTGAAGCAATGCACCGTGTAGGCCTACAAATGCCAAAATCATTAAGAGAAACAGCAGAAGGAGGATTGGCGGCTACACCGACTGGACGTGCGATTCAGCGGAAAATATTTGGTTTGTCGCCAGAAGATACGAGTGAGTGAACTTAAAAGAATTCCAACAACTGAAATCAAAGGTATTGGCGAAGAAACAGCTAAAACATTAAAAGAATTAGGTTTATCAACAGTTCATGATTTGTTATGGAATTTTCCTTATCGCTATGAGGACTACCGGTTGCGGGATTTATCACTTGTAGCCCACGAAGAACGGATTACTATTCAAGGAGAAGTGCTAACAGAAGCTACAGTCGCATTCTACGGTCGAAAAAAATCCAAACTTTCTTTTCGTGTGTCTACTGAAGGGCAAGTTATTAAAATTGATTTTTTTAATCAGCCCTATTTAAAAAATAAAATTAACGTTGGCGAAACAGTCACAATTTCAGGCAAATGGGATAAAAGCAGGGCGCAAATCACCGCAAGCAAAGTGAAAATGGGTGTCGCTGAAAAAGAAGAAGAGTTAGAAGGAATATATAGGCTAAAAGGGACACTGCGAAACAAAACAATGCAAAAATACACCCGTGCGGCATTTGATACTTATAGCAGCTCGGTTGAAGAAGTTATCCCAGCCAATCTGCTAGAAAAGTATCAATTAATGGACCGACTAGAAGCAGTTCGTGTATTACACTTTCCAAAAAATAATGACGAACTAAAACAAGCTCGGCGCCGAATGGTTTACGAGGAATTCTTGCTATTTCAATTAAAGATGCAATTTTTCCGGAAAATAGAACGTGAAAAATCAGGTGGAATTTCGATTAACTATGATGTAGAAGATTTGCGTCATTACATTGATTCACTGCCTTTTGCCCTGACCCAAGCACAAAAACGAGTTGTCAATGAAATCTGCGGAGACATGTTATCCCATTTTCATATGAACCGTTTGCTTCAAGGAGATGTTGGTTCGGGTAAAACCGTTGTTGCATCAATTGCCATGTATGCTGCAGCAAAAAGTGGTTTTCAAAGTGCCTTAATGGTGCCAACTGAAATTTTAGCAGAACAGCATGCCAATTCTTTAGTAGAACTCTTACAACCATTTGATGTAACAGTAGGCTTACTTACAAGTAGTGTCAAAGGAAAACGACGTAAAGAGTTACTTGCAATGCTTGAAAATGGTTCAGTAGATGTTTTAATTGGCACCCATGCCCTAATTCAAGATGAAGTTATTTATCATCGACTAGGATTAGTTATTACTGATGAACAGCATCGATTTGGTGTAGCGCAGCGTCGTATTCTGCGGGAAAAAGGGGAATATCCAGATGTGCTATTTATGACTGCAACTCCAATACCGAGAACACTTGCAATTACAGCTTTTGGAGAAATGGATGTATCAATTATTGATGAGCTTCCAGCAGGGCGAAAAGAAATCGAAACCTATTGGGTCAAACATCAAATGTTAGAGCGCGTTATCGGTTTTATGGAAAAAGAAATTGATAAAGGTCATCAAGTCTATATCATCTGTCCACTAATTGAAGAATCTGAAAAGCTTGATGTGCAAAATGCGATTGATGTTTTTAATATTCTCCAAAATAAGTGGGGAACGAAATATCGACCAGGTTTAATGCACGGGAAATTACTTCCGGCAGACAAAGAACAAATTATGCGTGATTTCAATGATAAAAAAATCGACTGTTTAGTTTCAACTACCGTTGTGGAAGTGGGTGTCAATGTGCCCAATGCGACAATGATGGTTATCTATGATGCGGATCGTTTTGGGCTAGCGCAGTTACATCAACTTCGCGGTAGAGTAGGTCGAGGCGCAGATCAATCATACTGTATCCTCATCGCAGATCCAAAAACAGAAGTTGGTAAAGAACGAATGATGATTATGTCAGAAACGAATGATGGTTTTGTTGTCAGTGAACGTGATTTAGAACTTCGCGGCCCAGGAGATTTCTTCGGTAGAAAACAAAGTGGTGTTCCCGAGTTTAAAGTAGCGGATATGGTTCACGATTATCGTGTACTCGAAATTGCTCGCCAAGACGCAGTTCATATGATTTTTGAAGAAAATATGCTGGAAAATAACCATTACGAAAAATTAGTGACCCTACTGGAAGAAGAAGGCGTCTTTACAGAGCAAAAATTAGATTAAACGGAAGTAATATCTTTTAAAAAGCTTGCAACTTCGCTTGATTTTTAATAACATATTAAAGTACCAATAAAATAACACGGAAGTTCTGAAGGTTATCCGGCAGAGGTAGCTTCCTTTTTTTAACCAGTGTTTAGTAGCTGGTATTAATACCTTTCACAAAAAAGAGATGAGGAACATGCATGAAAAAATATTCTAAAAAGGATAGACAACTAAAACTTCAAGTTGCAATTGAGGAGAATCCGTTTATTACCGATGAGCAACTTGCCGAAAAGTTTGGAGTCAGTGTGCAAACCATTCGACTAGACCGAGTTGCGCTTTCGATTCCAGAACTTAGGGAACGAATTAAACATGTTGCAAGTGTCAATTATGCCGATGCTGTTAAAAGTCTTCCTATCGATGAAGTGATTGGTGAAATTATTGATATTCAACTTAGCAAGAGTGCTATTTCTATTTTTGATGTGCGAAGTGAGCATGTTTTTAAACGAAATAAGATTGCTCGGGGCCATCACTTATTTGCCCAAGCTAATTCCTTGGCAACTGCAGTCATCCCAAATGATCTTGCTTTAACAACACAAGCCACCGTTCGTTTTGTTCGCTCTGTAAATGAAGGTGAACGCATCATTGCAAAAGCAAAAGTACGTCTCGCAACAGATAACAGACCGATTACTATAGTGGATGTAACCAGTTATGTTGGAGATGAGATTGTTCTAAAAGGTAAATTTGAAATGTATCATGCAACGCAAAAATGAAAAAAAGGACTGACGTATTATGAAAATTGCTGTAGATGCGATGGGTGGAGATCATGCACCAAAAGAAATTGTTTTAGGCGTTATGAAAGCTATTGCCCAATATAAAGATATCGAAATTCTTCTTTTTGGAGACGAAATTAAAATAAATGAATATTTAACAGATAAAACACGTATAAAAATTATACATACCGATGAAAAAATTGAAAGTGATGATGAACCAGTTCGCGCTGTAAAACGGAAGAAAAAAGCATCCATGGTTTTAGCAGCACAAGCCGTTAAAGACGGAGAAGCAGATGCATGTATCTCTGCTGGTAATACAGGTGCGCTAATGTCAACCGGATTATTCGTTATTGGACGAATTAAAGGAATTGATCGCCCAGCACTTGCGCCAACTTTACCTACAGTTACTGGAAAAGGATTTGTAATGTTAGATTTAGGCGCCAATGCAGAAGCAAAACCAGAACATTTACTGCAATTTGGCTTAATGGGTTCTGTTTATGCAGAAAAAGTTCGTAAAATTGATCGCCCACGTGTGGCACTTTTGAATATCGGAACAGAAGAAACAAAAGGAAACGACTTAACAAAAAAATCATTTGAGCTTATGAAAAATCAACAAGCATATGAATTTATTGGCAATATCGAAGCACGTGACTTATTAATGGACGTAGCAGATGTAGTCGTAACAGATGGCTTCACTGGTAATATGGTACTTAAATCCATTGAAGGAACAGGCGCGGCTTTCCTAAGCATGTTAAAAATGAGCTTGCTAAATGGCTTTAAAAATAAAGTAGCAGCAAGTTTTCTAAAAAAAGATTTAATGGAACTAAAAGCAAAAATGGACTACAGCGAGTATGGTGGCGCTTGTCTGTTTGGAGTGCAGGCACCTGTAGTAAAAGCACACGGTTCATCTAATGCAAATGGTATTTTTACAACCATTCGGCAAGTAAGAGAAATGGTAGAAAAACAAGTCGTTGAAACAATTAAAGCAGAAGTAGATAAAGGAAATTTAGGAGGACAAGAAGCAAATGACTAAAATCGCATTCGTATTTCCCGGTCAAGGAGCACAAAAAATTGGTATGGGGCAAGATGTAGCAGCAGCGTATCCCGAAGCAAAAAAAGTTTATGATGATGCAGATGCAAGACTTGGCTTTTCAATTACCAATGTTATCGCAGAAGGACCAATCGAATTATTAACGAAATCTGAAAATGCACAACCAGCCTTGGTTTCCACAAGTGTAGCGATTCTACGTGCGCTTGAAACATATGGTGTGAAAGCTGATTTTGTTGCTGGACATAGCCTTGGGGAGTATAGTGCGCTAGTTGCTGGTGGATTTTTAGAGGCAAGTGATGCTATTTACCTCGTTCGTAAACGCGGAGAATTAATGGAAGCAGCAGTACCAAATGGCAAAGGAGCAATGGCAGCCGTTCTTGGTGTTGACCGTGAAACATTAAAAGTAATCACGGATGAAATAACTGCGGCAGGTGATGCGGTTCAATTAGCAAATCTAAACTGTCCAGGACAAATTGTTATTTCGGGAACAACAGAAGGCGTTGAAAAAGCTGGCGAAAAAGCAAAAGAAAATGGTGCGAAACGCGTGTTACCACTTGCCGTTAGTGGTCCTTTCCATTCAAGCTTAATGGAACCAGCTGCAGAAAATTTCCGTGAAGTTTTAACTGAAGTAGCCATTGCTGATGGAAAGATACCAGTTGTGAACAATGTGGACGCCAAACAAACAATCAATAAAGCTGAAATTAGCGAAAAACTAATTAAACAAATCTATTCTCCAGTATTATGGGAAGACATTGTGGAAGAATTAATTAAAAATGGTGTAGATACTTTTGTAGAGATTGGTTCTGGAAAAGTATTAGCAGGTTTAATCAAAAAAATTAATCGTGATGTAACAGTGCTGTCCGCAGGTGATGTGGAATCAGTGAAAAGTGTTGCCGCAACTTTGAAAGGAGAATGATTGATGACATTACAAGGAAAAGTAGCTGTAGTAACAGGTGGTTCGCGTGGAATCGGTCGCGATATCGCTATCAACCTTGCCAAAGAAGGAGCTAATATTTTCTTCAATTATAACGGTAGCCCAGAAGCTGCAGAAGAAACTGCTAAATTAGTTGCTGAGCATGGTGTCGAAGTAGAAGCGATGAAAGCAAATGTAGCAATTGCAGAAGATGTAGACGCATTTTTTAAACAAGCTATTGAGCGCTTCGGTCGTGTAGACATTTTAGTGAATAATGCGGGGGTTACTCGTGATAATTTATTAATGCGCATGAAAGAAGATGAATGGGATGATGTGATTAATATCAACCTAAAAGGAACATTCCTATGTACTAAAGCAGTAACACGAACCATGATGAAACAACGTGCAGGTAAAATTATTAATATGGCATCAGTAGTAGGTTTAATTGGTAACGCGGGGCAAGCAAATTATGTAGCAAGTAAAGCAGGCGTAATTGGCTTAACAAAAACAACTGCTCGGGAATTAGCTCCACGTGGCATTAATGTCAATGCGATTGCACCTGGCTTTATTACCACTGAAATGACCGATAAATTAGATGAACAAACGAAAGAAACTATGCTAGCACAAATTCCACTTGGTCAGTACGGAACAACAGAAGACATTGCTAATGCGGTTATTTTCTTAGCAAGTGATGCCTCCAAGTATATTACCGGACAAACACTATCTGTTGATGGCGGAATGGTAATGTAAAATGGGATAAACCATGCGAAGAAACTATGCTCGCATGACTTTAAATATTTTTGTTTACGTAGGAGAAATAATCCTATATAATACTTGGAGGGAGGTGAAGTGAAAAATGGCAGAAGTATTAGAAAAAGTTACAAAAATCATCGTAGACCGTTTAGGCGTCGAGGAATCCAAAGTAACTTTAGAAGCTTCCTTCAAAGACGATCTAGGTGCAGACTCTCTAGATGTAGTTGAATTAGTAATGGAACTTGAAGACGAGTTCGGAGTTGAAATCTCTGATGACGACGCTGCGAACATTAACTCAGTTGGTGATGCAGTGAAGTACATAGAGGAAAACGCATAAAACTTTATGTGACCGGATAAATGAGGGTGCCCGTGTTACTTATCTTCGCTGTGGTAACTTCCGCAAGTGGGATAAGGAATACAGGCAGCCTCTTTTTCAAGGTTGTGCCATTCGTTGGTTCATTTTCTAAGCAGCTGTTTGTAAGTAGCTGTTTAGAAAATGAACTTGCTTATTAAGAAAGGAGCAAGTGAAATGAATAAATGGGAAGAATTACAAGAAAGTGTTGGCTTTGATTTTCAAAATTTGGAGTTATTAAAACAAGCATTCACACATTCCTCGTATGTAAATGAGCATCGCCGGGAAAATGTAAAAGATAATGAACGTTTAGAGTTTCTAGGAGATGCTGTCTTAGAACTAACTGTATCGAACTATCTATTTAATAAATATCCAGACATGGCGGAGGGGCATATGACGAAAATGCGTGCAGCCATCGTTTGTGAGCCTTCATTAGTTGAGTTTGCAGAAATCGTTCATTTTGCCAAATATATTCGTCTTGGTAAAGGAGAAGAAAAAGCAGGTGGTAGAACCCGACCAGCACTTTTAGCAGATGTATTTGAGTCTTTTATTGGCGCACTTTATTTAGATAATGGTATCGATAAAGTAGTGAAATTTCTAGAGCGAATTATTTTTCCGAAAATTGATTCAGGGGCATATTTGGAAACGGTGGATTATAAAACACAATTACAAGAAATTGTTCAACGTGACCGAGATGTTTTAATTGAATATGACATCCTCGGAGAAACAGGTCCAGCACATAGTAAAGCCTTTGATGCGCAAGTAATTGTTAATGGACAAGTGCTTGGTAAAGGCAGTGGCAGAACCAAAAAACAAGCAGAACAAAATGCAGCACAATTTGCGATAAATCAACTGACACACAGATAATAAACTAAATGGAGGTGTCCGGACATGTTATTAAAACGATTAGAAATGAATGGCTTTAAATCCTTTGCTGACAAAGTTGCGATAGATTTCGTGCCCGGCATGACTGCAGTTGTAGGACCAAATGGCAGTGGTAAAAGTAATATTACCGAAGCGATTCGTTGGGTACTTGGTGAACAGTCTGCTAAGTCTTTACGTGGTGGTCGAATGGGCGACGTTATATTTGCTGGAAGTGATACTCGTAAGCCGATTAATTTTGCAGAAGTATCATTAATACTTGAAAACGAAGACCATTTTTTACCACTTGATTATAGTGAAGTTGCTGTTACACGAAGAATTTATCGTAATGGCGATAGCGAGTTTTTAATAAATAAAGAAAATTGTCGACTAAAAGATATTGTCGATTTATTTATGGATTCCGGACTTGGAAGGGAATCTTTCTCAATAATTTCACAAGGGAAAATTGATGAAATTCTAAATAGTAAACCAGAAGAACGCCGCTCGATTTTTGAAGAAGCTGCTGGCGTATTAAAATACAAACACCGTAAAAAACAAGCGGAAAATAAATTATTTGAAACCGAAGAAAATTTAAACCGGGTGCAGGATATTTTATATGAATTAGAAGGACAACTAGAGCCACTAGAAATGCAAGCTTCTATTGCAAAAGATTACTTATTTCAACAAGAAGAATTAGAAAAATACGAAGTGACATTGCTAGCAACAGAAATCCATTCGCTAACAGAAAAATTAGCAGGAGTCCGAAATGAATTCGGTGAAAACCAAACAATTTTAATCAAATTGCGGGAAGAGTTGCATAGTGAAGAGGCAATTATTGCACAAGAGAAGCAAGCGCTAAGTGAAACAGATATTACTCTAGAGGCTTTGCAAGAACAATTATTAGCAGAAACAGAAAAACTCGAGCAACTTGAGGGTGAACGCAATTTACATCTAGAACGTAAAAAGCATAGCACTGAAAATGAACAAGTCTACGAAGAAACTTTAGCAGCCATCACAGAAAAAATTACCGCACTTGAAGAACAAAAAGAACTACTTAGCAACACAAAACGAGAAAAAGAAACCGCATTAGAAATTGCCGTTAAAGCAAAAACAGAATTGGAAGAAACGCTTGCTAAATATGATGATTTATCCGAAGAAGCAATTGAAAATCGGAAAAGTGATTATATTGAGTTGCGCCATGCACAAACGACTATTAACAATGATTTAGGCTATATTGAGCGTCAAATCGCACAAATTACAAGCCGAATTGATAAATTAGATCTCGAAAATAGCCAGCATGTGGATGAAAGAAAAGATATGCTTGCCCAAATTGAATCATCTAAAAAACACTTGGCGAAAATGCAAGCTGAACTAACAGAACAAATGGAAATTTACCGAGAAGTTCAGCAAACCTTGGCCAAACAAGAAGCCGTTTTCCAGACGCAAGAACGCGGACTTTATAAGCACTACGAAACAGTACAACAAATGAAGTCACGAAAAGAAACATTGGAAGAACTAGCTGATGATTATGCGGGATTTTTTCAAGGCGTTCGTGAAGTATTAAAGGCGAAAAAAGAAATTCCAGGAATTCTTGGCGCCCTTGTTGAACTCGTTGAAATTCCAGCAAAGTATCAGCAAGCGATGGAAACAGCGCTTGGAGCAAGTGCACAGAATGTTGTCGTTGAAGATGATCGAGTTGCTAGAGAAGCAATTAGCTTTTTAAAGAAAAATAAAAGTGGTCGGGCAACTTTTTTACCACTATCAACGATTCAACCAAGAGAACTTCCAGCTGCGACTAAAAATGCATTAGTAAATCAGCCAGCATTTATTGCTCTTGCAAGCGAAGTGATTTCGTTTGATGAGAAAGTAACTCCAGTGATTTTAAATGCACTTGGAACAACGATTTTAGCAAAAGATCTAAAAGGTGCAAACACACTTGCCCGCTTAGTAAACTTTAGGTATCGAATTGTTACCCTTGATGGAGATGTTGTCAACGCTGGTGGTTCGATGACAGGTGGGGCTACCAAAGGCGGAAAATCGTCTATCCTAACAAGAAAACATGAACTAGGCCAGCTAGCTGAAAAAATTTCCGAATTAAATGAAGCCACAAGAGAAATGGAAAAAGCTGTTCAAGTAGCAAAAGATAGCATGACAAAAAAACGAGAAGAATTGGAAGAAACAAGAGTTATCGGTGAAAATTTACGGTTGCAAGAAAAAGAACTGCTTGGCAAACTTGACCGTGAAACCGAGAACCTAGAAAGATTTAATAAACAATTACAGTTATACGATATTGAAAAAGAAGACGGTAGTGATGAACTACAGAAATTACTTTCAAGAAAAGAAGCCTTAATCAACGAACAAGGTGAAATCGCTAAACAGATTAAAACAACAGATGAAGAAATCCAAACAATGACTTCTTCCAGTAAAGCACTGGAAAGCAAACGTTCTGCTGATTTAGAAAGTTTATCTTCCTTAAAAGCACAAATTGCTGCTAAACGGGAACAATTACAATCAGCTATTGAAGCCGTAGAACGTGTCACAACAACACTACATGAAAACTACGAGCAAAAAGAAGCCGCAGAACAAAAGCTAACATCCTTAAAAACCAATCTTTCTAGTGTGCATACAAGCGAAGAAACAGTTGGTAAATCTATTGAAGAATTACGTAAAGAAAAAGCAGAGACAAATGAAAAATTACTAACAGCAAGACAAACTCGCCTAGAGCTTCAAGAAAAAATCGAATTACTGGAAGCCGCACTAACACAAAAAAATAATCAAATAAGCTTTTATGTAGAACAAAAAAATAATGCTGAAATTAGTATTGGACGTTTAGAAGTAGATATTACTAACCGGATTGAACGATTACAAGAAGCATATCTACTTACCCCTGAACAAGCTGAAGAGAAAATCTTACCAGATGTTGACACAGAAAAAGCCCGTTCCAAAGTTCGTTTATTAAAACGTTCCATAGATGAACTTGGTGTTGTAAACATTGGGGCAATTGAAGAATTTGAACGTATTCAAGAACGCTTTGATTTTCTAACTGGTCAACAAGAAGACTTACTTGCTGCCAAAGAAACATTATTTAAAGTAATGGATGAAATGGATGAAGAAATGAAAATCCGTTTTAGCGAGAGCTTTGATGCGATAAAAACCGAATTTGCGATTGTTTTCCCTGAACTGTTTGGTGGAGGAAGCGCAGAATTAGTTTTACTTGATCCAGAAAATCTGTTAACAACCGGGATTGATATTGTTGTTCAACCCCCGGGCAAAAAATTGCAAAACCTATCGCTCCGTTCTGGTGGAGAGCGAGCCCTTACTGCGATTGCGTTATTATTTGCGATTATTCGTGTTCGTCCAGTACCATTTTGTATTCTGGATGAAGTAGAAGCAGCACTAGACGAAGCTAATGTTACTCGGTTTAGTCGTTATTTAAAACAATTTGAAGCGGATACCCAGTTTATTGTAATTACACATCGCAAAGGCACCATGGAAGAAGCAGATGTCCTTTATGGCGTTACCATGCAAGAATCCGGTGTATCCAAGTTAGTTTCTGTTCGTTTAGAAGAAACAGCAGAGTTAATTAAATAAAAGGAGTAGAAAAAATGACCTTTTTTAAAAAATTAAAAGATAAAATAACCCAGCAAACTGATTCTGTTTCTGGAAAATTTAAAGACGGCTTATCGAAAACACGTGGTAATTTTTCAGGGAAAATCAATGAAATGGTTGCTCGTTATCGTAAAGTAGACGAAGATTTCTTTGAAGAATTAGAAGAAATTTTAATCGGTGCAGATGTAGGCTTTGAAACTGTAATGGAACTTGTAGAAACTTTGCGCCGGGAAGTACAACTAAGAAATATTAGTGATCCAAAAGATGTTCAAGAGGTTATTGTCGAAAAATTAGTCGACATCTACCAAGGGGAAGAAGAGGAAAAAGAAACGCTTCATATCGAAAAAGATGGTTTGACTGTCATTTTATTCGTCGGTGTAAACGGTGTTGGGAAAACAACCTCGATTGGAAAAATGGCACATAAGTTTAAACAAGAAGGTAAAAAAGTGATGCTTGCTGCTGGAGATACATTCCGTGCTGGAGCCATTGAACAACTTGAAGTTTGGGGCGAGCGCACGGGCGTAGATGTCATCAAACAAGCAGAAGGAAGCGACCCGGCAGCCGTTATGTTTGATGCCGTTCAAGCAGCCAAAGCAAGAAAAGCCGATATCTTACTATGTGACACAGCTGGTCGCCTGCAAAACAAGGTCAACCTAATGAATGAACTAGAAAAAGTTAAACGCGTAATTACTCGTGAAATTCCAAATGCGCCACATGAAGTATTACTTGTACTTGACGCTACAACTGGTCAAAATGCTTTTGTCCAAGCAAAACAATTTAAAGAAACAACCGATGTTACTGGTATCATTTTAACAAAACTTGACGGAACAGCAAAAGGCGGTATCGTTATTGCTATCCGTAATGAACTTCATATTCCAGTGAAGTTTGTTGGACTCGGAGAACAAATGGATGATTTGCAAGCCTTTGATGCAAATGAATATGTTTATGGCTTATTTGCTGATATGGTTGATAATGAAAAATAATCAGAAAAGCCGAATGATAGTTGTCATTCCGGCTTTTTTTCTCTTTTTTCTAACGTCTTGACATTCCCGTGATTTCCCCGTATCCTTTAAAAGGAGAGAGGTGAAATGCCTTGTTTGAGAAGACAAACCGAATGAATTTGCTATTTGATTTTTATCAAGAATTACTAACAACAAAACAAAAAGCCTATGTTTCTTTTTATTACTTGGATGATTACTCGCTTGGTGAAATCGCCGAAGAATTTGAAGTGAGTAGACAAGCCATTTATGATAATATTAAAAGAACCGAAGAAAGCCTAGAAAAATACGAAGAAAAACTAGGGATGCTAAAAAAATATCAACAACGAGAAAAACTCTTCGGTGAGTTAGAAGCACAATTAAAAGCGAAGAACTATCTGGATGAGCATATAACTAAAACGCTCGAACAGCTTAAAAATATCGATTAGGAGGCCTGAATCATGGCATTTGAAGGACTAGCTGGAAGACTCCAAGAAACAATGAACAAAATTCGCGGCAAAGGGAAAGTAAACGAAGCCGATGTAAAAGAAATGATGCGTGAAGTACGCCTTGCTTTACTTGAAGCAGACGTTAATTTTAAAGTTGTTAAACAATTTATCAAAACCGTCAGCGAAAGAGCTGTTGGCGCTGATGTAATGAAGAGTTTAACACCAGGTCAACAAGTAATTAAAATCGTTCAAGAAGAACTAACCAACCTTATGGGCGGAGAGGAAAGCAAAATTGGTACAGCCGATCGCCCGCCAACAGTTATTATGATGGTCGGTTTACAAGGGGCTGGTAAAACAACCACTTCCGGTAAACTAGCCAATTTATTACGTAAAAAATATAATCGTAAACCACTACTTGTTGCGGCAGATATATACCGTCCGGCAGCAATTAAACAATTAGAAACACTGGGGAAACAACTGGACATGCCCGTTTTCTCTTTAGGAGATCAAGTTAGCCCAGTAGAAATTGCCAAACAAGCAATTGAAAAAGCCAAAGAAGAGCATTTAGACTATGTTATCATTGATACTGCGGGACGTTTGCATATTGATGAAACACTCATGGACGAGTTAAAACAAGTGAAAGAGATGGCTAATCCAACCGAAATTTTACTTGTAGTTGACTCGATGACAGGGCAAGATGCCGTTAATGTGGCTGAAAGTTTTAACGAACAATTAGAAATTACAGGTGTTGTATTAACTAAGCTAGACGGTGATACTCGTGGTGGGGCAGCACTTTCCATCCGTTCTGTAACTGGCAAACCAATTAAATTTATCGCAACAGGTGAAAAAATGGAAGCCCTCGAAACCTTCCATCCAGATCGTATGGCATCTAGAATTCTCGGCATGGGAGATGTACTTTCTCTTATTGAAAAAGCGCAAACCGATGTAGATACAGAGAAAATGAAAGCCATGGAGCAAAAAATGAAAGACAACAGCATGACGCTGGATGACTTTTTAGATCAATTACAACAAGTGAAACAAATGGGACCACTAGACGAACTGCTTAAAATGATGCCGGGCGCTGGAAAAATGAAAGGTCTCGACAACATGCAAGTAGATGATAAACAACTTGGTCACATTGAAGCCATTATTAAATCAATGACAAAGAATGAGAAAGACAATCCTGATATTATTAACGCTAGCAGAAGAAAACGGATTGCTCGAGGAAGTGGTCGTCCAATTCAAGAAATCAACCGCCTCTTAAAACAATTTACAGAAATGAAAAAAATGATGAAACAAATGACTGGCGGCGGCAAAGGTAAAAAGGGTAAAAATCCATTCGGTAATTTCAAAATGCCGTTTTAAAAACAGTCCATCATCCAATTCGGGTGGTGGATTTTTTTGTCGTGCTTAACCAATCAGATAACAATTCAACGTCATTTCTTTACATTTCCTTCACTTAATCGATAAAGCTTGTTGCTATAATGAAACTTGAGTTAACCAAAAGGAGGAGATAAAATGAAAAATTGGATAAAAGTAACAGGCGCAGGTATCTTAACCGCAACATTATTACTTGGGGGATGCGGAAATCAGTCAGAAGAAAAAGTAGGGGCTAATGCCAAAACAGCAAAAATACTTCAACCTGGGAGTCAAATAAAACTAGAAGGAGCAGTTAATGTTCGGGATCTGGGTGGCTATAAAACAACGGATGGCTTAATAATCAAACCACATAAACTGATTCGTAGTGCGGAACTTGCCACATTAAGTGATTCGGATAAAAAGAAACTCGTGAATACATATGATCTTTCACATATTGTTGATTTTAGAACCAATTCGGAAGTAGAGGCAAAACCTGATCCAACAATGACAAACGTTGACTACACACATGATTCGGTAATGAAGGATAATGGAACTTCCACAAGTACACAAGATTTAACCGCAAGTCTAGCTACAATGGACAATCCAGAAACGTTTTTGATTGAAGCAAATAAAAGTTTTGTAAAAGACGATACTTCTATTCAAGCTTATAAAGATTTTTTCAACGTCTTGTTAAGCAATCAAGATGGTTCTGTTCTTTGGCACTGTACAGCAGGAAAAGATCGTGCTGGTTTTGGAACTGCCCTTGTTTTATCTGCACTTGGAGTAGACAAAGAAACGGTTATTGATGATTATATGTTGTCAAATAAATACCGTGCTGCTGAAAATAAAAAAGCAATCACAGCAGTTGCAGCAAAAACGGACAATCAAAAAGTTATTGATGGGATGACAGCTGTAATGGAGGTACGTGAATCCTATATAAAAGCCGCTTTTGATGAAATTGATTCTAAATATGGATCTATGGACAACTTTTTAAAAGATAAGTTAGAATTAACCAAAGCAAAACAAGAACAGCTGAAAAAAATGTATCTATATTAAAAATAGAGTAAAAAGAGTAGCCTGGAAGTAGGTTGCTCTTTTTTGCGTTCAAATATAATCATAAAAGAAGAACTATTCCGGAAACATTTGTATACAATTGAAAGACAATTCGTGTAAAGTGGTGTTGTATAGGTTTTAATACCTAGTTATAAACAGTTCTAAAGTTTATGTATAAGCTATAAATGCGCATATTTGTATAACTTTTTGACTAATGGGATTGAATTAAAGTATTTTTTTCACCTAGTACTTTTTACTTTGATTTTTAAGAATATACTATATAGTAAAGTTAACAAACTGGTTATTACAACGAATGACAGGTTCGAACTATCAATAAATGAAGGGGGGAACTCTTACTAAGTCGTTGATTGAATCTGATATTGGATAAAGGGCTACGGGATAGTGAACAGTTAGCTTAGTCACAAAACACAATTTAATACCTTTATTCTGTTTTCAGTTATTTTTCAAAATCATGGAAGATTGATTTTTAAGGGGGAAAAATGATGAAAAAACAGCGTGTAGATTACAAAAAGAGATTAGACCAGAAGCGAGCGCAAAAAGCAAAACTAATTGCTGCACTTATTACGACTACTACGATGATGGTAGCTCCGGTCACTGTAAATTATGATTCTTTTAATCATCAATTTGCACTTAGTGGTATTCAAGCAGATGCAGCAACCATTGATTTGCTTGGTAACTCTAGTTTGAATACCCAATATGCCAATGGGAAATTAGTCATAACACTTTCTGGGAACCAATTAGTTAGTGCTAGCGCAGTATCTACTTATTATCCTTATTTTGAGTTGCCTAGCGAATTGTCTTCTATTCTAAGTAATCCAAATATAAGAGCAAATACAAAAATTGATTATAAAATTGCTTACTTAGGAATCGGGAATATCGGATTATTCAATCAAGGAACTGTAAATGGTAGTAATAGTAATTTCTTTATCGATTCTAGTAGAAATGCAGTTGGAGCGAAAGTAAATCATTTGCTTGGTGTAGGTATTAGTAGCATTTCAACATTCACTTTAACCATTGATTTACTGGCGCTTGGCGTTACGGTTCTTCCAAGTGCAGATGATGGAAAACTGGATTTTGCTGCAAGAACTGGTGATGGACTTTTAGATGTGGATTTATTGAATAGTAATGCGGCAAAGGGATCCATTGTGACGGAAGTTGGGGACGCTGATGCGGATGCGGATGCCGACGCTGATGCGGATGCGGACGCTGATGCGGATGCGGACGCTGATGCCGATGCAGACGCTGATGCCGATGCAGACGCTGATGCGGATGCTGACGCTGATGCGGACGCTGATGCTGATGCGGATGCCGATGCCGATGCGGATGCTGACGCTGATGCGGATGCCGATGCTGACGCCGATGC
>NZ_JAASTZ010000039.1 GCF_014322765.1 Listeria immobilis | reverse complement strand
AACGCGAGGGCATCAAAATTATTTTAAAAAATAGTTAGCTGTGTAATACCAGCCGTCCTTGTCATACCAAAGTTCTAAATAACCTTTTTTGTTGTCATACCACGCCAATTTCGTTCCTACTTTATACCACTTAATCTTACCGGAATTCAATTTCGTGTTATCCCAAACCGGAATTCGCAAATCTTTCGCCGATTTAATGCGAACAGGAATGCGACCTTTCGAGTCTTTTTTCCCCGCGACAACACAAAAACTTTTATACATATAATATAGCTTGTTGTTAATATACGTTTTATACCAGTACTTATTGTGTTCGTATACTAAAAACTTCGTTCCTGCTTTATACATGCGAACGGGATTTGACTTAAAGTCCATTTTCGGCAGTAGCGGCGCGCTATCAACCACTTTCCCTTCATGCCTGTTCGGATTTTTTGGCTCTACGGTCTTACCTGTCACGCCTTTCACAATAGCGTTCCCGATTTTCTCGTACATTCCCGATTTGTGAATCGCATTCGCGTCTTCTTTTCTATCAACAAAGCAAATTTCTAGCAAGATAGCTGTGTGTTTTGTTGAATTCAAGAAACGTAAATCTTTCGTCGCTTTTGCACCGCGATTCGGAAGTCCGAGCGCTTTCGCCATTTCCGCACTTACAGCTGTAGCATATTTTTTACCTTTCGAATCGCCTGCATAATACCAGACTTCGCAACCTGTTCCCCCGCCTGCATTCAAATGCACACTAATTTCTAAGTTCGCGGGACTAGCGTTGTGCCAGTTCACAATTTTAGTAAGATTTTGATTCTGTGTTGTGCTAGTTCTGTCAATTAGCGTACGAACGCTATGACCTGCTGATTTAAATGCGCTACTTGTTGCATTTAGTACTTTTTCCGCTTCTTTTATTTCACTTAAAATGTCATCTGCTCCGATACATTTATCTGAATGACCGCGTGAAATATTATATTTACTCATTGCTATTCATCCTTTCGTGGTTCAGTGTATTCCTTCGCCTGTTCACTATCACCTGTTCCTGCGGTTGTAGGGTCGATGATAAGCCCCCAAAATGCAAAAATTCCCGCAACAACGGTGATAAGTCGCTGTAGCAATTCGTTATAATCCCATGAAATCCCGAACACAAGCAACACCGCTTGCACAATGAA
>NZ_JAASTZ010000038.1 GCF_014322765.1 Listeria immobilis | reverse complement strand
TTGTTCTTTGAAAACTAGATAAGAAAGTTAGTAAAGTTAGCATAGATAGTGGAAAAATTATCTATGACACAAGTAACCGAGAATCATCTGAAAGTGAATCTTTCATCTGATAAGAAGTATCATCGCTGATACGGAAAATCAGAAAAACAACCTTTACTTCGACGAAGTAAATTGGTTAAGTTAGAAAGGGCGCACGGTGGATGCCTTGGCACTAGGAGCCGAAGAAGGACGGGACTAACACCGATATGCTTTGGGGAGCTGTACGTAAGCGTTGATCCAGAGATTTCCGAATGGGGGAACCCACTATCTTTAGTCGGATAGTATCCTTACGTGAATACATAGCGTGAGGAAGGCAGACCCAGGGAACTGAAACATCTAAGTACCTGGAGGAAGAGAAAGAAAAATCGATTTCCTGAGTAGCGGCGAGCGAAACGGAAAGAGCCCAAACCAAGAAGCTTGCTTCTTGGGGTTGTAGGACACTCTATACGGAGTTACAAAAGAAAGTTATAAATGAAGCGGTCTGGAAAGGCCCGCCAAAGACGGTAACAGCCCGGTAGTTGAAATGGCTTTCCCTCCAGAGTGGATCCTGAGTACGGCGGAACACGTGAAATTCCGTCGGAATCCGGGAGGACCATCTCCCAAGGCTAAATACTCCCTAGTGACCGATAGTGAACCAGTACCGTGAGGGAAAGGTGAAAAGCACCCCGGAAGGGGAGTGAAACAGTTCCTGAAACCGTGTGCCTACAAGTAGTTAGAGCCCGTTAATGGGTGATAGCGTGCCTTTTGTAGAATGAACCGGCGAGTTACGATTTGTTGCAAGGTTAAGCGGAAAAAGCGGAGCCGTAGCGAAAGCGAGTCTGAATAGGGCGAATAAGTAACAGGTCGTAGACCCGAAACCAGGTGATCTACCCATGTCCAGGATGAAGGTAAGGTAATACTTACTGGAGGTCCGAACCCACGCACGTTGAAAAGTGCGGGGATGAGGTGTGGGTAGCGGAGAAATTCCAATCGAACTTGGAGATAGCTGGTTCTCTCCGAAATAGCTTTAGGGCTAGCCTCGAGGTAAAGAGTCATGGAGGTAGAGCACTGTTTGGACTAGGGGCCCTTCTCGGGTTACCGAATTCAGATAAACTCCGAATGCCATGTACTTATACTCGGGAGTCAGACTGCGAGTGATAAGATCCGTAGTCGAAAGGGAAACAGCCCAGACCACCAGTTAAGGTCCCCAAATATATGTTAAGTGGAAAAGGATGTGGGGTTGCTTAGACAACCAGGATGTTGGCTTAGAAGCAGCCA
>NZ_JAASTZ010000035.1 GCF_014322765.1 Listeria immobilis | reverse complement strand
GTAGGCGACGCATATAATTCAACAGCCAAAGACATTGAAGGTTGGAAACTAAAAACAGCGCCATCCAACGCCACTGGCACATTCAGTGATACAGCACAAATAGTCACGTATGTATATGAAAAAGCGGTAGTAGCTGGCCAAGATGTGACGGTTCAATATGTAGATGAGGCAGGCAATGAATTAGCTACATCAGACACATTAAGTGGAAACATAGGCGGCACCTACATTTCTACCGCAAAAAACATTGACGGCTGGAATTTGAAAACAACGCCAGCAAATGCAATTGGTACGTTTAGTGATACAGCACAAACCGTCGCGTATGTGTATGAAGAAAAAGCAGATAATATCATCCCAATCCCAGAAGATCCAACGACACCTAATGATAAAACAACAGTTGGCAAGTCAAGTGTAACTCCAACAGAAAAAATAAATATTCAACCAATAGATTCACCAAATCCAACCAAACAAGTGAAAGAAAAAACTTCCTTGCCAAAAACAGGAGACAGCACACAAAACAGTGGTATGTTAGCTGGATTAGTTCTTTTACTATTCGGCGCAGCGCTATTAACAGGTCGTCAAACTAGAAAAAATAAATAATTAAACAGAACATAGTCAGTAAATCATTTCGTCATATATTCATTATCAATAAGTATATTTTCTAGTTTAGCCAGCATGCTTATATGATATGGTAATACCAACTTACAAAAATTAGATAGGTGTTGATTTTAAATTGAAGAAGGTTCTCTTAATAACCTTTAGTCTCATTATTATGGCGACAGTCATTTCTTTTCATACAACCAAGGTCCAAGCAGCTTCTTGGTTGGAACATGAACTAGACGGAAATGAACCATATATCCAAGCTACTGAAAGAACTTTATCGAAAAATCGTGATGATATTACATTAGCTGATTTAGAAGCTATTACATCCCTATCCATTTACCAATCTTCAGATATTCCAGATAAGATTTCGGATTATAAAAATTTAAAATTTCTAGTTTCACAAAGGTTAGCTTCAACAGAAATACCTAACAGCATTGGGCAATTAAAAAAACTGGAAACCTTAAGATTAGAATATAATAATTTACAAAAATTCCCTAGAGTAGTTTTCCAATTACCTTCCTTAAGAATTTTAAATCTAACGCATGGTAATATCACGGAAATACCTACAGAAATAACTGGTTTATCTTCTCATTTGAGGCAGCTAGATATAAAGGAGAATAAATTAGTAACTATTCCTACTAGTATTTTTACGACTGATTGGAAAGCAGGATTTGAGCATAAACTGATATTAGGTACAGCTAGGAATCAAATTACCTCTGATATACCAGCTGGCTACTTATATGGTATAGACTATGGAGGAAATATGTTAGAGTTTTATAATTTATCCCCAATTAAGCAGGATCAATTAATCTATACAGGTAATTCGATAGTTGTTCCATTAAATACAAATTTCAATCAATTGAAACCAGATAAAACACAACTAGGCTTACAATCTGGCAAAGCACTTTTTGCGAACCATACATTTATCTACCATGATGATGGGACTTCCAACAACGTATTAACTAATGGTGTAGCAACACATAGAGGCAATGGGTATATTACCATTAAAAGTAGTAACTCTACCAACTCTAATCCATTTGCAAAGGTTAGAGTTCCAATCACGGTTACTGATCCGATAGCTGGTCAAGATGTGACGGTTCGATATGTAGATGGAGCAGGCAATGAACTAGCTCCGACAGACATATTAAGCGGAAATGTAGGTGATACCTATACTTCGACAGCCAAAGA
>NZ_JAASTZ010000034.1 GCF_014322765.1 Listeria immobilis | reverse complement strand
GATACAGCACAAACCGTGACTTATGTGTATGAAAAAGCAGCAGTAGCCGGTCAAGATGTGACGGTTAAATATGTAGACGCAGCAGGCAATGAATTAGCTACATCAGACACATTAAGTGGAAATGTAGGCGACACATATACTTCGACTGCAAAAACTATTGACGGTTGGAATCTAAAAGAAACGCCAGCAAATGCAAACGGTACATTCAGTGATACAGCACAAACCGTGACTTATGTGTATGAAAAAGCAGCAGTAGCCGGTCAAGATGTGACCGTTCAATATATAGATACAGAAGGCAATGAACTAGCTACATCAGACACATTAAGTGGAAACGTAGGTGACGCATATACTTCGACTGCGAAGGACATTGACGGTTGGTTGTTAGAAACTACACCAGTAAACGCCACTGGGACATTCAGTGATACAGCACAAACAGTAACCTATGTCTATGAAAAAGAAGTAGTAGCCGGTCAAGATGTGACGGTTCAATATGTAGACACAGCAGGCAATGAATTAGCTTCATCAGATACATTAAGTGGAAACATAGGCGACACCTACATTTCTATCGCAAAATCCATTGATGGCTGGAATTTGAAAACAACGCCAGCAAATGCAATTGGTACGTTCAGTGATACAGCACAAACCGTCACGTACGTCTATGAAAAAGCGACAGTAGCTGCTCAAGATGTGACGGTTCAATATGTAGATGGGGCAGGCAATGAACTAGCCGTATCAGATACATTAAGTGGAAACGTAGGCGACGCCTATACTTCGACTGCGAAAGATATTGACGGCTGGAATTTGAAAACAACACCAGCAAACGCAACTGGGACATTTAGTGATACAGCACAAACCGTCACATATGTGTATGAAGAAAAGACAGATACTATCATCCCTGTCCCAGAAGATCCAACGACACCTAATGATAAAACAACAGATGGTAAGTCGAATGTAACTCCAACAGGGAAAATGAGTATTCAACCAACAGATTCATTAAATTCAACCAAACAAGCGAAAGAAAAAACCTCCCTGCCAAAAACAGGAGATAGCGCACAAAACAGTGGTATGTTAGCTGGATTAGTTCTTCTATTATTCGGCGCAGCACTACTAACAAGACGTCAAACGAAAAAAAATAAATAATAAGCTAACAAACTGAACTTAGAGTCAGTAATTCAAAAAGGGATTTGGATAGAACCTTAGAGGGACTATCCAAATCTCTTTTTGATTGCTTTTCATCATTTCGCCATATATTCATTATCAATTTGTGTATTTTACAGTTTAGCCATCATAGTTATATGATATGGTAATACCAACTTACAAAATTAGATAGGTGTTGATTTTAAATTGAAGAAGGTTCTCTTAATAACCTTTAGTCTCATTATTATGGCGACAGTCATTTCTTTTCATACAACCAAGGTCCAAGCAGCCTCTTGGTTGGAGCAAGAATTAGATGGAAATGAACCATTTATAGTTGCTACAGAAAAGGCAGTATCCAAAAATCGTGAGGATATAACTCTAGCTGACTTAGAAACGATAAAAAAATTACCAACTATTACTGGAGCAGCAACTATTCCTGATAAAATATCGGATTATAAAAACTTAACGGAATTGAAGGTGAATAGGGGAACTATTGCAAAAGTTCCTGATAGTGTTGGCCAACTTAAAAACCTTGTTGTTTTAAATGTGAATCAAAATAATCTACAGGAATTTCCTATGGTTGTTTTCCAACTACCAGCTTTAGTAGAATTAGATATAAACCAAGGAAATATCACGGAAATCCCGGCAGAAATCACTGATTTATCTTCTCATTTAACCAGACTTGATATCCGTTTTCAAAAGCTAGTATCACTCCCTAATAATATTTTTACTACTAATTGGAGTAATATAAGTACTCATAAATTAATTATATCAACTACAGGAAATCAAATTACCTCTGACGTACCAGCCAATTATTTTGATAACTTTAATGCAGGTGGTAATTTACTAGAATTTTACGATAATCCACCTACGAGTTATTATCAACAGCAAGATCAATTAATATATAAAGGTAATCGAATTGTCATTCCATTAAATACAAACTTCAATCAATTGACACCAGATAAAACAGAACTAGGCTTACAATCTGGCAAAGCACTTTTTACGAATCATACGTTTACCTACTATGATGATGGGAGTTCCAACAACGTATTAACTAATGGTGTAGCAACACATAAAGGTAATGGGTATATTACCATTAAAAGTAGTAACTCTACCAATTCTAATCCTTTTGCGAAGGTTAGAGTTCCAATTACTGTTACTGATCCAGTAGCTGGCCAAGATGTGACCGTCAAATATGTAGATGAAGAGGGCAATGAACTAGCTACATCAGACACATTAAGTGGAAATGTAGGCGACGCATATAATTCAACAGCCAAAGACATTGA
>NZ_JAASTZ010000033.1 GCF_014322765.1 Listeria immobilis | reverse complement strand
ATACCAACGGTAACACCACCACCAGAAGAGCCAGTGATTGAGAAAGATGTGAACAACAAACAACATGAAGATTTAACGAACCGCGATGACAGCTTTGATTGGCATGTGAATGCAAGCTTTGGTAACACGACAACATCATGGGATCAAGCAAGTATTACAGACTCAATCAATGATTTATTAGAGATTCAAAAAGTGACGGTAGTAGATGAAAACGGAACAGATGTGACAGCCAACGGAACATTAACGGTGGACGGTAACAATATTTCGTTTGATCTAGCGAAGAAAGACGATACGTTCACGTATCTAGCAAATCATACCTACACCATGACAGTAACATCGAAAATTAAAGATAGCGCAACAGATGAAGAATTAGCACCATATATCGCTTCTGGAGGCATTCCAAACCAAGCGGACTTACATTTTGGTAACGCAGGAGATGTAATACACTCTGAAATACCAACGGTAACGCCACCACCAGAAGAACCAGTGATTCATAAAGATGTCAATAACAAACAACATGAAGATTTAACCAACCGTGATGACAGCTTTGATTGGCATGTGAATGCAAGCTTTGGTAACACGACTTCTACATGGAAACAAGCAAGCATTAAGGACTCTATTAATAGTCTACTTGAGATCCAAAAAGTGACCGTAGTAGATGAAAATGGTAAAGATGTAACTGCTAATGGGAAAGTAAATATGAATGGCAATGACGTTTCGTTTGATTTAGCGAAGAAAGATGGTGATTTTGGTTATCTAGCAGGCCATACCTACACCATGACAATTACAACGAAAATCAAAGATAGTGCAACCAATGAAGAATTATCTCCATTCGTTAAAAATGGTGGTATTCCAAATAGTGCAAGCCTAACATTCGGCGAAACAGCTAAAACAATCTATTCAGAAAAACCAACTGTAACACCACCACTTGATAACCCAACAGAGAACTTACCTCATACTGGTGATACGAACAACATGATTTGGTTGTTTGCAGGAGCACTTGTACTAGTAGCTACGTTGACATTTGCCGTTCGCAGAAGACGTCGTCACAATGCTTAATGCAGAAAAATAAGTAAAAATGTAATAACGCTTAACACAGATATAGCTAGGCAAGAATTGTCTTGCCTAGCTATTTTTTAGAAAGGAAGTAAGGTCTTGAAAAATAACGACCCCGAAACGTATCCGATTATTCAAAAAAAGTCATTAAAAGAACAGGAAGCGATTATTCAAGCCTATTTAAAAAATAAGAAGATAACGTTCCATTGTACGGAGTGTGGGTATCATTTTCCAATTCAACAAAAGATGCAAAAAGTAAGCTGTCCAAAGTGTCGTGCAACTTTTCATCGTAACTTTAAAAAGAAAGTAGGAATTAAAAGAAATGAAAAAACGCAATAAATGGTCTTTACTTTTAGTGGTAGTGATTGTCGGTCTGCTTGCTTTTGGCGGATACTGGGCATTTAACTCAAAAAAAGAAGCGGATGAACAAGCGGCCACTGCTAAAGTAGATAATATGCAGGTACAATTACTAAGCCAAAAAAAGACGAATCAAGTCGGTACTTCTGACTGGAAAAAGAAAACAAAAGAAAGCTTTCTCATTTTAGATTTAAAAATGACCAATCAAACGAAAAAAGAACAAGCGGCTAGTCTAGTAACATTTAAATTAACCGATACAAAAACAAAAAAAGAATACCCATTATCCGAATCAGCAACGATTTCGAATGCCTTAAACAAAAAAGGGAAAATGAAAGAAACCTTCTTCTTAAATACTTTAGATAAGGATGAAAGCAAAGAAGGACAGTTAGTCTTTGAAGTACCAGAAAAGACAGTGGATGCTAATAATCTTTCCCTTGTTATTTCTAGTACAAAGACAGAACAACAAAAAATGGTAAAAATACAGAATTAATCTGTTTTATATAAAGGAGTTACAATAATGATGAAATTTCGTCTTACTTTTTATTTACTCATATGGATAAGCCTCCTTCTTCTTAGCATACCTTTTCTGAAGAACGAATACCTAGCTTATCAGACGACTAAATATGATGTAACTCAGTACACGAAACAAGAGCTTGCTAATAACGAAAAAAAAGCTATTTCTGGGTCACCAGAAATAAGTGGCCTAGCAGCTATTCAGCCACCTTCTGTAACAGATATATCCAAGTCATTAAACTATGACTATTCAGAGGAAGTTATTGGTGGAATCAGTATACCATCCTTAGATATTCAACTGCCTATATTACAAAAGATATCAAATAAAAATTTATATGTTGGTGCTGCACCTGTAATTAGTAATCGGAAAATGGGAGAAGGTAACTATAGTCTAGCTGCTCATCATATTCACCGAGAAAAAGCCTTTTTCGGTCCACTTATGAACGCAAAAAAAGGGGAGAAAATATATCTTCAAAACGCAACTTACCAATATACCTACCAAATTGTGACAGTAAAAGTAGTTCCAGAAACAGATACAAGCGTTTTAAAACAAACCAACAAACCTACACTTACACTTATTACCTGTGATAAACCAACTACTACCACCAATAGGTTAATCGTAACTGCGGAACTAGTTCAAAAACAATTACTAACACAAGCAAGTAAAAGCGAAGTAGTATTCTCGGAGAAAACGATACCACTCTTTAACTTTTGGAATATCATTATTGGTGCAGGAATCATTTTTGTTATGGGACTCTTGGTTATGATTATTTGGAAGAAAAGTAAAAAATACTAAGTGTTATCGGAAATAACACTTAGTATTTCATAATATGCAAAGAGAATATATAGTAATCTAAATGTTTTAAATAGTTAGAGAGAGTCAACTTATTAGTGGTTTTTTGTCTTTTCTTAAAATATATTTAGGGTGAAAGCTAGAAAAATATCCCTTATTCATTTTATCTTAATAATGAAAGTAGAAATAGATAATAACAGAAGGAGGATGCCAAAATGTCTGATAAAAAAGTTGATGAGATGATTGTAGACTTAAATAAATACAAACTGGAGGACTACTGGATACGGATGGAAGAAATATCCGAAAATGAAGTTATTAACCAGTATCAATTTTTATATGAATTTGTTTTCGTAAAAGAAGGTGTATTGCATGTGGAAAATAAAAACCATCAGATTCTTAACTTCTTTTCTGATGGAGATGTGATAAATCAACAAGTCTTTGGAGTCACAGCAAGCAAAAAATTAAGTTTCATATGTGATGAGAAGACGTCCCTCGTTTATATTAATAGAGAATATTTTCTTAACTTTGCGACCAATAATCCGGCCTATATGAAGTGGTTTTTAGATGCAACAGAAAGAAATAATAAAAATTTATATAATGAAATCATTAAATATGATTATCCAACAAAGGAACGTATTGTACACGCATTGCAGTATCTTTGCAAAAAATTAAGAATGGAGAAAACAGAAGGTTTCCAACGCATTCCATTTTATATGGACAACGAGAAAATAGCTAATTATGTAGGTGTATCTTGCAAAGAGTTTACTAAAATATTGCCTATATTAATAAGTAAACAATTATTAGAAAAAAGAAATGAAGGCTTATATGTGAAAAATGTAGATTGATAGATACTTGTTTTAGTTTAGCTGTACATCCAATTAATTTTGCACAGGGAGTTAGCCTAAATTTTGTCATACATATTGCGAAAAAGTGTGTAATTATCACACGATGAAGGTTGGCAAAACAAGTATCCTTAAGTTAAGTAAACGAGGGAAAAGGA
>NZ_JAASTZ010000032.1 GCF_014322765.1 Listeria immobilis | reverse complement strand
TCGGAGTGTATCACATCTCCTGCGTTACCAAAGTGTAAGTCCGCTTGGTTTGGAATTCCTCCAGAAGCGATATATGGTGCTAATTCTTCATCTGTGGTGCTATCTTTAATTTTTGTTGTTACTGTCATGGTGTACGTATGACCTGCTAGATACGTGAACGTATCGTCTTTCTTCGCTAGATCAAATGAAATATTGTTTCCATCAATGTTTACAGTCCCACTGGCTGTCACATCGGTTCCATTTTCATCTACTACCGTCACGTTTTGGATCTCTAGTAAGTCATTGATGGAATCTGTGATACTTGCTTGATCCCATGATGTTGTTGTGTTACCAAAGCTTGCATTCACATGCCAATCAAAGCTGTCATCACGGTTGGTTAAATCTTCATGTTGTTTGTTGTTGACATCTTTGTCAATCACTGGCTCTTCTGGTGGTGGCGTTACCGTTGGGATTTCAGAATGTATCACATCTCCTGCGTTACCAAAGTGTAAGTCCGCTTGGTTTGGAATTCCTCCAGAAGCGATATATGGTGCTAATTCTGCATCTGTGGTGCTATCTTTAATTTTCGTTGTCACTGTCATGGTGTACGTATGACCTGCTAGATAGCTATAGCTACCATCTTGTTGCGTTAGGTCAAATGAAATGTCATTACCATCAATGTTTACAGTACCATTGGCTGTCACATCGGTTCCATTTTCATCTACTACCGTCACGTTTTGGATCTCTAATAAGTCATTGATGGAATCTGTGATACTTGCTTGTGTCCATGTAGAAGTCGTGTTGCCAAAGCTTGCATTCACATGCCAATCAAAACTATCATCTCGGTTCGTCAAGTCTTCATGTTGTTTGTCATTCACATCTTTGTGAATAATTGGTTCTTCTGGAGCGTCATTCACAACGACACCAACACGTTCAGGCTCAACTACTTGTAAATTATTAGAAGCAAAAGCAAAGGAGTTCCATGCTGCTCGAGTTTGTTCATCAATAGATCTATTGGTTAAATCTGAACTCAAATCACTTGGTGCCTGCATAGAGAAGCTTAACATGATGTTATCTCCAGTTTTAAATTCTGCATTATCAAGTAAAGTAATCTTAAAGCTATGAATTTGAGTCCAATCAGTCACAGCAATTTCATCGGTCCAATTCGGTTGTTGTGAATCCATAGGATTAACGATTGGATTAGTTGTTTCTGGATAAAGCACATTTTGAGTTAAATCGTCTCTCATTGGATTAGTAGCGGTACTATACGTAATAGCCACTTTTCCAGCCCAAACATCGGGAACCTTAATTGGTCCTGTCATAGTTGGTGTGAATTGACTACCTCGTTGCGAATTATCTGTAATACCTAAATCGCCAATAGATGGAAGTACATCCATTAATACCATTTGATTGATTTGTGTCTCTCCATCATTAGTTAAATTAAGTTGATAATCAATGTTTCCCCCTAATGAAGTGTGGCCAAATTTTGAAAAACCAGTATCCTGATCACCTTTTACTAATTTGGAAGTAGATATTTTGTCCTCACGGATAATATTATATTTGTTCCCTGATATTATTAAATTTTCATCGGTATTGCCATTTTGGTTGATATCACTCGTATCTTGTTTTTTGACAGAGTTAGTGATGGCATCTCCTGTTTGGGTTGGTACATCAAAATCAGTATTTCCAACAGAACCATAAACCATTGTTGTTAAAGTACTTGGTGCATTGTCTGCTATCTTAATGTTAAATTGATAAGAAAGTTGTAAGCCCGGATAAATCGAATCTGCATTCCATTTAATTTCAACTAGTTGCTGTCCAGTTCCGTTATAATTACCATCAACAATTTTTATGGTTCCTTCTGGGTTAATACCAGTGGAAGTACTTTCCCCCCACTCCGTATTTGTTGACACTTGATAAGCTGGGTCATCCGTATCAACTATCACTCCTTTTGGAAGTAGCAACATCTCACTAAGTGGTGCTGTTGCTTGTTTCACTGAAGCACTATCATTAATTAATCGTCCAACAAGGTGATTACTACCTGTTTTAACAATACCATTCTCTTCATCAGTAAAAAATACTGCGCTTTTTAAAATAGGAACTGAGTTAGGTGGTGGCGGAATGATGGAAGCTGTTCTCGTACCCGTCCCAGTAGAAACATCATTTGCATCCGTACTGTTATCCCAAGCTACTTGTTTGCCCTCAGCATTATATCCGACAACATCATAGTTGACAGTATTAGCAACATTCCCTGTGTAGCCTTCTTTCACACTGTAATACATAGAAACGTAATTATTTGTACCGGCCCCTCGGTTAACATAACTATACCTAATATTACTGATATGTGCGTTAGCAGAATAACCATAATCCGCTAAACTATATGTTCCTTTACCAGCGTTTGCAACTAACAATGTTTCTTCTCCATCAATAGTCACATAAATATTTGCTTTTGGCTCTGTTGAAGCATCTAAACCAACTGCATCAGGGGGCAAAGCATCTGGATTAAAATCTGAATTTCCTACTACAATTTTGTTCAAATTTAAATTATCATCTATATTATATGTGACATCATATTTATCAAATGGGATTGTACCACTATTAGCAGTATATGCTGGATTAAATAAATCAAAACGTAAAAGTGCACTATCATAAACACTCGGGTTTGGATTTTTGTTATCCCCTGTTCCTATATCACCACTTCCATTAGAAGGTCCTGTATGTGTTGGAAAGTAGACTGCACCACTTGGGGCAGGAACATCATTACCAGCTGGTCCAGCATAAGTTTTGGCTGAAGCATCTTTAGAAATCGTTTGACCACCATAATCCACAGAAGAAACAGAGGCTTTATTGGTGTATCCCGTTGGTTCAGTTATACCTGTATCATAGGTTGTACGAACCTCAATGGTTTTATTGAATAAGGAGTCTCCATCTGCTACTGCTTTTTGTGTATTAATTGTCGGTGCGTCAAATTCCCATGTTACTGTATGTGCATTACTATCATACACACCATTTGAATCATCACTAACATATGTTAATCCTGTTGGTATAGTATCTACCACTTTAATTTTACTACCTTCTTTAAAGTAAAGTAGACCTGTATCTTTTGCGTCTGCATTAACTTTGATAGACCATACACCTGTGTCACCTTCAACAGCTGGATCGCTACTTGTCGTACCATTCTTAAGAGTTTGCTTATATTCTTTGGAAATAGCTAAACTAGAAGAGGATTTTACGGTAACCGATGCATCATCTGTTGCATCTCCAGTAAAATCATCTGCTGTGAAAGTCGCATTGGCAACAAATGTAGTTCCATTTACTGTTTCACCATTTTCAGAATGTGCTTTAATAAGAACTTGCTCTGCTTGTCCAGCATTCAATGTATCAAAATGATATGTCAAGCGATGAGTAGCTGCATCATATGTGGGCGCTATATTGAAAATTTTCAATTCATTTAAATCTTGCGTAAATGAAGCGTTGTTAGGAAGTGTTACTTGGATATTTGCATTATGGTATATAGTTTGACTTCCTGTTACTTTAAAATTCAACGCAAAAACAGCATCCTGTCCAGCTTGAATCGTTTTACTTACAGGCGCAATATCAATATCTGTATTAATATTACCTGATTGAAGTGACGGTGTACCTGCTGAATTTTCTGCAATAATTAGCAATGTATTCGATGTATGTTCCTTTCCATCTACAGTTGTCTTACCAATAAGACCATAATTATCCGCTTTTCCAGCTTTCAATGTTAAGTCAGCAGAATTATCGTTTTTATCCTCCTTCCAAATAATATTTAATTCTGATTTATCTTGGTTAAAAGTCGCTTCCTTGATGTTGTCTTTCAAATCGTTGTCAACAATTTTTTCATAGGATATGCCTTTTGGAATAGCAATTGTTGCAGTGTCCCCACTAGTCTGGGCAATATGAACATCAAAATCCGAGTTCACTTTGACACTTTGATTGTCTGCCGATAACTTAAGTACTTTATCTTCTGTACTTGAGCTATTGTTTGTTGCAGCTGAGGCAGCAATAGGCGTTAGAAACGCTTGGACTATTAATAATAACGCAGCAACACTGGCAAATCCTCTTTTAAATCTAGCCTTTTTGTGTCTAGACATTTTTCCACCCTTTCTTTTTTGTTGCGGAATTTCATAAACCTTTTTCATACAAAATCAGGTGTCATTATGAGATTTACGCTTAATTTTGACTACAACACTCATGTAAGTCTATTATTATATTAACAGGTTGGGCATCTATCGCATGTGTAAATTACACGTTTTTAAATTGTTTTTGTGAACATTGTTAAATTCCACTTAGTTTAATCGGAATTAGATTTAAATATATCGACTTACTTTGTGAAAAAACGAACAAAAATGGCTCCATTACTTATCTTAAAATGAGAACTTTAAGAGTAGACATACAGAAAACGAATGCTTAATTTTTTATTTTTTCTAGTAAATATAAGAAAAAATGTTATAAAAAATTGACAAAATATGTGCATTATTAACAATAAAAAACATAACTCAAAATATTTCTCCCAACTTCATTCATATAACTTTATCAAGCTATAAATTTACCGGTTTAACAAAAAAACGGATTTAGGTGTCCTTTATAAAGGTCCTACCTAAATCCATTTTTCTAATCACTGATATTAAGCTTATTAGTTTATTTTTTATTTTTTCTAGTTGAATGTCTCATGAATAGCGCTATACCGAATAATAGAAGTGCTAATCCGGCTAATATACCACTATTTTGTGTGCTGTCCCCTGTTTTTGGCAAGGAACTTTTTTCTTTCGCTTGTTTGGTAGGTTCTTTTGTCACCGTTGGCTGAATGCTCATTTTTCCTGTTGGCGTTACATTCAACTTACCGTCTGCTATTTTATCATCACTTGGTGTTGTTGGCTCTTCTAGCAGTGATAGCGGAATGATGTCATCGGTATTTTTTCCATAGACATATGTGACGGTTTGCGCTGTGTCATTGAATGTGCCAGTAGCATTTTCTGGCGTTGTTTCTAATAACCAACCTTCAATGTCTTTGGCTGTCGAAGTATAGGTATCACCTACATTTCCGCTTAATATGTCTGTCGGAGCTAGTTCGTTGCCCGCTCCATCTACATATCGAATTGTCACACCTTGGCCAGCTACTACTTCTTTTTCATACACATATGTGACTGTTTGTGCTGTATCACTGAATGTACCTATAGCATTTTCTGGCG
>NZ_JAASTZ010000031.1 GCF_014322765.1 Listeria immobilis | reverse complement strand
CTTCATAAAGAACCCATAGGTTCTAATAACATTGTAATCGATATAGTTGAGAATTACATCTATTTTTGGAACAATCAACGAATCTTAGTCAAACTAGGCTATCTTTCGCCAATAGATTATCGAAAAAAATGGCTTATTGAGTTGCTCTTTTTATATTGTGTCAAAAAATAGTTGCATTCCCATTTTTGTTTTCTCTTTTTATTTTGAATATTAGTTAATATTTATAAAATAGTAAATCTAGAAACTACGTTATATCAATTGATAATATCACTTTCTTCAACAAAACGGTATTATGTAGTAAATCTATTACTTGTTTAGAATCTGAAGCTAACACTAATTTGTTAATAGTTAATAAATATGAGTAATAAAACGGAGGTGGATTTTAAGAATATGTAACTTATTACTAAAAATATGTAACTTATAATTACTATACTCTGAATTTTAAAATTTAAATATATAATTAAAAAGAAGTGAATGAAAAGAGAGGTGAGGGGTATGACAAAGTTGAAATTTAATCGAAAAACGTTATTTTTATTTTTGGGTTTAATTTCAGGAATTGTTTATACTATTTTATTTCTCTTAAACTAGGAGGTGTAAAATAATGGAGTCTAAGCTTGCTCAAATAGAAATAACCAAACTTGAAACTGAAGATTTTTTAGCGAGTGAACAAATGAACTGGAGCGTGACATTGTGTTGTTGCCCATGTTGTTGTTGCTGTTAATTCATGACAAATTTATGGGACTGAATTCGAGACACATTGAAATATTTAGCTGTCTCGAATTCTCGCTTTTTTGAAGGGAGTATAAAAATGAGAACTGACATAGATATACACTATGGAGAAAATAATATTTTATATATCAAATATAAAGAAAATATATATCAGTTTACTGATATTAATATTAATTGCGCAAAAAAAGCTTGGAATGAAATTACTAACGGAAACTTAGAAATAAAAGATGGAGACGTTGAGAAAGCAAAATTAATTGAGTTTTTGAAAAGTATTGGAATATTTGAAGTCAATAATTCCATGTATAGTATTTTAAAAAAAGAAGGTTTAAATATTAATAGTAATAATAAATCAAATGAATTTATTGTTGGGTTGGTGGGAGACGAGGATTTGGTATCCTATTATATGAACAGTTATCCATCTGATTATAAATTAGTAGGACTAAATAATAATTTAGAAGAAATTTACTATGATTACGCTATTATTATTACAAGGAAATTCAATAGAAAAATGCAAAAAAACTTAAATAGAAAATTATATTATATGAATAAACCTTATTGTTCTATTTTGGTTGAAGAAATGAACTTTTCTGTGGGACCGCAAACAATTCCTACCATTACTTCCTGTCTTAAGTGCAAAAATATTCATGAGACAGATAATAATTATTATGGTAATATTACAACTTTGTTTGATGATTCAGATACAGAGAGTAGAGAATTTATACCAAAAAAGTTACTAAATTTATGTATTAGTTTTACCGAGGCGCAAGTATTGAAATATCAGTTACAGTTAAATGAAGGAGCTTTGGAATCTGAAATTGCACAAGTAGCGGTTGAGTATTCATTTTTGGAAGGTTATTGGGAAGAAAGAAATATTATTAAAAGTCCTAAATGTGAAGTCTGCTTTTCAAAATCTGTTGATACTGAACAAGTTTTTGAGGTGAGTTTGCAATGACAGTAATTAAAAGACAAGAGTCGCCTTTCTTAGATGAAAAGTATGGATTAATAAAAAACATATATACATTACCTACATACTATGGTTTACCAAGAGTCTATGTGAAAATGGCTTTTGGCGGTAACTACTCCACTGCTGGTTTTAATGCTAGTGGAGCCGGCGTTACAAAATCTCAAGCAAATAATTCGGCAATTGGAGAATACATTGAGCGTTATTCTTGTTTACATCCAAATCAGGAAATTCAGATTAATAATGAAGAAAAGATAAATCCAAGTATTTTTAATAAGGATGCTACTGATAATTTGGATAATTACCAATGGATAATGGCATACGATTGCCAGAAGAATAAATATGTGTCTGTTCCAGCCGATGCAATTTATCTAACATATAGAAGTGAAAAAGGAAGCAAATGGATAACTACATCGACAGGCGCTGCTTGTGGGTCGAATTTAAATCAATGTATGTGGAAAGGAATTGCTGAAATATTTGAGAGGGATGCATTTCAGTATATATGGAGAAGGCAACTTACCTTCCAGCAGATTGATATAAAATCAAGTAAGCGGTTGGAAACTTACTATAAAAAATATATAAAATGTGATGGGATTAAAATTAAATTATATAGAATGGAATTAGATTGGGAAATGCCAGCTGTTTTTGGTGTTGCTGAATTTGAAAATGGAGGGTGCGTAGTTTCCGCAAGTGTAAGATTTACATGGATAGAAGCCTGTGAGAAGACTTTGCTGGAATTAGCTCAAAGTATAGTTGGTTATGCAGCAGTAATTTTAAAAAAAGAAAAGAAAGATATTTTAGATTTTTCATTGATAAAAGAATATCAAGATCATTCATTGCTATATATGAGCGATAACATGAGCCAGCATTTAGAATTTTTAAATAAAAAAAATAAAAAATTTGAGTTACCGCATGAAACTATTGAGTTAGATGACGGCTTAATTAAAAGTGGATTCATAAAATGTGTAAACAAAATTAATAAGAAAATATATTTTGCTAATGTTACATCTCCTGAATTAAAGAATTCATCATGGTTGGTCGGGAAAACTATTATACCTGGAATGCTAGATATAGAGCCTGATTTTGTAAAGTTCCTAAAAGATGAAAGATTAGATGAAATAGATAGAAATTTAATCAAAATGAACAAACGTGATAAACAAGAGCTGAATAAAAAACAACCTAAAATACCGCATCCGTTCCCGTGATTTGAAAGGAAGATAGTTATGGACGATTTTAAGTCAACAATGATAAGTAATTATTATGCAGATAAATATGCAAGTAATACAGAATTATTACATTTATATCATCAAAATACTAAGCACAGCAAAAAATATTTAATGGGAAATATGTATCGCTCGAGAAAAATGTTAAACAGTCCTAATTTTATTATGGCCACAAAAAATCCGGAGAAACAATTTCCGCTACAAAAAGAAACTCTGCTTAAGAAACCAAGTGAAAATAGCCTGCAAAAAATATTAAATGGCAGGAGGTCACAGGTACATACTCCCAATGAAGATAGTTATATTGATGAACAAATTATCTCTGATTTATTTTGGTCAAGTTATGGAAGTAATACTAAAGGAACAAGAGTTGTACCATCTGGTGGTGCGTTATATCCTTTAGAGATGTATGCAATCATATTTAATAAAACCGATTTGTTAGAAAAAGGTCTGTATCATTATAGCCCTAAGGCACATAGCCTTCAGTTAATTAGTCAAGAAGAGAATGTTTTCGATTTATCAAAATATATCATGATGATGCCTAACCTAGAGTCTCCTTCAGTAGTCTTTTTTACAACTGCTATTTTTAAGAGAGCTACCTTTAAGTATGATACAAGGGCTTACAGGTACATCTTATTAGAAGCAGGAGCTGCTGCACAAAATATTTCTTTAATGGCAACTAAATATAATTTGGTTAGTACTTTTATTGGTGGTACGGATGATTTTGAAGTGGAAAAAATGCTAAATATTGATGGGAATCAAGAAAGTTTGGTTAATTGCTTATTTATAACCAAAGACATGAAATGGAGCTAATATTGTGAATATATATATATATCCTAGGATTAGAAAATTTGAAAAAGAATGTTTATACTTTAATTTCAATTCAAGTAAAATAAATAAAGTTTTTTTGCATTTATTGGAGCATCTCGTTATAAATAGAATTAAAAAAATTTATCAAATTAAAGACATTGATGGATATACTACAGAAGACTTTATGAAGATAAACATCCCTCAAAATGGAGAAATGTTATTCGAGAAAAGCACATGGGTTAATTTATTGTCAGAATTCACAAAAGAAGAGTTTGATTTTTCTATGAATGAGATACATCAAGAACTATTATTAACCAATAGCAATTTAACTAATCTTCTTAATGATATACGAAATAGTGATATTCCCAGTGGTGAATACTTGGGTGATAAGGACATGTTTAATACGTCTCTTAAAAAAGAGCTTTCTAACTTATCTTTGGTTATTTTTTCTGATAATGAAAAAATTCAAAGTATTCCAGATGTTGCTAGGAAGTATTCTAGTATCACCAACAATGCAAATTATAAAACAATTTCAAGTGGTGGAATGAAATCTTTTCAAAAAGGAAAGTATGTCTATCTATATTTAAATATCCCGATAGAAAAAGTAAAAAAAAATTCATATATATATCATTTACAAGTATTTACAACTTATTTAGCGCATTCTATTCAAAGTTTTAGAAAAATTGGTTCGTATTATTCAATCGCTTTTAATCAGTACCATAAAAAATATATTGAATTATTTGTGATCATATCAACAAATGAATTAATCTCAGTAGAAATTATTAATTCATTAAAAAGAATCATTGCTACATACACAATAGAAGAGACGAAAGTAATCGAAACTACTGATGATATTTATCGATATAAGGAAGATTTATGCGGAACCTATATCACCAATGACTTCATTCAAGATAATGTTCCTATAAGTGATAATGATGTAAAGATGTTCATAAATGAACAAAAAGATTTATTATTGGAATGTTTAATGTGAAGGAGTAGTTCAAATGACTAGTAAGGTCTTACAATTAGAAAATATATCAAAAAGTTATAAAAATAGAAACATACTTGACAATATAAATATAACAGTAAATGAAGGGGAGATAGTTGGAATACTAGGATTAAATGGTCAAGGAAAAACCACAATGATTAAAATACTGCTTGGTTTAATCAGTCCTGATTCAGGAAAAACTTTCTTAAACCTTAATTTAAAAGAAGATGTGGGTGTTATGCTTCAAGAAGTAGCAATGCCAGAAAGAATAACAGTTGAAGAGTGGATGAATTTAGTAAGAGTATACTCAAAAGATAAGCGAGATGTAGATGAAGTATTAACGCAACTTAACTTACAAAATGAAAAGAAAAAAATTTGTAATAAGCTGTCTGGAGGTAAACAAAGAAGAGTTCAGTATGCTGTATCAATTATAAATAGTCCCAAATTATTAATATTGGACGAACCTACAGTTGGAATGGATATAGTTTCAAAAGAAGCTTTTTGGGAAGATCTTAAAGCATCCGTGACTAATCGGAAAGTAACGGTACTTTTAATTAGCCATGATTTAGATGAAGTGCAAGATTTTTGCACTCGAATTGCCATTTTGCACAATGGTAAGATAGTAAAGGACGAAGATAAAAAAGATTTAATTAAAACAATAAATACTGATTCATTTTATAAGATCAATACTGACAATTTAAATAGTAGTTTTATGAAACAAGTTAAGTTATTAAGTGTAAATGAGACTGCTGATTATTTGTTTTTTGATAGTAAAAACATAGATAAGGTAATTACTATTATGCAAGAAAATTCTATATCTATATCATATTTAGAAAAGATAGAACATAATTTGAGTAATTACTTTAAGGAGACGATTGAAAATGTTGAATAATAAGCTATACATGTTAATCACTTTAGATATTAAAAGAGTCTTTAGAGATATAAAATATGTAGCATTTATAATTATTTTACCTATTTTTTCTATATTATTTATAATGAATTATTTGCAACGAATGCTGCAGTGAACGGGATTCCATGGGGAGAATATTCTTTAGTATCAATGATCTCTTTTGGCATTATGGGGAATGCAATAAATCTTTTGGGGACAAAAATAGCTGATGAAAAAAAAGGAATGTGGTATGATTATTTAAAAGTATCTCCGATTAGTCCTAAAGAATACGGTATTAGTCATATTTACTCATATTTAATAATATCCATCTTGTTTACAGTATTAATGTTTGTAATTGGTTTTTTGTATAATGGTGTTTCAATAGATTTCTATAAAATGATTGAGATAGGTATTTTATTAAATATAGGGAGTATACCATTTCTCTTATTAGCCTTATTAGTTGGAGAGATGGGGAGTCTGGCTCAACCATTTGGGACAATTATTTATTTGTTCCTATCGTTTTTAGGAGGATTGTGGATGCCTATAGAGGCGATGCCGGAAACAATGCAGCAAATAGCAAAAATATTACCATCTTATAATTATGCGAATTTGGGATGGACAGTATTAGCAGATAAAAAATTAGAAGTTGTTAATTTTTTGTTTCTTATTGGATATGCCACTCTATTTCTTCTTGTCTATATCCTACTGACAAATAGAAGAAAAGAGTGAATATGTAGGAGGTAATATGAAGTATAATTCACCCAGTGCAGAAAAATCTAGTATAAAACATAAATTAGTAAAATGGGCGCATGTTCCTGTAGATTTACATATAAATAATGATACAACAAAAAAAAGAAATGCAACTTTTCTTTTTAATAATTATTCAGAAGAGGATGTAATTCGATTTTTAGAGGAATATATTGTTTCCTCTGTTGGTAATAATTTTTATGGAATTCAATTAAAAGGAATTAGACAAGGAGAATTAACTAAAGTATTGTTCTCAGATATATACTATTTTGAAGCAATTCAGAGTAGACTTTATGCGTACACTCAAGAATCTGCCTATTTAATTAAATGTAAGCTATATGAAATTGAAGATTTTAATCCAATATTTATTAGGATAAATAAATCTACAGTAATAAATATTTTATTTGTCGGAAAAGTTAGGCCTTTAATTAATAGTAAACTACAAATTGAACTATTAGATGGTCAAGACCTTGAAGTAAATAGGAAATATAGGAAAAATTTTTTGAACTATTTAGAGGAGTATTAAAATATGGTTTTTTTGAAAAGTAGCGTAGTTATAATAGGTATTGGGGCCATATATAATCTATATTTTATGTTATTAGACACAGGTAAAGAAGGACTAATAAATTTACTAATATTTTTTGTAATTGCTAATATAGCGTTCTATTCGATTAGATATATTGTTAATTACTCCAAGTGGTTTAATAGAAATGGATATATTCAAATCATATCTATTTTTTTAGTTAGCTCAACTTGTGAGGTGATTTATGGTATCTTAACAAGGAAAGAAATTATAGATATGTGGTATTTTATTATAGCAGGGTTGCCCCTAACTATTATCGGTTTAGTTTACTGGAATTTTTATTGTAAATCATTACAGTCAAGATTGGATAAAAAAAAGAAAATATTAATTGCAGCTAACGAAAAGAATAATAATTTTGACTAAAAGTTTTATACGAATAAAGTTTGAAAGAAGCTTTCATTTGGGCATACGCATATAAAGAGACTAAGTTCATGATAAAGTCCATCGCTTTAAAAAGGAGGGACAAGTTTCTTTTATAGAAATACGATATATGCCCCCTTTATCCCAATCTAACTCAATGGCATTGAGTTAAATTGGAGTGAATAGCGAGAAACCTTGTCGTTCTAAGAGAGAAGGCGAATTTTTGTTTTCTCTTTTTTTCAATGTTTTCGAACCTTACTTAATATTATTATGTCATAAACTAAGTAAGATTCAGAGTTCGGGTAACCCAGCCAGATGAAAATATAACATTTATTTTCTTACATCAAGGGCTAAATGTTCCCAATATGGCTACTTAAAAAAAGATCTCTTACCAATAAAATCAATAAATGCTGGCATGATTTGATATATGCGAGTGCCGATATTCATTATAAATGGAAGGTTCACTTCACGTCTATTTTTCCCCATAATTTGTACAGTTCTTCTGGCTACGTGTTCCGGTTTTAATATAAACCTTCCTACTGAATCTAAATATTCTCCGGATTGATCTGCAACCTCAAAAAAATTGGTTGCAATGGGTCCAGGATTTATCGCTGTAACATTAATGTTATCAGATGCTACTTCTAACCGTAGTGCATTCGAAAATCCAATGATAGCATATTTGGTTGCCGAGTAAACAGAAGATTTTGGTGTAGCAATCTTTCCAGCCTGTGAAGCAATATTGATGATATGACCTGTTTGGCGTGATTGCATTGCTGGTAAAATCAATTGGGTTAAACGAATCAAGCCTAATACATTTGTATCAAACATTTTATTGGTAATATCAAATGGAATGTCCACAGCATTTTTGAACAAGCCAAAACCGGCACAATTAACTAGTACATCAACTCGGAAGTTTCGATTAACTTTCTCACTTAATTGCATTATTTGTTCGAAGTCGGTCATATCTAGAGTGAAATATTCTGCATCAACAGCAAAATCGGCAGATATTTCAGCTTGTAATACCTTTAGTTTTTCTGTACTTCTTGCCATTAATATTACATTTGCCCCGGATGCGGCAACCTGTCTAGCAATTTCTACCCCCAGACCACTCGAAGCCCCAGTAATCATTACTGTCTTATTCCTTAAAAAAGTATTCATTTTATCATTCTCCTATTTTCGCATTTAAAAAATCAACTTTTTAGCAAGTGTAGCCATTTAATTGTATTTCTTCTATTAAAAAGTAACAATGTTAAGCACTTTTCAGCTAGTATTTGCGAATTATATAATAGCTGGTTCTGAAAAGCAACGCTTAGAGATTTTCGAGCATACTTAAAGGCAGCAGTTTAGGAGAATATTTGGGGAAATAGAATAAAGTTCAATGAAAAGACATATTTTAGTATGATTTATGTGATATTTAACCCTAGGATTGTGTATAAGTTCTGTTATCCTTTTAAAGAATTAATGAGAAGAACTTATCAAAAGGAGATAGAAAATGAAGAAAATAGCAATCATTATGTTGGTGTGCTTCCTGACGGCCTTTGGAGTTAGCCCTGGAATTCATGCGCAAGCAGCCGCAACTGACACGGTCAATATACCGGATCAAAATCTTTATGAAGGATTAAAAAAACTCTTAACAAAGCCGTTTGCTACGTCACTAACGGAAGCAGACTTGGCACAACTTGATATCGCAAAAATTAATTACTCTAACCCTGCCGATGCGTATGTCCCAGGAAAAGTTTCGGACCTAACTGGTTTGGAATATGCTACTAATATGACACAAATCGATTTTTCATCGAGTAATGTGAGTGATCTTACCCCGATTCTCCACCTACCTAATTTAAAAAAAATTACAGGTGTACAGACCTCCCTTAGAAGTTTAGATGGCATTCAAAATCTTCCGGCATTAGAGGATTTAGAGTTGGGTGCAGACTATATTCAAGATTTTTCAGCGCTATTAGAAGCGAAAAATTTAACTCGTTTTAGTTATGATTCTCACCAATGGCTTTCTAGCGATTACTCAGCTATATCAGATCTTACTATTCTTTCAAAAATGCCAAAACTACAATATCTTAATTTAAATTGGAATGAAGTTAGTGATCTTTCTCCATTACGTGGAAATGATACGATTAACACATTAAATTTGAACCATAATAAAGTACAAGATCTCGCTCCGTTAGAAGATATGAATAACTTGGAAATATTGTATCTAAATCAGAATGAACTCACTTCATTGGACGACTTAAGTGCTTTAGAAGGCATGAAAATTTTATATGCAGATTCTAACCATATTGTAGACATAGCTGCATTAAATCCTTTGTTTAACTCGATGATAAAAGAAGGAGACTATAAAGGATTACAAATCAATAACCAAACGATTACCTTACCAACAATTACTATTAAACAAGGGGAAACTGCTACTTCCACGAACCCGACAAAAGGGCTAGATGGCCAAATCATGCCAATTCAAACTGCCTCCAGTGAAGGACAAGTTTCTAGTGACTCCAAAACGGTTTCTTGGGATAATATCACAGCAGATACCAATGCTACGTATAATATAGCAGCTACAGACCAATCAGCCGCAGGAGTAGATTTTTCTTACTCACTTAAAGTAACACAACCAATTAAAGTGTTAGCTGCCAATTCTAGTGAGGTAAACGTTAAATATGTAGATACAGCAGGCAATGAACTTGCTCCATCAGACACAATAACCGGAGTTGTAGGGGATGCTTATAGCACTACAGCAAAAACCATTGACGGTTGGAATTTGAAAACAACCCCAGCAAATGCAAACGGTACATTCAGCGATACAGCGCAAACCGTGACTTATGTGTATGAAAAAGCAGCAGTAGCCGGTCAAGATGTGACGGTTAAATATGTAGACACAGCAGGCAATGAATTAGCTACATCAGACACATTAAGTGGAAATGTAGGTGAAGCATATACTTCGACTGCAAAAACTATTGACGGTTGGAATCTAAAAGAAACGCCAGCAAACGCAAACGGTACATTCAGTGATACAGCACAAACCGTGACTTATGTGTATGAAAAAGCAGCAGTAGCCGGTCAAGATGT
>NZ_JAASTZ010000030.1 GCF_014322765.1 Listeria immobilis | reverse complement strand
CTGATGCTGATGCTGATGCAGACGCTGATGCTGACGCTGATGCTGATGCGGATGCGGACGCTGATGCCGACGCCGACGCTGATGCTGACGCTGATGCTGATGCCGATGCTGATGCTGATGCAGACGCCGATGCTGATGCTGATGCCGATGCTGATGCCGACGCCGATGCAGACGCTGATGCAGACGTGGACATTGACTGGAGAGATTTCCTTGTTGACAAACCAACTGTCAACCCAATTTACGAAGGAACTAAAACAATTTCTGGGACATCCATTTATAAAAATCAAAATATGAATGCTCTTTTGAAATCCTTGCAATCAGATGCTCCGGCTGGAACTGTATTCTATATTAATTTGACCCTTCCAGATGGAACAGTCATTGGAAATGTATTAATTCATGCGGACGGAACTTACACAATAAATATTCCTAATTATAATTTGAAAGCTGGAGAGGTAATTGATCTTCAAGTAACCGCCAAATACGGTGACGAAGTAAAATCTAGTGATAAAGTTTCTGTAACAGTGCTACCTCTAGCAGATTCTGACGCCGATGCCGACGCTGATGCGGATGCGGATGCAGATGCCGACGCCGACGCTGATGCGGATGCCGATGCTGACTCAGATTCCGATTCTAACGGGGGAACAATTTCTACTGGTTCAACTGGTAATGGTGGAACAGCTGGAGAAATTAGTAGTGGAACTGGGGGAACCGGGTCGCCAACAGCTAGTATGAGTTATGACGGATCAGGAGCAATGCTTTCGTCTGGATATAGCTCGGATGGAATGTCAAGTCTTTCTACCAGTGATCTTCCTTCCACAGGAGATGCGAATAGTAGTCTTCCATGGGTTGGGCTAGGTCTCTTCGGGGTAGCTGGAGCGTTTTTATTACGTCTTTTCCGTAAATAGAGCCACAAAACATCGATTCCCTGCTGTGTGTGATTGCAGCAGGGAAATTATAAAAGGAGTGGTACATATGCCTTGGAGAGGTGTATTAGATGAATTAGAAAATAAAATTATCGGTCAAATGACAGAAGCAGAAGAACATGCTACTTACAACGGGAAATGGCATGGCTTTTTAACAATCGGATATAAGAAAAAACGTGCTAAAGTAATTAACTTTAGCTATCTTTGTCTAGCAAATTTAATAAATGAAATGAAGAAAATCGCTTTAACAAACGAAACAGAAGATGCGATATCCTTTAAAATGGATATTGCTGTTAATTATCAATTAGAAAATTTAGCTGAATGGAATAAAAAGGCTTTAAAAACTAAGAAAAACTACTATAGACGTGGAATTGCTTTAAATGAAAATTTTAAAATGGCTTTAATTGAACAAGAAATTAATGCGAATGCTATCCTTCTTCCAGCTGACGAAGGTCTAGCTATCAACGTTGAAAATATGAATAGATACCTCGTTCAAACAGGTAAAAATCAAGCAAAGTTGAATTTAACGATTGATTCGAATATAGTTACCTTTGAAACAGTAGGTTGGTTTTTTGATGGAAAAGAAATTTATGAATTGGAGACAAACTCATTAGACCATGGACGTCGTAACACAAAGGAGCTTACGCAAGAAACTGTTTCAGAACTTGTAGAAAATGCCGGAAGCTACCTTGCCCATCAAGTAAATAGCTCTGGCGAATTTAACTATGGTTGGTTTGCTTGTTTTGATAAGAAAATTAAACATTATAATAGTTTGCGACATGCAAGTACAACTTACGCGATGCTTGAAGCCTATGAATTAACAAGTAATCAAGCTATTTTAGAAGCAGCAACGAATGCACTCAGTTATTTAGAAAAAAACTTTATTTATGAAAAAGGAGACGTTGCTTATCTTATCGAACCAGAACTGCGTGAAATTAAATTAGGCGGTTCAGCAGCGATGTTACTAGCATTCACTAAATATATGCATATTACTGGAAGCAAAACCTATCTACCACTTTGCCGAAAAATTGCTAATGGAATCCTTTCATTACAAGGTGAAACGGGGAAATTCACGCATGTTTTAGAGTATCCAACTTTAGAAATAAAAGATGTTTTCCGAATTATTTATTACGATGGGGAAGCAGTATTTGGTTTACTTCGCTTATATGAAATTGACCAAGAGACAAAATGGCTAGAAGCAGCAGCTAGATCGTTTGACCATTTTATCAGTGAGGATTACTGGCAAAATCATGACCACTGGCTTAGCTATTGTGCAAATGAAATTACTAAATATATTCCAGACTATGCATATTATGAATTTGGACTAAAAAATGCTTTTGATAATTTAACCTTTATTTACGAACGCGAAACTACTTTTCCGACATTTTTAGAACTCACGATCGCGACGAAAGAAATGTCGCTTCGAATGGAGCAAACAGGTGAATATAAATTATTAGCTGACTATCCAATAGTGGAACTTGAAAAAACGATTATGAAGCGTGCCCTTTATCAATTAAACGGTTATTTTTATCCAGAACTGGCAATGTACTATAAAAATCCAGCAAGAATCGAGGGAAGTTTCTTTATTCGTCATCAATCTTTCCGTGTTCGAATTGATGATGTCGAACATAATATTTCTGGTTATGTGCGTTTCTATGGGTTACTTAATCAAGGGAAAATCAGTGCTAATGCGGAAACCATCAGCTAAAAAGAAAAAAATATCCTCTGTAAAGAAAAAACACTTTACAAACAAATCCTTTACTGGTAATATATATACTTGTGTAAGACTTTATGGAGGTGTAATTAAACTATGGCAGTTAAAATTCGTTTAAAACGTATTGGTTCTAAAAAGAAACCTTTCTACCGTATTGTAGTAGCTGATTCTCGTTTCCCACGTGACGGCCGTTCAATCGAAACTATTGGTACTTATAATCCATTACTTGATCCGGTTGAAGTGAAAATCGACGAAGAAGCAACTTTGAAATGGATGCATAATGGTGCGAAACCATCTGATACAGTTCGCAATCTTCTTAGCCGCGAAGGTATCATGGAAAAATTCCATAACCAAAAATTAGGTAAATAAGGAGGTCTTGGCGCGAATGGAAGAACTTATTCTCTCAATCGTGAAACCCCTTGTTGACCACCCGGAAGACGTTGTTATCACGCCAGAAGAGACGGATACATCGTTAACCTACAAATTGTCTGTCAGTAAAGAAGACATGGGACGCGTGATTGGTAAACAAGGTCGTATTGCAAAAGCGATTCGTACTCTTGTCTATGCAGTTGGCTCCAAAAACGATAAGAAGATTCGTCTTGAAATTATCGAATAACAAAAACTCGTCATATTGGCGGGTTTTTTTATCGCCATTTTTCATAATCCTAAGAGCAGCAATTACCTCACAAAATGTTGTAAAATAGAATAGAAATGGAGGAATTGTAATGAAGCCAGTTATTGGAATTACCGGAAATAGATTAGTAAAAGGAGTGGACGTGTTTTACGGCCACCGTGTAACCTATACACAACAACGCTATGTAGATGCCATCCAAAAAGTTGGTGGGTTTCCAGTAGCATTGCCAATAGATAATCCCTCAGCTGCCGAACAAGCAATTTCTCTAGTGGATGGCTTACTGCTTACAGGTGGACAAGACATTACACCACAACTTTACTTAGAAGAACCCTCGCAAGAAATCGGCGCTTATTTTCCGCCTCGGGATAGTTATGAAATAGCATTAGTACATGCTGCATTAGCGGCAAAAAAACCTATTTTTGCTATTTGTCGTGGAATGCAATTAGTGAATGTTGCACTTGGTGGTACGCTTATTCAAGATATCAGCCAGGTGGAAACAAAAGCTTTGCAACATTTACAACAAGTAGATGAGCAATTAGGTTCACATACAATTGACATTGAACCAACGAGCGAACTCGCGAAATATCATCCTAATAAAAAACTAGTTAATTCACTACACCATCAATTTATAAAAAAAACAGCGCCTAATTTTAAAGTAACAGCACGGACAATGGACGGCATGATTGAAGCAGTAGAAGGGGATAATTTAGCAAGCTGGTATTTAGGCGTACAGTGGCACCCAGAATTAATGTATCAAACCGATCCAGAAAGTGAACGCTTATTTCAAGCTTTAGTAGATGAATCCAAAAAAACTATGGTAAAATAAGGACAATAATTGCTAGTGGAGGTGTCCTGTGGAAATCATCCAAAAAGTTGTTGTCAAGCAAGTATTAACGGAAGCAAGTAAACAAGAATTAATCGAATATTATCAAGAACAAAAACAACAAATCGAACAAGAATGCGATCAGCTCCATTTCGAACAAAAGAAAATGGAACGAAAAAGCAAATTTCAACCAGAACGTGTCGCTGATTATTTTACCCATGAATTAGAGGTTCGTCGGGAAAAGAAAAAGCTTATCCAGTTTCAAATGGAACAATTAGAAATTCTTGAACTTGGCAGTGAGATTCGCGAACGAGAGTTAGAAACCATCATTGACGTTCAAGTTGGAGACATGTGGGACAGCTCTATTTTTGAAAAAACGATTGTCGTAAAGAACGGAATCATAGTAGAAATACGCTAGAGGTGACTTATGGAGAAAATGTACAATGTAGGAAAGATTGTGAATACCCATGGCTTAATCGGTGAAATTCGCGTTATCGCAACAACTGATTTTGCTGACGAACGTTTCCAAGTAGGAAATGCTGTTTACTTATTCGAAAAAAATAGCAAAAAACCTGAAAAATTAATCATTCGTTCGCACCGTAAACATAAGAACTTTGATTTACTTATGTTCGAAGGCTTTACAGGAATTCATCAAGTGGAGCGAATGAAAGAAGGTACACTTAAAATTAGCGAAAAACAACTAACCGACCTAGAAGAGAATGAATTTTATTTTCACGAAATTATCGGTTGCTCAGTCGTAACAACAGATGGGGAAGAACTTGGTGAAATTACCGAGATTTTAACACCAGGGGCAAATGATGTCTGGGTCGTTAAAGGCAGCGATAAAAAAGAAAAACTAATTCCTTACATTGCAGATGTAGTAAAAGAAATCAATATTTCAGACAAAAAAATTACGATTGAAGTAATGGAAGGGCTGCTAGATTAATGAAAATCGATATTTTATCTATTTTTCCAGCTATGTTTTCCGGTGTAACAGGTAATTCGATTATCAAAAAAGCAATTGAAAATGAGCATGTAGCGGTTGAAGTCACTGATTTTCGGGAATATGCAGAAGGAAAGCATCATATTGTAGATGATTATCCTTATGGTGGCGGTGCGGGGATGCTACTTAAAGCACAGCCAATATTTGATGCCGTAGCTGCAGTGAAAGAAAACCAACCAGAAACCAAACCAAGAGTCATTTTATTAGATCCAGCTGGCAAACGTTTTGATCAAAAGATGGCCGAAGAATTTGCGGAGGAAGACCACCTTATTTTTATTTGTGGGCACTATGAAGGATACGATGAGCGAATTCGTGAACATCTTGTAACGGATGAAGTTTCGATTGGAGATTATATCCTAACTGGCGGCGAAATCGGTGCAATGATTGTGATGGACAGTGTTATTAGACTACTTCCAGGTGTGCTTGGCAATAAAGATTCTGCTGTAACAGATTCTTTCTCGACAGGATTACTCGAACACCCGCATTACACAAGACCAGCTGATTTCAGAGGAATGAAAGTACCAGATATTTTACTAAGCGGAAATCATGCATGGATAGAAGAATGGCGCGACAAAGAATCACTTAAAAGAACTTACGAACGCCGCCCAGATTTACTTAAAAATTACCCCTTAACAGACAAGCAAAAGTCTTGGCTAAAAGAATGGTCAAAAAGTAAATAAAAAGGACGTGTTGTAAAATGGCAATCTTTGGAACTCCAGATGAAAAAGAAAGCAGAAAATCCGAACGTCAAAAAGAACGAGAAGCCTATGTGCAAGAAGAAAATGATCAAAAACGAATCGGTCAAAAATGGCAAGACGTACAAGTTTCAACAGGACCAATAAATGTTAATCACGATATTTTAACGGTTGTTTTTGCCAAAAGCGTCCGTCCAAGAATCAAAAGTGATCCTGAAGCATACTTAGAGACAGTTGGCTTTGAAAACTTACTACAAGAGTTACAAAAGAAAGCCTTAGATGCAGGAGGAAACGGCCTGATTCATTGCTCTTTCACGGAACATTTTGTAGATGATCTTGTTTATCAATTAGCCTACGGAACAGCTGTCAACATTAAAATTACTCGATTCTAAAAAAAGAGTAGAAAACCATTTTATCGGTTTTCTACTCTTTTTGATTTTTTTTGAGCTCTCGCAATAACTGCTGGTAAGTCGAAATCACTTATTGATTTAATCACCCCATGACCACAAGCAATCTCTGTCACTTCCATTGATTGGATTTCTTTTGCAGAAGCAATACTTGTAGCCAAATCCCACGTTGCCATTGCAGGAAAAGGAAAAAATAATCGAGTATCCCCACAAATAGCTGCACCACCACGTGTCTGAAATAAATCTCCTGCAAACAAATGACCATTACGTTCGTCAAAAAATGATATAGAGCCCGGCGTATGTCCTGGTGTATCAATAACCAAGAGCGAACCGACCATATCTCCAGTTTTTAATGTCTGTTTGGTTTTCACAGGAAGTTCATCAGGATAGCTACCTTTGAGTGGACTTTGAGCCTCAAAAGCATAAACTTCTTTTTTTCAACAAGTAAATTTTCTCTATTTCCTAACATCACAAGTGCATCGGGAAAAGCATTTTTTAAAGCGAGTAAACCACCAATATGGTCCCCGTGTGCATGAGTTAAGAGAATTCGTGTCAATGGCAAATGTAATGTTTCTATTAGCGCAATAATTCCTTTTGCATGAGCTAAAACCCCAGTGTCAATGAGTGTTAAACTATCCTTTTCTAAAACTAAATAACAATTGACTGGAAATAGGACGGGAAAGGTCGTAACTTGCCAATATTGGTGCTTTGCAGTAACTTTCATTAAAAGCCCTTCTTTCTAATTCCTTATTTACTAAGCGATAGTATTTATATACGATACCCGTTTTTTAGCGAAGTAGCTAGAAAAATCAAATTTTTATGAAAATGTAATCTATTATTAAAATAAAATCGCAAAGAAAGTAAAAATGTAAGAAAAAAACTTTACAGTGAATCTAGTTTATGGTAACCTAAATAAGGTGACTGGAGAGACCAGTCTGATAACGATATTCCGCTTCATTAATATATGAATGAATGTTTGTTGGAAGGAGAGAAAAACATGAACAAATTGATTGATGAAATCACAAAAAGTCAACTAAACCCAGATGTTCCAAGTTTCCGTCCGGGTGATACTGTACGTGTACATGCGAAAGTAGTCGAAGGTACTCGCGAACGTATCCAATTATTCGAAGGCGTAGTAATCAAACGTCGCGGAGCTGGAATCAGCGAAACTTTCACTGTTCGTAAAATTTCTAACAGTGTTGGTGTGGAACGTACTTTCCCAGTACATACTCCACGTATCGCAAAATTAGAAGTAATCCGTCGTGGTAAAGTACGTCGTGCGAAACTTTACTACCTACGTAACCTACGTGGTAAAGCGGCTCGTATTAAAGAAATTCGTTAATCATTTAACGGCTGAAACCCTTGAGAAATCAAGGGTTTTTGTTTTGCTCGAAATTATTTTACTAAACAAAACTTCTCACTAGATGCGTGGGGATAGTGCAAAAAACCGGGAAACAATATTTTTCTAGCAATAAAAGAATTTAGCATTCAGTATGTCTAATCAGAAAACTTTTTAGAAAATAACTGTTTTATACAGTAACATAGAAATGCATCATTTTCCTCAAGTTCTCATTAATTGCACTTAAGAATTTATATTTAAAACTATTGCTGCTAAATAACATAAAAGAATAGTAATTTAAAAGATACCAGGTTGACACCAATTCCCCGATATGATATAGTAATTAAGGTTATCAAACAAGAAAGAAGAAGCAACCCGCTTCTCGCCTCGTTAACATGGACGTTTTCAGGCAAAAAATTCAAACTTTCGTTGCGTTACTTGCGCGACTTTGAATGTGCGGGATTGCTGAAAAGCAGCCCGTTTTTTTATGGCCTCTGAACGAACGAGTTAGCAGGCCGCAGATTGGAATAGCTATTTTCTATCTTGTTGTAACAAAATTAAGTGGAGGTGGCTCACCATTAGCAAAGACATGTTGGTAAACGATGGGATTCGTGCACGTGAAGTAAGATTGATCGACCAAGACGGTGAACAATTAGGCGTGAAGAGTAAAATCGATGCGCTTCAAATTGCTGAAAAGGCTAATCTTGATCTAGTGCTTGTTGCTCCAACAGCGAAACCGCCAGTAGCTCGTATCATGGACTACGGTAAATTCCGTTTTGAACAACAGAAGAAAGATAAAGAAGCCCGTAAGAACCAAAAAGTCATCGTAATGAAGGAAGTTCGTTTAAGTCCAACGATTGACGAACACGATTTTGATACGAAGCTACGTAATGCACGTAAATTCCTAGAAAAAGGCGATAAAGTAAAATGCTCTATCCGTTTTAAAGGCCGTGCAATTACACATAAAGAAATCGGTCAGAAGGTGCTTGACCGTTTTGCGAAAGCGTGCGAAGACCTTTGTACAATTGAGCAAAGACCAAAAATGGACGGACGTTCGATGTTCCTAGTCCTAGCACCACTTCATGAAAAGTAAAGTTTTGAGGAGGAAATATTCATGCCAAAAATGAAAACCCACCGCGGTTCCGCTAAACGTTTCAAGAGAACAGGATCTGGAAAATTAAAACGCAGACACGGCTTCACTAGCCATATGTTCGCTAACAAATCCCAAAAACAAAAACGTAAATTGCGTAAATCAGCAATGGTATCAGCTGGCGATTTCAAACGTATTCGTCAAATGGTCGCTAAAATGAAGTAAAAGCAACACTATTTTTGTAAATTCTAGGAGGTAGACAAATATGCCACGCGTAAAAGGCGGAACAGTAACACGCAAACGTCGTAAAAAGATAGTTAAATTAGCCAAAGGGTATTACGGCTCTAAACATTTATTATTCAAAGTAGCTAACCAAGCAGTAATGAAATCTTATCAATATGCTTACAGAGATCGTCGTCAAAAGAAACGTGATTTCCGTAGATTATGGATTGCACGTATCAACGCGGCTGCTCGTATGCAAGATCTTTCATACAGCAAATTAATGCACGGCTTAAAATTAGCTGGAATTGACATTAACCGTAAAATGCTAGCAGACTTAGCAGTAAATGATATCGCATCATTTAACACACTAGCTGACTCAGCAAAAAAAGCATTAGCTAAATAATTTTAAAAATCCTCACTCTTTTGAGTGGGGATTTTTTTATCGAATCAATCCTATTTGATAATTTGGTTTAATAATAACATCGCTTGTGGCCAACCAATATAAAATGCTAAATGGGTACAGAGCGCAGATAGTTCTTTTTGCGATACCCCATTTTTAGCAGCTGTTTCCAAATGAAAAGGCATTTGTTCCGTATTACCAAGTGTGGCTAAAAGAGTCAATGTTACAATGCTTCTCGTCTTAGAATCAAGTTGTTCATCCAACCAAACTTTTTGAAACAAGATATCGTTTGTATAGCTTGCTAAGTCTGGTGCGAAATTTTGAAATGCTGGGCTCAAATTCTCAACAATCGGGTTATTTGTCATTTTTCCATACCTTCTTTCTTTAAAATGCAATCATTTGCGCCTTACCGTCTCCAAAAGACCAATTTTCAAGAGACACTTCATTTAGTAATATAAACATATTTTGCTTGGACAATGAAGTTGCTTGTTCCATCCCCGCTACGATAGTTTGATATAACGAGCGCTTTTGTTCTACTGTACGACCGGGTCCACAAAAAATTTCGAGATAAAGAAATTCACTATCTCTTTTTCCATTAGGTAATAAATAATGCGCATCAACAAAATTAGCTGTAGCATCTGTTGAAATCCAAAGTTGAAAGGTATCATTTTCCGGTATTTGAAAGCATTCTATAAGGGCATCATGAATAGTTTGGTTTACCTTTTCCACTGTTTCCTCCGTAAAATAACTCCCATGAAAAATCTTGACTAATGGCATAAAAATTCCTCCTCGCTTAATAGTTTTATTGTACAACGAAACTCCTGATAACGATAATTCGTAATTTGGTGTATAATTATTCTAAAAAGTAATGAAGGTGCTAATAGTGAATATAAATGAACTAATGACATTCAAAGCAGTCGTTGAGAAAAAGGGTTTTTCGACAGCCGCAGAATTCTTAGGTTACTCTCAATCAAATGTTACTAAGCATATTAAAAAAATAGAAGAAACAGTCGGATTTCCTTTGTTTGATAGAGGTTGGAAGTCCACTTTAACAAAAGAAGGGGAATTATTTTATAAAGAGATAGATAATTTGATTGACCACTGGAAAAGCATCTGTGCAATATCAGAAGAAATCGCGTCCGAGCAAATAGGGGAGATTCGAATTGGAATAATTGAATCGCTAGCCAAACAAGTTTTACCTCAAATAATCAGCTGGTTAAAAACGCACCGACCGAAAATGAATGCATTTTTCGAAATGGGGAATACACAAAGACTTTCTGAGTTGGTCCAACAAAATGAATTAGATGTTGCATTTGTTGGTGAAAATACTAACCTATCATCAGAATTAGAATTTAAGAAAATAGCGGAAGATGAGATAGTCTTTATAACTTTAAAGAGCCATGAACTTTTAAATAAAAACACACTAGAGTTGCAAGATATTTTAAATTTCCCTTTAATCTATGGTGACAAAACTTGCTTAAGCCATCAGAGATTTATAGCAGCATTGCAAAAAGATAATTTATTGAGTGAGTTAAAAACGCATTATATTTGTTCCAACCAACTACTGATTCCCGATATTTTAACAGACAATCAAATTGGAATAGTGCCGCGCTCGATTGCTAATAATAAGGCGACGAATATCGTAACACTTCCTACTACAAAAAAAGACTTTCACCTGGTCTACGGCACGATTACCAAGAAAAAAGAATATAACTACTTTAAAGATACAATTGCGTCAATAACAGAATTAGTGAGTCATTAAAACAAAAACGCCAAGTTCACTACTCGAGAACTTGACGTTTTCTTACTATATATTAAGTTCAAGCTCAACCGGACAATGATCCGACCCAAGCACTTCTGGATGGATTTTCGCATCTACTAAATTATCTTTAAGACGCTCTGAAACCACAAAATAATCAATCCGCCAGCCAGTATTCCGAGCTCTAGCATTCATCCGGTATGACCACCAAGAATAAGCATCTTCCAAATCAGGATAAAAATAACGGAAGCTATCCACAAATCCAGCTTCTAAAAATGCCGTAAATTTCGCGCGTTCCTCATCAGAAAAGCCAGCATTTTTACGATTCGTCTTCGGATTCTTCAAGTCAATTTCTTTATGAGCGACATTCAAGTCACCACAAAGTATTACTGGTTTTGTTTCATCCAGTTTCTTCACATAAGCTAAAATCGCATCTTCAAAAGTCATCCGATAATCAAGCCGCTTTAATTCCGCTTGTGAATTAGGAGTATAAACCGTCACCATGAAAAACTTTTCGAATTCTAGCGTAATTACCCGTCCTTCCATATCATGTTCTTCCATTCCAAGACCATATTGTACCGAAAGTGGTTCTTTTTTTGTGAAAATTGCTGTTCCAGAATAACCTTTTTTCACCGCATAATTCCAGTAATCTTTGTAAGCAGGCAAGTCTAAATCAATTTGTCCCGCTTGTAATTTCGTTTCTTGCAAACAAAAAACATCTGCATCCACGCTATCAAAATACTCCAAAAAGCCTTTTTTCACTGCCGCCCGAAGTCCGTTCACATTCCAAGAAATTAATTTCATCTGTATCACAACCTCCATTCAACTAATAGCCTTATTATAACGTAATTTGCATGCTATAATGAACTTAAAAGATTGGGGGGAGACTAAGTGAAAAATTATGTCGCTTTGTTAAGGGCAGTAAATGTCGCTGGTAAAAACAAAATCAATATGAATCAACTAAAAACTGCGGTGCAAAATGCTGGCTTTGCTAATGTAAAAACCTATATCCAAAGTGGTAATCTCATTTTAAGCTCTAAATTACAAACCGAAGAGCTAGTAGCTAACAAACTAACCGAAATCATCCAAAACACATTCGAGCTAACAATTGATATTTTTGTATATGAAGAAGTCAATTACAACGAGATCATCCAAAATAACCCTTTTCCGCCAGAATCAATTGGCGAAGAAGAACGCTGGATAGCCATTTTTTACAAAGAAAAGATACATATCCCACAACAAAAAAATCACCAAGCAGAAGTAGTGGCAATTGGCCGTGTTCTATATGTTCACGTTTTTTCGAATCAAATTCATACGCTGAGGTTACCCGTTTTCCTAGGGGAATATAAAAAAACATTATCCACTAGTCGAAACTGGCGCACCACGCTCAAATTACAAACATTTCTACAAGCAATCGACAGCCCGGAATAGAATTTTTGGAAAATCAAGTTTATAATAAAAAAGAATGAATCTAAGGGAGTGACGAAAATGAAGGAAGAATTATTAAATCGATTCACCAAATATGTCAAAGTAGATACACAATCAAACGAAGATAGTACTGTTTGCCCAACAACACCAGGCCAAATGGAGCTAGCAAACATCCTCGTATCAGAGTTGAAAGAAATCGGAATGGAAGATGTAACTGTCGACGAATTCGGCTATGTTATGGCAACACTCCCTTCCAATACAACAAAAGAAGTTCCGGTTATCGGTTTTTTAGCACATTTAGATACTGCAACAGACTTAACTGGAAAAAATGTTCAACCACAAGTCCACGAAAATTATGACGGTAAGAATATTGTATTAAATCAAGACTTAAATGTAGTGCTTTCTCCAAAACAATTTCCTGAACTAATTGACTATAAAGGACAAACGCTTATTACAACAGATGGTACAACTTTACTAGGAGCAGATGATAAAGCTGGCATCACAGAAATTATGGTAGCAATGAACCATTTAATCAAGCATCCAGAAATTAAGCATGGTAAAATTCGTGTTGCATTTACACCAGATGAAGAAATTGGACGTGGCCCGGAACGCTTTGATGTAGAAGCATTTGGTGCTAAGTATGCGTATACGATGGATGGTGGCCCACTTGGCGAACTAGAGTATGAAAGTTTTAATGCTGCAGGTGCTAAAATCACTTTTAAAGGAAATAGTGTTCATCCAGGTACTGCGAAAAATAAAATGGTAAACGCCGTAAAAATGGCAATAGAGTTTCAATCGCATATACCAAGTCAAGAGGCACCTGAATTTACAGAGGGATATGAAGGTTTCTATCACTTGATTTCTTTAAATGGTGACGTGGAAGAAGCAAAAGCCTATTATATTATTCGCGATTTTGATCATCTGAAATTTGTGGAACGTAAGACGCATGTTGCTACAATCGCCAAAGAACTAGAAGAAAAATATGGCGAAGGAACAGTCGAACTAACATTAAAAGATCAATACTACAATATGAAAGAAAAGATTGAACCAGTAAAAGAAATTGTCGATATTGTAAGTGCGGCAATGCGAAATTTAGATATTGAACCAAAAATAAGCCCAATCCGTGGCGGTACAGACGGTGCACAACTTTCTTATAAAGGACTACCAACACCAAATATTTTTGGCGGGGGAGAAAACTTCCACGGTAAATTCGAGTATGTTGCACTTGAAAGCATGGTAAAAGCAACAGAAGTAATAATTGAAGTAGCTCGTTTGTTTGAAGAAAAAGCATAAAAAGGAAAGTGAGCCTAGAATTATCCTAGACTCACTTTTTGTATACGCTTGTTTACACAGTCAGCAAATCCTTTTGCTTCCCCATGTGCAACAAGAAGCGTATAACTTTCTTTATTTTTTAATCGTAAAATCAATTTTTTTGTCATGGAGATAATACTTACTTTATGTTCTAATTTATACATATCTTCATAAGCAATTTTCTTCATTAAGTAAACATCATCGTTTTCTAAGTAAAAAATAAGGGCATCTTCATTTGAAATCCAAAGCCCATCTAAATCCATTGACTCGCCTTCTATACGATAAGTAAATGAACCATAAACCAAATGGCTATCTATCCCAAGTAACGCATGAGAAGTGGCTTTGGCAATTATTGTTTCATACAAGATACTTCGCTCCTTATAAAAACATTTTTCTTCACTTCACTATACCATTTACTTTGGATAAACTGCAATGGAGCCATCTTTTATTTGAATAAGCTCAACTGGCTTTTTATAAAATGATTGAAGAACCGGTTCTGTTAAAAGTTTTTCTGTTTTACCACAATGAGTTATTTCTCCATCACGTAGTAAAATGATATTATCAAAGCAAGGCAAAATTTCTTCAGTATGATGTGTCACAAAAAGCATTGTTGGCGATTCGGGATGTTCAGCAATCTTTTTAATATGTTCGAGTAAACGTTCTTTAGCAAATAAATCAAGTCCATTACAAGGTTCATCAAGAATAAGCAATTTAGGGCGAGCCATCAGGGCACGAGCGATTAAGACTACTTGACGCTCTCCTTGTGATAAAACACTGTAAGTTTTTCCAATCAGTGCTGCACCCCCGCAATCAGTAAGGTGTTGTTTGGCATCCGCAATTTCTTTCTCAGTAACCGCTACATATATACCAATACTTGCAAATTTGCCACTTAGAACAATTTTCTCACTAAGGTCATATTCTTTCAGTTGATGATCTAAAGCATTACTAACCCAGCCAATAGATTTGCGCAATTCAGGTAAAGAAGTCTGTCCAAAAACATGTCCTAACACTTGTAATTTTCCGCTACTAGGCCAAAGATAGCCATTTAACAATTTTAGTAAAGTAGTTTTACCAGAACCATTTAAGCCGAGTATTGCCCAATTCTCTTTATCATTCACCACCCAATTAATATTCGACAAGATAGTCTTATTGTCTCGCTTTAAGAAAACATGTTCAAACACAAACATCGAATACCCCATTTCCATTTTCTACTATTGTACATGAAAGAAGATTAAAAAAGGAGCTAAAACTATGAATAAAGATGAAATTATTATTGCCGCCGAAAAATGGATGCAAACACATTTTAAAAACGAGACAACAGGACATGACTGGGCACACATTAGCCGAGTCCATAGTCTTAGTAAAAAAATCCAATCAATGGAAGGAGGAGATTTATTTACGATTGAATTAGCAGCACTTTTCCACGACTACATAGATGCCAAACTAACCAGCAATCAAGCTGAAGCAAAAGAAGCATTAATCATTTGGATGAAACAACATAAAATACCAGCTCATTTAATTACCCAGATTATTCGAATTATCGAGTCCGTATCTTTTAAACAAGGAAATAATCCTATCCAAGCACAAACAATAGAAGAAAAAATTGTACAAGATGCAGATCGGCTAGATGCAATTGGAGCAATCGGTATCGCTAGGACATTTACATATGGAGGGGCGCACAATCGAGCAATAGCCAACTCCAATAATCCTAAAGATACGACGATGCAACACTTTTATGATAAGTTATTACTAATTAAAGATAATTTAAAAACCCAATCCGCAAAAAAGATAGCAAAGAAAAAACAAGAAATTATGCAGGATTTTATACATGCTTTAGAAGAAGAGTTGAAAATATAAGATGAAATGCTTGTAATTAACAACAAGATATTATATAATGATAAAGCTGAATTAATACAAGATAATTTTCCCGAAAATTATTTTTAAAATTAGTTGTTGACGTGAATAAATCTTTATGGTAAGATTTAAAAGTTGCGTTAACAAAGCAACTGACCTTTGAAAACTGAACAAAGAAGAAGACGAAAAGCAATGAGACGTAAAGTCTCACTGGTAATCGCAGGGCA
>NZ_JAASTZ010000002.1 GCF_014322765.1 Listeria immobilis | reverse complement strand
ACAGCTTTTTTTAACTTTCTATCCGTTTCTGGTTTCTGTCCAATACCCAGTTTCCCGACATCCGTGTGAATCCAATCTTTCATAAATTGCTTGGCATTTGGTTCTGAACCTCGTGCCACAAAAATAGCGTTACCGTAAACTGTTTTTCCTTTTTTGTATTCTTTTGCTGGTACAACGGCGATGGCTTGTAAGCCACTTCCTGACTTATCAACCGAGTTAATCACTTTCCAATGCGAACCATCTTTTGTAAATAAATCTCGTCCCTTAGTCAATGTATCATTCTTATAAACTTCATCGGATAAATTGAAATATTGTTCATCTGTAAATTCTGCCATTTTCATCACCGCGTATGTTATACTTATTTTCTATAGAACAAAAGACGGGAGTTTACTACATGGAAAGAAAAAAGAAACTCATCATCATATCAATCATACCACTTATTATACTATGTATCATTTTAGGAGGGTACTTATACATGAAACATCAGGAAAAAGAATTAATGGCTGAACAAAAACCACGTATTGAAAAATTTTTACACTATAATTTTAACAATATCAATAACATAACTCTAACAACTACGTACACCAATCCAACTGGAGTAACTCATATTGAAGGATATGTAAATGATGATAAAACTTTAACAATTGACGCTCCAGTTGATAAAAATGGGGTAGAGATCGTTAATGGTACAGGCTCTAATAGACTATACGACGATTATTTAAAAAAAGAATTCCAAGAAAAAGCCAAAAATGTAACTGACATTGAACGCGAAGAAAAAGCCAAAAAGAAGAAAGAAAAGGAATCTAATACAGAAGAATCTTCGTTAAAAACACGTTCTGTTCAAGAAATTATAACTGACCTGCAGTCTCTAGAAACTTCTATCCTTCAAAATAACCGACACCCACTCTAACAAGAAACTAATTTTGCACTAGTTCCTTGTTTTTTTGTTGCAATTTCTCAATTTACTCCAAGCGGACATAATTGTTTCTATCTGGTTTAATCCGTTGCGTAGAACCATGTTTCTACTCTTTCATTTTCACACATCGAAAAGCGCATCTGTCTCTTGGTATGTATTAAATTTTCCTTCCACACATGCCAATTATACTGTTCAATAATTAACCACATTTTGAAAATCAATTTCGATATTTAAGTCCCTTCGATTTATTATACAATTGCACGTTCAGAGGATATAAATGTCGACTTCGTTCTTTCTTCCCACATATTCCAGAAGTATTTACATTTCACAATAAGTAGTTAAAACTAACACCTTCTCAAGATAAAAAAATACGAAGCTTGATTTACATTTCACAATAAGTAGTTAAAACCCGTCCATTTTCATCCTTACTCCCATCTTACCTCACAAAGCTATTTTTGTCGACCTATCTCAAAATCGGCTCTTCAACTTCCTAAAATTACTATTCAAAACCAAAATATCCCCCACTCTCATTCTCTCCCAATGCATCTCGCAAATCTGTCGGTCTCCAGTACTTTTTACGCTACCACACATCGACAGAAAACACATAAACTTGTAAACGCTTACCATCTATGCTAAAATCATCCTATAAACAAATAACTCACTCAGGAATGTTACCTAATTTGGGCATAACCTAGATGGATTGGAAGATGGCTTTTGGGCTTTTTTCTAATTTATCTGGGTTTTTATTTTGCTAAATACTTATAAAAAAGGAGAACAAGAATGAAGAAAAATGTTTTGAAAGTGATGGTTATGTTTTGCGCTTTACTTCTGATTGCGGGCTGTGGGAACGATTCAACTTCGAGCAAAACAAAGACAACAGAAAAGAAAGATGGTACAGTGACATTCTATGTTGTTCGTCATGGGAAAACAATGCTTAACACCACAGACCGAGTACAAGGATGGTCTGATGCCGTGCTTACTCCAGCTGGGGAAGAAGTTGTCACATCTGCAGGAAAAGGATTAAAAGATGTTGATTTTGGGGCTGCTTATAGTAGTGACAGTGGGCGCGCAATTCAAACGGCAAACCTGATTTTAGAAGAAAGTGCGAAATCCTCGGATACTAAATTGCAAACAGATGCACGTTTCCGCGAATTTAACTTTGGATCATATGAAGGCGATTTAAATCACAATATGTGGTCAGATATTGCGAAAAGCCAAGGGAAAACATTAGAAGAATGGCAAAGTGCTGGTATTTCACCCAAAAATTTCGCTGATAGTGTAGCAAAATTAGATAAAACACGTGTGAAAGAAGGCGAAAACTGGCCTGCGGAAGATTACGCAACTATTCAAAGTCGACTTAAAGATGGACTAACAGAAGTAGCGAAAAAAGAAAGTAAAAAAGGCGATGAAAATGTCCTACTTGTTTCTCACGGACTAAGCATCGGCGCACTTCTTGATACTATTGAGCCTGGTTATAAACTTCCAGCAACTGGTATTCAAAATGCGAGTGTTACAAAAATCACTTATAAAGATGGTAATTTCAAAATTGAAGATGTAAATGATATGAGTTATGTAGAAAAAGGTCAAAAATAAATAAAAAAGGAGCCCACCCTCGGCTCCTTTTTCTTATCTTGCTATTAACGTATCACAAATCGCATGTGCCATAATATAAGATGAAACGCTACCTAATACTAGTTTTTCGACTCGGTTCATCCCTGTAGCTCCACAAATAATTAAGTCTGCTTGAAACTGTGCTGGAATATCAGTTGAAAGTAAGACTTTTGGATTTCCTTTAGCAACGAAAGTTTCTACTTGTTTCACTCCTGCTGCTCTGGCTTTTTCTGCGTATTCATTCACGTTACCTTTCAGTTCAAGTTCTGCTTTTTCTTCCAAGGTACCATCATAGGAAACGTTTGGCGAAAATGCACGTAAATCTACAATGCTAGCAATTCCAAGCACTCCATCTAATTTCAGTGCCAATTCTAATCCTTTTTCAAATGCTAGTTTTGCTGGTTCAGAACCATCTACAGCGACAAGAATACGGTGATATTTGTCCATAATACTAACCTCCCATAGCTTTTCTTATAGTATACTTTACCCTATAAAAAGAATTTTAGGCGAGGAATTTTGTGTTTTTGTTTACTTATTTACGTTTTTTCAAAAGGATCATTGCTGTTAAACCAAGCATCAAACTAGTAAAAGCAACTGGCAATGTTTTAGAATCTGTATCACCTGTTTTAGGGAGCTTTTGCTGGGTTGTTTTTGTTGGCTCTTTTGTTGTTAGTGCCGTACTTTCTTCCATCATTAAATTGGTTGATGACTCTTTGGTTATAGGTTGTTCTGCTGGTTCATTTGCTTTTGTCGATTTGTTTGTCGGTTCTTTTGTTGGTGTCGTTTTATTATTTTCAGGGTCTGGTGTTACTTTTGTTGGTTCGGTCGGATTTGTTGGATCAACTGGATTTGTTGGATCAACTTTAGCTGTTACTGTCACGATGATTTGGACTGGATCCGCACTTTGACCACGTTCGTTTTCAGCCTGAAGAGTTACCGTATATTCACCAGGTGTGTTTAAATCCACAACATCATTAAAATCACTTGTAAGAGTTGCATTTTCTGTAACAGAGCTATTTGTTTCTGCTAAAAATTCTTCCGCTGTTTTGGTAGTATTTTCTTCATAGCTAATAGATGGATCTGCTGTGATAACTGGTTTTGCATAAACCGTTACTTTCACTTCTACAGGGTTTGCTTGAAGTCCAGCACTATTTGTTGCATTTAAAGTAACAATATATTCGCCGGGTGTGTTAAAATCTACAACTTGGTCAAAATTACTTTGAACCGCTGTTCCGTCATCTGTTTTCGCATTGATATCTTGTAAAAATTGGTCATTTGTAGTTACTGCATATTGATTGTATCCAATAGTTTCATCTGCAGTTAAATCTAGCGTATGACTAATGTCAAAATATTGGTCATATGTCCCACTAGAGACAACATAATTCGTCATGCTCGGCGGGGTTGGATAACTTCCTGTCGGGAAATCATAACGCGCATTATATTCCAATTCTGTTAGACCATCGAACTCCTCTTTTGTTACTCCGCTCACTGTAATACCATCATCTGTAATAGTAAGACGAGAACTTGCAACTGCTACATCATTAAAACCTAAATAGGTGTTACTTGCAGAAGTTGATTTTGAAAATGGTGCTACTGTGCCATCAAAACTAGTTAATGGGTTTGGCATCATTGAAAATGGTAAGTAAAGCGTTTGATTTGCTTCATTATAATCTAATTTTCCAGATTTCAAAGTAATTCTCGGATTAGTTCGACCCGTATTCTGACCAAAAGCTGAAAGTGATTTAAGTGTGCCATTTTTAAAACTAGCAAAATTATTTAAAGGTCTAAAGTCATCAATGCCATCAAATTGAAGAAAGAGTGTTTCCAAATTTTCTAATGAGGCAAGCGGGGAAATATCTGTAATTTTCATTGAATTTTCCGCGTATAAATACCTTAGCTTAGGCAATTTATTTAACTTTTCAAAAACATGATGCGTTACATTTTTACTACTTATACTTATACTCTCGAGTTTAGTTAAACCATTCAAATCTGGAAATGAACTATCTGTAATGTTTTCACCAGAAACGCTTAAATAGGTTAATTCTGTATTGTTTTTAAGAGGATTTAAATCACTAATATTTGTATTACTTATATTCACTGAACCCAGGTTTACGGCCGTTTCTAAGCCTGTTAAATCGGTAAACGTGGATCCTGAAAGAGTGATTGTTTTTATTAATGCCATTTGGTCTTTTGTAATATCTGCATCACTTGCTTGATTAAGTTGACCATTCAAATATGCTTTTAAAGCTGTATCAGGGATATTGACGATGGCATTATCTGATGAAGTTTCTTCTGCAAATGCAGGGACAGTTGGATATGTCAGCACAATAACACATGTAATTGCTAATAAAAGTTTAAAAAGTTTTTTCATAATTATCTCCTCATAGGTCAATTTATTATCCAAAGTATACCGTCGTTAAAAATAACTAACAATACGTTCAAGGAAGAAAAAGTAATTCTTTTTTAATCGAACATTCTAATTATTCAATCTACAATTATTGAAATGGCTCAACAAAAAGGGGTAAAGCGCTATCATGTCTTTTTTAAAATTGAACGAATATTCTAACTATGTAACAAATTAGACACAAATATTGGTTTTTCCACTTTTTTACTGGTAGTTTTGCTCAATAATTATTAAGCTAGATTACTAAAAAAGGATCGCTTTTGCAGTTATTACCAACCCTTATTTATGCTATACTATGGATATTGATAGAAAAAGGGGTATTATTTATGAACAATGAACAAAGCATGAATCAACAAATCGCTTTATTTTATTTTGGCTATAAAGCTTTCACTGAAACCGCAGATTTGATTATTGCCAAGCATTCACTGAAAAGACTGCATCACCGCATTTTGTTTTTCACTGCAAGATTACCTGGTCTCACTATTAATGAGCTTTTGACGTTTCTAGAAATATCCAAACAAGCTCTACATCAACCTCTTGCTGAACTAAAAGAGCGCCAATTACTTACCATTGAACAAGGAACACGCGATAAAAGACAACGATGTATTTTTTTAACAACAGCTGGTAAGGACTTAGAAAACGAGCTTGGAGCAGCACAACGTAAACAAATGGCACAAATTTTTGCAGAGTCTTCTGATTTAGAAGGAAGTCAGTTCACTAAAGTAATGGAAGGTTATGCCAAAAACCGACCTGGTGCGGCACTAATTAAAGATTTTAAGGAGTGAGTCAAGTTGGAAAAACTATTATTTATCCAAACTGGTTTTGGAGTAGATGTTCATGGTCAAAATATTACGAAAGCAGCTGAACGAGCAGTTAGAAATGCGATTTTCACTAATTCTATGCCTGGAATACGTAGCCAGCTTCCTGAAAATAATTTAGAAAATATGGTAGTAAATATCAAACTCGCGTTACCTTGTGATGCTGACAAGCTAAATGAAGAAGCGATTCGCACAATTATTCCTTATGGTACGGTTACAATCGAAACAATGCCAGGTGGAATGGTAACAACGAGCGGAATTTTCTTAGAAGATAAAGAGGATAAAAATGATTTAATGTATATTGTTAACGCTTCTGTGGAAACAGGGTATTAAATAAATGTGTCTCTAAAACGAAAAATAAGCAAACATCTCGTCTCGCCCATTTTTTGAAAATGGCTCTATAGAACAGATGCTTGCTTTTTTATTGTGGCTAATTTGTACTTATTCCCCAGTTTCTTTCCCCGCTACTAAGTGATCTAAAATCGCTTCTAACATTCGTTGATTATCTTCTGGGACATCTCTTTCACACATTTCCTCAATACTTTGAACGAATTTTCCAGGAGTAATAAAATCCTTATCCACTTGCAAAATCGTCTCAATTCCCGCTTTTTCCATTTCAAAATGAAATTGCAATCCTAAAACATTTTTACCATATAAAAAGCCTTGATTCGCACAACCTTCACTATTAAATAAGCGTTTAGCTCCCTTTGGTAAGGAAAAAGTTTCTTGATGCCAATGAAAAACATTTAATTGTTCTGGAAAAAAAGGTAATGCCATTGAGGTTCTGTTCACAGGAAGGAAGCCAACTTCTTTTTCATCATTAATAGAAATATAACTACCTAGTGTTGCTGCAATTTGTTGCGCTCCTAAGCAAACACCAAAAACGGCTTTTCCTTGGTCAATGAGCTGCTTTATTAAATTACGTTCCTCTATCAACCATGGAAATTCAGCAGAATCGTTCACTCCCATCGGTCCACCAAGTACAATTAAAAACTCCGAATCAGTTGGCAATTGCATTTTTTCGTTAAATAAACAATGAATTCTTAATTGATGTCGATTTTCATTCGCCCATTTCGCAATAAGACCCGGTCCTTCGTGTGGCACATGTTGTAAAACGTCAATAATCAAAGCATCATCTCCTATTATTTTTTCCTATTATGATAGAAAAAACGGATTTTCGCAACTAGTTTTAAAAGTTATTTTGAGCTTAATTATACGTTTTCAACACTTCTTGCTTTATTTCTTGATATTTTAAGACTTCCTCATCTAAATTGGAAATAAAGTCATATGGTTGAATTTCTTCGACAGTCGAAAAATCTTGCATAATTGCTGTTTTTTCTTGCAGATTTTCGCAAAATTTACCATAACCCATGCTAGAAATATAATTTATTTCACTCTGGTCGTGTCCGCCATTTAAAAATAAAATATAGATTAAATCTTTTTCAAGGGCAATATAGTTTTCAACAGCTTGGTATTTGCCGGCAACTAAAAACCAAGGCTCTGAAATATCAATTTTATTTCCTGTTTTATATGTACCTTTGTAACTTTTAATTATTTCTACTTCACTTATTGTATTGTTTTCTTCGCCGCTCTTTTTATTTCGGACTAATTTCATCTGCACAATATCTTCACTGGCAGATACAAGTTCCGTCAAGTTTTGAGGCACTTTATAATCAGCATTTATAACATTCCCCTTATAAATTTCTGTATCTTTGGACAATTCTTCGTCCTGCGCCGCGCAACCAGCTAGTAAAAATAATAGCAAAAGTAAAAAAAATAATGTTTTTTTCATAATATATTCCCCTTTTTGTCTTTTTATTGTTTTATGTCATTAAGTCGGGAAAAACAGTTTAAAACTTTTATTTCTAATTTTTACTTCTTTATCGAAGCTAGGCTAACTAAGAATGTGCGCTACAGCTACGTTATGGAGCTAAACAGATTATATTTCATAGTGAGTAATTAAAACGCTTTACGGGGGTGTGGTATCAATCGTGTAACCTGCATTTACTTTCATAATAAGTGATTAAAACAAAGGATACCCAATATATTCATATACTGCTTACTACATTTACATTTCATAATAAGTAATTAAAACTCTTTGATTGATTGTATGTATTTTCCATCTTGTATATTTACATTTCACAATAAGTAATTAAAACTTGTATATGTAAAATTCGACTCCGATTTTTCAACGCCATTTACATTTCACAATAAGTAATTAAAACATTTGTGTAGGTATAGTACTTAAGCTATTCGCTTTAATTTACATTTCACAATAAGTAATTAAAACAAGAGAAAAAAGAAGAATTGTTATATTAGTAAAATGTATTTACATTTCACAATAAGTAATTAAAACGAAACGGGCGCGTCAAGAGGTATGCCATAATCCGAAATTCGCATTTCACAATAAGTAATTAAAACTAATACCTTCTTGTTTAAATTGACCAGTGTATCCCTTATTTACATTTCACAATAAGTAATTAAAACTAAAAAATATCCAAATATAAAACATGAAAAAATATATTCACATTTCACAATAAGTAATTAAAACTTGAACACTTCCTCGGTTAAATTTAGCGTGAAAGAATTTACATTTCACAATAAGTAATTAAAACGATTGCCAAAATCGAGCCCAACAATCACCTTATTTTTGTATTTACATTTCACAATAAGTAATTAAAATCCGCTCCATTTTCCTCTTACTCCCATCTTACCTCAACAGTCCCTTTTTGTCGACCGGCTTTATTTTTGGGAAGAATCAGGGTGTTTGCTATGCTTTATTGCCTGTAAAAATGTCTCAATCGTTCTCCTGCAGGTAATTACAAATTTCTGTCGACCTAGCGTGTTTTTTGCACTACTAGCGGTCGACAGATTTTCGTGTGCAAAAAAAGTAGAGACGCCACTGTGTCTCTACTTTAAATGATATTTTAAAACAATGGATGTAATGAGCGGTTTTCTTGAACACCTTCAATTGCTCGACCAAGAATGCGAGAGATTGAGATGGTGGTTAGTTTTTCAAATTGTTTATCTTCTGGAAGGTCGATGGAGTCGGATGTGATAACTTCTTTGATTTTTGAGTTTTGTAAACGTTCTGTTGCATCTCCAGCCATAACTGAATGGGTTGCACAAGCAATTACTTCTGTAGCACCCTTTTCTAGTAGAATATCAGCTGAAGTTGTTGCGCGAACGCCAGTATCAATAATATCATCGACAACAATTGCAACTTTACCTTTGACATCTCCAATGACACTCATGATTTGGTCTTCGTGTGGTCTTGGTTTACGATTTAAAATAGCGATTGGTGCATCTAACCGATCTGCAATTCGGCGTGCACGAACAACACCACTATGGTCTGGCGCGACAACTACGATTTCTTTTTCTCCGTATTTTTCAATTAAATAATCACCAATAAGCGGAACTGCCGAAAGATGGTCAATTGGAATATTGAAAAAGCCTTGAATTTGCGCGGCATGCAAATCAACTGTAATTAAACGATCTGCACCAGCACGTTGGATTAAGTTTGCCATTAATTTGGCAGTTATTGGTTCTCTTGAACGTGCTTTTCTATCCTGGCGAGCATAGCCATAATAAGGCATGATTATATTGATAGAATGAACGGAAGCTCTTTTTAAAGCGTCAACCATAATTAAAAGCTCCATTATACGTTCATTGACATTAGCATTCATCGATTGTACTACATATGCATTAGTCCCGCGAATACTCTCCTCAATATTAATCTTCACTTCTCCATCACTGAATTTCTGAAGCTCCACCTCACATAAAGGTATATCTAGATACTCTGCTATTTTTGTTGCAAGTGGTCTCTCACTCGTTACAGAGAAAAGTTTCATTTTGCCTGCCATTACAATCCCCTTCCGCCGTACTAATTTCTTCTCCTTTTTATTATATAGAAATGACCAAACAATGTCTACTAGCTAAAAGGTTCCACCAACAGTTAATCGCTTATAATGTAAGTTTATTACGTTAGTTTTGATTACTTTAGTTAGAGATTTATTTTTTATTTATAAGTAAGGTTCAAGTAACAAAAAAATCCACCTGAAACTAGATTAAGAATTAGTTTCAGGTGGATTAAATTTATTTATATTAGCTTCGTAGCTCAGCTTGAATTTCTTTTAATTTTTTAGGGGTTACATCGTCGCCTAGTGGGTCGATGATTGTCACATGATGTAAATTATCTTGTACTGTTCCTCTGATTTTTTGTAAATATTCTTGGCGAAGGACAGCTTGTCTTTCTTTTTCGAAATCAGTAAGTCCTTCATTCTTTTGTTTTGCAGCTAATTCATTAATATTTTTTAGTAACAATTTCATGCTATCCCTCCTATCGAATGTTACTTTTAATAAGTAACTAACAAAATTATAATACAAAGGTCAGTAAAAGTCAAACTTATTCACTTAGTAGTTTTTCCGGATTACGAATTTTGCTTTTTTTACGTTCTAGAATAATATCCATTAAGGCTCCCGAACCGAGCAAAACGCCAATAATAATAAAAATAAAACCAATTAGTTGAAGTGCTTTAATCGATTCACCTAAGAAAAGCAGTGCACCTATTAATGAGAAAAGTGGATTAAAGTTCATAAATATCGCGGATCGAGATGGACCAATTTTTCCTACTGCATAGTTATAAACAAAGTTCCCAAATGCGGTTGCGACTACTGCCGAAACAATGAATAATAACCAAAGCTTCCACGAATCAACTGCTACTAATTGCGATATGCCATTTGGCTCCATCAGACGGCTCAATCCAAATAGCATAATGGAACCAATAAAAAGCATATATCCAGTCATTAAGCCCGTGTCCATTGATCCTGCAAGCTTTTTAATAATAATAAAACTAAACGCCTGAGAAGCCATCGCGATAAATACATATATATCGCCTGTCGAAATGCCGCTTATCCCAGCTCCACTTGAAAGAACAACCAAACTCACGCCAAAAACCCCTGCTAAGAATCCAATTGCTCTAGCTATCCCAATTCGTTCCCGCAGAAAAATAACCGAAAAGAGCGCTACAATAATCGGCGCAGACCCTAAAATCAATCCTGCATTTGTACCTGATGTCATTCTTAATCCATTAGATAAAAAGAAATGATGCAGTACGATATTAAAAATACTCGCTAAAATGATGTAACCAAATTCCCGTCTGGTAGGTAATCTTAATTTTTTCGTTATTATTAAAATAAAAATAACCGTGATTGCCGCCGTGAAAATTCGAAATGACGTCATCGTAACTGTTGGAAAATAACTTACTAAAATTTTTGTCATAGTAACATTAAAACCCCAACTCGCCATCACTGCTATTAGTAAAAAATAAAGTCTAATTTGTGCCTTCTCTTTCTGCAAAACAAACACTCCTTTTTTTATAAAAAAATGCCCCTTAAATTTCTTTAAGGGGCATTTGATAGCGTCATTTTCCGCAGCCTTCCACAAAGCTATAACGCGGAAAATGGGGCAGTGATACTTAAGTCACTGCTTGTAGGCTCATCGCATAGAATCAACTATAGCATGGATAAAAATCCCTGTAAAGACTTATTTTGTAAACTCTAGCCAGATGGAGGCAATTGCTGCATGCCCTGCTTTTGTCGGATGCACACCGTCTTCTGCTAAATATGTTGGACCGTGTTTAACAGCTAATGCATTCATTAAACCATCCAGTGGAATAAGTGTTGCTCCAAATTCGGCAGCAAGTTCACGGACGGCGCCAATTTTTGGATCTAAATCTCCTCGCCAAGCTTTTCTATCTTCCGGATAAGGTAATACAAATGGTTCCATTAAAACAATTTGCGCCTCTGTTTCTGCTTTAATTCGCGTTAAAATCACTCGGTAAACTTCTTTAAATGCAGTAACCGACGTATCTTCCCATCTACTAAAACTAAACCAAGTATCATTTATTCCAATTAGGATTGTAACAACATCTGGTGCAAGCTCAATTGCATCGGTATCCATTCGACGGTGTAAATCTGCTACACGGTTCGCACTAACCCCACGATTTAAAACAGTAACGTCTTCTCCGCTTAATTGATCTGCAATGATTTTTACATACCCGTGCCCTAAATCAGCTCCATCTTGAAACTCTCTTCCCGCGTCTGTTACACTATCACCTAAAAAAAGTAATTTCTTCACTAAATTCTGTCTCCTTTAATTTTCCTGTTTCCTTATTATAACAAAAAACCTTAAACTTAGACGGTTAAATCTAATTTTAAGGTTTTGAAAAACGGACTTCTTAAAATTGTTTATGCAATAACTCTAGCACATGGCGCAATTCATTGACATCAATTTGACCAGGAGCAGATGCTTTTTTCGCAGCTCCAAAGGTCATCGCAGAACCAAATACTTCTCCAGCAAGGCGGCTAATCACACCAGTTCCCGCCATTGACATAGTAATAATTGGTTGGTTGGATTTTTCGAATACTTCATTAGTAGCAGAAAGTAATGTTAGCACGTCTGCTGCTGATTTTGGCATAACTGCGATTTTTGGAAGGTCTGCTCCGAGTGCTTCCATTCGAGTTAAACGCGAAATAATGTCTTCTTTCGCAGGCGTTTTATCAAAATCATGATTAGACATGACTACTTTTACATTGTTTTTATGTGCTGTTTCAATAAGACTTACAACATCTGCTTCTTCATTAAAAAGTTCAACATCTACTAAGTCTACTTTTTTAGTAGCAGCGATTATTTTGTTTAGTTCAAAGTAAAATGCATCACTAACCGCTAATTCTCCGCCTTCTTTCGCACTACGGAAAGTGAAAAGAATTGGTGTTTCTGGTAAAATAACACGAATTTCTGTTAAAGCCTCTTCCACTTTAGCTAAATCTTCCACACCTTCAAAGAAATCAACGCGCCATTCTACTACATCTAAATCAATCGTTTTTAACATTTCCGCTTCTTCTTTTAAAGCAGGGATTGTCTTACCGACCATTGGTACGCAAATTTTCGGGGCACCTTCACCAAAAGTTACATTTTTTACGACTACTTTATTCATCTAAAATTCTCCTCATTCAATATTATGTCTTAAGATTAGCGATAACTTTCTAACAATGCAAGTTTTTAAAATAGGATTTCTTTGATGTAATCCACTGGCATTTCTTTATGTGTCCAGATTTCGAAAGCTTTCGCGCCTTGCCAAAGCATCATTCCTAAACCGTTTAATGTTTGACAACCTTGTTCTTCAGCAATTTCAAGTAATCTTGTTTTTGTTGGTTTATAAACAACGTCTGATACGATTAATTCTGGGCGCAACATATCAGCACTTGGTAATAATGTTTCTCCTTCAAAAGGTTTCATACCAACGCCAGTCGCATTTGTGAAAATAACACTTTCGGCGATTTCTTTACGTAATTGCTCCTGATCTTCTATATCAAATAATCTAGCTTTACAATCTGTTTTAGAATTGATTTTTTCTACTGTTTTTTCTGCATTTGCATAAAAATCATCTTTTCTGTTAAAAATAGAGATTTCTTTTACACCGTCTAGTGCTGCTTGGATACAGATTGCTGTTGCCGCACCGCCAGCGCCACAAATCGTCATTTTTTTACCGATAATATCATGCCCAGCTTCTTTTAAAGCACGCATATAGCCTGTTCCGTCTGTGATATGACCAGTTAAAACGCCATCATCATTCACTACTGTATTTACCGCTCCAACAAGTTCTGCAGCTGGAGATAGTTTATCTAAGTATTTATGGATATTTGTTTTATTTGGCATAGAAACATTCCAACCACGTAAATTCATTGCACGGAATCCTTGAACGACGTCTTTTAATTCTTTGTCGCCCACTTCAAAAGCAAGGTACACATAATCAAGCCCAAGTTTTGCAAAAGCCTCGTTGTGCATTGTTGGTGATAAACTGTGTCTGATTGGTGTGGCAATTAAACCGATTAACTCTGTGTGTCCCGTAATTCGTTCTGTGATTTTGTTTGTCATAATAACATCGTTCCTTTCCAAAATAAGGTTTATTTGTGAAAATGTGAGCTTATATAGAGAGCGAATGCGGCAAAGCAAATTCTGCTTTGCCGTTTCGTATTACAATGAGCCAATTCTTTCTAATGTGGTTAAAATATTTCTACCTTCACGGACACCTTCTAAAATTTTTCTAGTTGCCGCGCTATCGCCAATATTTACGATTTCAATTTGTTTTTCTTTTCCATATGCTTCTAATGCTTCCATTAGTGGGCGCTCTGGTCGCATTCCTAGACAGACAAAACCATAATCAAATGGAATCTCTGCATCTACGCCATCATGCTTCACTTTAAAATGATCTGCTGCTACTTCTGTTAAAGCTGTTTCTGTTTGAACATCAACATTATTTTTCTCGATAATGTCCATCATTGATAGCCGTGTAATCATATCTAAATCTTTTCCTAGAAGCGGCATCATTTCTACAATTGTAACATCTGAGCCACGTTCTGAGAAGTACTCAACAACATCCAGCCCAACTGCACCACCACCGATAACTGCGACTTTTTTGTTACTAAAATCAGTAAATGCTTCTATATTAGAAATTAATCCAAAAATAGAATGAACATTACTGTCTTCTTTGTCAATCACGTCTAACAAACCTTTAATTGGTGGAAGTAATGGTTTGGATCCAGTGGCGTTAACAACCACATCTGGATTAAATGTATCAATAAGCGCAGTATCAGCTTTAGTGCCTGTAATAATTTTTAAATTGGTTAGTTTTTCTGCTCGGTTCGCTAAATAATTAGGAAAATCGGCAATTCTACTTTTATCAGGAAGGTTGGCGATTTCTCGTGCTAAGCCGCCTGTTTGTTCATTTGCTTCAATCAGTGTTGTGCTGCAACCAACTTCAGCTGCAGTACAAGCTGCTTCAAGCCCTGCTGTTCCCCCGCCAATAACAACTACATTCGTTGGACGAGTCACTTTTGTTTCTTTATATTTATCTTCATGGATAATGTCCGGATTAACAGTACAACGAATTGGTTTAGATTTTGCGATGCGGTGATCCGCGCAACCGATATTACAAGAAATACATTTTCGTAGCATTTCTTCTTGTCCAGCAGCTACTTTATTTACCCAATTAGGTTCAGCAATCAAGCCACGCCCCATCGCAAGTAAATCAGCATAGCCTTCTGATAAGATTTTTTCCGCTGCTTTTGGACTTCGAATGTTCCCAGAAGTAATCGTTGGTTTACCGAATTTATCTTTGACTGCTTTAGCAAGATAGCTTCTCCAACCATCTTCTAAGTTCATTTGGTCAATTTGCAAGTATAAATTATCATTAATTGCCGCCGATACATTTAAAATATCCGCTTCTTCTTGGCAGTAGTCTAGTAATTCCAATATATCTGCTAAATGATTCCCGCCATCGACAAATTCATCCGCACTAAAACGAAGCATGATAGGGAAAAACGGACCCACCTCGGCACGAACTTTTTCTAAAATTAGTTTTACAATTCGAGCGCGATTTTCCGGCGTTCCACCAAATTCATCTGTTCGTTTATTATAAAGTGGTGATAAAAATTGGCATAGCAAGTAAGAATGTCCGCCGTGAATTTCAACTGCATCAAAACCTGCTTGTTGCGCACGTCTAGCAGCATCTCCGTATTTATCCACAATATCGTAAATTTCTTCTACAGTTAGCGGACGAGGAACTGTTCCACCCTTTTTCGATGGGATATTGGAAGCAGACACGGGTTGTAAACCATTTAAACGAGCTGGATAAGCCGAAGCACCAGCATGATTGATTTGGATAGATACACAAGTACCATGTTTATGAAGACGTTCAGTTAGTTTGTAGAAACCTGGAATATATTGATCGTTATCAATTCTAAGCTGCGTTGTCCCATTTGTACCATATGGGAAATCCACACAAGCATTCTCAATTGTAATCAGTCCAGTTCCACCTTTAGCTCTTTGCTCATAATAAGCCATATGTTCTTCTAAAAATTCGCCATTTAATCCTGCAAGGTTCGTTCCCATAGGTGGCATAATTACACGGTTTTTAATCGTCATTCGTTTTACAGTAAGTGGTTCAAATATACTCGGATAATCTGTCATAATAAGCCTCCTGCGACTATAATCTCAGCAAATGATTTGTTACATTATTCACGTTCAATAATGCACAATCTTATTTCCTTTTAATTATAAAACAGGATAAATTATTAATCTAATGTATATTTTTCTATTTATCCATAGATTTTTTCTATGCAATCGAATACAATAGAGTTATCAAGGTATTTCAAGGAGGTTTACCGATGAATTTGCGTCAATTATACTACTTTAAAAAATTAGCTGAAAAAGAACATTATACGATTGCTGCTGCTGAATTATCTATTACACAGCCTAGTTTAAGTCACTCTATCGCAGAACTCGAACGTGAACTTGGTGTTTATTTATTCGAAAAACAAGGACGTAATATCCGTTTAACAAAATATGGCCGTTTTTATTTAACTTATGTAGAGAAGTCTCTTGCTGAGCTTGAAAAAGGAGAAAAACTACTGCATGAATTAACCAGCCCTTCTCACGGAAATATTGATTTAGGTTTTATTTATACAATGGGTGCCCATACTGTGCCTGAGTTAGTCCAAAATTTCAAAAAATCAGAACCACATAAAGATATTTCTTTTTCCTTTTTTCAAGGGGCCACTAAATCAATTATCCCTGATTTAAAAAATGAAAAATTCGACTTAGCAATTTGCTCCTATGTCGAAAATGAACCTGATATTGAATTTATACCATTAACTAAACAAGAACTTGTCATTGTTGTACCTAACAACCACCCCCTTGCCAAATTTGACTCCATTGATTTAAAAGATACGGCTGATTATTCTTATATTTTCTTTGCTGATACTAGTGGACTTAGACCGCTGATTGATTCTCTTTTTAAAGAAATAAATATTAAGCCCAAAATTGGTTGTTATGTAGAAGAAGATACAGCTATGGTAGGGCTAGTGAGTGTTGATTATGGCATTTCCATCATGCCCAAAATATCATCGCTCGCGCATTATGATGTCAAAGTTTTATCTATCAATGAACCAAAGCACGACCGTTTTATTTATCTTGCAAGCCTAAAAAACCACTATATATCTCCCGCCTCAAAAGCATTCAAAGATTTTGCAATTCAGTATGGTGAGAAACATTTCTTATAGAAAAAAGGAGCAAATTTGGCATTTGCTCCTTCTGTATTTAATAATAGATACTTCCTGCTTCTGCATCAGAAATAAACTGATAATGTGTATCCACTTTTTCTAAAAATGGAAGGTATTCGATATTCTCCATAAATTCGACTTCATCTGGTAAAATACCTGGTTTCGTGCAGCCACTTAACGTTTCAAAGAGCAATTCTGCTGTAAATGTTTCTGGCAAAAAATCACGAATTGCGGTAGTTAATAAAAATTCTTCTGTGATTGCCTTAAAAGCTTTTTCTAACATATCTAAGTGGTCAAAAGCTAGCGGTAATTTAAGTGCTTCCTCCATTGGAAAAAGACCAATATCCGCCGCATCGTCACCAGCCACGCGCTTTTCTAGAGCTTCAACTGGAACAATCGCATAAAAAGCTCGTGAAATAATCCAACCTCGTGGATCTCTTCCAGGTGTATCAAACACCCCAAAAGCAGTTAAGGGAATTCCTGTTAAATTAGTTTCTTCTTGAAGTTCGCGTTCAGCTGCTTGTTCTGCTGACTCGCTTTCTTCAACAAATCCTCCTGGAACTGCCCATTTGCCGCCTTCTATATTCGGACGATTTTCTGCGTTCTTAGCTGCACGCTTGATTAATAAGACATGTAGCGTTGGTTTCCCGTTTAATTCTTTTACAGTTGTTAGCACCATATCGCTCGTATAACCGTCTGGAGTGCGAAACTCACTTGTTTGGTAGTGTTTTAATGCATCTTCTTTTTTTACAAATTCCTCTGTCACCTCAACATCATCCTCCTTTCATTTTCGTTATCTATTCATTCTATTATAGTATCATAAAACAGCGACTTTGTTACATAGAGAGCAATTAAATAAAAGAGGGATATGCCTAATATTGCGGCATATCCCTATCAATTATTGTTGTTTACGTCTTCTGTATAAGAAGCCGCTCATTAGTAGCCCAATCCCAAGTAAGCAGATACCTGCCCAGATTGTCCAATTATTACTTTGGTCACCTGTTTTTGGAAGTGGTTTTGCATCTTTATATGTTGCTGCATGTTGCTTCGTGCTTGTCACTGTTAAAGTAGTAGTTCCTTTAGAAGGTTTATTCGGTTTAGCTGGATTAGGTTGCGATGCTGGTTTTTCAGCTACTACAATGGTAGCTACTACTTGAATTTCTTCTTTCCCAGCATCCACAGTTCCTTCATTTGGATCTATTGTGTAGGTCACTTTGTATGTGCCTGCTTTATTTGTATTTACTGTTCCTGATACTTTCACTTGAGAGAAGTTGATTTCTACTCCTTCACGGTTAGTTGCGCTAATGAAGTTATCTTTCGCATCCCACTTAGCGTCAAATGAAAGATTGCTATCCTTCACAATGATTTTTGCATGATTTTCTAAAACAGTCACATGAGCTACAGCTTTTACACCGTCATAAAGATAACTTATTTCATATGTTCCAGGTGTTTCGTAATCTACAGAGCCACTTACTGCTATGTCACTTAGAGAAACACTGTCGCCTTTTTTATCTGTTGCACTATCAAAATTATCTTTTGTGCTCCATTTAGTTCCAGCATAAATCGTTGTGTCATGAACAGTCAAGCTTGTTTGTCTTGGTTCTACTGTTACATTAATTGTTGTAGAAACACCGTTATAACTATAAGTCACTTGATAAACGCCTGGTGTTTCCATATCGACGTTTGGCGTTTCGCTTACAGTAACATCTTGGAAATCTACTGCTTGACCTTTCTTATCTACAGCACTGTCAAAATTATCTTTCGCATTCCAAGTATCTCCTGTATAAATTAACGAGTCATGCGCTTGAATAGCTGTTTGAGCGGTTTTCACAGTCACGTTAATCGTTGTAGTAACACCATCGTAACTATAAGAAACTGGATAAACGCCTGCTTGTGCTGCATCTACGGTTCCTGTTACTTGGATGTCTTGGAAAGAAACTGTTTGACCATCTTTATCTAGTGCGCTATCAAAATTATCTTTTGCATTCCAGCTATCACCAGTATAAATAGTTAAATCATGGGCATTTACTGCTGTTTGAATATCTTTTACAGTTAATGTAATGGTTTTGGATGCACCATCATAACTGTAGGTGATTTGATAACTACCTGCTTTATTCGTGTTCACAGTTGGTTTTTCAGTAACTTGAACATCGTCAAAATTAACCGCATTACCGTCTTTATCAAAGGCACTATCAAAATTATCTTTTGCTGTCCAGTTGTCGCCAACATACATTGTCGAGTCATGGGCACTAACACCTTTTTTATTTTCTTTTACAATGACAGTTGCTTTAGAAGAAATACCTGCATATGTGTAGGTAATCTCATACTTGTCTGCTTTTGTTGTATCTACAGTTCCTGTTACAGTAATGTCTTTTAATTCTACTAAATTCCCATCTTTATCCAGGGCGCTATCAAAATTGTCTTTAGCATTCCACACATCTCCTGTATAAATTGTGGAATCATGCGTGTTAACTGCGGTTAAATTATCTTTTACTGTCACGTTAATGGTTTTCGAAATACCTGCATATGTGTAAGTGATTGGATAATTTCCTACTGTATTTGTATTTACTATTCCTGTTGTTTGAATATCTGACCAGTTAACTGCATCTCCTGCTTTATTAAGGGCGCTGTCAAAATTGTCAGTTGCTGTCCAAGTATCTCCCACATAAATTGTGGAATCATGTGCATTTACTGCTGTTAAATCTTTTGCAACGGTTACTTGAATAACTACTTCTGCTGTTTTACCGTCTTTGGTTACCGTATAAGTGAGCGGATATGTGCCACCTTGGTTAGAACCTTTTTGAATTGCGGCAAGTTGTGCAGCATTTACTTGAATTAAACTCGAACGGTCCTCAGCGCTAGAATTAACGCCATTTTTCACTTCTTCAAAGGCAGCTGTTTTTGCTAGACTTAGTGCTTGTGATTCTGTTAATTCCGCTGCTGCTTTATATTCTATAGCAAAATTTGTTGCACCAATTGTAAAGCCATCTTTTTGCGTCACAGTTCCGTTAGTTTCTGTAACAAAAACTGGCGCTGTAGAAGTGGTTTTTGTGCCATAAACATCTTGAAGTTCTATCATTAAGTCTGTTGTAGCGATTGTTTTCCCATTGGTAGAAACGCCTACAATAGCCGCAGAACCATCGCTTAATGTTTGTACAGTAGCAATATTAGTATCTGCTGATGTCCATTTATAACCATTTGTAGCTGCTTGAATATTTTGGAAGAAGGCTGGTTCGATTGTATCTTCCGCAGCAACCCCACTTGTTAAAGCTACTTTTGGCAAAGTAACTTTTAAACTATTACCAGATTGAACTAATTTTTCATTTAAATTTACTTTTAAGTCTTGATTAGGTTCATATTCTAAATAACCTGCACTAATTGATTGTGCTGTTGGTTGTGTTGGATTGATATCTTTGACCCATCCTTTATCCGCACCTGAAAATGCTACTTTGCTGTTAACGGCATCATTACTGCTAACATCTTGCAAAGTATATTGATAGCCTGCTTTACTAGGGAACTTCACAGCATATTTCCCGTAGGCTATACCTGAATGATAATCAAATTTGTATGTCCCATTTGCATTGGTTTTGGTTGTAACATTTTCTCCATTATTCACGTATGCTTCATAACTAGAACTAGCTTCGTTCCATTTATAAAGTTCTACGGTTTCGTTCGCTAATGGCTCATCACCACTGGCCGCTTCATATAAACCATTTGCATCTTTATCGTTAAACAATTGCCCGGATACTTCAGCAATTACGAGTTCAGCACCTACCGTTGTTCCAGGTAAAGTTCCTGAGAAGGTATTTGTGATTACTCGATAAAAAGGATTATAAACATCGCGTTCGCTAATTTTATTACCTGCTGTTGCAGAATCAAAAGTTTCATCTACTTTTAGAGGTACTTTGAAAATTTGCGTTTCGCCAGCATTAATTTGTGTTTTTACTTTCATTCGAACCATATTGACGTTTTCATAATTAGTAAGAGAAGCAGCATAAATATCCTCTGATTGATAATTAGCTTCTGTAGCAGTTGTCGCATAACTGATTTCAAACTGCGACTGTTGTTCTGCTGTTACAGGAAGTGCTCCGTTCAGCTTCATATCCCATTTGAAGGCTTCACTTTGGAATTTTGAACCAAAGTTTTGACCCGTTTTTGGAATAGGAATATAAAGCTCAAACGTACTCGCATTGCTTGAAGAAGTATTTGTTATTTGCACAGTATAATCTGCATTTGTTCCTGGTGTAAAGTAAGAAACTGTTGTGTCATCTCCTGCAATATAAGCAGACTTGGCACCCTCTCCATCTACATTTAGGAAAGTTTCTACTGTTACTGTATCTTGTTTAGGAATACTTAGTGTACTACTATTAACAGAAATTAGTCGCTCATTTGTATTACCATTTTTATTCACATCTACTCCTGTATCTGGAAAATAATTAACTGCTGATGCGGCGATTGCATCCCAAGCAATCATTTCTTGCGCATCTGTATTAATGCTTCTATCTAATGTTACATCAATCGTTGTATCATATGTTAAGTTCAAGTACTTGGTCTTTGATGGATACCCGATATAGCCCCCAACCGACACATTATTTGTCTTTAAAACATAGACTTTATCTCCATTATTAGCTGTTTCTGCTTTAACAGTAAAGTCAACATCTTGTCCATCTTGGTCGGTAAGTTTAATCGATGCTGGTAAAATTTTTGTTCCATCAATTGCACGTAAATAGACATTTGGGTTATTAAGGACTGTGCGAGTTCCATATGGATACTCAAATAATAGTAAAGATGCTTTCGTTGTTAGCGTCTCGCCTGCTCTTGCTGTCTTCACTGCCACTCCATCTTCATTGTAAAAAGTTGCTCTCCCATTTGCTGAAGAAGTGATAGTATTATTAACGGAATAGGTGGATACGCCAGATGCTTTCGTATTCGCCTCATCATCCGCATCCCAGATTTCTGCAATAAATTTAACAGAATTTATGCCTGTTTTTACTTTCCCATATGAAATACTAGACTGAGGTGAGTACGTTGCTGATGGGCTTGTATTCATATAACCCGGAGAAAAATCCCCTACATTAGCTTGGATTTCGGTAAAATATTCTCCATCTTGAAGTCCAACTGCTTTGGCATCCAATGTTGCCATTCTGTTGGCATTTGTTTTTGGTAGGGTTCCACTATAAGTTTGATAGTTTGGATTTAAATTGGTCTTATACTGGAGATTCGTTATTTTATTACCAGAAATAGTTCCATCAAATGGTAAGTTAGATGTGTATGCTTCCCAGTTTTCATCAAATTTGACGTGATAAACTTGATTGGTTTTCACACCCGCTGTGGTTTTATTTTCGATTCGAATGTTACCTGCCCATGTCTCATTGTCAGGGTTGATATTTCGATTAGTAGTAGTTAATGTCATTTTATTTGCTGCAGTATCAACTACTTTACATACATCTTTTTCAACCAGTGTTGTTACATTGCTTGACTGTGTTATAAGTGCATCGGTTTCAAATACTTTATCATCATATGTGGTAATAACACTATGAGGTACTTTTGGCGCTGTATAAGTTCCAGCTGGTGTTCCTTTTGGTATTTTGTATTTTATTGCATATATAGTATCATCTGCTCCGAAATAATTCAGTTGTTTATAATCAATGACAACTTTATTTTCGCTTGGAACATGGGTGATTGTTTTGTTTGCGGTATTCCCTCTTAATGTTCCATAAGCATCAACTACTCCTACATATTCCATTCCTTCAGGATAATATAGTGTAGTGGTTACATGTTTTGGTATAAAGAACGATGAGCCGCGACCATCCACCTCATTTAAACCATTTACGACTGAATATGTTTTTGTATAATTGTAAGAATCTGTTGTATCAGTACTTGCTAGAGTCTCACTCATTGTTAGAACTCCATACCAACTACGGAACATTGTTTTTACATGATTTTGATATGCATACCCTACTACACTGTTCCCTTCCGCGTGAACTGATTGTTCCGAAGAAGCGATTGGTGTACTAGAATCTCCCATAAATGCTTCAGCTTTTATAGGCGTTTGTAAGTCGGTTGTCCCGTAGTATTTTGCCGCGTCTACTCTAACAGAAAAACTAAAACTAGCTTTTTCGGTTCCTGGATCAAGCTCATAACTTACTGTTCCATAAGTAGCTTTTCCATAGGTAGTTTCTTGGCTTGGAACTGTTAATGAAGTAGTAGCACTTCCTAATGGATCACCTGCTCCTAAATAACTTAATACGCTTTTGTCTACTCCGCTAGTTGCTTTATAATTATTAGGCACTGGTATAGAAACAAAACGCATTCCATCTGGTAATGTGAATTTCACTTTTTTACCTGTAGAAGTGCTATCTTTAAAATCTACCGTTACATTGACTGTTTTGATGTCTCCATTAGCCCAGGCAGTTTGATCATAATTTGGTATATCTAATGTTAGGGATGTATTAGTTGCTTGAAGCCCTTTTAGATTTGATTTTTCTGCACTTGTAGTTGTATTTTCTTGACTTGTATTATTTTCTTGACTTGTAGTATTATTCTCAGCTGTGTTTTCCTTTGTTTCCGAGACAATTCCAGTTACATCATAAGTTGCAGTATATGTTTTTGTTATTGGTTCTTGTTCTGAACCAGTATCTTGATAATTAATTAAAAATTGGACCGTGCCATTTTCTTCTGCTGTATATTCTGCTAATTCACCTTGTATCACTTCGCCATCAGGTGTTTCCACTGACAGGATTTTCACTTGCTCCTGTTTTGAAGTTGCCTTAAGCTGAAGTTTGGCTTTCTTTTTATCACTTGACAATTCAGATTGAACTTCATAAGAAACCGAATCATTGTCTTTTTCTTCTGCAAACGCATGAAAAGCGCCCAAATTCATCTGGGTTAGTATTAGTAATAAATGTCATTACTACTAACAAAGACCGTTTTATTCTAGTTGTTCTAATCATAAAAAAATTCTCCTCCTAAGTAGTTTATAGCTGATAATTCATCACGTATATATATTGCAATTTCACTTGTCTGAGTTACTATTTGAAATTGTTTATATGCAGTATAGGCTCTTGCAATACCTAATATTACCAGACGAATCGACGAGCTGTATATTGGATTTTGGCATCTAATTAAAATATATGTTTAGAATTCACATCTCATTCAAACATTAGACACAAACGAGAGGTATTTTCGACACAAAACGGACACATTTACCTCGAAATAAACTAAATACATAGCGTAATTGTGAATTAATATTCTCTTTAAAAACAGCGAAACAAAGAGAGAAGACAATTTTATACCTTCACTTTTGCTACTAAGTTTGTTATTAAATAAATCGCTAAAGAAGGACTATCATTATGTTTAAAACTGCCAAGTATTCGATTTTAACATTCTTTTATTTTCCACAATTAATCATCCTCTTCTGCTTTCCCCGCCTACTTCATTGTGAAAATTAGTAGTTAATAAATTTAATACAACAAAAAAAGAGAAAACGAAAATTCGTCTTCTCCTTTGAAATCATAAAATATCTCTATAAAAGCAGCATATCATTTTTCAATAATTGTTCGACCGTTATAAGTACCATCTGGTGAAATTCGATGTGACATCCGGTATTCCCCTGTTTCACTATCACGACTCAAGCCTGGTGTTGTTAGGCCTTTATGCGTACGACGTTTGTTTTTCTTTGCTTTGGATGTACGTCTAGCTGGAACTGCCATCTTGCTCGCCTCCTTCATTCTTACACTTGTACTATTGTAACGCTAAACTTGTGAAACATCAATATGACAAATCTGCTAAATCAGTCACCCATTCATTTAAAGGTCGACGTGGCTTTGGTTCTGGAATTTCTTCCAAAGTTGTTAGATGTAATGTTCCGATGATTTTTTGCTCGGCTGGAATACCTAAATCAGTTGCGAATTTATTATCAAAAATGAATTTATTTGTACGCCAAATCATCCCAATACCAGCTTCCCAACCTAGTAGTTGCATATTTTGAATAAAGGCACTTGTAGCTCCGATAGATTCAAAATCCTTTTTACCATGACCAATAATTTTAGTAGTAATGATTAATAAATAAGGTGGTGTAATAATTTTCTTGGCATAGCCGGCTTTTAAATCTGCTACTTCTGCTGCTGAAAATGTTACACCTTGTTCACGCTCATTAAAGGCGATTATTTTTTCAATATAGCGTTCTTTTTCTTCAAGTGTATGAAGAATATAAACATTCCAAGGCTCTATTTTACTATGAAAAGGTGCAAATGCTGCTTGTTCTAATAGTGAATTGATAGTTTCTCTTGAAATTGGTGCATCATTTGCCTTTTTTATACTACGGCGCTCCATTATAGTATTTTTTATCATTCCTATTCCCCCCTTAAATGATAAAGGTTATCATTTAAAAAAATTATATCATGAGTTGTTTACAGCTTGCTAGTAAATCAACTTTTGTTATAACAAAAAAACAAGCCTATATAGTGGATACAAGGCTTGCTAAATTGAATCATTTATTGTTCCGTAATTACTGGATTTTGCACATGAACTACTTTAAAGCGAGCAATTTCATTTCCGACAATCCCTTTACGATCTTCTCTTTGCGCTCTAGAATCTTTTGTTCTTCCGTGTGCTTTTTTGAAAGAATCGCTTTTCACCCAATTGCGCTGTGCTTCTTCGCTTTCCCACTTGCTAGTAACAACTACTTCTTCATAGTCCTCATCTTCTGGCTGGCTATGCCAAAGTTCAAAACCTAGAAAACCTTCTACTTCTGCAATATCTTTTGTTGGATGCCCATCACCATTTTCCCCAGTAAATTGGCGGATAACATGTTCTGCTGCACCTTTTTCTACTTTAATCGTATTCGTTACAATAATCATCCTTACTTCCCCCTTAGATAATTGTGATGTCTGTCTGTTTAGCTTGTTCATTCTATTATATTGATAATGATTATCAATGTCAATTATAGAAATTATTGCTCTACTATACAAAAAAACAAAGAGCAAATTAGCGGATAATTTACTCTTTGTTTGATTAATTATTTTTTCTCTATTACGGGAATCCAAACTTCTGCATAATAATCTGGTTGGGATGTGTCACCTTCCGAATAAACTTCTAATTCCGGACCAGGTCCATGATTATAATCACTCACTGGTAGCCATTCACTAAATATATATTGCCAAACTTCTTGAATAGCGGATGGCATAGGTCCTATAGATTTAAATATAGCCCATTTACTTGCAGGGATAGTTATTTTTTCCATATCTTTTGGCGGTTCTTGTTCTGTCTCAATTGCAATATAATAATCCATTTCTTCTTTCGCAAATTGTTCCTCACTCATTAAACCAACGCCAAGAATTCCATCAATAGTCGCGAATTCGGCAAGCTCTTCAATTCGTTCTGCATCACCATTCTCGTTTACTTCTTGCCAAAACTGAGTAATTTTTTCTTTTTGTCCTTCATTTTTTACGGAAAAAGTACGTTTCTTTCCTATAGCTGAAAAAGCATTTCTCTCGACGATTTCTACTTCCATGATTAATCGCTCCTTCTAGAATTAGTTTGCTTTATTTTGTGTAAGTATTCGCTAATTTTAGTATAAACAAAAACTATCCAATCTCCAAATGGAAACTAGATAGCCTGATTATTATTCTTCGGCTGCTGCTTGTTTTTGTTTCATTCTTTCACGTACACCAACACGCTTAATTTGTTTGCTGCGCAGTTGACCACATGCTGCATCAATATCCGTTCCATGTTCACGACGAATCACGCAGTTAATGCCATTTTTCTTTAAAGTGTCATAAAAAGCCAATACGTCTTCTTTTGTGCTACGTTCATAATCAATATGCTCATCTACAGGGTTATACGGAATTAAGTTAACGTAAGCTAAATGACGATGCTCTCCAAGAAGTGCTGCCAGTTCAAGCGCTTCTTTTTTATGATCATTGACACCTTTTAGCATAATATATTCAAAAGTGATACGACGGTTCGTTTTTTCAACGTAGTAGTGAATAGCTTCCATAAGTTTTTCAATCGAATAGGTTTTGTTGATGCGCATAATACTTGTCCGAAGCTCGTTATTCGGAGCATGAAGAGAAATCGCCAAGTTAACTTGAAAATCTTCATTTGCAAAATCAATAATTCTTGGTGCTAATCCACTAGTCGATACAGTGATGTGTCTTGCCCCAATTGCAAGACCTTTATCGTGGTTAATTACACGTAAAAAGTCCATTACATTGTCGTAATTATCAAAAGGTTCACCAATTCCCATGACTACAACATGGCTAACTCTTTCCTCTAAATGGCGACTATCCAAATAATGCTGCACATTCATAATTTGCTCTACAATTTCGCCTGCTGTTAAATCACGACTTTTCTTTAATAATCCACTTGCACAAAAAGTACAGCCGATATTACAACCAACTTGAGTCGTCACACATACAGACAATCCATATTCTTGTTTCATCATAACTGTTTCTATTAAATTGCCATCACTTAATTTAAATAAATATTTGGTCGTACCATCATTAGATTCTTGAACGACCTGTTCTTCTAAAGTGTTCATAACAAAATTGGCCATTAATAGCTCAATTGTTTCTTTTGGAACATTACTCATTTCTTCAAAAGTTTTAACGCGTTTTCTATAAAGCCAGTCCCATACTTGTGTTGCGCGGAACTTCTTCTGGCCGTGTGCTTCTAACCATTCCGTTAATTTTGCCCATGTTAATCCATAAATGGAGCTCTTTTCCATTGTTCAGCCTCTTTTCAGGTCTTGTATTTCGTCTATAAAGATTATAGCTGTTTTGTCGTTCACAAGCAATGCTATTTCGGAAATACGTTGTTAAGATTTTTGTCCAACCTTAATACATTTGACAAAATTTTTATTTAAAATTGAAAAATAACCGTCTTTAAACGTTTTATAGTTTAAAAAAGACGATTATTTTTTGCATTTCAAACATTTTACACCATTTTCAGCGATAGTTTTGTCCGAAATATGTAGTTTTAAAATTACTTTTAATTTTATAGCATTCCTTTGATTGTTTTAAAGAGTTCCATACCTAGTTCTGTATCATTTTTGTGTACTTTTAATGTTAGTGGTGCAGAGTATGAAGTATCTTGTGTCACTACCGTATTCCCGTCAACACCAATTTTTAAGTCAAAATCTCGGTCCAAAGTTCCAGCTGTTTCAATAGAAATGTGTTTCAATGCTTTTACTGGGAAAAATTTATATTCAACTTTCTTCCCTGTTAAGCCTTGCGCATCGACATTAAAAATCCCTTTTGAAGTAATAATTAATTCATCTCTTACAAATTTAAAAACACGAATAATTTGCTCATCTTCGTCTAAAAATCTTTCAATTCCATAAGAAGACTCGGTAACCACTGAAGCTTTTCCCATTAACTTATCAAACATAAAACCCATCCTTTTTTGATATATTTTGCTGCCAAAAATCTCACTGTTTTCAAATTCTACCAAATGCAAAAGAAAGAACTATTATTAGTGAGAACTGAATAAGAAAACGCTTTATTCAGACAATACTCATTATAGCATATAGATTTTGCCTAATCTATCACTTTTTTAACAAATAATTGCTATATATTTTAATGGAATACATTATGAGAAGAATCATTTTTTACGTTATACTTAAAAAGGAGGTGCAACGATGAAAATTACCAACCCGATTTATGGAACTTTTAAAATTGAAAAAGTACTAGAAGAATTAATTGTAAGTCCTTCAGTAACAAGACTTGGAGAAATACATCAAGGCGGCGCTAGTTATTTAGTGAATCCGCTTTGGAACCTAACAAGATTGGAGCATTCTATTGGTGTGATGCTGTTTATCCGACGATTTGGTGGATCTCTGGAGGAACAAATTGCTGGTTTACTTCATGACATTTCTCATACTGCCTTTTCTCATACAGTTGATGAGGCTCTTAAATTGGAGAAAGAGGATTATCATGAACAAATTTTTGAAGACTTTGTTAAAAACTCCACTATTCCAACTATCTTAGAAAAATATGGTTTTTCTTATGAAGAAATTTTAGCAGATATTTCCAAGTGGAAGATTCTAGAACAGGAAGCACCTGAACTTTGTGCAGACCGGATTGATTATACATTAGTTGACTTATATCGGCATGAAAAAATCAGTTTGGCAGAAATAGCACATTTTTTGGATAAATTAGTAGTTATAAATGGGCAGATTTATTTGACGGATGTATATACTGCAGAATGGTTTGTAGAACAATATTATTCGGAAGTAATTGATTATTTTTATGATCCACTGAATATATTTGCCAATGAGTTTTTAGCGATTGCACTTCGATTGGCTTTGCAGCAAGAAACCATCACAACTGCTGATTTCCAGCTAACAGATGTAGAACTATTGGCTAAATTAATGCAAAATCCAGATGTAAAAGAACAAATTCAAGTCCTTTGGAGTGACGTTCGTTTAGAGGAAAACTACTCAGATTACACTTTTCATCAAAAGAAAAAAACACGATTGATTAATCCATCTGTTTTAGTGAACGGTCTACTTATTCCTGTGGCGGATATTTCTGAAAAAGTGCGGAAAATGAATCAGGTGGCAACTCAAAAAAGTCAGGCTGGTATTTATTTGAAAGTCATTCAACCAAAAAAAGAAACCAATCTTACTGACTGATTTCTTTTTTGAGAATATAGCTATTTTTCATTATAGATTTTTCTATTCAAATTAACAATATCTTCATGGTTAAAATCGGGTGAAAAGCTAGCAATGACTTTCTCTCTAAGTGACGGAGCTTTTTCTTTGTTAGCTTTTTCTAGCGCTTCTTTTAATTCTTCTTTTGTCAATTCAGTACAATAAGCAGGTGTCCCAGGTTGTGCTCTCCATGAGTTGTTTAAATCCCCATTATCTACAACATCAAAACCTACTTCATTTACAATATGCATTACTTTTTCTTTTTCTACAATATTATTCCCTGAAACAGCTATTGCAATACGATTTTTATCATCTTGATGTGTTCCTTTATTGGCTAATGTATAGGCTAATAGATTGTTAAAAGCTTTCACTACGTCGCGACCAATTTGCTGCGATACCCAGATACTTTCAACTTCACCTTTTTCAATAGCTTCAATTTTATCATCTCTAAATGGATAGTAGTTTGAAGTATCGACAATAATAACTTCCTTTGCAACTTGAGCTATTATGCGATCAATGCTAGGTATAACAAAAGTAGGAATGGATAAAATTAACATATCTATATCAACTATAACATCTTCTACATCTACTGCTTTTCCGCTAAATGTTTTGTTTTTTAAACGTTCTATACTACGGACATCAGCAATTTTTACTTCATGTCCATTTTCTGACAGCTTATTGGATAGAGTGGTACCGATTGGACCTGCTCCGATAATACCAATTTTCATAATTATATCATCCTTCTCTCTTAGACTTAATTACCTATTTGTTTAGCTAAATGAAGAAATAACTTCCTTCAACTCAATTTAGTATAACATAATTAGGTACGTTTTTTGTGAGCATTTGATGGAGATTGGTGCTAATATAATAGTTTTTATTCCTATATCTGTATAAAAAACACCTCCAATTTACTTTTCTAAATTGGAAGTGCTATTTTTAAACCAAATTTCCGACAACTTTCACTCGTAACCTTGTAGCGTTGCCTGGATGATAAGCAAGTGGAATTTCCTCTACTTCTACGACTTCAATCGTGTCTGCAACAGCTCCAGCAAGGCTTGCTTGTTCTCTTGCTTTTTGTTCTGCATCTTCTAAAGCTTCTTCGCGTGCGATTTGCGAATAGATGTAGATTTGCTCATATTGTCCGCTGATTTGTGAAATCGACGCGCCAATCGCATTAGCAACTGGTCCGTTTTTATCACGGAAAATCGTAGCTACACCTGTAATTTCATCAGGGATAATCACGCTTCCACCACCAACTAAAACAAGATTCACGTTACTCGAGCTCGTTTTCATTTTATCAATCGCATCATCCGTCATATGAGCGATTTTCTCATATGCTTTTTCAGCAAAATCGGTTGGAATATGTGCGACTAATTTCGCGTCACCAATATCTGCCATTCCCAGACGAACGGCGATATCCGTAGTTGTTAAGGTTTCCCCACCAAAAACGAGTGCTTCTTCAGAAATCCGGTAACCGACGCTATCTGGACCAATCGTGATTTCGCCATCATTTTCGCGAACAATACTACCGCCACCAAGACCAATCGAAATAATATCCGGCATTCTAAAATTAGTTCTTACTCCGCCAACATCAACCGCCAGTGAAGACTCACGAGGAAATCCGTCTGTAAGTACTCCAATATCCGACGTTGTACCACCAACATCAAGTACCATTGCATCTTTTAATCCTGCAAGATAGGATGCGCCACGGATACTATTCGTCGGTCCACAAGCGATTGTTAAAATTGGGAATTGTCTTGCATAATTCAGTGACATCAATGTTCCGTCATTTTGGCACAGATAGATTTCTGCGTGTTCAATTCCTTCTTGCTCGAGTGCTTTTTCAAAACCATTACTAGTTGCCGCAATAACTTTAAAAAGCGCCGCATTTAAAATGGTTGCATTTTCACGTTCAATTAGCCCAACGGAACCAACTGTAGATGAAATGGATACTGGAATATCTGCGCCAAGTTCATCTGTAATAATTTGTTGCACTGCTAATTCTTGGTCATTTTTTAAGGAAGAAAAGACGCCTACAACTGCAACAGACTCGACTTCCCCTTTCCATTCAGCCAAAGTTGCACGAATTTCTTCTTCATTAATTTCGGATAGCACTTGACCGTCATACTCATAGCCGCCACCAGTTAATTTGTATTTTCCCGATAAAAAGCTTACCATATCTTCTGGCCAAGCTGTATATGGTAAAACGGATGCTGTTGCTGGATAGCCTAAACGTAAAACGCCTACTTTTGCCAGTTTTTTGCGCTCTACAATCGCGTTTGTACACTGTGTTGTTCCGAGCATCGCATGTGTTACTTTCGAACGATCAATTCCCGTTTCACTTAAGACACGATGTAATGATTCGGTAATTCCTGTTTCAATATCTTCACTAGTTGGCATTTTGACACTATGGATGAGGTTTTGATTTTCATCTAAAATAACCGCATCTGTGTTTGTACCACCAACATCAATTCCTATTTTATACATGGCGGCGTTCCTCCTTTTGTACAAGTTCTTCTAATGGTTCAAAGTCAACTTCATAGCCAAAATAGCGTGGCCCAACTGTTTCAATTCCTTTTTCTGTCCGCCAAGCTTTATCTGCAGGAAGTGCCATCACGCGAATTCGTTTACCATATTTTAGTGCTTCCGTCGTGATTGGCATTAATGTTTCTAAATCAACCATACAAATTAAATCTGGTGTTATTGCAATCGGCTCTCCATTTTTCTCTGCGACTAGGTTTTCATTTTGGAAATGGACTATTACTTCGCTATTCGTATCTTTATTTAAACCAGCAATTTTTACTCTACCAAAGTTAAAGCCTGCACGAGTTTCGCGCACCACATCAATAATTTTCCCTTCAAATAAATGATAACCATGCGTTACATCTATTAATTTTTGTAATTTATCTGCTTCATCTAGAGAAGTTTCTCGAATCACTTTGCCAATTTCTTCTGAAAGTGTCACGATATTTTTAATACTACTTTGTTTAATTTGCGCTCCATCACAAGGATATAAACTAACAAGTGAACTCGCGCCCATTTCGACAGTAGTCACCCTAGCAAGACGTTCAGTCCATTTGTTATCAATAGTTTCCATAATCCCAATGTTGCCTTTTTCGTCGGTAATCGCCATTGGTGTTGCTGAAACACCATCTAAGTGGAAAGTTACCATTTGTAGTTCAGGAAAAGCACGCCCCATACCATCGCAATCAATTAGCGGCAAGCCTAGTTGAGCCGCCACAACAATCGGAATCATTGAGTTAACTCCGCCTGCTTCCATTGGAAATGTTCCTTTTACTTCTTTACCTAAGTATCTTCCTAATTTTTCAAACACACGGACAAACTCATCGCCTTTTGGAAATTTTTCAATAAGTACAGAAGGCGCACCCATCATTGCTGCTGGGATAAAAAAATCATCATCCGAAATTTCTTCAGGAGATAAAAGTTGTACTGGTCCATATTTTTTAATTGCTGTTAGTGCCATCATTTTACCGATGTATGGATCTCCACCCCCACCAGTTCCTAAAAAAGCGGCACCAATCGCAATATTTTCAATAGCTTGTTCATCTAAATAACGCATTTATTTTCCCTCCAAGTTTTCTACATTGTTCGTTTTTCCGTTTAAAACTTTCGCTCCAATTAAATAAACAGCAAGCGACAAAACAATTCCAATTAATGGTTGATTTGGTAATTGTGGCAATGATGGGAAGAAAGTTAAAATAACTGGAATCCCTGCAATTACTGCACCAATCAACCATGCACTTAATCCAAGCCAGTTTACCCCTTCTACAGGAGCCCACTTGGATTTATCCCCTTTTTGTATAATCCAGTAAGAAGCAATCATCACGCCTGCAACAGGTGGAACCATCGCTGAGAGAACGGACATAATTGGTACAAAGTGGTTTAGAATTCCAATTACTGCTAGGAGTGTTCCAAGTCCACCAGTTATTGCCACAGCGGCTTTATGGTATTTTTCAGAGATATTAAATACATTGATAATTGCAATACCGCCAGAAAATGCATTCACCGCATTTGTAGTCCATGTAGCTAAAATTAAACCAATAATTCCTAAAAGAGGTAGTCCAAGATTAGTAAATACAACAGAAATATCCGCTGTTCCCGCCGTAAGAGCAAGTATCGCACCAATAGCTATCATCAATACCCCAGACGGTAAAATCCCAACGATTGCAGCCTTTACAACGTCTTTACGTGATTTAGTATACTGAGAGTAATCACCAGCAATTACTGCTCCTAAAGCGAATGAACCTATCGTAATGGCTAAACCTGACATGAATGACATATGTCCAACTGGTTTGTAATTTTGAACAATAGATAAGCCATCTCCACTCAGCGAAACAACTAAAGCATAGACACAAACGAATAATAGAACTGGAACGGCAATATAATTTAAAATACTCAAAATTCGAATTCCATAAAGTGCCGAAAGTAGCATAATTACTCCCCAAATCAAGGAAGAAATTGGTACAGGAAGATTAATACCATAAATACCTAAAAACTGAGAAAAAGCTGCTCCACAGACATTAGCTTGAATACCAAACCAGCCAAGACAAGCAATTGCTAAAATAATCGAAATAATTTTCTTACTCCCTTGCTCGCCAAATACTTGCGCTGCTACATTGACTGCCGGAAGACCTAAGTCGCTACTTTGCATTCCTTGATATATCATAAATAAGACGATAACACCATATCCTATAAGCGCAATTAAAATCGTTTCCCAAAGAGCCATACCTGAAATAAGCGTTCCCCCAACAAGGAGACTAGGTACGCAAATCATTGCTCCAGTCCATACAAATGCTAAGCTTTGCCAAGATTGTGTTTGTTGCTCTGTTTTTTTCGTTGTCATGTTATTTCGCCCCTTTTTTATAGTAATAGTTATATTAATGACTAATTATATAAGAACGAGGTATCATTTGTATTTATCAGAATAAAAAAAATACAGCGCAATCTTTGTCACTTTAGACAAAAATCGCGCTGATTTTAATTATTATTGTTCGTTTCACTAAGGAGCCTTCTAACCGCCACCGCTAAATAGAGATTATAAGACTCAGGAATTTTCGTTACTGGGTATTGCAATAATTCATTTATCCGTTGAATCCGATATTTAATCGTGTTTTTATGAAGAAAGAGCAGATTTGCTGCCTGATTATAATTTGATTCTCCTTCTAATAAAAATACTGAAAGCGTCTCAAGCAATTCTTCGTTATTCTCAAGTGGTCTAAGCGGGCGCAGATGATCTGCAATTGTTAGCTCTCCTCTTCCAACAATTTCCACACATTTTGCCGCAAAATCAATTTCTTGCAGTGAATAAATTAGCTTTCTAGCATAAATTGCATTAGCCGCTTTCTTATTTTCATTGACAAGTGAATAGGCATATTGCACATCTGAGGTTTGTTCCATTCCTTGGCAAACAGTGATTTTCATTTTAATTCCGAGTTGCTTCATCATCTCTGCAAAAGTTTGTGCCGTGTGTGTCCGGTCCCTCTGCGCAACTGAGTTATCTAATAGCACAACAATATTTTTTTCAAATAAATCGATTAACGAAACATTAAAATGACTTGCAACAAAGCTCTTTAATTCACTTAATACTTGTTCATTATCGCGAATTTCTTCTGTTTTCACAATCCACATCCATTTAATAGAAGAAACATCAACATTTAAAATTTTTCCAAGTCGGCGCATCTTCAAACTTTCATCATTTAAAATAGCTTTCATTAACTCCGCTGTGCTAATTTCAACATAGTTTTTGCCCCATAAATTCATAAACACTTGAACTACCTCACTGATTTGCATTGCAACATCCGTTGTAAGTGAGTCTTTTTCCTTTATCATAAATAAGTGCATCGCTTGCATCCCATCTTGAAAAATCGGCTTTCTAGCAGCATAAATAGCTCGCTCATCCACTGTCCACTTTGTAAGTTCATGTTCATTTAGTTGTTTCGACCCTTCAATTATTTCATCAAAATCCCATTGCCTATTCCTTGGCCAAGTAATCGAATTAATTATTTGAAACGAATTATCCGTTAAAACAAGCGATACATGTGTCCTATCAGAAAGAATTTTTAGTGTTGTATCAATATTTCGCTGTGCTGGTCTAACATTTGAAATCTGTTCCAGCGACTCACCTACAAAATTAGTATCCGTCATTTCTTGTTTCACAATTGCTTCTACTACTTCATAGATTACTTCACTGTACCTTAGCGACAGCTCGTTTTCAGGCATCACAATAATCGTAAAATCCAATTCATTCGCAAAATCTATCATTTTTTTATCAATTTTCGGAATAAAAATCCCCACATAATATAAAATTAATGCCACTTCGCCAACCTTGTGTAATCGTTCAATTGTCCGGCACTGCGCCTCGACATCATGACAAATATTCACAAAGGCAGAAACTACTATTTCACTACCATAAAATTCATTGTTATTAAATAGTTCATCATCTAAGAGAGACACTTCTGTATTCTCTAAAACAGAAATAGAAGAAACTAGCTTAGATAAACCTGACTTTCCAGCCACAACTTTCGCTTCTTTTAAAGAAGGTAATTTCATTAAGTCTTCTAATTTTACGCTCAAAGTTTCTCGCCTCCAGTTATTCTTAGTGTAAACAATCTCCTAGAAAATGTCCATCACGCATCAAATCTTTTACATTCAAGGTCGATTATAGTAGCATTAATACATAAATGAGAAAATTTCAACTAAAAAATAGGAGGCAAATTATGTCTGCAGAGCCATCCATTAAAATAGAACAAATTATAAATGAAGTGGAAAAAGTAATCGTCGGTAAACGACATGTAATTAAATTAAGCTTAACAGCACTACTTGCTGGAGGGCATGTATTACTTGAAGACGTTCCAGGAGTTGGTAAAACAATGATGGTGCGTACTTTAGCAAAAACAATTGGTGTATCTTTCAAACGAATTCAATTTACTCCAGATTTATTGCCAGCGGATGTAACAGGGGTATCCATTTTCAATCCAGAAACCCGTGATTTTGCATTTCGTCCAGGTCCAATAATGGGGAATATCGTTCTCGCAGATGAAATTAATCGTACTGCTCCTAGAACACAAGCTGCACTTTTAGAAGGTATGGCGGAAAATAGTGTTACGGTGGATGGAATAACCCACAAACTAGCCAATCCTTTTTTTGTTATGGCGACTCAAAACCCGATTGAATATGAGGGAACTTATGCACTACCAGAAGCACAACTAGATCGTTTTTTATTAAAAATAAATATTGGTTATCCGACTGCAGAAGAAGAAATGCAATTACTTACATTAAAACAATATCAAGATCCACTCGACCAAACTCAGCAAGTCGTAACCCTGAACGAATTACTAGACTTAAAACAACAAGCAAAACACGTTTTTATTGATGATGCTTTAAAAAACTATATTATTCGTTTAGTTACTGCCACTAGAGAACATGCTTCGGTCGCACTGGGGATTAGTCCTCGTGGATCGTTAGCTTTTATGCAAGCCGCACAAGCCTTTGCACTTATTGAAGGTCGCGACTATGTTATTCCAGATGATATTCAGTATTTAGCGCCTCCAATTTTTACCCATCGTTTAATTTTGAAATCAGAGGCTTATTATAACGAGGAAACACCTGAATCAATCATTACTTCTATTCTGAAAAACACATCAGTCCCGGTAGAAAAGAGGTAAACGGATGTTAAAAAAACGTCTCTTATTGGCATCTAGATGGATTATTTTATTACTAATTTATGCTGGACTTTGGTCGTATACTTTGTTTCAAGGTGATACTGCAAGTTGGTTTCTAACATACTTCTTTAGTTTTATTATCATTGTATTATTGCTATCGTCAGTTTACCCACTGAAAGCTTGGAACGTGCATCGTCACTTTGCAAAAAACACCTATCATGATGGTGATTTAATAGATATGCAAGTGACATTCACGCGAAAATCTCATTATCCAGTGGGTTATTTGTTATTTCAGCAAAAAATACCACTTAGTTTTGGGCAAACAAATGCGCGTCAACAATTAGTATATCCACTTTTCAAGAAAAAATTCACTGTGACATTTCAGAGCTTTGTAGGGCTTCGAGGTATTCATACTTTTGCGCCAATTGATTTAGAAACAAGTGATGCTTTCGGGTTGTTGGAACGTTCTTTTCACACATCTTCCGAAAAATCATTCACTGTCTATCCCAGTTACTTTCCTGACATCCTAGAAAAAATCCGAGAAGCTTCTCCTGAAAATGAACGAAATGCTGCTTACTGGACGCTTAAAAAGAATTCTAATTTGCACAGTTTGCGCGAATTCACTTCTGGTGATCGAATTTCTTTAATTGATTGGAAGTCTTCTGCTAGAACAGATCAATTGATGACACGTGAATTTGAAAATAGCGCCACATCTCGTTTGTCCGTTATTTTTTATGGCGCTAATCATCCGTATTTTGAATTATCTTTACGTGCCGCTTATTCATTCATTCGGAAAATTTCTGAAGATCAAGGGGAAATTCGCGTTAGTATTTTAGGAGATAAAATAACCAAATTCGCCCCTGCTGTCGATGCAAATACATTACAAGAAATTTCGACCGCATTTGCTGAACTTAAACCAGAAGATAGTTTAATATTACAAGATTCACTTGATAATAACTTACATGATGGCGAGAAAATCCTGCTATTCACTCCAACTGTGGATACAATGTTAATGCAAAAAGTTACTCGCTTAACTGATAATAAACAACTGCAAATTATTACATTTCAGTATGAACAAACGAAAACAGTTGATGCAGCTGGTGCTATATTTCTTGAGCCTGCCAGCTTGATGAGCCGATGGGAGCGTGAAAACGGATGAAGAAAAAGCTCTCGATTTTTTTACTATTTATTTTGTCTGTTTTACTTATTTCTGAGTGGATTTATCCATTTGCTAATTTAACTGAATTAAATACCGCAACCTGGATAATTCTATTTATCACCATCTCACTAGCTAGTTTTTTCATTCGTTTAAAATATTACTGGACTATTCCGCTACATATTGGAATGATCTATATTGTATCCGGAATATATTATGCAAAAGCAGGAATTTTTTCAACTGAATGGTTTTCTTCGTTTTTCCAAACCACATTTGGCGGTTTTACTAATATGGTTCAATTCCGCTCATCTGACATTTCAATGGACTTTATTCTCATTGTCTTTCTAATTGCGTTGTGGCTACTTAGTTATATTACGACATATAGCATTTTACGGAAACAACGAATTATGAGTGTACTTATTTTAACAGTTAGTTATCTTGCTGTTATTAATACTTTTACAAATTATAATAGTAGTTGGGCCATTGTTCGAACAGTTTTAGAAGGTTTCTTGTTACTACATCTTGCTTTAACGAGCCGAATTACTGCCATAAACCGGGTAAACTCTGATTCGATTAAACGTAATGGCTTTAAATATCATGCTTTTGTGCTATTTCTACTCGCTGTTTTTGTTTTTAGTTCGTTAATGCTACCAAAAAAAGCACCGATTTGGCCGGACCCCGTTCCTGTCATCCGCAATGCTCTTGGAATTAATACGACACGTACGGTTGGTTATAGCGAAGATGATACCGAGCTTGGCGGTGCTCTGAAAAAAGACAATGCAACTGTCTTTAAAGCACGCACTGAAAATGGTCATTATTGGCGTATAGAATCAAAACGAATTTATACTGGTACGGGTTGGGCGAATGAAAAGTCAACCGAACTACAAACATTTTCTTCTGGTGATGACTTCCCAATTCAACTTTCTGAAGAAACAACTGGCGACACTAAAACAACCGAAATCAGTTTTGAAGCTTCTAGCGAATATGTGCCTTACCCTTACGGAGTGCAAACTATTAATAGCGCTATTGACACATTTAACGCCAATTTAACAACCGAAAAAATTACACCTGCAAATACTATTAAAAATTACACTATTCAATTACAAACACCCGTTTATGATATTGAAAAGATGCAAAATGCCGATTTTAGTACTTTACCAGATGCATTTATTTCCAAATATACCCAAACGCCTAGTGACTTACCAAAGCGCATTACAACTCTTGCTAACAAAGTGACAAAAGATGCCAATTCAATTTACGATCAAACAAAAGCGATTGAAAATTATTTAAGTAAATCAGGTGACTTTACTTATAGTACTGATGACGCTCAAGAAACACCGAATGGCGCCGATTATGTAGATCAATTTTTATTTGAAACTAAAATTGGCTATTGTGACAATTTTTCTACTTCGATGGTTATGATGCTTCGAACACTTGGAATTCCAGCGCGTTGGGCAAAAGGATACACTCCTGGCGAAGGAGAAAAGGAAACTAATGGCGACAAATCCATCTATACAATAACGAATAATAACGCTCACTCTTGGCCAGAAGTGTTTTTCCCAGGTACTGGTTGGGTTCCATTTGAGCCAACTGCCACTTTTTCTAACCCAGAGAATTTCCAAGAACCAACAACAGAAACGGCAAATAAACCAGATAATCCAAGTGAAAGCGCGAGTGAAGCAGCAAAACCTGAGCAGCCAGAACAAACTCCTGAACAAGAAGCTGGCAGTAGTTCCACTGGCGAACCACCGGAAGAAAAAACCACAAAAACTAATACTTCAACTGCAAATTTTGATATTCCTCAGTGGGCTTTTTTAATACTAGATGGTTTCATTTTCCTTCTTCTTATTTTAACAGTCATCTTTAGACGGTGGATTTGCTGTTATCTATTGCTTCAATCAATAAAAAATAGACCCTTACTTAGTACCACTTTTAATAGATTATTAAAAATACTAGGTTTATACAAATACAACCGTCAATCTAGTGAGACGCTACGCCAATTTGCTGGTCGAGTTGATAATAATTTACAAATAGATAGTTTTTCGAAACTTACAAGAATTTATGAAACACAACTCTATAGTCAAATGCCTGCTAAAAAGCAAATAACAGATCGCGAAATAAATTATATCCGAGAAATTATTCTTAGCCTGCAAAAAAAAGACAGTTGAGTAATCCGCAGTAAGCGTCTAGAAAAGCAAAGACATTCACTATAATGTAAATCTCATAAAGTATATTACTAACCTTTAGATTGGTTGATATGAAGTCAGTATTTTAATAGACTCAAATCAACCAATTTTTTGTTTACTATAAAAATGACTATTGTAATATGCTCTAACGGATCTCTAAGGATATTATCTCCTCCCCCAAAAAACTACTCCTCCTGTATCGTTCTTGCTTCATCGTTATTTTTTCAAGTTAGGTAGAAAAAGTAGATAGTCTTTATAGCGCTAATTCTGTGAGTTTAAAATATATAGTCCATTTTATACTAGTAACGCAAAATAGCAAAAAACTAATTACTCTGTTTTTCTACAATCCTGATAACTAATCTAATTTTTGGTCGATATCTTCATTTAAATAAATTTCCTACTAATAGGAAATTTATTTAAATGAAGGCGATTACAATAATTGCTATGCTATACGTATAGAGGAGGTAATTATTATGACAAAGCATATTTTACTCATTTGTGGTGCAGGTGCATCATCTGGATTTATGGCAGCTTCTGCAAGGAAAGCAGCTAAGAAAGCAGCAAAAGATTTTGATATTAAAGCAAAAAGTGAATCTGAGCTATATGATAGTTTGGGTAGTGCAGATTTACTATTAGTCGCACCTCATCTGAAATATATGATAGAGGAAGTGAAAACAGCTTGCGAGCAAAATGGAACAAAATACGGTATTATTCCGCAGAAAGTGTATGGCTCGCTAAATGGTGTTGATTTGATAAATTTTGCCGAAAAAATATTGGAGGAAGATAATGGAAATGAAAAAAGTAGATCCTAATGAATTAAACCTATTATCAATGAACGTTATTCTTCACGCCGGAAATGCCAGAGACTTTGTTTTCCAAGCAGTAAATAAAGCAGCTGATGGCGAATTTGAGCAAGCTGATAACCTCATGCAAGAAGCAAATAACGAGGTTGTCATCGCCCATAAAACACAAACTAGCACCCTGCAAAAAGAGGCAGAAGGTGTTGAAATCCCTTACTCCCCACTCTTTGGTCATGCGCAAGACACTTTAATGACAGTAAAAACAGAGATTAATTTAATGAAGGAAATTATTAAGATTTATAAAAAATTAAAAGGGTGATACTATGGATAAATTTATGTCATGGATGACCGACCACTTTTCACCACGAGTTAATAAAATCGCCAAAAACACCTGGTTTGCAGCGATTCAAGACTCCATTCTAACTGCAATGCCGATGGTTTTTATTGGTTCTTTTGCTACATTATTATCCATCATTGGTGAATTTTGGGATGCCTTTCCAGATTTAACCATGATTAGCACATTTTCTTTTGGTTTGCTTTCTATTTTCCTAGCTTATTTAATACCTGAAGCAGTAATGAAACGTAAAGGCCATGTAAATATTTCTAAACAAGCTGGTTTAGCTGGTATTGCTTTTTTCTTAATGCTAGTTTTTCCAACAATTACAAAAACTAATGCCATTCAATTTGATTTAAATACATTAGGGGCTGGAGGTATGATTGCGGCGCTTGTCTCAGGATTATTTGTTGGTTTCATCATGAATTTATTTTCTAAATGGAAATTTATTGGGGAGGATTCCGCTATTCCCGATTTCGTAGCCGTTTGGTTTAACACTTTGCTTCCAATTATTTTTATACTATTTGTAGGATGGCTATTTACTTTTGAATTAAATATAAGTTTATATAGCATAGTTAATTCTATTTTTGAGCCACTCGTGCATTTAGGCGGCGGTTTTTGGGGCTTTGTTATTATTTCATTTCTTGGCTTTTCATTTTTATATACTTTTGGGATTTCCACATGGGTTATCTATCCAGTTCAATCGGCAATTGTGTTACCTGCTATCGCCGCAAACCAAGCTAATTTTGAAGCTGGCAAAGAAGTAGCGAATATTTTCACTGCTGAAACAATGCAATTATTTTTAATAGGCGGAGGTGGTGGAACCTTACCACTCTGTATCATGTTGGCGTTTATGGCTCGTTCACAGCGCTTAAAATTGATTGGTAAAGCTTCACTCATTCCATCAATATTTAATATTAATGAGCCTATTGTATTTGGTGCCCCTGTTGCTTATAATCCGATTTTAATGGTGCCAATGTGGATTTATGGACTCGTTGCTCCAATAATAACTTGGTTTGTTATGAAAGTGGGTATTGTTCCGATTCCACATGAACCATTTCAACTTTGGTACTTGCCTGGTCCGATTTTGAACTGGATTACCACTTCCTCTATTATTGGAATGCTTTACTTTTTTGCTCTCTTTATTATTGCTTGGATTATTTATTATCCATTTTTCAAAGTATATGATAAACAGACCGTTGAATCTGAATTAACGGAAGGAGAATGAAGATGAAAAAAAATAAATATAATCACTTTCCAGATAATTTTTTATGGGGTGGAGCAATTGCTGCTAGTCAGGCTGATGGCGCCTTTGATGTTGGCGGGAAACAGCCAAACACTTCAGATGTTCAGCCATATCTTAAAGGACTCTCCAATCAAGAAATTCAACAGCTAGAAAAACAAGGAATGACATTAAAACAAGTGTCCAAAAACTTAAAAGACACATCCAGCTACTATCCCAAAAGACACGGAATTGATTTTTATCATACTTTCGAGACAGATTTAGAGCTTTTGGCAGAGATGGGGTTTCGAACTTTTCGTACTTCAATTGATTGGTCACGTGTTTTTCCGAATGGAACAGAGGCTGAGCCAAATGAAGCTGCTTTAGAATATTATGACCGCTTAATTGATAAAATGCGTGCTTTGAACATCGAACCAATTATTACGATGCTTCATTACGAAACACCTATCAACCTCACCTTAAACTACGGTGGCTGGCATAACAAAAAAGTAATTGATATGTTTGAAAGATATGGAAAAACTTTGTTGGACCGGTTTGGCAGCAAAGTGAAATATTGGATTATTATTAATCAAATCAACATGATTCAAGTCGAACCTTTCTTATCATTAGCAATATGCAACGACCAATTTGAAAATATGGAGCAAGCGGAATATCAAGCCGTGCATAATCAATTAGTTGCCAGTGCGAAAATTAGAAAGTACGCGAAACAACTGCCTTTTGATTTACAAATCGGAACAATGGTCGCTGATGGAACAGTATACCCATATTCTTGTAAACCTGCAGATATCGTTTTGGCCATGAAACATAATCGCATGCAATATTTATTTACTGATGTACAATTTAACGGGTCCTACCCACAATATGCTAAAAACTATTTTAGCGAACATGGTATTTCACTAAATATCACTCCAGATGAAGTGAAGCTATTACAAGAAAATACAATGGATTACCTAGCTATCTCCTATTACTTTTCTCAAATGGTCAATAACGAGGTAAATAATGAAAAGCCTGAATCCACATCAGCAAACCCTTATTTGGAAGAAAGCGCTTGGGGTTGGAATATTGATCCTCAGGGACTATACCATACGCTTTCTCAGTATGCAGATAGATATCATAAACCAATTATTATAGCCGAAAATGGTTTAGGGGCTTATGACGAGATTATTGATGGCAAGATTCACGATGATTATCGCATAGATTACCTAAGCAAACATATTGAACAAATTGGTCGAGCTATATATGATGGAGTTGAAGTAATTGCATTTTGTGCTTGGGGACCAATTGATATTGTCAGTTGTTCCTCTCAACAAATGTCAAAAAGATACGGCTTTATCTATGTAGATATAGACGATGAAGGTAACGGCACCAAAAAACGTATCAAGAAAGATAGTTTTCATTGGTACAAAGAAGTTATTCATACTAACGGTGCAAATATTTAAGATTTCTATTCACTCTTAGAGAAAACTAACTAGTGCTTCAGTAGTTAGTTTTCTCTTCAAACATGAAGGACTGATATCATGCATAATAAAGAGCGACTAATCGAATACCTAAAAAAAATCTCTACTAATAAATTCATTTCTGCAAAAGAGTTAGCTGATATTCTAAATGTGACAGATAGAACAATCAGAAATTACGTAAAAGCAATCAATCAACAAGGCTTAGTATCCATTGAAGTCAGTCGCTTAGGGTATAAATATAGTAATCCAAGCGAAACCAATTCCACAATCCAAAATCACTCCATAAACAGTCGACGATTCTATATTTTACGTCAACTCTTCAAAAACGCTTCAAAAGGAGTAGATGTTTTTGATTTGTCAGATACATTATACCTTTCAGACGCGAGTATCCGTTCTGATTTATTTGCGCTGAATAAATTAGCCAACCGTTATGACGTAAATATTCGTCAAAATAATGGGCGCTATACCTTGGAGGGAGCAACGAAAAACAAGCGTCAACTAATGATCCAACTCATTAGTCCGCTTCAACAAGATGGTCTCGCATTCGAGGCTGATATTCAAAATTTTTTAGATACCATCCCATTAGATTATATTAACACATTAACGAAACGCGCATTTGAGCGTTACGATTTGCCATTAAATACTTATTTCCTCAGAAATTTTATTTTACATTTAGTTATTGCTATCGACCGGGCTAAAGGTTCTCAAATCGTTACTTCCATTGATGCTGATTCCTTAAAAATATACAAATCCTTTCGAGCGATAGCAGAAATTCAGCAAGCAATTTCTAAACAATTTCATGTTGACCTGTTACTAGATGATATAAAAGAGCTAAACATTCTCTATGAAGGGGAATATCGCCAAGAAAATTTTGATGTCTTACAATTTGTAGAACCGGATGTACTTCATTCACTAGATAGAGCCCTTAATGAAATCAGCAATATTTATTTAATTGATTTCTCTGATAACCAGTTTAAAAGCAGGCTACTACTTCATGTTCAAAATTTATATAAACGCTCCAAAGAAAAAAAGGTTTCCCGCAATCTAAGTTTAATGGAAATTAAAGTAAAGTATCCCGTTCTATTTGATGTTGCCGTCTATCTTTCCTCTGTTCTTTCTAGCGATTTAAATATAACTATTTCTGATGATGAAATAGCTTTTTTAGCCTTGCATATTGGTTCTTTTATGGAAAATCAGCAAAAAAAGAACAAACAAATTAAAGCGGTAATTATTACACCCCGTTACAATTTGCAAGAAAAACAAATGAAGGAAAAAATTGAAGATGACTTTGGTAACGAGCTAACCATTGTTGATATGATTGAAGACTTACTGGAATTAGATTTAACCGTACTACCCGAACTAATTATCTCAACCCAAGTCTCATTAAAAAAAGATTATTTTCTCCCCCCCAGCATTGCCTTTATTACTATTAAAGAATTTATCACACCTCAAGATATGAAAATTATTAGAAAAAAAATCGAGCAGATAAAACACCAAAAATATCAAACGGAACTTACTCATATATTACCTAGGCTAATACCAGAAGGTTTTTATATGGATTTAAATAAGAGCATCACTAAAGAAGCCATTTTTGAACTTATATCTTCTACCTTCCAATCAAAAAATTATGTTCCAGCTGGATATAAAGCTGCCCTTGAAGAGCGGGAAAATCTTTCTGCAACTTCCTTTCCAAGCGGTATTGCTGTTCCACATGCAATAAAATATATGTCTTACAAAACAGGTTTCATCATAATTCATTCTAAAAAGCCGATAGAGTGGGCTGACAATCAAGTTCATTTAATTATTGCATTATCAGTAGACAAAAATAATTCAGAAGAGTTTAATCAAATTTTCCCAAGAATGATAGAACTACTTGCTGATGAATTGAATGTAAACTATCTCAAAAAAAACACTAATCGTGCTGACTTTATCTCTGCACTCATTCAATTAATGGTTTCTGATGGTTATTACAGCGAATGAATTATTTCCCAAACAAAAAGGCTATAAGCAAGATCCTGATAGACATTGCTTATAGCCAAAATAATTACTTTTTGTCAGAAATCGGTTTATTTTTTTCCACATCAATCTTTTTAAATTCAAAATTGAGCATCCATTTTTTATTTTTGCGAATGGAAAAGTATCCAACAATCGCAACAACTAGCGCACCAAGGAAATCGACGAATAAATCACCCATCGTATCCGCAACCGCTGCATGACCTTGAAGCATTGTTCCATCTTCTAACATAGTTTTTTGCATGTTCATTCCAAAACTATCTGCCGTAAATTCATAAAACTCCCAGAAAACTCCTAAAAAAACGGCAAAGCTACATGCAAAAAGCGCTACAAATACCGGACTCATTGAAAGTGTTACACGCTCATCACTATTCAGTAAACTAACAATTGAAAAACCAAGTCCCCCAAGCATCGCTCCACTAAACGTATGTAAGATTGTATCCCAATTAGGAATTAAATAATAAAAACTTTGAACTTCTCCCAAATAAATCGCACAGTACAAAAAAATGATAAATACAATATACATGGCATTTGGTATGACAAAATGCATTTTCTTACTAATCAATGATGGTAAAAATAAGACCACCACTCCCAGTACACATTGCATCAACATTAGCGTATAATCCGCCTTTGTTTTTTCTCCCTCAGGAACAGTTCCAGATGGTGCTGAAATCAAGTTAATAACTGCATAAACCATTGAAATAAGGAGCGTTATTAATACAAAAATTGCAAGAATCTGTGCCCAGTTCCATTTCCTTTTTTTTGTTACACTTTCCACGAAGTATCTTCCCCCTTTTCAAATATGTATTCATTATAAGCCATCCTAAGCAAAAAAAGAAATTTAAAACTAGCCTATCATTTCTTAATCATTATTTTGTGCCGATTTTCCATCTAAATTGGATAGTCTTTGTTACCGCACCTTCGTATATTAAGCAGTGAGTCGCGTGTAGATTAACTGTATTTTATAACTAGAAAAGCACGGAAATCCGAAGAATGAACTTCCGTGCTCTAATTTATTTCAAAAAATCTTGTAATGCTTGGGCGTTTGCAGCGACATCATCTAAACGAAGAACAGAACCTGCTCCCTCAATTCGTTCATTATGCCATTTTCCTTCAACAGGGATAGCAAATTTTTCCATATTTTCTGTTTTACCAAGTAAGAAATCCGAACCAACAGACATTAACGTCCCAGTTGGTAGATTTGTAGATGAATAGCCTTGAAGCTTACCAATTACATCTGGAATTTTTGTTACATCACCTACATCAAGAGCTTGTTCTTTTAATGCTTCTAACACTTGTTGTTGACGACGAATTCGTCCAAAATCTCCTTCTGCATCTTTACGGAAACGAGCATATTGTAGTAATGTTTTTCCATCCATCACTTGCTCGCCTTTTTTAATACTTACATCAATATTTTTCGACATATCTTTTTCTGCATTGATTTTAATTCCTTCTGGTGCAAGTGTATCAACAATTTTTGGGAAACCTTCGAAATTTGCTACGACATAATACTCAACATCGACACCAAAATTTTCTTTAATTGTTTGACGGACAAGTTCTGGACCACCATAAGAATATGCCGCATTGATTTTGTTTTTTCCATGACCTGGAATATCCACATAAGTATCACGCATAATAGATACTAGTTTAGGTGTTTTCGTTTTTTTATTGTAATGAGCAATCATCAAACTATCTGAACGACCTTGATCTGCTCCACGAGAATCACTACCTATCAGCAATACATTAATCGCATCACCATCTGATTTGACTCCGTTGAATGTATAGTCTTTTAGATTGCTATCACTTTGCGCTTCTTTTAAACTAGATTGATATTGAAAATAACCAATAACTGCAAATACACCAACTAAAATTAATAATGCCAATAAAATAGTAACAAAAACTCTACCTTTACGAGTACGGCGCTTTTTTTTCTGCGCATGTCTTGCCATTTTACACACCTCATTTATTGTAACTTACCTATATATTACAATAAAATGACAAAAAAAGAGAGTGAAAATAACATAAGATTTTTTAAAGATTAATTAAAACCCTCTAAAACAAGCTGTTTAGAGGGCAGAGAATCATATCGTGTTATCGCTACTTGTACTATCACTATTACTATCGCTTGTGCCTGAATCACTGCTATCATCCGAACTGCCAGGATTTTGACCGGGTTCACCAGATGGCGGAGTTCCACTTGGGGCTCCGTCTCCACTAGGAGCTTGTTGCATGTTTCCACTACTATTTCCCGGACTATTTTGACTAACTGAATACAGCTGATAACTCAAAACACTAATAATAATGACAGAGAGAATACTAACAATAATCGTACTCCACTTCCATTTATTATGGATACCTTTTCCGCGAAAAACGATTTTCTTTTCTTGTTGTTCCATCTCTTCCACCTAGCATCATCCTTTCGTTATTACTACTTTAACAAGTAAATAAGAACAAACTATGACATCAATTAGAAAAAAATATGTCCAGCAATTCTAAAGTTTTTCTTAATTTTTTTCGTATTCTTCCTATCATTTGATATAATTAGTTGAACAATTATGAATATAAGGGGTGTATTATGACTAATTTAAATGGAAAAAAAAGGAACAGCAAGAAGTCCCTAATTATAGGAATTATCGCCGTCGTTATTGTCCTGATAGGTCTTGCCATTTATTTTTTCATACAAAATCAACATAAGGATGAAAAAGAAGCTTTGGCTGCTGCAGAAACATTTACCTCAAACATCGCTAAAGAAAAATACGATAGTCTTGGAAATAATGTCACCACAGCATCTCTCAAAAAAGTAGAAGTTACCGCCAAAGAAATGGAAGAAAAATACCAAACCGTATATGGTGGCATTGGCGCCGAAAATATTAAAGTCAAAAAACTACAATCGGTTTATGATGATAAAACGAAAAAATTCAACCTAACTTACAATCTGGAAATGCGTACTAGCTTAGGAAAACTAGCTACACAAAAATATCAAACAACCATTTCTAAACAAGGGGACGACTGGAAAATCGACTGGAAACCAGCTCTTATTTTCCCAGGAATGGTGAAAACTGACAAAGTTCGGCTAACGGAAGATAATGCAACACGTGGTCAAATTGTCGATCGTAATGGTGTCCCGCTTGCAACAAAAGGTCAATTTGCCGAAGCTGGTATCGTCCCTTCCAAACTAGGTGAAGGTGATGAAAAAACGAAAAACATCCAAGACATTAGTAAAAAACTAGACATTTCAACGGAATATATTAACAAACAATTAGCACAAAAATGGGTTCAAGCAGACAGTTTTGTTCCACTTGTTACACTAGATGAAGATAAACTTCCTGAAGCAACAGGTCTAACATATGCACAAAAAGAACTCCGAACTTATCCATTAAATGAAGCTGCCTCGCATTTAATTGGCTATGTTGGCGAAGTAAGTGCAGAAGATATTGAAAAAAATCCTAAACTCGGTGTTGGCGATGTTATTGGTAAAAACGGATTAGAACGTTATTATGATAAACAACTTCGCGGCAAAGATGGTGGAGCAATCAAAATTATCAATGACCAAACAAAACAAGAAGACACACTACAAAAAATCGATCGTAAAGATGGTGAAGAAATAAAGCTAACTATTGATGCTGCCGTTCAAAAGAAAGCTTTCGATAGTCTTGGCTCAGAAACAGGCGCTGTCACAATGATCAACCCAACAAATGGCGAACTCTTAGCTTTAGTAAGTACACCTTCTTATGATGCAAATCAAATGGTGCTTGGTATTACTGCAGAAGATTATGCAAAATACAATGATGATAAACGACTACCATTTCTAGCTAGATATGCAAATCGTTATGCTCCTGGCTCCACTTTTAAAACAATTACAGCAACTATCGGGCTTGATACAGGTATTACAAAACCAGATAAAGTCCGTGAAATCTCTGGACTAAAATGGCAAAAAGATGCTTCTTGGGGTAAATATTTTGTCACTCGTGTTCATGACGTTCCAAAAGTGAATATGACGGATGCCCTTGTTCACTCAGATAATATTTATTTCGCACAAGAAGGATTAGAAATCGGCAAAGACAAACTAACAACCGGACTTGAAAAATTTGATTTTGCTAAAGAGTATAATCTACCTTTCACTATGGAGCCAGCACAAATCTCCAACGATGGGCTAAATTCAGATATTTTACTGGCAGATACCTCCTATGGCCAAGGTGAATTACTTATGTCCCCCATCCAGCAAGCTATCGCCTACTCGGCTATTGCCAACAACGGGAAAATGCCTTACCCAAAATTAGACATGAAAGAACAAGCTGGAAAAACGACACAAGCAACCGAAGCAACTTCCGCTAATCAAGTAAAAACGGCATTAATCAAAACTGTTTCAGACCCAGCCGGAACAGCACACAATCTCCAAATCCAAGGACACAATATCGCAGCTAAAACAGGTACCGCTGAACTAAAAGAAAAACAAGGTGAAGATGGACTTGAAAATGGATTTGTTTATGCCTTTGATGCTGATAATCCAAATTATTTAATGGTCGGAATGATTGAAAACGTCAAAGGTCGCGGTGGCAGTGGACTAGTTATTGATCAATTAAAACCAGTAGTCGAAAGTATGTATAAATAAAAAAGATTGGGGCTCTCTTATTTGCGAGTCCCAATCTTTTTTATATCCCACCATTCAAAATTCAGCGTTTCTAATAACTTTGTGTATAAATCATTTACTCGTTTCTAAACAAAGTCAGCTGTACTATTTTAAATCACCAATTGGTTTCGCTCCGTCTTATTCAGGGAAACTATTAACAACTATTCCAACCGAAGAAAGGAGGAAATTCATTGGTGAAAATCATGAAATACCCGGCTGAACCTTCTGATATTAAACACTATATTTCTGGTGAGAAAATGAAAAACGATCATCACTTACATACGGTTCTTACATTTGATAGTCATTTAAATCTTACCACTTTAAAAAAAGCTGTCCTAATGTCTACGAAAAAACTCCCCCTACTTCTCTGTCATTTTAAAGAAACAAAAAAAGGAGCGTTTTGGCAAGAAAGTGTTTTTTCTGCTGATGACCTCGTTTTTCTTATTGAAACTACTAATCCAGAAATGGAAGTAAATCGTGCACTCGTTAAAAAATTATCTACCGAAAATGGGCCGCAAATCCGCTTCACTATTGTGCGAACTAAGACAGCTGATCAACTTGTAATTATTATGAATCACATGCTTGCTGATGGCGCCGGTTTTAAAGAATATTTGTACTTATTGAGTGCGCTTTATTCTGCCTTGTTAGTTAATCCATCTTATCAAGCCAATTTAAGTTTAGGCTCTCGGAAATTAAAACAAGTTTTTGATCAGTTTTCACGGAAAGAGAAACGAAAAATTTTAACCGATGCATCTGACAAAAAAACGATTAACAACCCAACGTTCCCACTTCAAGGCGACCCAGAAAACCCAAAAATCATTTGGACAAAACTTTCAAAAACTGATTTTCCGGCAGTTATTACCTATGCTAAACAGCACGATGCAACTGTTAATGATGTTCTTTTTGCTGCAATGACCCGAACCACCCAACAAACAACTGGACAGCACGCTATGTCGATTGATTGCCCGACTGATTTGCGTAAATATTTACCAAATAAAACGAGTCAGGGAATTACCAACCTAACCGCCAACATCACATGCCAAATTGACGCGAGTGATGATTTAGCTTCTTTTGAAAAAGCTCTTCAAGTAGTGAAAAAATCACTTAACTCTCAAAAAAACAGCTTAAGCCCCTTACGAATTTATTATTTATTAGAATTTATTTTTAAACAAAAAAGCTATTCCTTTGCAAAAAAAGCTTCTGGAAAATTATATTCTATTCCAACAACCAGCTTCACCAACATCGGAATCATTGATGAAGAAAAACTCCACTTTAAAAATAGCTATTTAACGGATTGCTTCATTTGTGGCTCGTTAAAATATGCACCATTTTTTCAAGTTGCAGCAACTACTTTTCGTGGAGAACTTACTCTTAGTACAAATTTACACGGGACAACAAATGATCACGAATGGCAAAAAGATTTTTTGGATAAAGTAATCCACGAATTGCTTGCAATAAAATCAGTATCCTAAAAAAGGAGGATAAATAATGTTTCATGTAACTAGTTTTAATATTCGTTTTGATGATACTTCTGACCAAAAAAAGAGTTGGAAAATACGTAAGCCACTACTTAACTCATTACTAAAAAAATATCACTGGGACATTATAGGGGTTGAAGAACCAGTTTTGCAGCAAATGCTTGATATTCAGAAAATGCTTAACTGGGATTATTTTGGTGTTGGTCGTGAAGATGGACTTGAAAAAGGTGAATTTACTGCTGTTTTTTATAATTCTAATCGTTTCACTTTATTAGAGAGCGGTCATTTTTGGCTTTCAGAAACGCCTGATGTTCCTTCCATTTATGCCACCGCTATGTTTCCACGAATTTGTGTTTGGGGGAAATTAGCAGATAACGACGGAAAACAATTTTTTGTCTTTAACACTCATTTAGACCATGTATCGGAAGAAGCTCGATTATTTGCCATTCAATTTTTATTACAACGAGCTGAGCAAATTTCAGAAGGAGCGCCACTAATATTACTTGGTGATTTAAACAGCCAGCCCACCACTTTAACTTACCAGCACATTATTGAAAAATATCAGGATGCAAAATTAATAGCTAAAACTCCGGCTATCGGTCCAAATGGCAGCTTCCATGACTTTAATCCCCGTCGCCCGGAAAATCAGTTGCAGCGAATCGACTATATCTTTGTTTCCAATGCTTTTCAGGTTATCACTTATGAAACAATTATAGATGAAGTGAACGGATTTTCCGCTTCTGATCATTTTCCAGTAACAGCCCTTGTGGATTGGAAATAGCTTCATTACCATACCGGAAATTTCTCCATTATTTAACTCATTAATTTAGTCATCTTAAGAACATTTAAAACAAAAACGCAGACAAAATGACTTAACACATTGTCTACGTTCAAATTAAACAAAATAAAATTATTTTACTATCCTCGCTTCACTTTCATCGAAGTATTGCTTTCCAACTTGTAATTTTTCACTAAACAACTCATTAATAGTGACAAATTGATAACCTTGTTTTTTTAGCAGTTTGATGGTTTTATCAAGACTCGCTTCTGTCGTTGAATGAATATCGTGCATTAACACAATCGCACCATCTGAAGCACTTGCCATGATTTTTGATGTGATAATTTTCGGGTTTTTGTTCTTCCAATCTTCTGTATCAACTGACCACTGAATTATCGGAAGACCCATTTCTTCGGCTACTTCTTTGTTTACCGCACCATAAGGCGGGCGGACTGTTGTTGGAAAATACCCAGTTTGATCAAAAATGACTTTTTGCGTTTTCAAAACTTGATCATACACTTCTTTTTTAGAGAGCTTTGTAAGTTGTGGATGATCCCATGAATGACTTCCAACTTGGTGACCGTCATTTAATTCACGTTTTACTAATCCCGGATTTTGTAACGCTTGGGAGCCGAGTACAAAGAAAGTTGCTTTAACCTTATTGCGTTTCAATGTTTCAAGTACTTTAGGTGTTACTGAAGCACTTGGACCATCGTCAAAAGTAAGCGCAATTTTTTTGCCTGCTTTTGCTTTTGGTGTAGCCGGAACTTTAATATCAGCTGGTAAATAACGTTTATTGACCAAATCCGCAATATCAGCTAATTTTAAATTAACCTTTTTAATTTTTAAATATCCAGGTACTTCAATCGGTAAAATTAATTCTGTATCCGTTAGCCCAAAATTTGTATCTGTCCATTTAGCTATACTCTTAACTTCCCCTAAAACCCCAATGTCTTTTAAAGGAATGTCCCCTGATTTAATAAGTTCTTGCTCTACAGCTGTTTTGATTTTTACTTTTGTTTCATCACTCTTTTGTAGAACATTTTCAAGTGTTAGTAAGTTGCCTGTTTCAGCATCCGTTACTAAATTTTTGCATATATCTTTTTCGTTTTGGAGCGATAGTTTTGTTTGACCTTCTTTAACATACTCATATTGCTCCACTTTATAAGATACTGCGTTTTTAACCAATTTCCGCTTTTGAAAAGTATAAAAAATAATTTCTGCCTTTTCAAGTTGCGCTTTGTCGATGGCTTCATTCACTTCATTTTGAATAGTTTTGTTATCTTCTTTTGTAGCAGTTTTAGGAATATAAGAAATTATTTCGACTCCATCTTTCACCTTTTCCAAACGGCGAAATTCACTGCCATTTTTTTCTGCCATTAGCTTATCCATTTGCGCTATTACTTTATTACGAGACTTTGTAAATTGATATTTTTGAAATTCTTTCATTCCAACTACAAGTATAATAATAAGGAAAATAGCTGCTACTGATAATCTAAACCATCTGATTCGCACAGTAGACACCTCATCTAAGAATCGCCTTCCCCAGCTTTTCTTATATGACAATTATACAGTAAAAAATAATCGTTTAAAAATAGGCTAAAAGTACCAAAAAAGACACGGATAAAGTGGGAGCTTTTTTCCGTGTCGAATGTATAGTCACAGGAATATACCTGAAAACTAGCTTATTGTGAAATGTTTCACTATTGATTTTACATTAAATACGCTTAATCCGCAAATATAAATTTAGTCATAAAAAAACACTTAGATAAATTCTATCCAAGTGCTACGTCTAAGATCATCATCACAGCAAATCCTGCCATTGTCGCCGCGGTTGCTAAATCGGCCGAACCTTCTACTTGAGATTCAGGTATTAATTCCTCTACGATAACAAAAATCATCGCCCCAGCTGCAAATGCAAGTGCATATGGTAAAATAGGTGTTACAAAAACCACTAACACTGCTCCAATGACAGCAAAAATCGGTTCGACTACCGCTGACAATTGTCCATACCAAAAACTTTTCCCGCGAGATAATCCTTCTCCGCGCAGTGGAATCGAAACAGCCGCACCTTCAGGGAAGTTTTGAATACCAATACCAAGCGCTAACACAATTGCTGTAATTAATGTTTCCGTATCTCCTGTTATCACTGCCCCAAAAGCTACACCAACTGCTGCACCTTCTGGAATGTTATGAATAGTAATGGATAAAACTAATAAAATACTTTTTCTAAGAGATGTTTTCGGTCCCTCTTTTGATTGTTCTGGAAAGCCAAAATGTAAATGTGGAATAATCCTATCAATAACACGCAAGAAAATACCACCTAATAGAAACCCAATCAGCGCTGGTACAAAAGAAAACTTACCCCAATCAGCACTCATTTCTATTGCAGGTGCAAGAAGTGACCAAAAACTAGCAGCCAGCATAACACCAGCAGCAAATCCAAGCATCACATTGCCCCATTTTTTATTAAGATTTTTGAAGAAAAATACTAATGATGCTCCAGCCGCAGTACATGCCCACGTAAAGATACCAGCAAGTAGCGCCAGCAGTACTGGGTTTAATGATGATAAGTAATTTAACAATTCACTTTCTCCCTTTTCCCATGGTTTTATTTACCAGACCAACCGTTTTTGAATCCTTGTACAAATGTCCGAGATTTGTGGACACCAGCTTTTACAGCCCAAATGGAACCATAAACAGATACTTTTGCAACTGTCCCTGCAACTTCACCAGTTTTCCGAGCAGCTTTTTCCGCTTTAGCGCTCCATTCCTCTATTGGTTTTGTCATATTTCCACACCTCCAAAACACTTATCTTTTCTTTATGATAAAGCAATCGTGAAGAATATTCAAGAGAGTACTATTTTGGAACTTTTTATAGTATACTTCTTTTGGAAACTTTAAAAGAGAGGAAGATTACTATCGAAAAAACCTTTAAATATATTGCTAAATCCGCCTTTCGCTCTATTCCCATCACCTTTCTTTTTGCCTTTATCGGTCCTGTTCTATCCTTTTTTTCTATAAATAGTAGCTTTTTTTCTAGTGAACTATGGTTAAAATCTGTAACTATTTTTATTATTTTCACACTTTTCTGTGGCATTTTATTCAGTTCATTAGCTGAACGTATAAAAAATTAAGTATTTATTTCCGGTTTATCTTGTGTATTAATGAGCAATCATACTATAATGAATATGATAGACAAAAAAGGGAGAGGGAGATTAATATGACGGGATTAGGAACATTGCTGTTTTTAGCAGGGATAGGTGTACTAATATTTGGGATTAGACGTTCTAAAAGAGGAATTTGGCCGCGTAAAAAAACACAAATTGTTATACTTAGTTCTATTTTAGCAATTATTATTGGGGTAGGAATTATTCCAAGCGCAGAAGATGAAGCCGCGACCGAGAAACCAAAACAAGAGGAAAAAACGAAATCAGAAAAAACAAAAAAAGAAGCTGTAAAAACACTTTTAAAAGCAGAAAAATCATTTACAACAGATGATAATGGTACAATCGTTATTGAAGGAAAAACGAACCCTGGAGCAGAAGTTAAACTTGTTTTAGAAGATAGCCCAGAATCTAGCACCACAGCAGATGATAAAGGGGCATTTAGTATTTCACTTAACGAATTTGACCACCCAAGTGAAGCCCTACTTTCAATTACTATTGATGGCAAAACCAAAGAACAGACTCTTTCTTTGGAAGTAAGTGAAGGTTATGAAACGAAGCTTGCTGCTAAAGCAGAGGAAGAACGTATCGCTGCTGAAAAAGCCGAAAATGAACGAATTGAGAAAGAGCGTATTGCAGCGGAAGAACAACAGCGTATTGCAGAAGAGAAGCGTGCAGCGGAAGCAAAAATAGCTGCCGATAAGAAAGCTGCCGAAGAAGCCGCAAAAATAGCAGCAGAGAAAAAAGCGGCAGAGGATAAACGTGTCGCTGCTGAAAGAGCTGCCGCAAAGCCAGATACTAGTAACGAACAAGGACAGATGGTTTATATTACCGAACACGGCAAAAGATACCATTATGATCAAAATTGTCGCGGTTTAAATAATTCCAATGGTGAAACTGCCGTAACCGTATCCGACGCTCAGTCTCGTGGCCTAACATTATGCAAATTTGAACAATAATAAAACAAAAGCCAAAATTCTATTTAAAGAATTTTGGCTTTTTATCTACATTTATTATTGAAAAATAGCGCTATTTATGGTAAATTTAGTTAGATGTATACGAATTATTATTTTTGTCTAAAGTAATCCCTATTTTAATTATACCTTGTGGAGTCTATTTTAGTCAAGAATTATTTTTCAAAAGAATTGGAGGAGATTAAATGAAACCATATGTCTTAGGATTTCAAGAAATTAATAAAACAAATGAAGTACTTGTAGGAGGAAAAGGAAAGAATTTAGGAGAATGCTCAAAAATCACTGGAATTTCTGTCCCACCAGGATTTTGCCTAACTACAGAAGCATATAAAAAGACATTAATAGAAAATAACGAATTTCAAGATTTACTAAAACAACTAGCTCCTCTAAATGCAAATGATAAAAAGAAAATCTCCAAAATTAGTATTTCTATTCAGAATCTCATAGAAACGCTGCCCATTCCAAAGATTATTTCAACAGAAGTAAGCCAATTTCTTTTGAATTATAGCGCAAATGATGCTTTTGCCGTTCGTTCTAGTGCGACTGCGGAAGACCTTTCCTACGCCTCTTTTGCCGGACAATATGATACGTACTTAAATATTATCGGAGAGCACGAAATACTCCGATATATTAGCAAATGTTGGGCATCTTTGTTTACGGAACGAGCAATTACTTATCGAATTCAAAATAACTTCGATCATAGCAAAGTTTATCTAGCTGTTGTAATTCAAAAAATGGTTTTTCCTCAAGCATCTGGAATTTTATTTACAGCTGACCCAATCACATCCAATCGAAAAACACTCTCTATTGACGCTAGTTTCGGCCTAGGTGAAGCACTCGTTTCGGGGATAGTCTCTGCCGACTCCTATAAAGTGCAAAATAATAAAATCATCGAAAAAATTATCTCTACGAAAAAGTTAGCTATTTATGGATTAAATCAAGGCGGAACTGAAACTCGCCAACTTGAAAAAAACGAGCAAACAGCACAAGCATTAACAGACCAACAAATATTACAATTAGCTAGTATTGGCAGAAAAATAGAGGCACATTTTGGCAAACCCCAAGATATTGAATGGTGTTTAGTGAGTGATACTTTTTATATTGTTCAAAGTCGGCCAATCACCACACTTTATCCAGTCCCAGAAATGAAAGATCAAGAAAATCATGTTTATGTTTCTGTAGCCCATCAACAAATGATGACAGATGCAATGAAGCCGCTTGGATTATCTTTTTATTTAATGACAACTCCTGCCTCAATGCATCCAGCTGGCGGTAGATTATTTGTCGACATTACTAAAAGCCTCTCTTCTCCTGCAACGAGAGATATTATGGTAAATTCGCTTGGACAATCAGACCCACTTATGAAAGATGCTCTTCACACCATTGTTTCTCGTGAGAATTTTATCAAAATGCAAGCCGAAGATAGCACCAACAGCCCTACCCCTTCACCCGTAAAATTAGCTAACCGCAGCGTTCCCGATGTAGCTGTTATCTCAGAATTAATAGCGCAAAGTGAAGCATCCTTAAAAAAATTAAATCAAGCTATCCAAACAAAAAATGGCGCCGATTTATTTGATTTTATTTTAGACGATATTCAAGAATTAAAAAATGTCCTCTTCAACCCTATTAGTATTGATGCAATTATGGCTGGAATGGATGCTTCCGCTTGGTTAAATGAACATATCAATAAATGGCTCTCCGAAAAAAATGTAGCTGACACTTTGTCCGAATCAGCGCCAAATAACATTACTTCACAAATGGGCTTAGAATTATTAGATGTTGCAGATGCCATTCGCCCCTACCCAGCCGTGATAAACTACTTGGAGAATACAAATGATCCGAACTTTTTAGATAAACTTGATACAATAGTTGGTGGTAATGAAGCAAAAACAGCTATCGAAGCATATTTAAAAAAATATGGCATGCGCTGCCCTGGAGAAATTGACTTAACGAAAACTCGCTGGATAGAAAACCCTATGACGCTCATTCCATTGATTCTAAGTAACATGAAAAACTTCGAGCCTAATGCGAGCAAAAAGAAATTTGAGCAAGGGGAAATAGCAGCAAAAAACAAAGCAGAAGAGATATTAGGTCGGCTAAAGCTGCTACCTGATGGTGAACAAAAAGCTGCTGAAACAAAAGAAAAAATAACTATTTTGCGTCATTTTATTGGTTACCGAGAATATCCAAAATACGGTATGATAAATCGCTATTTCATCTATAAAAAAGCATTACTGCGAGCTGCCGAACAACTTGTAGATAGTGGTGTGATAAAAGAAAAAGAAGATATTTATTTCCTTTATTTTGAAGAACTGCATGAAGTTATCCGTACAAATCAAGTTGACTATTCGCTTATAATTACTCGTAAAACAGATTTTTCCTCTTTTGAAAAACTAACTCCTCCACGCATTATTACTTCAGATGGCGAGATTATCAGAGGTGAATATAGCCGGGACAATCTCCCAGAAAATGCTATTCTTGGTTTACCTGTTTCTTCAGGAGTTATTGAAGGTCGCGCTCGAGTTATTTTAGATATGGAGCATGCAGATTTAGAACCTGGCGATATTTTAGTTACTGCCTTTACCGATCCAAGCTGGACACCTACATTCGTCTCTATAAAAGGACTTATTACTGAAGTTGGCGGACTAATGACACATGGCGCAGTAATTGCCCGCGAGTATGGTTTGCCGGCAGTGGTTGGTGTGGAAAATGCAACCAAGATAATATCAGATGGACAGCTGATACGCGTAAATGGGACAGACGGCTATATTGAGATACTTAACTAACCAAAAGCCCCGTGATTTCTATTTGAGATCACGGGGCTTTTGTTCCCTTAGCTAAAAGGATTTTCCTAATTTGGTACAATTAAATCCGTATCTGGATCGTTACTTTCTTTAGCTGTTGATTTAATTTCCACAAAAACTTTATGCGGTAAACAAACAATTGTATCCCCAGGTTTGGATTTCCAGCCCATCATCACACCAACTTGATCGGGACTGTTATCCTCTTTAATTCGGATTCGTTCATCGTCCACTTCCATCAAATTATACTGAGCGCCTTTTCCCTTAATGGTAAATTGTTCGTTTCCTTTATGACCTGTTAATGTGATCTTCCGAATAACTTTTCCGTCTTGCGAAACAATCGCAATAACTTCATCGCTAGCCGTCTTTGCTTCAGCAGCAGTAAAAAGTATTAATGGTAAAAATGAGCCCAATATTAGTATAGTGATAATAATAACATCAAATGGGCGAACCATTTTCATATATTGACGCATTTCCTCTCCTAACTAGCTCTTATGATTAGCGTTAAAATCAAGACTAATCCCTGGCTCATCAAACGCAATTTCCGTCACATCGTACGTTAAGCGCTTGATATAATCAATTAATGGGTTAGATAATCCTTCTACATCTGGAATAGCTAAATCTGAAAACTGACCAAAATAATCTTTCACTTGGACAATACGGCTGATTCTACCATCTATCCGAAACTTTTCAAGTACTAATACAAAAGGAATAGTTATCTTAAAAATTTTCCCTTTCGCCATTAGTTCATCGTTTCCACCAATTGGTTCTACTTCATGGACTTCTAATTCAATTTTATTTTCGATTTGTCCATTTTCTTCCAAAATTGTTTCAAAGTTATATTTTTCTACGATAATTTTATTCGTTACTATATCCACAAATTCACCTCATTATAATGTATATCTTTATACTACAGGATATTTTAATTTGTGACAATTCATTTTAGCAAGTGATTTCCACTCGATTTCCTTCTGGATCCGCAATAACGCTTTCGTAGTAGCCATCTCCTGTAGTCCTTGCTTCTCCTAAAACTTCAAACCCTGCCGCTCTTAGTTTTTCTGTTAGCTCGTCAACCGCCGCTTTTGACTCTGTTGCAATCGCTATATGAGCCCAACCTAATTTTTCAGCTGCTACTCCATCTACTATATCTGTTCGTTTCATTATTTCAAGACGCGCCCCTGTTTCAAATGTTAAAAAATAAGATATAAATCCTTTTGTCTTATTTTCGTATTTGGCATTTGCTGTTGCTCCAAAGTATGTAACATAGAATGATTTCATTTTTTCTATATCTCTAGTCCATAATGCAATATGTTCTATTTTCATACATAAACCTCCTTTTTATAAGAAAATCGCTGCGGAAACCCAGTAAACCACGGCCGCTAAAAGTCCCGCTAGTGGTAATGTAATAAACCAAGTCACCACCATATTCTTCCCTGTCCGCCAATTCACTTCTTTTTTATGGTTAGCTGTTCCAACTCCCATAATCGAACTATCAATTACTTGTGTGGTACTAACAGGCAAATGAATTAACGTTGCGGTCATAATAACTGTGAGAGAACTTAAATCTGAAGCAACTCCTGTAACTGGGGTGATTTTCATTATTTTTGTTCCAACTGTTTTGATAATACGGTAACCACCAACTGATGATCCAATCGCCATCGCAGCAGCACAACTCAATTGTACCCAAAAAGGTATACCTGCAGATTCTTTTAACAACCCACTTGTAACCAAAGCTAGTGTGATAATCCCCATCGTTTTTTGAGCATCATTCGTCCCATGCCAATAAGCTTGCAGAGCCGCCGTCCCAATTTGAATAAAACGAAAACGGCGATTCATTTTTCCTAATTTTTTATCGTGAAATAAATTTTTAAATAAAGAATAAATCAAATATCCGACTGTAAAACCAATAATTGGCGATACAATAAGCGCGATGATAATTGTTGTAAATCCAGCCCAATTAAGTACACTAAAACTGCTGGCAGAAGCAATTGAAGCACCTGCAATCGCACCAATAAGCGCATGTGAGGAACTACTAGGCATACCTACAACCCAAGTCATCAAATTCCAAATGACCGCTGCTATAAGCCCGCAAAGCACGACGAACTCCCCATTATTGAGAGAGAACGGATCCACAATACTTTTCGTTAATGATTCTGCTACCCCGGTAAAAGAAATCGCTCCAAGAAAATTCATAATTGCTGCTAATCCTATTGCTACACGTGGTTTTAAAGCTCTTGTCGAAATACTTGTAGCAACAGCATTCGCAATATCATGAAAACCATTAATAAAATCAAACGCTAATCCCATAAACACGATAATAATCGTAATTAAAATAACTGTATCCATTCAGCAGTTCCCCTTGTCGAAATTCCTTTTTGTACTATATACCCTTTTATCATAAAAATAAAAAGAACCTGTTCTTATCTTAGCAACAGATTCTAAGTAATATTTTAAAAGTCTTCATCATAGTCATAGCTATCATCGAAATGATAATCATCATCATAATTATAGCCGTCCATCATATTGTGCATACCTCCATCGTTTGCGATAAAGAAGATTAGACCAACAAAACAAATAATTACCAACAGCGTATTAACAACTGCTATTCCAATCCCACTGATTAGTAATCCCAGGTTTTTCTTCATTACTTCGCCTTTTCTACGAACGATTAGATAGATTACCAATATAATAAACACATTGACGAAAACCATAAGTAGACACCAAAGAATTGCATTCATTCCACGTTGTTCAGCGTCTTTATAAACCCAAATAGCTAAAAGCGCTTTTGCAGCTAAGCTAAGTATCATCACAAATATTATCAATATTGGAAAAAGTACTCCTACTCCCATTTTATCCCCTCATCTTCTTTATAATTTGTTTTATATTCCTTTTTGCTAACTGTTAATATTCCAGCGATTAAAAATAAAATTCCTGAAATCGTGAAAATTTGTAATCCACCTAGAACAATAAAACATGTTCCAAAAGTCTTTACTTTTGCATGGTTATTCTTAATTTTAAATGCACCGATAAAACCGAAAACTGCAGAAACTACAGCGAACAATGCAGCTACAACTGCAAAGAAAGTAAATAACCCAGCCACAAATGTATCTTCACCACTGCTATAGGAATAAGGCTCCGCGTACATCAAAAAAGTGCTAAATCCAAATACAACAGCGTATAAAGCAGCTCCGAAAAAAGTTAGAATGCTAAATGATGCACCAATAATTAGTAAAATAAATTCTGTTTGTCTATTCATTAAATCCTCCATTTGTTTAACTATTCTCCCTATAGTGTACCACGAAATCATGCTTGACCAAATGGAAAAGTGTAAAAATTCACGAAAAATTCACGAAAAAAGCCATTTGCTAATAGTATTAAAAGTGAACTATTTCTTTTTAAGCTGAATTATTACTTTAGATTGAGTTATTTGTAGGTATTATCATTCCGAAAAATGTATTTTCTTCAAGTCATACTTATATTTCATTTTTAAACATAACCACTTTTTAGTTCCAGCCAAAAAAGCCTTAAATAAAACTAGTTTCGCTTTATTTAAGGCTTGACATTATTATTTTATATAGCGCTCTTTAATGCTTTTTGATACTTTGAAAAAAGTGACTCGAACTCAGTTTGATCAAAATCGTAGTCGCTTCCCTCGGCTACCGATTGTAATTTCTTCAAGCAAATATGCCAGCCTGCCACGTCTCTTGGGGTATGCTCGGTAATTGTTTGAAGTTGTTCGGTGAAAGTCACTAGTGTTTTATTTTTTGCTAATTTAGATAATTCAAAAGTAACATTATCTTCATCCCATTCAAAACTCACTATTCTGTCCGTTTCCCATGCTAAAATCGGCATGGTTATTTTTTCTTCTGGCGTCATCACAAAAAGCAGATGTCCGCTAGGTCCAGATTCACCTATTTCTAGTTCATTAAACCACTGAGCTAATCCATCATTTGTAGTTAATAACGAAAAAACACTTGCAGCTGGTGCATTTATCTCTAGTTCGAAGCTAACTTTTGTAGGTTTTCCAACATGCTTTTCAATACTTTCTTTCATACAAATCACCCCTAGCAATTTGCTTTTATTTTCGCATAGTTTGGTCATTATCGCAAAAAGAAAGATTAGGCTTTAATGAACCTTTAATTGAGCATCTATGAACATCAAAAAAACAGCTAAATGAATAGTGGCGACCGAAACTTCCATTTCAAAAACAGATAAAACTGTAGTTGTTTGATTAGTCACCTTTTAGCTACACTTAATTATTGATATTTAGCAAAAGTTTTTTTCTTATGAAAATCATCCAATATTGGACAAAACCGGACAACATGAGATAATAGAAAAAAAAGATTGATTGGGGCGAATTACAGTATGACTAAAATTGGGTTTATCGGTGCAGGAAATATGGGGACAGCAATGATTCGCGGTCTTGCAAAAACGGCTTTTATAGATCAAAAAAACTTATTTGTCTGTGGTAGAAATATGGAGAAATTACAGCCACTTGAAACAGAATTTAACGACATCCAGCTAACGACTAACGCACAATATTTAGCGGAACAAGCTGATATTATTATTTTGTCTGTCAAACCATATACCATTTCTGAGGTACTAACTACTATAAAAGAAAAGCTTACTCCAAATAAACTAATTATTTCAGTAGCTGCTGGGGTAACGATTGCTGATTTAGAACAGCTAACTACTTCAGAAACTAAAATTGTTCGTGTCATGCCAAATACACCTGCACTAGTTGGCGAAGGTATGTCCTCCATTTCGCCTAGCGCAAGTGTAACTGCTGAAGAAACAGCTATCGTTTCTAAAATTTTTACAAGTTTTGGTAAAGCAGAAGTCGTTCCGGAAAGTTTGATTGATGCCGTTGTTGGCGTAAGTGGTTCTTCGCCTGCTTATGTCTATATGTTTATAGAAGCTTTAGCAGACGGCGCTGTCCAGAATGGCTTACCACGTGATAAAGCTTATAAATTCGCTGCACAAGCTGTTCTAGGTGCCGCAAAAATGGTTCTCGAAACCGGGGAACACCCTGGAAAATTAAAAGATATGGTAACCTCTCCTGGTGGAACAACGATTGAAGCTGTAAAATCACTTGAAGATAACGGCTTTCGTTCAGCTGTAATAAATGCTGTTCAAGCAGCTGCATTAAAAAATAGTTCTATGTAAGTTGATTTATAAATATTTAACAAAATAATACTTTTCTACTCCTTTTAAAGGGAAATCCTGAACTCGGCCAAGCTCCGTATATCCGCATTTTTTATAAAATTCCGGAGCTTGGTAACTAAATGTTGTTACTGTTATATGATGACAATGGTGCATTTTCGCGTATGTCTCTATCTTATTCATTAACGCCGTTCCCAAACCATGTCCTTGAACTTTTTTATCCACTGAAAGTAGTGAGATATGTAATTCTCCATAGCTAATTTTTGCTGTAACCCCGCCAACCATTTCTAAAGCATCATTTAATATCGCAAAACTAACAGGTATCATATCACTTTTTGGTATATCATAACCAAGTCGTTCCTTATGATCCAGCAACCCCTCTGCTACCTTTGCTCCAACTTCCTCAAACGGTAATTCTTTTATTTGAAACGCCATCTCCATTCCTCCTTGCCTCTGTTTTAATTTCTTAGTAACTTCGCGCTTTTATTGATGTTACGAAAGCATTTTACGATGTTATTTTATATAAATACCCTTATTAAAAGACAAAAAAACTGTAGATAAATTGATTTCTCATTTTGTCTACAGTTCAAACTTCACTATAACCAAGTGATGTTTTATCATTTATTTTAAATTTGTTACACGACCATAACCAGCAATATATTTTTTCCAGTAGCCAGATTTGATAGTGTCATATTTAACTCCATTGTTTTGTGCATTAAGCATCTTTCCATTCCCAACATAAATACCAACATGAGCAATCCCTTTACCATAATTAAAGAAAACTAAATCGCCATTTTTTAATTCACTTGCTTTAATTTTCTTGGCAGATGCATACTGTTGTTTCGCGGTACGAGGAATGGACTTCTTAATCCCTTTAGAATAAACATACTGTGTATAACCAGAACAGTCGAAGCAACTTGGACCAGTCGCACCCATTTTATAGCGTTTACCAATATGTTTTTTTGCTTCATTATTTAGAGAAGCAAAACTTTGTGTCACAGCGACAGGAGCTTTATATGTAGTTACACATTTCCCTGAGACATAACCAGTCTTGCCTTTAAATGTTGTTTTATACCAATTATTTTTAGTTTTTGCAGTAAAAGTAACCGTCGTGCCTTTTTTGTAAAATCCGATAACCTTCCCTTTTGTGTTATCAGCTGTGCGAATATTTACATCGGCCGTAGTTGTCATCTTGTAAGTTGTCGCTGCAAATGCATTATTTGTCGGTAGAAATAGTACTGTAAAAGAAATCATTAAAGCTATCCACACAAAAAAAATCTTTCTTCTCGTTGCTATTATTTTCAATACACGCACCCCTTTTTATATAATGCTAGCATACCAACTCAATGTTACAGTTATACAACAACCACTTTAAAACTTCGCGTTATTATGTAACAGTTTTATTTTTCAAATGAAGCAAAATTTATGATTATTTTCTTTTTAATATTATAGTATCAAAGTAACAAACGTTTTAAAAACCTCTTACAAAAATATAAGTTTCTCATCTACTTCACAGAATTTCTTCGTAGAATTTCATTTAATTCTTATACTTTTACTGATTGACTCTCATTCTAGAATGTTAATCTATGTATAAGGATAGGTGAGGAAATTATGGAAAAAAATTTAGAATTAATTTTAGAAGACTTGGAAAGTAATAAAGCTGACAACGACTGGGTAACCTATGATACATTATCAGAAGGTACGACTTTAGAAAATAGTCATTTATTAAAACATTTCTTAATTCTTGAAAAAGGAATCCTACACCTAGAAAATCAAAATTCACAAATCTTACAATTTTTCACTGCTGGTGATATTGTCTTTTTATCTCCTTTTGATTTAAATGTCGATATGCAACTGAAACTAGTTTGTGACGAAAATGCCAAAATCATTTTTGTTGATCGCGAATACTTTTTAAATTTTGCAGCTAACAAAGTATCTTATATGGAGTGGTTATTAAAATCAGTGCTTTCTAATACATCCGCTCTTTGTTTCGAATTGATGAAACACGATTTACCTGCTGACGAACGTATTGTTTATACATTACAACGAGTATGCGAAAAAACAAAACCCGAAGAAACTACAAAAGATTACTATGAAGTACCAACCTTCTTAAATAAAACAAAAATGGCTCAATACGGTTCCATGTCTCGGAAAAACTTATATAACAAATTAGAAACTTTAGAAGAAAAAAGCCTAGTGAAACGGAAAAACGAGAAAGTATTTGTTAAATCAATAGCTATTTAAATTATTTTTACTCAATTTTAAAAGGTACTATTCCCAAAAACATTTGCGGAAATAGTGCCTTTTTTTGTTATGTTCATTTATTCAAAAATAGATTATATTTAATGTAACACCAGGCATGCTTTCCCCATTTTTGCTTGCTACAAAATTTTTTTAAATAAAAACAAACTTTTTGTCGGGGTTATTCGTCTATTATATGGATAGTGAGAGGAGCACCATAATATGAATAAAGCTATGCAAGATTATTTCGTAGATTGTATTACGGAGAATAAAGCAGATTTCTATCGTTTAGCATTTAGTTACGTAAAGACAGAAGCAGATGCACTCGATATTATACAAGATTCTATTCAAAAAGCACTTATCAGTTTACATACTGTTAAAAATAAAGACTCCCTGAAGAGTTGGTTTTACAAAATCGTTGTGCGCACATCGATTGATTTCCTTCGAAAAAGAAAAAAATTAATTGTTATGAATCAAGATAATCTCATTTCCTTACATGGGTTGGTGGAAGATAACTATGAAAATATCGATCTACAAATCCAGCTTGAGAAATTACCAATAAAATATAAAACAGTGATTGTCTTACGTTATTTTGAAGACTTAAGTTTGGAAGATATCTCTTACATTATCAACCGAAATTTAAGCACAACAAAGACGAGACTTTATAAAGCTATTAAGTTACTTCGTCAAACTCTCAACAATGAGGAGTTGAATCACGATGAATAAATTGCGACAAAACTATAAAAACACACCAATTCCCAATGAACTAGATAGAGTAATCCAACAATCTTTGCATAAAAAAACACAGAAACGGATTTTTTCTATTAAAAGAAGCATTATATCAACCATAGTAATCGGCATAGCGATATTTATCATCACTATCTCAACTAATACGGCTGTTGCTCAAGCAATGATGCAAGTGCCAATTATAAAAAATATTGTTCAGGTTTTTGTTGGTTCTGAACATAAAGAACAAACAGCTAAAACAGAAATTTCTCTAAAAATACCTAAGATTCAAGGCCTAGACGAAATCGAACTACAAAAACGAATTAATAATACTTATATTAATACAGGCGAAGAACTTTTGAAAGAATATAAAGCCTTTGTGGAAAGTGGAAATGAAAATATCCAAACTTCTAGTGATTTTAAAGAAATAACTAATACCGCTAACCTTCTTACTATTCGTTTAACCACAGAAAAAACTCGGGCAGACAGTTACACAGAAAATAGTTATCTTAATTTAGATAAAAAAAATCAAACCATCCTAAAACTACATAATCTATTTAAAAATGATGATTATGTAAAATTAATTAAAGAAAATATTCTCTCACAAACACATGCACGAATGGAAGCAAATCCCGAAATAATTTACTGGGATGTTAATGAATGGGAGCCATCTTTTTCTTCCAAAAACCTAGAAAAACGCTTTTATATTAATGCACAAAACAAATTAGTTATTTCATTTAACAAGTTTGAAATCGCACCTGGCTTTATGGGAACCATCGACTTTGAAATTCCTACTAGCGCTATTCAAAGCAGCCTTAAAAATAATACATTTATAAAATAAAGGAGAATACACCATGAAAAAAAGAAAAACAAACAAACGAAACCTGCTGATATTTTTTCTAATTTGCCTAATCCCAATTTGCCTCCTTAGCGTAATTCTTGTAATAAAAAGTTTTGTGTTTGTCGATAACACCAACGCTTCTAGTGAATATCCTGTGAAAGCACCACCTGCCAAGCAATTTGTCACAAAAGAAATAACCGATAAACTAAAACCTAAAAAAATCGATCAACCAGTGAAATTAGACGGAAAAACGGTTTTTCTAACTTTTGATGATGGACCTACCACTTATTTAAATGAATTTATTTCCATTTTAAATAAAGCAGAAGCTCCGGCGACATTCTTTTTTGTAGGAAATAGTTTAGAGCAAATGAATAAAGAAACAGCTTCTACTTTGGTTAAATCCGGACATAGCATTGGGCTACATAGCTACTCTCATGATGCAAAGCTACTTTATCGAGATACTAACCCCACATTTATCCCTGAGATGGAACGCTTAAAAACAGCTATTCAAAATAAAACCGGGGTTACCACCAACTTAATTCGCGCACCTTATGGCAGTACTTATTTAACAGATAGCGAGTATCAGAACGTAAAACAAAAAGGATTTAAAATGCTTGATTGGAATGTAGATAGCAACGATTGGCGCTACAAAGACAATGCAGAGAGTGTTATCCAGTCTGTTATGACCCAAGTAAAAAACTTAGAACAAAGTAACGAACCTTTAGTCATCTTATTTCACGAAAGAAAAAATACTCTCCAAGCACTACCAACCATTATTAAACAACTTAAAGACAAAGGTTACCGATTTGATGCTTATTATGAAAAAACACCTTTCACAGAAATTTTTAAAGACTAATTTGCGCAAAAAAACAGTGGCTCTCGAAATTCGAGGAACCACTGTTTTTTAACGGTCTTTTCGTAATGACACCGGCTTATCTAATATTTCTTTAGTAATAATAGCTTCTTGCAAACTTCCACGTATTTTTCTACTACGCTTATAACTTTGCGATCTACTACTTTGTACCGGCTTCACTTGTTTCTTACGTCTTGCTTCTCGCTCGGCTTCTTTAAGCGAATTTTGTAGTATCACTTGTTGTTTTGCTAGCACTTTATTTTGTTGTTCTTTTTGTGTAAAAGTCCCTTGTGATACATTTCGCTTCGCCGGCTTTTTAGTAGTTTGCGAATGGGTGTGTTTTGGTGTAGAGGCAGCATTTTTGGCTCTCTCCTTAGATTCAGAACCTGATTTACTAAACATACTAATGATAAAACCAAGTATCCCTAAGACAACAACAATACTTTCCCAGCCGCCTTCAATAAAACTATTCCAATCCACTTAAAACACCTTCTTTCTTGTAAAAAGATCGAGGTTTATTTTTCGTCTTCATTTGCAATCGATTCACGCATTGCTGTATCTGATTGTACATTTTCCATTTTGTAGTAATCCATTACACCAAGATTTCCTTCTTCTAAAGCACGAGACAAGGCACGTGGCACTTCTGCTTCTGCGGCTACTACGGCTGCTCTGTTTTCTTGTTCTAGAGCAATCGCTTCTGCTTTACGTTTCGATGCGGCTGCTTGAGCAACTTCCATGTCTGCGTTCGCTTTTTCGATGTCTAATTTTGCTTTAATATTGTCTCCAATACGCATTTCAGCAATATCAATCGATAAAATAGTATAAGCTGTACCATCTCCAAGTCCTTGTTCTTGGACGTTTTTCGAGATACTATTTGGATTTTCAAGTACATCTGTGTGTTCTCCAGTTTCACCAACTGTAGATACTACGGCTTCCCCGACACGAGCGATAACCGTATCTTCACCAGCACCCCCAACAATACGTTCAATATTGGACTGCACGGTAATTTGTGTAATAACTTTTACTTCTACACCATTTCTAGCCACACCAGTAAATTCAGGAGTACGAATAACTTTTGGTGTTACAGAAGTTTGCACTGCTTCAAGTACATCACGTCCAGCTAGATCAATTGCTGCTGCACGACTAAAATCTAATTCAATATTTGCGCGGTGTGCAGCGATTAACGCATCAACAGTGTTATCCACATCCCCACCAGCTAAATAGTGACTTTCTAATTGGTTTACTTCTAAATCAAGACCTGCTTTTACAGCTTTGATTAAAGGTTTTACAACACGAGATGGTACAACACGACGCAATCTCATCCCTATTAATATTCCTAGTCCCACTGGTACACGTGCAGATAAAGCACTAATCCATAACCCCACTGGTACTAAAGTGAAAAATACGATTAAAAAGATGATAATTAATGCTGCAATAATAATTGGTCCAATCATTGTCCTTTTTCCTCCTCTTGTATATCTTCATTTACTAACACATATCCAAAATCAATAGCTACGGCAATTATTGGTTTGCCCACTTCCAAATACCCTGTTTTCAAGCGCGCTTCATAGACTTCTCCATCTATTTTGACACTACCAATTGGTTTTAGTGTTGTTGCAGCTACGCCCTTTTTGCCGACTACTTTATCTCGTAACGCTTTCATTCGTTCGATTTCCTTGTCTTCTAAAACTCCTCGATGTACGAGTCCCCATGATTCTCCATATACAAAGTCATCTTCTGTAAAATTATGCTTCAATCCAGTCACCTTCTTTAGGAACTTTTTTAAATTTTTACTTTCTCCTGTAATAACCATAACACGAATGAAACCTTATGTAAAAAGCTTTCGATGAGAAATATTTAAATTTTTTCATTTTTTCATAAAAAATACAAGCCAGTTATTTTTTATTCATTTAAATCCCAATTAATCGGGGTTCTTCCAGCTTTTTCTAGGAAATCATTTGTTTTTGAAAACGGTTTACTTCCGAAAAATCCGCGACTTGCTGCGAGTGGGGATGGGTGAACGCCTTCAATTAGTAAATGCTTCGGATTAGTGATTCCACTTGCGGCTTTAATAGCATGATTTCCCCATAAAATAAATACTAATGGCTTTTCATAGTTATTTAATTCTTCAAGTACATGTTCAGTAAACGTCGCCCAGCCTAATTTTTTGTGACTCCCTGCTTTACCTTCTTCCACACTCCAGCTAGTGTTCATCAGCAGCACGCCTTGTTTGGCCCATTTAGCAAGATGTCCGTGGTCAGCTGGTTCGATATCTAGGTCGGTTTTTAGTTCTTTGTAGATGTTTCGGAGGCTTGGCGGAATCCGCACTCCTTTTTGGACGGAGAAGCTGAGTCCATGTGCTTGTCCTGGTCCGTGGTATGGATCTTGGCCTAGAATGACGACTTTGACTTTATCATATGGACATAAGCGGAAACAGGAAAACATGTCTTCTTCTGATGGATAAACGTTTCCTTTTGCCCTAGCATCCGCGACTTCCTTCATTAAATCAATAAAATATGGTTTGGTAGCTTCTTGCTTCAGAAATTCATCCCAAGTTTTTACCATTTTCATCCCCCCCTAGCAATAAAATTTGCGTATGTCATTCCATTATACTTATGGATGGAAGCCGCTGTCAAAAGTTCAGAGGATTTCTATTTTTCATTTTGGGTAAAGAGAAACAAATGAGGTGGAGAGATGAAAGAACGAAAAGTTTCTTGGCTAGAATTGTTTTTTGATTTGACATTTGTTACCGCGGTGGCTTCTACTACCCACCTATTGTTAAGTATCAATAATCATCCGGATAAAACGGCGGTTTATTTTGGTGAATATTTACTTAAGGAACTTTTTACTTCTATGTTTCAAAACAACACACTCATTTCTGCTAAAAAATGCCTCTATAAAAATTACTTTATAACCTTTTGTGCTAAATCTATTATTGCACATAACAGAGAAGCAAATGGCGCAGCAGTTTCAGAAAGTTTCTTCATTTTGTCAATTAAATTTGGAATTTCCTCATTATTAACTTCATTATTTAAAATCTCATATTTTAGAAGTCTCAATTCTTTCTTTAAATCTAGAATTTCATTATTTTTAGAATCCATTTGCAATAATTCATCTATTTTTTTTATCAGTTCTTTATTTACTTCAACCTGATTATCAATATGTAAATTACTGCTATAAAATTTAGAATCATTGATTTCGCTAATAATCCCATAATTATTAATAATCTCTTGTTTTCCACTTAATTTACTAATATAACGCACTTTAACAAGATATTTATTTACTATTCTTTCATATTTTGTATTACCATTTTTCTCCTCATGCTCATATTCTGGGGTAGAAATAACCTCCCATTGAACATCATTCCAGTTTATAATATTACCTGGAACAAAAAAACTTCTAATTACGCGCTTTTTATTTTGCTGATAAACCATACATGTAGCTACTAGATAATCTATTCCATTTTTATCTACTTTAAATAACTCTAACTCATTCTTATAATCAATCTCCTCGTCCTCTTTAATTTTCCGTTCTAATTCTTTCTTGCTTTTTTCTGAGTAAATAACCCAAATAAAAAAAATTAAACCTATTACTATAATGGTTAAAATCAATATAAAACCTCCTAGAACCTTTTCCCATATTATACACAAAAAGATAATATAATTCGCATAAAAACTTGTTCCTTAAGCACAAATACCATAAAAAAATGTTTATTTTTGAAATTATCTAAAAATTAATTCCCGAAACATTAATTTCTCTCAATATTTTTTATGAAAAAACAAAAAAAGAAGCAAGCTCCTCGCTCACCTCTCCTCCCAACTATCCCTATGTCTCGTATAATCCGTAAAAATAAACAACCCTATCAAAAAGCTTATTAAACAAACAATCGGGCGGAAATAAAAGCCGGAAAAACTTGGGGTGAAAATTAGTCCGAAAATTAGTCCAAATAACCATAATATCAGCGCCATAAAAATTAAAAAATCGTTTCGATAAGCGCAGATGATTAGGATTCCGGCTACTATCATTGCAAATGACATTAAGTACCCGGATGAGGATGCTAGATTGTCTGGTATCATAAATAGGTTGATTTTCTTGCTATCCGGACTAAAAATTTCGGCAAGTCCTCCGATAAAGCCAGCTTGGATTGACATAATTCCACAAAAAATCCGCATTTTACACCACTCTTTTAATAAAATCCATATTAGCTTATTTATTATGGCATAAAATATCTGCGTTTGCTAGATGACAAAAGTAACTAAATCTTTTAAATACGCCAAAAGCTGGTGTAATTTGCTTTATCTTGTATGTTAAACTGAATAATTTTTTCTATTAAACTATAATCAACTGGTTTTGCCCAAGTGATTTTAAATAGTCCTTTTGTATAGCCATATCCAGCTTGCTTAATGTCTTCTTCAAAGCGCTCAATTCCAGCTACTTCTGGGGAAATGCTCATATGCTGTTTTGCAACAGAAATGCCAAGAATGAAAGTTCCATTATTCGAAAACATTGGTGTGTTCCATTTGATTTCTGGTTTTAAAGTTGGAAAATTTTCCGTAACCCATGTTAAAACTTCTTTTGTACGCTCACGATGGTCAGGGTTTTCAATCCCAGCCAAATATTCTGCAAAAACTTCCATATTGCTTCCTCCTATCAAAACTCGTCTTTTACTTACTCCCATTATATAGAAAAAAATAGGTGTTGCAAATTTAAACAAGCTACTTTAAGTAGAATGACTTGTTTATAAATCCCCTATATCGTCATGGCTTGCTCGGAAACAATTGCTGCTTTATCTAATACCATCGACACTCCACCAGTTACCAAATTAATGAATAGAAAAATCAACCTTAAGTAACTTGCCATAAAATTGAGCGGCGAATAATAGAATAATTTCCAAAAAATATAAAGGAAGCTTTACATTTCTTTCACTTTATTTTAAAGTATTTGTAAAGATATCTTTACCAGGCGGTGATCATTTGAAAGTAATAAATCGAGTTAAAACGTTACGCGAAGAAAAAGGGATTGCGCAAAATGATTTAGCTTCGATATTAGAAGTTTCAAGGCAAACTATTCACGCGATTGAAAAAGGAAAATATAACCCCAGTTTAGAGCTTAGCTTAAAGATGGCAAGGTATTTTGAGTTATCGGTAGAAGATATATTCCAGCTAGAGGAGGCGTAGAAAATGAAAAAATATCACTTTATGAGAATTGTAAGTTTAATTTTTATGGTAATTATATGCTTTTTTTTATTACCAATTACACGAGGAGAACAACCTTCCACAGTAAATGATTTCCTCATATTAATTCCTGCAATTATCGTCGGATCTGTCTTCTCTATTTTCATATTTAAAGAAACCTTTGAAAAGCAATATAAAAAAGAGAAAACAGAAAAAGATGAGCGCTATTATAAAAATAGGAATACCTTCTCTTTTTATTTTGTTATCGCCTTAGCCATAATATTGCCAATTTTTATGGCTATTTTAAATACGCAACACCATTTACAAATATCACTTTCAAGTCTTGCTATCGGCTATTTTATAATTAGCTTTTTCTATATGATTTGTTTAGAAATCATTCAAAGAAAAGCATAACACCCCAATACCAAAGTCTAATTTGGCATTGGGGTGTTTTCCTTTATTTTGCTACAACTGGAATATAAAGCGTAAAGTCTGCTTCTCTGAGATCTTCCAAGTTAAATGAACCAGCAATTGCAACGTCACTGCTCTGGCTAACTTCGCCGTATGCTCCACCGATGAATCCGTCCAATGCTGGGCGATCTGTTTCAGCGGTTACGAATTTAGCGTATTTTCCTGCTGGGACGCTAAAAGTTGTATCGCCTGTGCCATCCACACTTGCAACGATATAATATTGTAAACCATCAAGGCTTGCATTAATGCCTACGTAGTCTTTCTCATTTTTTGCAAATTTTGTAAATGCTGCTTCTTTAATTTCGCTCATTGGTCCAAACCCTTTTTGTGGATCAAATTCAGGGATTTCGGATTTAGTTCCAGTAAATGTTTCTGCTTTTAATTCAACAATTTCAAATGCCATAATATTTCCCTCCAAAAAGTTATTTAACTTTGATATGATGTAACTATAACACGTAAATGATGACAACTGTCTGTCATCATTCGAAAATAAAGGAGAACAAAATGAAAATTGAGCGGCTCATTGGTATTATTATGCTACTTTTACAACGAGAACTAGTCAGTGCTTCTGAAATGGCGGAAATGTTCGAAGTTTCCAAACGAACTATTTTCCGCGATATTGACACGCTTTCCATGGCAAATATTCCGATTTATACGATTGCTGGAACAAAAGGTGGTATCGGGATTATGCCTACCTACAAAGTGGACAAGAAGCTACTTACAACAGAAGATTTACAAGCGATTATCACTAGTTTAGACGGAATGGAGCAGTTACTTTCATCCATTGAAACCAAGAAAACTTTGCAGAAAATGAAAAATATGCTCGACCCGACAAGCGAATCACCTGCAAGCTCTATTTCGGTAGATTTCTCCAATTTAACGACAAAAAGTGATTCAAATTCCCAAGTGGAAAAACTATACTTAGCGATTAAAAAACGCCAACTTGTAGAACTCTGCTATATTGACCGAAGCGGGAATCAAACTATCCGGAAAACAGAGCCTTATCACCTCCTTTTTAGGAATCGTTCTTGGTATTTGCAAGGTTACAGTTTGGAGCGCAGCGACTTTCGAACTTTTAAGTTATCGCGAATTATTGAGCTTAGCGTGCTGGCGGAGACTTTTGAAGCCCGTCCATTTGCGGTTAAACCTATTGGAGCCATCCCTACGCAGCCCCACTTTTTAATGCATGAAGTCTCGCTTATTGTTGACAAAGTCGCCCGTGAACAAATCGTTGAGCGTTTTAATTTGGTAGAAATTAAACGACATGATGCTGAACACTTTTTTGCAAAAGTAACGCTGCCTGATCACGAGGCTGGTTATCGCTTTATTTTGCAGCTAGGAACCCATGTAACCATTCAAAATCGTGATGACTTTTACGACAATTTTGTTGCTTACTTGAACGAAATCCAAGGGAAATATTTATAAAAATGGCTCTGCTAAAAAATTTAGCAGAGCCATTAGTTGATTAATCTTTATATTTATAATCCAAATCTTGATAAGCTGTTTGGTAATGTCCACCATCAGCAACTTCTGAATGATACAGTGCTTTTAAAGCGAAACTTTTTTCTAAATCCATTTCTTTCATTAACTTTTGAAGGCGTTCTTGAAGGTCCACGCTATCTTTTACAAGCTCTTTCATTTGTGATTTTACATATTTCATCGCAATTCCGCTCCTTTTCACACATTATAACACTTTCTAGCTTGATAAAAAAGGAGTGCGACATGACGTCACCACTCCCTTTGCAATTTCTTAACCAATTAGTTCCATTGCACGGTCGAGAACAGCTGCCCCGTTCACACGTCCGTAATCAAGCATATTGATTACTTCGACAGGAATTTTTCCACCGACTACTTTTTCGGTGTTTCCTTTTAAATAGCCAACTTGAGGGCCAAGTAAAATGACATCTGCTTTTTCCCAGTTTTCGTGTAATTCGGCATCGGATACAGCCCAAATATTCGCTTCAATTCCTTGTTCTGTTCCGGCTGTTTTCATTTTTTCTACCAAGAAACTTGTTGACATACCAGCGTTACATACTAATAAAATATTTTTCATGAGTTAAACTTCCTCTCTTATTTTTCTTCTGTTTTTTGTGCTGTAGCAAATGCGACTTTTTCATCCATGCGCAAGAACGGCAGATAAATAAAGACAGTCACTACAATGATAATTACTTGTAAAACAGACGCTCGCCAGTCTCCACCTGTTGCTAAAAATCCAGAAATAATTGGCGGTGTCGTCCATGGTGTTTGCACAACGACATGATTAATCCAACCAGCTGCGGTCGCATAATACGCGGTTGTTAATGAGAAAATTGGTGCAAGTACAAATGGAATAATTAGTAACGGATTGAAAACGATTGGTAGTCCAAAGATAATTGGTTCACTAATGTTGAAAAGAGAAGGCGCCGCAGACAGTTTGGAAATATCTTTGTAGTCTTTTCGTTTCCCAAAGATGAAAATGGCAATTAGTAAGCCAATCGTATTTCCTGATCCACCCATAACAGCAAAAGTGTCTTTAAATGCCATGTTGATAATATGTGGGATTTCTTGATGATTCGCATAAGCTACCATGTTTTCTTGCATATTTTGTAGTAAAAATGGATCTAGTAATGGTCCAGAAATAACGGCTTGGTGAATCCCTAAGCCAAAGAACAAGTTGGCGATAGAGGTAATAAGCAAGAATCCTGGCAGACTTGTTGTTACGTAACTAAGTGGTTTCGTAATAATTGTCGTTACTAACGTATTGAAGTCCATGCTGAAAATTTGGTTGACCGCGAATGATACAACCGAGAAAATAATCACCGTAATCATAATTGGAATTAATACATTAAATGACTTAATCACAGCTGGTGGAATATTTCCGGTTAAATTGATTTGCATCCGTTTGTTTTTCGATAGTTTAATGAATAAATCCGTTGCAATCAAGCCAACGATAATTCCGACGAACATGCCGGCTGCACCAGTATAGCTAACAGGGATAACATTTGGAACTTCGATGGATTTAGTTGCACCTGCTGGAAGGAAAGTTGTCGCAATCGGTGTCACAACAATAAAAGAAGATAAGGCAACTAAAATTGGTGCAATCACATTTTTATAGCCACGGTTTAAACATAAGTGGTACGAAATTGCGACGGTTACAAGTAACGTAATAACACTTAGCGTTCCGTTCCCAATCGAGATCCCGATTTCTTGCCAGGTTCTGAGTGTGTCAGGGTTAACAATCTTGCCCATAAAGCCAGTTGGTTCTAAAATAACATAATTGATTAGCGTTACAAAACCAGCCAAAATCATAAATGGCATAATACTCGCAAAAGCATCACGCAAGGAACGCAAATGAATCTGTCCCCCGAGCTTTTGTGCTACATTAATAAACCCATTAACAATCGACTTTTTTTTCGACTCTGCCATCAGTCATTTCCTCCCTTTTCAGTCCCTACAATCTTGCTTGTTTCATACTCAAAGCCATTAGCATCACTCATTTTTTTATAAAACTCGCCACTTTTTTTCATCGTCCGCTTGCCAGTTTTTACATCTAGCGAAACTAACCCGTAACGATTTTTATACGCATTAATCCATGACCAGCAATCAATAAATGTCCATAAGTGATAACCCTTAATAGCACAACCTTCTTGGATCGCTTGATGTACGTATGCTAGGTGATCTTTGACAAACTCAATCCGGTAATCATCTTCAATTTGACCTTCTGCATTCAGGAAGCGTTCTTCACTCGCAACACCCATCCCATTTTCGGAAATAAAGGATTCGATATTACCGTAATTATCACGAATATCTATACATAAATCATAAATACCACGTTCATAAATTTCCCAACCGCGATAAATATTCATTCGTTTGCCAGGCATATTATGTGGTTCAAAAAACCAATCCGGTAAAAATGGGCTCTTCTCATTGATAGCAGTAAGACGAGCTTTAACACGTCGCGGTTCATAATAATTCAAACCAAGAATTTGTGCCGTATTTTCTTTAATGGTAACCAAATCAGCTTCTGTATATTCCGGCATTTGGTCATATTCGCGCATGATTTCAACTAATTTTGCTGGGAAAGTTCCTTTAACCATTGGATCTAGGAAACTTCTCGTATAAAAAGCATCACAGATTTCTGCAGCTTCTAGATCATATGCATTTTGGCTACGCGGATAAGTAGGACTAAGATTTAAAATCACACCTATTTTCGAAGTTAAATTTAATTTTTTGAATGCTTTAATCGCTAGGGCATGGGCCAAAATAGTATTAAAACCAGCTTGTGCCCCGCGTTTGAAATCAATTTGATTCGGATAGTGGAAATCTTCTAAATAACCACCAAGAATTGGTCCAAGTGGCTCATTGAACGTAAACCAGTGGTAAACTAAATCGCCAAATTCTTTAAAACAAGTATCTGCAAAATGAACATAGGCATCAACGACTTCCCTTGATTCCCAACCACCCGCATCTTGAAGTGCAACTGGCATATCGAAATGATATAAGTTCGCAAATGGTTTGATACCGTTTTCATTCATTTCAGTAAGTAAATCACGATAAAACGCAATTGCCTTTGGGTTCACTTCCCCCACACCATCACTCGGAAACATTCGTGCCCATGAAATGGAAATCCGGAATGAATTTTGTCCTGTTTTCTTCATCCACTGCACATCTTCTTTGTAACGGTTTAAATGATCTGTTGTAACGTCTGACCCTACACCTTCGTAAAAACGATTAGGCTCTGTTTCAAACCAATGCTCCCAAACAGTCTTTGCTTTTCCAGTGTCGCCGCGGCCTTCTGCTTGTTCTGCAGACCACGCTGAGCCCCACCAGAAGTCTTTTGGAAATGTTAATAATTCTTTCATGTTTTATGGCCTCCCTTTTGTCAAAATAAATATAGCATACATTTATTTAAAAAACAATACTTTTTAAAAAAGATATATACTTTTAGTTATAGAGATACCTTTTATCAAAAGTATATGATATACTATCTTTATTACATGAGAAAAGGAGCCAATAAAATGTCGGGAATGGCTAAATACATGGAAATATACATAGATATCCGTGATAAAATTAACCAAAATAAATATACCATTAATGAAAAATTACCAGATGGAGATACATTGGCACGTGAATACGGCTGCAGCAAGCTTACTGTCAAAAAAGCACTGGATATGCTTGTTCAGGAAGGGATGATTATTAGGCGTCGCGGAGCTGGTACTTTTGTGAAATCTCACTCGACAAACGGCGGCGAATTAGCTCTCGGACCGATGGCTGGGCTTGTAAATACCTTTGGAAAAGACAATATTAAGTCAAAAGTTATTTTATTCTCGATTGAAAAGCCTTCAAAGGAAGTAGCCGAAAAACTAGAAATGCAAGATGACTATATTTACCGAATAATTCGGATGAGGGAGGTTGGTCATAAAGCATATTCGATTGAACACACCTATATGCCACTAGCGATTATTCCAGGACTAGAACCACGCCACTTAGAAGACTCGATTTATAACTATATTCGAGAAGATTTGAAATTAAAAATGCAGAGTGCGCATGTTTGGGTTCGAGGTGATAAATCGAATCAAGAGGATAGCAAGTTGCTCGAGTTGGAAGAACCTACCTTTATGATGGAAATTGAGAAACTCGCTCATTTGGAAGACGGGCGTGTTTTTGAATATTCGATTACGCGACATACGTATGAATCGTTTGTGTTTGAGACGGTTTTTGTGCAAAATTAATAAAAAACAGCGACTCCCAAATTATTGAGAATCGCTGTTTTTCTGCTATATCTTCTTCACAAATTCTGATTTTAGTTTCATTGGACCAAAGCCATCAATTTTGCAATCAATGTCGTGGTCGCCGTCAACTAGGCGGATGTTTTTTACTTTTGTACCCATTTTAATTGGGTTAGATGCGCCTTTTACTTTTAAGTCTTTGATGACGGTAACGGAATCTCCGTCTGTTAGGATGTTGCCATTGGAGTCTTTAAATACTTTTTCTTCGGATACTTCTGCTGTGGCATTTGCGCTCCATTCATGTCCGCATTCTGGGCAGATTAGGAGTCCGCGGTCTTCGTAAGCATATTCTGAGTTACATTCTGGACAATTTGGTAATTTTGGCATTTTGCTTTTTCCTCCGATTGTGGTTGTTATTAATCTTCTAATTCGACGTTATGATATACTTTTTGCACATCTTCTAAATCTTCTAAAGCATCAATTAGTTTCTCGAATTTTTCTAAATCCTCTCCTGCTAATTGAATGTCGTTTTGAGGAATCATTTCGATTTCAGCTACAGTAAATTCTTCAATTTCAGCAGCTTTTAATCCTTCTTGAACTTTATGAAAATCTTCTGGCTCTGCATAAATAATCGCTTGTCCATCTTCATCTAAAATGTCACGAACATCAATATCCGCTTCCATTAAAAGTTCGAGAAGTTCGTCGGCATCTTTACCTTCTACACCGAAAATAGCTGTATTATCAAACATATAAGCAACGGAGCCACTAACGCCCATATTACCACCATTTTTACTATAAGCAGCACGTACATCAGAGGCAGTTCGGTTTACATTATTTGTTAACGCATCGACAATAATCATCGAACCACTTGGACCAAAGCCTTCATAGCGTAGTTCGGAATACGTTTCGTCGCCAGTTCCTTTTGCTTTTTCGATAGCACGATCAATAATATGTTTTGGTACATTGTATGTTTTTGCACGTTCGATAACAAAGCGTAATTTTTGGTTGGAATGTGGATCTGGGTCGCCTGATTTAGCCGCTACATATATTTCAATACCAAATTTCGCATAGATACGACTATTTGTTTTATCTTTTGACGCTTTTTTCTCTTTAATATTTGCCCATTTACGGCCCATATTACCACTCTCTTTCTGAATTGGAGTTTTTCTCTTGTCTCTGTACTATTATAAGTGTAAGCGCGTGATTTGTTAAGTGGAATTTTAGTTATATTTATTAAAAGTGACTACTTGTAGCATTTTTTAGCTCGAAAACCTGATTTAAAAAGAAGTAAGGAATGAATTCACCTGCATTTTTCAACATTTCTAGCTCTTCTGGTGTTACAAAACGAGCATCTGCTACTTCTTCTTTTTGTAATGTTAAGTCTTTTAGTTCTACATTTTCTGTAATAAACCAATAATCATCAAATCCTGCATCAAAATGATAACTAAATTTTGCACGAGTTTTGCTTAAATCAATTGTAATTCCAAGTTCTTCTTGTACTTCTCTTTCAGCGGCTTGTCTACTTGTTTCGCCTTTAAGTGCAGAGCCAGCCGCAGAAAAGTCCCAATAATTTGGCCAGTTGTCTTTATCTTTTTGGCGCTTTTGAATTAAAAGTTGCCCTTTTTGGTTAAAAATACAGACATGAATAACCAAGTGAAGGTCTCCAGCCGCTAATTTCTCACCACGGATATGTGTTTTTCCTGTTCGTTCACGGTTTACATTTAGCAAATCCCATTCCTCCATTAACTCACTCCTCTTTTTAAATTTGTTACGCTGTTTTTACTTTTATATTTGTTCGAGATTTGTTTTTAGAAAGTTTAGCCTTTGGATTAGTTTTGGTTTTAGTGTTTTTGGTTTTATCGCTAAAATATTCGTACCGTATCCTAGCAAATAATTGATAATAAAGGCCTCTTCCGCATGATGATAAAAACCGCGAATGATATTTTTTCCATTTTCTATGTGTAATTCCATGGATGGATAGTGTTCCTTATAAAATAAATCTATCCCTTTAGTAGTTATTTCTACTTCAAAATTATTTGCTGCTTTCTTTTGATAAAGTTCCTCCGATTTTCGTTTAAGGTCTGCTAGTGATTTTGGCGGGTATTTGTTAGTTACTTTAATTGCTACAATTTTATCACAGCGAAATACTTGGGTGCTTTCGGTTTCAAAATTATAGCTGGTACCATACCACTGCCCATGCGCGGAAGATATATTAAAAAATTGCACTAGATAGTTTTTTATTTCCCCGTTTTTCTTATAGGCAATTTCGCAGGCTTGTTCTTCTATTGTCCAGCGTAAAATAACATCTAAAAATTCACATTGATTGTTATGTTGAATAAAACTTAAACTAAATACATTTTCTATTTGACGAAGCATAGTAATTTTTTCTTCTGCTAAACAAGTTTCAAATTTCTTTTTTAATTTTTCTACGCTTAAATGAAATGGTGTAGTTTCATAAGCTTTTAAAGTTAGCATGGCAAAGTATAACGCAAATACCTCTTCCATATTAAACACAATTGGTGATAATAAGCGATTTTGAAGCAAACCGTAATAACCATTTCTACCTAGTTGGGAATATATCGGCATGCCTATTTCTTCTAATGATTTAATATCGCGAATAGCGGTACTTCGAGAAATATTATACTTAGACATTAGTTCGCTCAATTGGAAAGAATTTTTATCATTTAAAAATAGCATCATATCAGTTAATCTCTCTGATTTTTTCATAAGCATCTCTTTTCCTTAAAGTAAATTAAAAGGTGTCACTATTTGATACCTTTTCACATTATACTATAAATAAAGACAAATCCATAGGAGCTGATAACATGAAAAAACTATTTTTAGCATCTTCTTTTAACGATGTTGTAACTTTATTTAGTTCATTTGAAAAAAATGTACATGGCAAAACGGTAACATTTGTTCCTACAGCAAGTAATGTGGAAAAAGTGGTATTTTATGTGGAGACAGCAAAAAAAGCCCTAGAAAAATTAGGGTTAATAATTGATGAATTAGATATATCTACTGCAGACTCAGAGACCATTCGGCAGAAATTAGCACGAAATGAGTATATTTATGTCTCTGGCGGTAATAGTTTCTTTTTATTGCAAGAATTAAAACGAACTGGCGCGGACAAGTGCATTTTAAAAGAAGTCGCAGCCGGTAAATTATATATCGGGGAATCAGCTGGTGCGGTTATAACTTCAGCTAATATTGAGTATATTAAAGATATGGATAACATGCAAAAAGCCGCAACTTTGACGAGTTACGATGCTTTAAATTTAGTTGATTTCTATACTATGCCGCATTATGGTTCTGCACCTTTTAAAAATGCAACTCAAAAAATCCTAGCTGACTATGCTAGTTCACTACCTCTGCTTCCAATTAGTAATAAGGAAGCGATATTAATCCGCGATAATGAAATCACCACTAAAAGCGTTCATTAAGCAAGCGTTAATACAAACAAGTAATTTGATGGGCTTTAAACTGTTGCTCCACTTCTGTATCCAGTTTAAAGTCCGTAATTAAGTAGTCAATATCGTGACACGCAAGACTTTGGTGCATAAACTTATGGCCTACTTTTTCTTCTGTAACGAGTAAAACGAGCAAACTTGACTGGCGCCTAAATGCTTGTTTGATTAGTGCCTCTCCTTCATGTGTTTCCGTCGCACCTTTGTCACAGTCAATTCCACGACAAGAAACAAATGCAATATCCGCATTATATGTAAGGGCATCATTATAAGCTTTTGCTCCATTTACCGTGTATCGCTTTGTTAGAATGGATCCTCCTAAAATACTAACCCGCGCATTGGTAAATTCTGATAACATCGAAGCCGTCATCACTCCATTAGTAATAATTTGCAAACCATCAAATTTACTTAAAACATCAATTAAATGTAGCGATGTAGAACTTGAATCCAAGAAAATCACCATATCATCACGAATAAGTGATTTTGCAATGTCTGCAATTCTTATTTTACTTGTTTCATTACTGCGTTCGTTCATTTTCATTAAATACGGCAAATCGATTTTTTTATTATCAATAATCATTGCGCCGCCTCGTGTTCGTCTTACAAGTCCTTCTTTTTCTAATGCTACTAAATCTCGCTTCACAGTGGCTTCGCTGTAATTGACAAGCTCCACTAAATCAATAATCCGCATAAATTGTTCGATTTTTAGCCGATTAACGATTTTTAATTGTCGTTCCTTTGCTGTGCTTAACATATTCCTCCACTCCTTAAAGGGCAAAAGCACTATAATTAGCGCTTCTACCCCTCCGATTAGTATTTGTCCGCTTGCCCAGTAGTATTTAAAATTTGTAATTTATGTCTTACAACTTCTTTTACTTTTTCATTTGCTGATGGGTAAACTTGATTTGGTTCATACATATCTGGATTTTTTGCTAATAATTGGCGAATTTCTTCAAAAAACACACTTTTCAAGTCAGAGCTTAGATTCACTTTTCTAACTCCAAAATGTACAGATTCACTCACTTCTTTGTCTGGATTACCAGAACCTCCGTGAAGGACGAATGGAATATCTAGACGTTTATTTAATTCTTTTAGTAGCGGCATATTGAGTTCCGGTTTTTTATCTTTAGGATATAGTCCGTGCGCTGTTCCAATTGCAACCGCTAATGTATCAATACCTGTTCTTTTTACAAAATCCTCCGCTTGGTCTGGATCTGTATAAATGATTGTATCTGCTCCACCTTCTGCCGATCCATTATCGCCAATTGTTCCAAGTTCCGCTTCCACTGATACACCTACTTTATGCGCAAGTGCTACCACTTCTTTTGTCAGCGCAACATTGTCTTCGTAACTAGCACGTGAAGCATCAATCATAACTGATGTATAGCCGTTTCTAATTGCTCGCATGACATCTTGAATGGTTCCGCCATGATCCATATGAATTACAACAGGAACTTTACTTCTAAGCGCGTATTCACGTACCGTCGCGACAAAATTATCACCAAGATAAGCAATCTCATCGGGATGGATTTCAATAATAACGGGTGCATTACTTTCTTCTACTTGTTCCATTACTGCTTTTAACATATCAAAACTACAGATATTAAATGCCGGTACCGCAAATTGATGTTCTTTTCCTACTTTTAATAAATCTTTCATTGTATATAACATTATAGCATCTCCCCTTTATTTTTTCGTTTATTTACTGGTGTTTTTAATAATCCTACTGAAACTGCAGTCACTATTGTTCCTGCTACGATTGCAATAATATACATAAATAGATGGTCAATAACATTAGGAATGAACATTACCCAAATACCACCATGTGGAGCAAGTGAAGTTACTCCCGCACCCATCGAAATAGCTGCTGCTGTTGCTGAGCCTAACATAAGACTAGGGATAACTCGAAGTGGATCTGCGACTGCGAACGGGATAGCCCCTTCTGTAATGTATGATGCCCCTAACACCCAACAAGAATTTCCTGCTGTTTTTTCTTCTGTTGTAAATTTATTTCTAAAAAGTAGCGTTGCAAGTGCTAGACCAAGTGGCGGAACCATACCTGCTGCCATACACGCGGCAATTGGTGCTGTAACCCCGGCCGTCATAAGCCCGATAGAGAAAGTAGAGATAGATTTATTTATAGGTCCACCCATATCTGCTGCCATCATCACTCCAATAAGAAGTCCAAATAAAACACCAGATGTTTCACCAAGACCATTTAGCCAACTTGTAAGCGCATCTAGGACCCAAGCAATTGGTGTATCAATAACAAATACCATCGCCAAACCAACTATTGTAATAGCTAGAAGTGGTACAACAATCAACTGATAAATAGAAGCAAGTGATTTTGTAACATTCACTTTATTAGCAAAGAAGTGAGCTACATATCCTGCTAAAATACCACCAATCATTCCGCCTAGAAAACCAGATCCACCAGCTGTTGCAAGCGTTCCGGCAACAAGTCCAGGAGCAAAACCAGCCCTCCCTGCGACTGATACGGAAATTCCGGCAGCAAGTGCTGGAACCATTAATGCAAATGCGGTATCTCCACCTATTTTAGAAAATGCTGCTGCAATTGCATTATAGGAAGCAGAATCTGGATTGGCAGCATCAATACCGAAAGCAAAACTAATTGCGATTAGTATCCCACCCGCGATAACAAATGGTAGCATATAGTTAACACCATTCATAAAATGATTATATAAACTTGCTTTTGGTGGCTGTTCAGAATTACTTAAACTGCTTTCCGCTGAATAATTTATTAGTCCTTTTTCTGCAATGACTTCCTTAATTATGACATCTGCTTCTTTAATTGCTCTGGAAGTAGATACTCTTTTTACTTTCTTTCCAGCAAATCTAGCTGTATCAATTTCTTTATCAACCGCTAAAATAACATAATCAGCTGATGCAATATCTTCTTTCGTTAAAACATTTTCAACTTTTGCTCCTTGAGTCTCTATTTTCACTTCATAACCAAGGTCTTCTGCTGTTTTAGTTAACTTTTCAGCAGACATGTACGTATGAGCAATGCCAGTAGGACAAGCTGTAACTCCAACTATTTTCATGTAAAACGCCTCCCTATTCTGATAAAATTGTCATAATCTCTTGTTCGTTTTTTGATTTTTTTAACTTTTCAATAAATTCATCGTTCATTAATTTCCTTGAAAGGTTACTTAATATTTCTAAATGTGTGTCTGCTGCCTTTTTTGGGACTCCAATAATAAAACTGCATTCAATTGGTGCATCATCTAGTCCAAAATAATCGGTCATAACATCTGAATGAACAAAAACAATCAAAGGTTCTTTCACATATTTACTCTTTGTATGAGGAATACCAAATCCAGACTCAATTCCTGTCGAAGTTTCCTCTTCTCGTTTATACAAGTCACGTATAAATTTCTTTTGATTCGTTATAACCCCTTCTTCACCTAGTACATTCGCTACTTTTTCAAATAATAATTGCTTGGTTTGAATACTAGTATCAAAAATAATCCGACTTTCATTTATCAAATTTGATATGTCCATCCTCTACATCCTCTCTTAACGAAGTAAGCGCTTCCCTCATTTGATTACACTATATCATGTTGAACGAAATCATTCAACAAAATGCGCTAATTATGCAAATTGTTCATTTTAAGGCAATTTATGATCCGTATAATGATCTGAATAAATCAAAAAACAGGAAATCCCTTTATAGAATATCCTGCTTATTAGCTTATTTTTTATTTTGATAATACTCTTCTATTTTTGCCTCTCTATATCTTTTCCATAAATCTTTTCTAAATAATAAATAAGCGACTGCTAGTATAATAACAAATATACAGCCAAATACAAACCAGTAATTAGCCCAAATAGTATCTGTTTTTTGGTCATCTGTAATTAAAGCAGCAAAAATTAATACGGGAAAAGCAGTCAATATGAGCATGAGTAAGATACGCTTTTTTTGTGTTTTTAAGCATAACTGCTCAAAAGTCCACAAAGAGTATAAACTTAATTCTGTTCTGATATCATTAATTTTTGATTTGTTTTTAAAAGAATTTTTTTCTTGCTCTAGCTTTAGTTTTAAACAAAAAGCAACCCTATCTCGAATCTCTTTTCTACTTGTGTCACTAGCATTAATTAAATAAGTATATGCTGTTGTGTATTCTTTTAAATCATAGTAAATAAGTCCTAACAGTTTATTTTTATCTATATGAAAGATAATTTCATCAAAAAACTCATTCTCTCGTGGAGTAGAATAATATGTCTCCAATATTGCACCTTTAAGATCTTTATAGTTTAGTGGCTTACTAAGCTTTTTATGAAGAAATAATCGATACATCCGCGCCGTCGCTTGTTCCGGATTTTTAGCGATAAAGGCATTAATTTCTTTTAATATTGAATTAAAATTAAACTTTCCTGTTCTACTTATAATTTCAATTAATTCAAGGTCTGGATCTTTATCAAAAATAGCTTTAGCCTGTTTAATGTAACTTTGAATTTTCTTCGTTTCCAAACATTGATATGCATTTAAACGTGCTAAAATAAATCTAATTCGCTCGTTCTCTTCTAAGTCCTGTAATGCAACAAACTCAAACGGAGGTAAATCCTTCACTTCCTTTAAAGCAAAAACCAAGTCTAAATTTGTATCATTTGAAATCATTTCATTTAAATTATATATTTCAAATGCTAAATTGATAATTTTTTTAGGAATAAAGTATCTATTTTCAATTAAAAAGATAGCTAAATAGTATCTATCTCTTTCATATTCGTCTACTTTAAATGCACTTTCTGACTGAAATATTTCCCGCCATGCTTCTATGTTTATTCGCTCATTATAATTTGCAAAAACCATTTCCAGTCTTTCTTTAAAAGAGAACTCTATTGCTTCTGTTTGCTCATCTAAATCCATTGTGGGATTACATTCATCTAATTCTCGTATTTCAAAGCTTGAAATATCCCCTGACGTTGATACAGCATCATCAAATGCTTGATACTTTAGAGCTTGATCAAAAGCTTCTTTTAATTTTTGAAAAGCAACAGGCTCATCTTCTGGATGTGTATATTTTAATGCTTTTGCATAGGCACGCTTGATTACACGTTTATCTGTCGTCTTTTCTATTTTTAGAATCTCCCAAACTGTCAATCCCATCCTAATCCCTCAAGATCGGCTAATTTCTCTTTTAAATTTTTGCTTTGTATTTGTATGCTCTTTTCATTTTGAGATTCAATAGCCTTTTGGAATTCCAACATTAAAAATTCTATATATTGACGTGTTTCACCTAACGATGTTTGATAAATCCGATCCGCTCTTGCAAGTAATAACCTGTTTTCGGAACGATCTCGTGGATGGATTTTCAGATCACTTAGCTTTTCTAACTGCCCTTTTAATTCGCTATCAGACAATACTCCAGGATTTTTTTGAATAATTAATTGTTTTACTTCACCAGTACTAACAATTTTCACCAAAATTTCTAGAAGCCCATTTTTATCATATGTAAAACGTGTTTCAATTTTTGCATCTTTATTTGTATTCGGAGGTAACTTAATTTCCAATTCTCCTAGTTTCAAATTATCTTTAACATTGCTACTTTCTCCTTGGTACACACTTAATTTTACAGTATTCTGATTATCATAAATTGTATAAAATTCTTTCATTTGGCTTACAGGTATTGTTGTATTCCGCTCAATAATTGGCGTAAAAACACCCTCTTGATACTTAGAATTGCTAATTTGCCGCACTGAATCCACTCCCAATGTGTGCGCACAGACATCTGTTAAAATAAATTCTTCCAATGATTCATGTCGTTCTTTCAAAGCGGCTTGCACTGCTGCACCTAGCCCAACTGTCTCATCCGGGTTAATGTGCATAAACGGAATTTTCCCAAGAAATTTACTAGCAAAACTTTTTATAATAGGCATTTTTGTTGCTCCACCAATTAGTACAATCTGTTCTATATCTGCTGGTTTTAACTGTGCATCTTTTAAAGCTTGGATAATCGGTTCTCGCAATTTTAAAATTAGGGGTTGGCTGATTTGTTCAAACTGGTCTACTGTAAGTGTAAACTCATTTTCAGCTAAAACAATTTTTCCGACACCATTTTCAGAAACAACTTGCTTTGCATCTTCTGCTTGTCTATATAATGATGCAAAATCTTTTGTAGTTAATCTCTCTTTTTTCAAACCTGTTGCATTTAAAAAGGTTTCGATGATTACTGTTGTGAAATCTTCACCGCCTAGGTAATTATTCCCCGCAATCGCAATTACTTGCATGACACCATCAAACATTTCTAATATAGAGACATCAAAAGTCCCTCCGCCAATATCAATTACCATTATGGTTGTGTCATTTTGTTCATGAATCCCATAAGCAATAGCAGCGGCTGTCGGTTCACTTATTAATCGTTCTACTTTTAAACCGGCTAAAAAAGCGGCATCTACTGTAGCTTTTCGTTGGGTATTATTAAAATATGCTGGGACGCTTATGACTGCTTCTGTACAGGTTTCTCCCAAAAATTTCTCAGCATCTTCTTTTAGCGCTTTTAAAACGAAACTTGACAAGTCTGTAGCTGAAAATCTATGTTCTCCTAAATAATAGTTCTTTTCTGTTCCCATAAAACGCTTAAAAACAGCAGCCGTTTTATCAGGATGAGTTGTTAAACGCTCTTTAGCAATTTTACCAATTAAAAATTCACCGTTGTCATCAATACCTACAACAGATGGCGTTAAAACATCACCAAATACATTTGGTATCAACACTGCTTTGTCCTCATTCCAATATGCCACTAAACTATTGGATGTTCCTAAATCAATTCCTAACGTTGTCATCGTATTTCCTCCCGTTGCTTTTGTTTTATTATTTCAGTATAGGATAATTCGTCTACCCGAAATTTTTCTGAAAGTTCTTTTGTTACAATCATTCTATCTTCAAAATGATTTTCTTCATCCATAAATGCTGTGAATTGCAACTCCTTTTCATTATTGATATACCCCATAATGTAAGGAACTCCAAATGTTGCAACTCCACTCTTGGCAAAAGTTATCTGTATGTTTTCGCCTAAATTGTACTTTAAGTAATATTCGATTTTCGTTTGCTCTTTTCTCAAATATTCTATCTCTAGTTTAACCTCTTTGCTAGGGAATAATTTTTTTGAATAATAACTCCCCCACATAAAGAAAACTATTGCCATGCCTATGAATCTTAATGTTACTAACAGAAAAATAGTTAATACTATTAAAACTATTGGTGTTTTTTTCACAGCCATAAGTTTCCTCCCAACTGCTTGTTTACTAAATAAGTATAGCAATAATTTTCTAAAATATAATTGAAGTGAAAAAAGTTCATTGAATTGTCACAAAATGGTCTATTTTCACGAAATCAATATGCTAATAACACACTTTTTGCTATAGTATTACACCACAAAAATACCGCAAGATTCCCTCACGGCATTTTTCCTTATTTACAAGCTTCGACGCCTTTTTCCAAAATTTCCATTTGTAGTAGCGTTTCTTCGTCTGTTACTTGCTTCGGTTTTCCATTTATAATGGCTTCATAGAGATCATCGTACACACGACCATAATCGCCCACTTCGGAAATGACTTTTTCCTCATGCCATACTCCCGCATCATCCACATAAGTTAATGTGCCGTAATGCTCTGGTAAATCAATTCCAAAATCTTTATGACTCGGCATATAAAATAGTTTTAGATGTTCTTCTTGGCGGTCTTTTGTTTCTTTCGTGAACATTCCTTTTTTACCATACAAAACAAAGCTTGGACGAGCTTTAATGCGGAAATAGCTTGATTTTACGGAGACTTTGGTAATTCCGTAATAAAAATCAAGGTCAAAATAGTCGTTCATTCGGCCTTCTCCGAGTAATTGACGAACATCATAATGAATATCGTCTGGTTTTCCGAAGTAAGAAAGTACTTGGTCGATGGTATGGCAACCGTGACCGTATAAGTAACTATTATAAAACTTAAATTCATGGACAGATTCAGGGATTTCAGGTCGGAAATAATCGTAATGCATTTCCACTTCCAAAAGTTCACCTAGTTTTCCGCTTTCAATCACTTTTTGAGCTGTTAAAAAGTCAGAGTCAAAGCGGCGATTTTGATAGCATTGAACAATTAGTCCTCGCTCTTTTGCCAACTCAAAAATTTCTTTCGCTTCTGCATACGTCATCATAAATGGTTTTTCGACTAGGACATTTTTGCCATTTTCTAACACCTTTTTAGCATATTCAAAATGAGAGCTTTGTGTTGTCGAAATTGTAATTAGCTGAATTTCTGGATCAGTTAAAAGTTCCTCTAAATTTGTTGTGTAGTGTACGCCTTCGATTTTATCCCAAGTAGCAGTTTTTGGATTTCGATTATAAATTGTTTTCACTTGGATATTTTCACGTTCTAGAATAAATGGCAGATGGTATCTGTTGGTGCTTTTTCCATTACCAATAAAACCCATTTTCAACATAATTATTCCTCCTTTTATTTTAACAAGTGGCAAAGGCTATGACTGTTGTGTGGGAACTGCCAATGATCATTCGGATATGTACTTTTTTCGACTTTAGCCGATTCATCCTCACTTACTCATAATACTATAAATCCTTTACTGCAAACAAATTCTAACAACTAAAAAGCCTGCGAAAACACTTATTAAAAAGTGTTTCCGCAAGCTTTTCTAATCACAAACTATTACTCGGAAAATATTATTGTTCTTTTACAAATTCAGCTGATTTATCGCCAGCTTGACGACCAAAGATAATAATTTCAGCTACTGAGTTACCACCAATACGGTTTTCTCCGTGCAAGCCCCCTGTTACTTCTCCTGCAGCAAATAATCCTGTAATTGGTTTACCATCTTTATCTAAAACTTCTGTATTAGTATTAATTTTCACGCCACCCATTGTGTAATGGATTCCTGGACCGATTTTAATTGCGTAATACGGCGCTTTAGATAATTCGTTTTCCATACCTGTAGTTCTGCCAAACGCTTCGTCATTTTTATTTTTCACACTAGTATTCCAAGTATCTAACGTTTTTGTTAATTCTTCTTTTGGTACATCGATTTTGCCCGCTAGTTCATCAATAGTTGCGCCTTCTTCAACAAAGCCCATTTCGTCATATTGAGCAATTGCTTTTACGCGATCTTTTACACCTGAATCAAATATAAGGTAAGCTGATTTTTCAGGTAGTTTATTGATGGAAGCTGTCACATTATCACGTGTATCTAATTCATTCCCAAAACGTTTTCCTTCTTGTGAAACTAAAATGGCTCCCTCACCACGTACAGCTTCACCAATCAGGTAAGATTTATCTTGTTGCACAGTTGGGTGAACTTGGATTTGGTCCATATCAACTGTTGTACCACCAAGTTTTTCAATCATTTTAATACCGTCGCCAGTACTTCCTTCTTGGTTGGTTGTTACGTATCCTTTTAAGTCTGGACGTTCTTTTTCGATTAATTCTTTATTTGCTCCGTAACCACCTGTTGTTACAACTACTGCATTAGAGCTAATATTTTTGTCTTCTTTATTATTAAGGCGTACTTTTACTCCAGTTACTTTTCCGTCTTGTTGAGTAATTTCTTTTACATCAGCGTTAACAAATACTGGAATTTTTTCTTCTTGGACATTTTTTAATAAACCGTCGACTAGGTATTTACCTACTGCGGAACCATCTTCTGGGCGGTGTGTACGTTTTTCGCTCATTCCGCCTGTGATAGTCAGGTTATTTAATTTAATATCCATGGAATCTAACCAATCAATCGCGCTTGCGGAATTATCAACAAAGAAACGTAGCATTTCTTTGTCATTTGTTCCGTGACCACCTGCCAATGTTTCTTCGTAAAATTTATCATTGCTATCATTAATTCCTTGTTCTTTTTGGAATTTAGTTTCAGATGCATTCATACCGGAAGAGGCTTTCATAGTGTTTCCGCCTGCTAGTGGCATTTTTTCAAGAATTACTGGGTTCATTCCTTTTGCTTTTGCTTCGAGTGCTGCTGACATTCCTGCTCCACCTGCACCAACAATAACAATATCATATTTATCTTTTAATTCAGATGGATCTGTGTAGCTTGTTTTGGATGCTCCTGATGTTACTTCTGTTTTTTCCTTCTCTTTTGTTTCAACCTTGTCGCTCTTACTTGTGTTATTACTTCCACAGCCAGCAATGACTAGTACAAGTGATAACAACATGATGAGTGTTATTGACAACCTTTTTTTCATTTTCGTACCTCCGCTTTTTTGAATAATTTTTCTTCTGTCTAAAAGTTTGTGATTAACTTAACATAATTATAGCATTAACTGAGATATCTTTATAGGGCAACAGAAGGATTTGTTAAAGTAAGAAAAAGAGGAATTTACAGACTTCTTATAAAAATGCTGCATCTTTCCTATAACTACTCCTCATTATTTCAACAAAATGATATAATAACAGCATCAAATGTTAAAGGAGCTACGCCATATATGATTAATAAGTATGAACCATTAAATCTCTATACCAATTTTAAAGATGCTGCAGAGCGTTATCCAGGAATGCCAATTCATTTTGATGAGGAGCTAGTCACTTTTCCAGAATTAGGGCTACATACGACTTATAAAAAGTGTGAAGCGGCAATTATTCAAAAAGCAGCACACTTGCATAAATTTGGAGTTCGTAAAGCCGATAAAGTCATTGTTTATAAATCAGCCAAATTTGATTCCTATGTTTTAGCTGTTGCGATTTCTTATCTTGGTGCAGTACCAATCATGGTTTCGCCTCACCTTCCAGCATCAACAATTGATATTTTTGTTAACAGACTGGACGAACCTTGGTTGCTTTTTGACAGCGAGACTTCTTCTAAAAGTCATCAATTAAATAATTTACCGGACAGCCGTTTGATCAACGCTGAACAAGTGTTTAAAACAGCAATTGGCGATTATACATGTCCGCAAGAAGAGCTTCCAAAAGATATGATTGCTTATATGACACACACTTCCGGAACAACAGGGATACCAAAACTGATTGCCCACTCTGCGAATTCAATGGGCTGGAGAACAAAATATCAACGCCGTATTCTTAATTTCATCAAACCAAGAGACCTTGTTGCTTTCCATATATCGCCTGTACATTCTCGCTTTAATATTGGTGTTTCTTCCTTGATGTCGCTTGGCTTCCCACTGCTTCCAATTGCCAACCCATCTAAAGAAAATATCACTAAAATATTACGTGAATATAGACCATATGTACTTGAAACACATCCAAATCACTTTGTACAATGGGCTTCCCTTGCGCGCGAAAAACCAGATGTATTTGAAAGTATTAAATTTTATCACTCTACATTTGATGCTATTAATAAAGAAACGATGGCTACTTTCTTACGCACATCGTCTTATAAAAAACCGATTTTCTTACAAATTTATGGTCAAAGTGAATGTGGACCGATGATTTTACGTGCTCATACATTAAAATCCATCGAAACGTTAAATGCACGTGATATGGGAATTGGCATGCCTGGACTTACAGAAGTTCGTATTGTCGACCAAGAAGGCGTCTCTGTACCAGCTGGTGTTAGCGGGAATATTCAAATGCTTTCCAAAGGGCGCGCACTGACGTATTACAAAGAAGAGGCTCGTTTTGAAGAAAATGTTTATGGCCCTTGGTGGGATAGTGGCGATTATGGTATGAAAGATGAACTTGGTCGCCTATTCTTACAAGATCGCCAAGTGGATTTAGTGGAAACGATTGATAGCACCCTTGCAATTGAAGATAAACTACTTGATACACTAACTTTCTTGGACGAGGTCGTAATCATCCGCGGCAAAAATGGTAGCCCACAACCAATTATCGCCGTCCATGGTGACAAAGAAATGAAATGGGATCCTTGGTGGGAAGCAGTTTCTGATTTACCACATATGAACGAACCTATCGTAATGAAATATGAAGACATCCCAAGAACAGCAACAATGAAAGTACAACGTCTGCAAATGGAACGGGAATTACGACAACTATAAACAAAAAGGGTATTAAGTTGTTTGTAGTTGTTCCATTAAACTGAAATTGTATTTAAAAAGCAATAGATTAGGCTATAGATTGTCGATATTCTAACGATAATTTGTAGCCTCTTTCAATACCTTCAACTAGTTTTATTATATCTAGGAAAATTTAATCATTACAAATCGCGCCCTTTTATTAGACGATTTTAGTATTCCAAATTGATTGCATTACTAATTTATTGTTGGTTTTTAAATTTAACGATGTATTTTCTTTTTAATCCGCTGATTATCCCAATAAATTCTATAGCTGAGCACTTTTTATCAAAATTTTCATATAGCACTAAAACCAACTATACACCGCGAGATATGCATACATTACAACGGAGAAAGTACATAGGATGACAGCGAGGAAAACTTTACACTTCACACCTTTTTTATTTCTTTTAATTAAATATAATACTGCAATTATTACTAGGTTAATCAAAGATGCAATTGAAATAGCCACAATAAAAAACTTTCCTCCTTAGTAAAATAAATATGATGCAACTAGCGTTATAATAAACAAAACAAATAAGTATATTTCATTAATTTTTGTTGTACGTTTCTTTTGATTTTTATTATCAGTAATTTCTACTGAGATACCTATGATTAATAATGTTTCTACTCCTAAAAACACAGTAACAATAATATCTGTTAGTAAATTATTAAAAAACATATTAATTAAGATGGCGCTCATAAAAAAGAATATCAAAAATAATAAAAAGCTATTTTTTTTGAGAAAAGCCAATAAATTTCAACTCCAGTAATTTTAGTATTTTCTAGTTATTACTTTTTCATATAACTCATTCATCTAATTTAAATAATGGAGTATTTCTAAACTAGTTCAAGTTTATTTAGTAATATTACTTATCGTAAATTTCAACTGTTTAGTATCCATACTCACTTCGATAATATCTGTATTATACACTGTCGATCTTGCTTAAAATTTTCTGACGAGTCAATGTCATTGTATACTTCATAAATAGAATCTTAATCTAATATTTCTAATTGGTGTATTTCATTTTAGAATTTCCTTTTTATTATATTATCGATTTTCAGTTTTCTTTTCTTAAATTTAAATTCTTTAATTTCAAGTGAATATTTCTTCCTACTATCTATTACTTGCTTCCGAAATGGTTATTTTTATTGTATAGTTTTATAAATACATTCTCCTCTAAAAGAAGACACTTAGGCGACTCTGTTCATATTAGATTTACCATGCATCTTTCATAAAAACAAATCCCCTATCCTTATTGTAAAAAATACTCCAATAGCAAATACTGACCAAAACAAAAACTTACTCCATTTTTGCTTTTTTGACTCTAAATAAAGACAAATTATTAAACAGATAATTACTAGAAATATATAAATTGTTAATAACAATTAAATAAACTCCTCTCTTTTTTCAAGCCTTTTTTCTATTTTTGTTGATTTTAAAAACTTGGCCCCTTTGTAAAACTTACCAAATCCAAGACCTAAAATAGCTCCTTTACCCACCGCTTTCCCAAAACCTTTCCAGCTTTTCTTCTTAGTTGTTAATAAATATTCTACTCCCCCTTCAAAAGCCCCAAAACCGACTGCTGCAATCCATCATGTGACATTCCCATCCGGGTCAAACATCATCACCGGATTATTTCCGACATAATTATTACCCATTCATTGTTTGTGGGTCGTGTTCATCGCCTGGGTCTGGGTCAATCGCTGTAAGTACACCTTGCTCTGGGTCGTAGTAACGTGCCATCAAGTAATATTGTTCGATTTCTTTGTCATACGTACATCCCGCGTAACCATAGGGATTGGGATTGGTTTTGGATTTTGTTATTGTCGCTGTACTTTACAATATATTCCCACGACCATTTTTTCTTCCTCTTACATTTTTTAAAATAACCCCTCCTCCAGATTCGAGTAGGGGTCTGTTGGTTTATTTTTGTCATTTTTCATTACTTCTCGTTTTACAGTCCCACCAAAAAGGACGGTTAGGATGTCTTCTTTATTGATAATTACTTATCTAAATTAAAAACTACATCGTTTAATTTAATTTTTTTACATTCTATAACATAGCTCATTCTATCTAACTCAAGAACAAGATTTCCTTCAGCCAAAAAATCCGTTTGGTTATGTCCTATATTAAAAGGAGGCACAACTACTTCAAGCGTTTCAATTAGTAACAAAGAACTTTTTTCAGTATCTAAATCATGTCTACTCTCTCCGTAGTCTCTTTGAAAGTAATAAGCCGTTACCCCTTCTATTTTTAATGTTAGCGGGGTATCATCTTCATCATTTTCAGCAAATATAAATTCCAAGCTGGCCTCATGCAAGTTAATGTGCGTTTCATGAAGCCTTTTTTCAGGGTATTTATACAACTCGTTTCCTATCGCTTGATTTAAAGTGCCCTTTTTCCTTTTCAAAGACATGATTAGCCCCTTCCTAAATGTTTAATAGCTTTTTTTCAACCTAAATGATAGTTGATATGAGTCTACGTTATCTTTTTAGCTTGCTCATTAAATCTTGTTCCACACTTCCACCAAAACGCAAGGCAAGAATATCTTCTTTTTTGATCCAGCAAGTCCCATCTAATCGACCCTCGTCATCCACCAAAGTAATTTCTAATCCTTCATATTCGTCTGCAGCGATAATTCCAATAACTTGAGTTTCGTCTCCTATGATGTCAATAATGACTATCTCTTCACTTTGGTATACATAATCTGCAGCAATTTCGAAAAGAGAATGCTTTTTGTTTGGTGCTTTTTCAAATAATCCTGGGCTTTTTGGTTGATTCAGATGTTTTGCAAGTAGTTCGGCAGTTTTTAAATGCGCTGTATCTATTTCTATTCGATACACTAGCTCTAACGGAAGAACGACATGTCCTTCTTCGTAACCGTCTGAACGCCTTGCGCGAAACATAACATCGCTCGTGGTAACTGCTTCAATGTAGCCGGCTTCGAAATAATCATCTTCTCGTGATGTGTAGATGGCTACTAGTTTTTGTGCTTCTTGGCATTTTAGTAATCTTTCGTACATGAATTTTGTCGACATTTTTGGATTCTCCTTATTATTAATTGTTTTTAAAATGATCATTTTTCTATTTGTGAATTTTATTAAAACTTTAGGTTATTATCCAAAACATAATTAGCCCTATACAAGACAAAATAATGCCCAGATATGTCCAAATATTTGCAACTACCTTATTGCTAACTTTCCCAGCAATATGCAAACATACACAGAATATTAATATACTTAATATTAAACAACTCACACCTATTAGAATATTCATTTTCCACAGCCTTATATTAATATTTTTATTTTCTCTTTCGCTTTCTCTTTTTCATAATCTTGCCTTTATATACTTTCTTTTTACTATAATCAAATTTTTTAACTCTTTTGGAACTTTTTTTAATTACTTTAGAATATTTTCTATATGTCCTTTTAACACTCTTAATTCCAATCCTAATTTCACGTGGTATATTTCTTTTCTTTGCACCCTTCATAAGATATGTTAATGGTTTTCTAGTACCCGCGATATACCTAAATCCTCCTGTTGATAATACGCCTTTAGCCGCTCCCCATAAAGCAGCCTTACCTGCGCCTTTCCATGAATATCCTTTTTTACGATTATTCCATAAATACGAACCTAACTCGAACGCCGCCCCAAAACCGGCTGCTCCAATCCACCACGCGACATTTCCATCTGGGTCAATCATCATCACCGGATTATTATTCGCATAATTATACCCATTCATCGTCTGTGGGTCGTCTTCATCTCCTGGGTCTGGATCGTATGCTGTAAACACACCTTGCTCCGGGTCGTAGTAACGTGCCATCAAGTAATATTGTTCAATTTCCTTGTCATACGTATATCCCGCGTAACCATATGGATTGGCTTTGGCTTCTTCTGTTGTCGCTTCGCTTTTTAATACATTTCCCCAAGCATCATACGCGTATTCTGCTACCATTTTACTTGCCTCATCCGTCAACGCAACCACATCGCCATGTGCATTGTAATGGTAATAAAGTGTTTTGCCGTTCATCTTCATCGCTAAACGGACTCCGCTATCTGAGTAGACATACTGACGGATAACCTTGCCATCGCTATCAGTCTCATACAAAACATCTATACTATCGCCATCATAATGATAATTGGTCGTCACGCCATTGACTGTTTTCGACAAGCGGCGGTTATCGTCATCATAGCTGTAGGTGGTGAATGGTTTGCTTTCGTCTTTTTTGGTGATGTTGATTAGACGGTCGCCTGTGTCCCAAGTGTAGGTGAATTTGCCGTCGCTGGTGCGGTTTCCATTGGTATCATAAGTTAGTGCTTCTCCGTTCCACGAAACTAGTTGATTACCATCATTATAACTTGCAGCAATTGTTTTTGTCTCGTTTCCGCTGATTGCGACTTGGGTGCGGTTTCCGAAACCATCATACGTATAAGACTTTACAGTTCCGTTTGGTAGTGTTTCTTTTGTTAATTGATTGATTGCATCGTATTCATAGGTTGTTTTTCCATCTTGTTTGTTGTCGATGCTTGTGCGGTTGCTTGCTGCATCGTAGGTATAGCTTTCGTCTAAAATTGGGGTTCCGTCTGCACTACCAACAGCTACATTCGTTACTTTTTGGGTACTGTCGTAAGTGTAGTTAGCTGCGGAACCATTTCCTGCTGTGTAAACATTGACATTCCCAAATTCATCAAACTCAAAATAGGCGTTTTTACTTCCATCATTAACGCGGGTATTTTGGTCTAAATCGTTATAAGTGTAAGATGTTTTTGCTGTGTAGCTGCCATGACTGATTGCGACTTCCCCGACTTTATCAGTTTTTCCTTTGTTGTCTGCTGTCGGTTTATCTTTGTAGGTGTAACTTATTGCGCCAGAGCGTTCGGCTACTTTGGTGATACGGTTGGCGTCGTCGTAAGTTTTGTCGGTGACTAAGCCATTAATTTCATCCGTGACTTTTGTTTGATTGCCGTTTGGATCATATTGGAACTTAAATGCAGGCTCATCGTTCCATTTAATTCCGTTCATTCGGTCAGCTGAATCATACGTGCTTTCTGTTACTCGACCATTTGGCAAAATGGCTTTTGTTTCATTACCGGCTGCATCGTATTCATACTTGATGGTGCGATTTAGTGCGTCGGTAAATGAGGTGATTTTATTGTCGACATCGTATTCGTAGCTGTTTTTGTGTGTTTTCCCGGATGCTGTAACATTTTTTTCGGTAGTATTGCCGTTGTCATCGTATTTGTAGGCTACTGATGTGCCGTTTGCGAGCTTGGTGTCGATTAGCGCGTTGTCTGCATCGTAAGTCAAGGTTTTTTTATTGCCTTTTTCGTCTGTTTCGGATGTGGTGTTGCCGTAATTATCGTAAGTAAAGCTAATTTTACGACCTTCTTCATCGTAACTTGCCGCGACGTAATTACCTGCTGCATCATATTCGTCTTTTGTTAACACTTCATCTTCCATAACGCGAATATCATCAAACCAAGCTTTTCCGGTTAAGCCGTTGCGGAACATGGTGTAGGCTTTGATCATTTTAATTGGCTTGGTTGGCTTAATAACTACCGCACTCCGGTTCCAGTCATTGGTTCCAAGTGGGAATTGCCCTTGGACGGAAGAAGTGGTGCCGTCTTGGTAAGTAATCGTGCCCCAAATCGAGTAGTCATTTGACATCGCTATTGTGCTGCCACCAGATTTAGCATCTTCTGATTTGGAAAGTGCTGTCAGAGTTAATGCTTTGGCTACTTTCTGGTTTACAGGAACATCTTGGACAATATGTGTGTAGGCTTCACTTGTTGCTTTTCGTTCAAAATACACAGAACTGTCTCCACTAAAGCTTTCATTATCAACCACTTTCGCTTGCGTTAGCGCGGTGTTCCCTGTGCGCATCCATCCTGTTGGAAGTGTTCCATTATGATTTTCCACACTACTATTAACTACTGGGTTATAGCTAGAAGCCACACTCCCTTTTTCGAATTGAATGTTGTCATACCAAACGGTGCCTTTTCCTTTGTGCGGTGCTGGTTGTTCGTTATCTAAATAAAGTAATACTTGACGAGTGTTTTTAGTTGTTTTAAAAGTTAGTTGGCGTTTTACCCAGTTACCGTTATTTTTGATGGATGTCGGGCGGTTGGATTGCCATACACTTCCATCAGTGATGTCTTTTGCGTTCGCATCTTGTAAACGACCGATGAGAATTCCGTCTGCATTTGTCATTCCAGAAGTTTTTGTCCAAGCGCTAAGTGTATAGGTTGTTTCTGGTTCGACATCCACACTTTGGATAGCTGCGGAATAGCCTTTATCGGTGGTTAGTGCCTCACTTGTTATTTTGACCGAGCCAGTTCCACCGAGCGCTCCCGGTGCTGATTGAGTTGTGTCTACTGTCATGCTGCCTTTTGCACTCCATTGGACTAGTCGCCAATTTGACAGACTTGTTCCATTCTCAAAGCCGCTATTTTGCACAAGATTCCCACCAGATGCTAGTTCTCCGCTTCCACGGATTGGGTTTCCATATCCATCATATTGTGTTACGGATGATACTTGAGATTCTGTTGCAATAGTTTCGGATACGGCGTCAGTGCCATCATAAGCAATTGTTGTTTCGCGTCCTTCTGTGTCAGTCGCACTTGTTACGTCATTGTTATTATTGTACGTGTAAGATTCCGTACCATAAGCATCCGTCATCTGCGTCACATTACCATCTGCATCATAAGTATATGTTTCCGCTTGACCTTTTGGATTGACTTCTTTTGTTAAATTATTTGATTCATACGTATAAGTGGTTGTTAGTTTTAAGCCGTCTGCATCAACAATTTCTTTCTTAGGATTTCCAGCATCGTTGTATTCATAAATCGTTTTTTTCTTTTTCTCATTAGTTAAAGTGGTTTGCTGACCATCTTTGTCGTAGGAAAGTGTCGTCTTTTTCCCAACTGGATCAGTAATTTCCGTTAGTTTTTCTTCTTCATATGCAAATTTGGTTTCATACGGTTTTTCTGCGGTATGTTTTGGATCATAAATCGATGTTAATAAGCCATCTGTGTAACCGTAGCGATACATTTTGCCTCGAGCTGTGGAAGAGGCTGTTAGTTCTTGTTTGTCGTTTTAGGTGTAAGTGATGGTTCGATTATCTGGTCCGACTAGTTTGGTAACTAAATCGCCGTCATAAGTAAGCGTAATCGTTCGACCAGAAGCATCACGTAAGCTTGACAATTTGCCATCTGTGTAATTATAGGTAAGCTGATTACCCTTTGTATCTTTTTCGGAAGCTAAACGGCCATCAAGAAGAAAACGGGTTTCTGCCTTGTCTTCTTCTGTTTTTAAATACCCATTTGTATTTTTAGTGATTTCGGAATAAATCCCTGGTGGCGCTTCGTATTTATCACCTTTTTTCGTAAAACGATGGACTTTCTTATCTGATTCTATCCAAATAATATCTCCATTTGCTTCTTCTACGAGTTTTTCTTCCAGTGTACTTGTCCAGCCTTTTCCAAAAATCCCCGTCGCTTCATCTTGGCTGTTAAAGGTTCGGTTAACATTAATGCTTGGACCTCGCCCGTCGAGTTCAAAATCGGTTTCGTGGAATAAAAAGTTACCATTAGTTGCGTTGACTTCTCCACCACGCACTGGCACGCTTGTCCAGTAATCGACCATTCCTAGTTGTTTATTCACAGCTTCTGGAATAGTTGGTGTAGCTGGTTCTGATTGGACACTTGTTGCATTATTGCCTGCTTTTTGATATGCGATAACTCGGAACCAATAATTTTGGCGTTCCTTGTAGTTTCCACCAGAGTTTGTATATACCGGAGAAGGATCCTTTGCTAGTTCAGCACCATTTCCATCTTGATGAAGTGCAAATTTCCCTTCTGCAATTTCTTCTTTTGTTGGCCAAATCCCTTTGTTTTGTGTCGTCCATTTTGTGGCAGTTCCAACATCATACTGTTCATAGGCTTTCCCATTAAAAACGAGCACTTTATAGCCATCCGCCATTGGACTCTTTTCCCAATTTAGCTCAACATAACCAGTTTCTTTATGCGCCAAATTGGCATAAGCTTTTGCAACTGGTGGTTTTGGTTTTTCAATTGGCATATAAGCGAAAACTAGATCTGAAGTCGGGCTTTCTCCACCAGGATAAACGGCTTGCACTCTAACTAAGTAGCGTGTTAAATTACGTAAACCAAATGTACTTCCGGCTTGGAAGGCATTTTCATATTGTTCTCGTGGATCAAGCGCAAATTCTGCTCCTTTTCCATCATGGTGAAATTCAAACTCGCCGTTCGCTATTTCGGTAGCAGTTGGGAAGATTTTTTTACCTTTTGTACTCCATGTAGTTGCTGTGCTTCCTGTATTAAAGTATTCATATTTGTATCCATTGGAGATGACGATGTTGTAACTTGTAGCTCCCGGGACCGCTTTCCAAGATAAATCCAGCGAACCAGTACCTGTTCCAATACCGTTTGATGTTGTTTTTACTGTTGGTTTTTCCGGTTTTGCGTAAGTATAGTTCACTTCTAGATATGGATAATTCTTATTATTTTCACTTGCAACTAATTTTTTCCAGTAGGTTTGCTCGCTATTTGTGCCTAATCGGAAACCGTAATTTGCTCGCGTACCACTTGCCCACGCTTGAACGGTATTAGTAACATCAAGATTTGCCCACTCGCCACGTCCGACATTTACACTTCCTAAACGAGTTACAGGTGGCACGGTATTCCATGTTACTTGCCATGGAGACCAGTTTGCTTTGGCTTCATAATACCAAAGATCATTTTTCAAAGTGGGGGACATATGCCAAATGTTATACACTTTTAATGTGGCTTTGGAAATAGTCGCTTTGTTTAATGTAGATGTATCCATTTTTAAAAATGCAGCGTTATTGCCAGTTGAGTTATCCCATTTCCCTAGTTTTAAAGTATAGGCATTTTGACCAGAATCCCATAATTTACTGCCGATATTCGTTGTTGTCGGATTGGCTGAATTGACATTCGCATTATAAACTTCATCTAAGCGGACAGATGGATCAATATAAACTGGATAAACTCGTTCGGCATCATTTAGCCATTCAGTATCTACTTTGAGTTGTAATTCATAGACGGTTTTTGTAAGTGGTTTTACTTCAAAAGAGACATCTTCAGACAAAGCTGCCTCGCCAGTTTCCTCACCGACATTAGAATCAGTCATTACTGGTTTTGGAAGCGTGTATAATGTATCGCCTGCTTTATTTTCAAAAATCACGTCGCCATTTTCTGCTTTTTTTACGTCTAGTTTTGTTTCTACTTGATAAACATACGTATCTATCTGGTTTGGTTCTTGCAGTACTAAGTCTTCCTTTACTGATTGCGGAAAGGTTAAATGCCGTAAATCTGTTTTTGGAAAGACCTCCTTGTACGTAACTTCATTTTCCTGGTATGTTGCCGGCTGATCAGTTACCGCATGCTCTGTTTCTCCTTGGCGAGCCCCTTTTAATCGGAAAGTGACTTCCGCGCCTGCCTTGGTAAGCTTTTGGTATGCTCCATTTTCCATTTGCTCTAAAAATCCTAAATCAAGTGGTGTTTGTTTTGGAACAATCATCCCGGATTCTGTTTCTTTTTCCACGTTAGCATCAATTCGCGCCATATCCCCATCAACTTCCATATTGATTGGATCAGCAAAAATTTGCTTGGTAAAACTCCCGTCGTGATTATCGTAAACAATTTCGTTTTCAGTTCGTTCTTCTTTTACTTCAGTTGGTACACTTTCTTCGGACGTTTTCGTTGGTGCTTCTACTCCAGTTGCTGTCTCCTCAGCAAGTGGTACATAAGCAGGTAATAGTGATAAAATCATCACCGAAGCCGTCATACTAAGTAGTAGTTTTTTTGTCTTTACCCATCTTTTCATGTATCATGCTCTCCCTTTTTCGTATGATAAAATCAATCTAAAGTGTTAAAAGGTGTCCTCTCTTTTTATTACCATATAGCTACACCAAGCTTTCCCCTCCTTTTTTGAAAAAAAGCCCCAGTTTTACTTAAAATAAAACTGGGGCTTTTGTTAATTTTACAAAGATATTGTATCATATTCCGCTTTGTCAAAAAATAACAATTATGTGTATATGAAACATATTTTACTAAAATTGCACTACTATTTTATGAATAATTAGCTTTTTAGACAAATTTTCGTAACAAAATAAACAAAACGAGGCTGGGACATAACTAAATCTCCGCAATAAAAATTGGAAAATAGAAAAGCAGAAATCATGTATAGAGCCATTTTAAAAAATGGAATAGACATGATTTCTGCTTGTTTTTTCATTTTAGAGACCCTTTTGTCCAGCCTCTTTTTTCATCATTAATGGTTATTTTGCTTTTCTAGTTCTACGCATAAATGCAAAAAGCCCACTAAGTAAAAGTGCTCCTAAACCTACTAATAGGCTATTTTGAAAAGCGTTATCACCTGTTTTTGGTAAAGATTCTTTGGCAGTTTTTGCTGTTTTAGTTGCTGTTTTTCCTTGTGAATTCACTGTAGTTGTTTCTCTTGTTTGTAGTTTAGATGAATCACCTTTCATGTCTGTGCTGTTATCTGTAGTATCGTTACTATTAATGATATCGTTGCTACCAGTATTGTCATTTCCTTGAGTGCTGTCATCAGAAGGAATACCGGAGTTATCATCGGAATGAGTATCAGAATCATCACCTGAAGTGTTATCGTTATCCGTATTTTCTGTGTAAACATACGTTACTGTTTGAGCTTGGTCACTGAATGTACCTGTTGCATTTGCTGGTGTTTCTGCTAGTGTCCAGCCCTCAATTGTTTTTGCTTCAGACGTATAGCTATCATCCACATTACCAGTTAATGTTTCTGATGTTGCAAGTTCATTTCCATCAGCATCTACGTATTTCACTGTTACATCAGCAGCAACCTGAGCTGTTTCTATTTTTTTAAATGGAATTTGTAAGTTAACATTTCCACCATTTTGTTCAAATATTACCATTTTAGCTAGATTTTCTTGGTATACCGCTTCGTCGAACTCGTATCCAGCAAAATTGTTCGCAATGTAGTCTAGGTCAAATTGATCTACAGTTACACCAACATTTGTTTCAAACTGCGCACGATCAATGTTACCTTGTACGTAGTCTATTGTATTTTTCAATAAGTCATTCCAAGAAATATCAGGTTGTAGCACACTTCCATCATTTACTAGGTTATTGTAGGTTGCTACATTTGCCAAATCATTAAATGTTACTGTGTTTGATGGTACGCCATCTGGATATGCATAAGATAAGTCTAATGATGTTACAAGTTCTTGACGCTCACCATCTTCTGCATAGAATGAAATGCCTACTGTTCCTTTGTTGACTTCACTTTCATTTTTAGTGTAAGTGTAAGTTACTGTTTGGTTCGTTTCACCAAATTGTCCATTTTGGTTACTTGGAAGTTTGGTTTCATCAAGTGTATAGCCATCAATTGTTTTTGCTGATGTTGTATAAGATGTATTTAAATCTCCAGCTTGTACAGTATCATCCGCAAGCTTTGTACCGTTCTCGTCTACATATTCAACTGTTGTCGTGGACTGGGTATTAGCTGTGTAATTGTATGTTCCAACATTTCCTACGCCATCCATAAGCGTAATATTAATACTTCCAGATCCAGCTTTTGTTGGTGTTCCAGATAGTACAACATTTATATATTGATAGTTACCATCTTCATTTTGAGGACCATATTCTAAGTTATAATCAACGCCATCCATATTAGTCAGAGTTACATCCACGCTTTTAATATAGCTTCCCCACTCATTGCCATTCATTTCAGTGTCTTGAAAATGGATATTTCCAGTCATTGGTTTACCTATTGTTAATTCTAAATCACTAGTCGCCGCTAATGTTTTTCCATCCATTAATGTGATTGGTGCAGTCGTGCCCGTTTTCGCTTGTTCCGTGGCAGCTGTAGTTGTTGCGAACGCTTGAAAAGGTGATTGAACAACTAAAGCAGTGCTTAGTAGCATTACTCCAATATAACTTTTTTTCATGTTTCTCTCCTTCGATTTCAAAAAATAATTTTACTAAGTCTCTCCAAAAAAAAGCCCCCTGGATATGACTTGCTTTGAAATTATATCAGAGCTTATAAACAACCTTATGTTTAAATGTTACAACAATAGTTATATTATATGTCAAGTTTTTAAACCAGCAGACAAAACTTAAAAAAACGTTCAAAAGTTACATTTTGAACGTTTTTTTAATACATCTTTAGTCTAAATCTTCGCCACTAGTCTCAATCACTTTTTTATACCAGTAAAAGGAATTCTTCTTGCGTCTCGCGTAGCTCCCAGTTCCATCATCATATTTTTCTACATAAATAATTCCGTACCGTTTTGCCATTTCGCCAGTGGAAGCACTTACTAAATCGATACATCCCCAAATTGTATACCCAATCAAGTTTACACCATCTTCAACCGCTTTTTTCATTTGGACAATGTGGTCTCTGAAGTAATCAACACGATATCCATCTTGAATAGTGCCATCTTCTTCAAGTTTGTCATAGGCGCCTAGACCATTTTCCACGACCATAATTGGAACATTGTAGCGGGCATAGATGTCGTTCAAAGAAATTCGTAGACCCACTGGATCAGTCTGCATTCCCCAAGCATTAGTTTGTAGATATGGATTTTCGGCACCACCGATGACACTTTTCCCAGTATCTTTGTAGGCTGAATCATTAGAAGCACATAGCGATAAATAATAGCTGAATGTGTAAAAATCCACTGTGCCTTTGTGTAAAATTTCTTCATCACCCTCTGCGAATTCGATTTTAATGCTATTTTCCTCAAAATATTTTTTCGCAAAAAATGGATAAGCACCTTTTACCTGGACGTCACCGCAGAAGTGACTGTGCATGTTTTCAGTTTGTTTAGCAAGCAGCACATCACTCGGTTCACAAGTTCGTGGGTATCTCGGCATATAGGCAATCATACAGCCAATCATAAAGTCAGGATTAATTGCATGCCCTAGTTCTACAGCCTTTGCACTGGCAACAAATTGGTGATGTAAAGCTTGAAAACGCATAGTTGGATCGTCTTTTTGATGCAAGAAATCTCCTTCTGCATTTCTAATTCCAAGTGTTAAATAATTACCAATTTCCATTGTTGCAGTGTTGATTTCATTAAAAGTTAGCCAATATTTCACAGTATCTTTATATCGTGTGAATATCGTTTTGCAAAACTGTAAATAATAATCAATTACCTTGCGACTCGCCCAGCCGTTTAGTTCGTTTGTAATTTGTAGCGGAATATCAAAATGAGCTATTGTTACAAGCGGTTCGATATTATATTTTTTCAATTCCAAGAAAACATCTTCGTAAAATTGCAGCCCTTTTTCATTTGGCTCACTTTCCATTCCAGTTGGAAAAATTCTCGTCCAGTTAATCGACATGCGGAATGTTTTAAAACCAGCTTCTGCCATCAACTTAATATCTTCGGGGTAATGATGATAAAAATCTACTGCTTCATGACTTGGGTAAAATAAGTTTTCGTCTATTTCTGCGGTGATTTTCCGTGGCTCGGTGTGGGTTCCGCTACTAAATAAGTCTGCTGCGGCTAGCCCTTTCCCATCTAAATTATAGCCACCTTCAAATTGGTTAGCGGCTGTTGCACCACCCCATAAAAAGTCTGCTGGAAATACGGATTTACTCATTATTTGCTTCACTCCTTAATTCTAATACTTGGCTTTTTGGTGTCATAACTCCTGACCCTACTAACTCGACAGCAGCATAATCATTAGTATTAGTAACTGCCATAATGGTTGTTAAATCATAATTTTCTTTAATTTTCTCTGCATCAAAAGTTAACAATAAATCGCCTTGTTCAACAATATCACCAGTTTTAACATGTGCTTCAAAATATTTTCCATCTAATTTCACTGTATCAATTCCAACATGCAATAAAATTTCTGCTCCGGAATCACTTTTAATCGCAATTGCGTGTTTTGTTTTAAAGACAGAAATAATCGTTCCATTAACTGGTGAAAATAATTTGCCTTCTGTTGGAAGAAATGCTGCACTTTTACCCATCATTTCATCTGCAAACGTTGCATCACTTACTTCTTTAATATTTTTCATTTCACCATAAACCGGTGCATTAAGCTTTTCACCCATTTGAACTGTATCCACTGTTTTTGGCGCTTCATCTAAATCAGATATTGCTACTGTTTCATCAATTCCAAAAATATATGAGAAAATGAGCGAAACAACAAATGCTAGTGCCATAGCAATTAGGGCATAAACAAAAGTATCTCCCACTAAGCCCGGAAGCCCTGGAATTCCGCCATTCCCTGTTAATACGTAAGCTTTAACTCCGAATAACATCGCGAATCCACCACCAGCTGCTCCACCAATAAGGGATGCCATAAATGGACGTTTATAGACAATATTTATTCCGTACATCGCTGGCTCTGTGACACCCATCAAAGCCGTTAAACCAGTTGAAAATGCCAATGATTTTACTTTTTTATCTTTAGAACGGAAGAATACGCCAAATGTTGCTCCTGCTTGGCTCATATTCGAAATATAAGTTAGTGGTAAAAATTTATCATAACCATATTTAGCTAAATTACTTATAATGAATGGCACAATCGCATAGTGCATCCCGGTCATAACGATAATCGCCATTGCTCCACCTAAAATCAGACCCGCGAATAATCCGCCATTATTTAATAGCCAGTTAATCCCACCAGAAATACCATCACCAACAAACGTGCCAAGTGGTCCAATAACAATTAATGTTACAGGAACAACGATAAACATTGTAATTAATGGGACAAACAGTAATTTTAGGGAAGATGGAATAATTTTATCAACATTACGCTCTACTACGGCCATAAACCACATCGCAATTAGAATTGGGATAACAGAATATGCATAAGAGACCGAAGTAACTGGTAACCCTAGAAAATGAGTTGTCACACCTTTTGCAAGAAGTGCAGTCAAATCAGGATAAAGTAGCGCGGCCGAAACTGCTAAACCAACATACATATTCGCGCCAAATTTACGCGCTGCACTAACAGCAACAAGAATTGGTAGGAAGTAAAATACGCCATCACCAATCGCCATTAAAATTCGGTACGTTTCGGTATTCGCAGCTAACCAACCAAATGATACGAACAATGCCATAAATCCTTTAAGTAAACCAGCTCCAGCAATTGCCGGTAAAATTGGTGCAAATACGCCTGAAATAGCATCAAACATATTTGAAAAGAAACCTTTTACACCTTTTGATTTTGGTTTTGCAGTATTATCTGCTTTATTTTTCCAAGCTGGATTTAATTCTGTCATTGCGTCAAATACTTTTGGTACATCATTTCCGATAATAATTTGGAATTGCGTTCCAGAAACGTTTGTCCCCATTACTTTATCTAAGCTTTTTAATTTCGCAACATCGACTTTTGATTGATCTTTCAGTTGAAAACGAAGCCGTGTAATACAATGAAAGACTTCATTTACGTTGTTTTTTCCACCGACTGCTTGGATAATCTCTTTTGCTAATTGACTGTAGTCCATGTTAATCCTCCTAAATATGTTTTAAAAAAAGAAAAACCTGAACAGAAACGCACCAAAATAAGGAGCAGTCTGTTCAGGTATTGCCTGATATAAAAATCAGTAACAAGCCTATTATTTTCTATTTAATACTCGGTCCAAATGAATTCCGAGATATAGTTGTTCTGAATGACTCATTTTAAATGAATAGTTATTTTCCAGAAATACGGCAATTTTATCAATACACGCGAATATATCTGGCAAATTTTTATACATTACTTGATATAAATAGTCTTCCGTCTCATCCATTGCCTCGCCAGTAATCACTCGCTGGCAGAAAAATTTCAGATGCGTCATAAACCGGAAGTAACTAGTGCTATCTTCATCAAATTCAATGACAAAATGGTATTTAATAATATTCATGATTTCTTGAAGCAACTGCATAATATGGGTTACGTCATTCATGCTGTTATTAATTTCCGCATTAACAAAGTGGAGCGCAATATTAGAAATTTCCTCGTCAGGTAAATCTAATCCTAAGCGTTTCTCGACTATCTTTGCTGCTTCTTTTGCCACAGCATATTCCTCTGGGTAGTAGCGCTTCACTTCCCAAGATAAAGGATTTTGAATGACTAAATTCTGTTCCATACGTTGTGTAGTAAAATAAAGATGATCAGAAAGAGAAATATAAATGACGTCACTTATTGTTTTCGAGATATTTTGTTTCGCTAATTGGACAACATCATCCGTGATTTCAATAATAGCAAGCGGAATTTCGTCAATAATCATTTTGAATTTATTGCTTACGGCCTCATCCTGCAATTGAAATATTTTTTCGACGAGCGATTCATTAATTTCATCACCAACTTTAGACTTAAATCCAAGACCTTTGCCTAAAATCAATAACTCATGCGCATCCTCGCCCCTCGCACTGACAATATTATTATTAAATATCCTCTCAATTTTCAAATTTATCACCACCATCATTTTGGACTTGAACAAAAAAGGGCAATACCCAAAAGCAGAGCGCACTCTTACTTATTAGGTATTGCCCGCATTACCGGTAACAAGCCACAAACACATACTATCATCAATTGAAATCGCTGTCAATAGATGGTTTTTATTTTATTTTTTGCTTTTATAGTTTCTGAATTGCTGGAACAAACTATGTTACATCTACTACTTCTTTTTTGTAAGTACATTCTAAGTTTAATGGTAAATGTTTTTCCTTTTGGCGCTGGTAACAATTTGGTATGGGTGTATCAAAAAACAAGTATTGCCTCTTATTAAATCTTCACTCTGCAATTTTCACGGGCAATCCGCCATCTTGAAATTGTTTGTATAATGTACGATTTATTTTGTTATCCGTAATCAATAAATTAATATTTTCCGCCGCCGTGATACTCGCAGTGGAAATAACTCCCATTTTGGTATGATCCAACAATGCCACGAGTTTATTGGTTCGCTTAGCTAGAAGTCGCTTTAATTCAGTTTCATAAATGTTGAAATCTGTTAAACCTTCTTCCATAGTAAAGCCTTTTGCTGACATAAAACATATATCCGCATGAATATTTTCAATTAAATTAGAACCAAGAATTCCTTCAAGTGTAAAAGAATTTGTAGTAACAATACCACCAGTTAAAATAACGCTAATATTTGGATTATCTTTTAACTCAATTGCTGTATAAAGCCCGCTTGTAATTACAGTGAGTCTGGTGAAGCCATGTAATTCTTTTGCAAGCGCAAGTGCAGTCGAACTAGCATCCAGAATAATTGTTTGGTTGTTTTTTACTAAAGTCACCGCTTCCTTCGCAATTGCTTCTTTTTCTTCTATATTACGAATAATTCGATCGTTAAAATTAGTAAATTTTTCTTCGCTTTTTAAAAGTACCGCACCCCCGTGCACTTTTTTTATCATCCCGCTTTCTTCTAATGCAGATAAATCATTTCGGATGGTGCTAATAGAGACATCCAAGATACGACTTAATTCTGGTACAGTTATTTTGTTATTTTGGTCTAGTAGATGAATTATTTTATTTTGTCTTTCAAATGGAAACATCTGCTCGCCCTCCTTTGACTATAAATGATTTCTTTATGTATATACATATTACCTAAAAAAATAACAAAACACAAATTTATTCTCAAAAGCACAACAAATAATAATACTTTACAGCAAAACACAATTATGTTAGGATTTAAATAACAAACAAACACAACTAAAAACAGAAAGGAGCAACGCGATGATAAGTATTATTTTAGTATCCCATAGCCAGAAAATCACAGAAGGACTACAAGAAATGATTGTTGAAATGGTTGGCGATACGGTACATGTTATATCTTCAGGGGGAACTGGTGATGGACGTCTTGGTACAAACGCACTTATGATAGCAGATAATATTTCCGCTTGCACTCATTCAGAACATATTTATATTTTTTGCGATATTGGAAGCGCTATCTTAAGTGCCGAAACATCACTAGAATTATTAGACCCCGACCTTCTCGAAAAAACTACTATTATTGATGCCCCACTAGTTGAAGGCGCTTTTACTGCCGCTGTTCAATCTCTCGTTAATCCATCCAAAGAAGCTATTTTACAGGAACTTACAAATACACATTAAACGTAATAAAACGCAACTTAATAATTGGCAATATTGTAAATTTAATTTCACATGACAATACTATGTTTGAAAGGAGTTTATTATGAAATTCTTTAGAGGAACAATTGGTTATTGTATTGCAGGCATGCTTGTTATGAGTGTTTGGACTCCCCTTGCCACTGACTATGGTATTTTCGGAGGTTATCTAGCAGCATTTATCATTATTGGTCCAATGTGGTTTATGAATCACTATGTTGGTTTAATTGAAAACGATGAAGATGCTGCGTTTGTCGACATGGCTGTTGGAATTGGGATTTGTGGAATTATGCGTGACGTCTTTATTCAAGGTGGCAGCGAGCTTGTTACTTCGCTACCAACAATTGGTCTTGTAGCAATTGGCGCAGTACTTGCGGGAATTGTTTCAGCAATTATTGAAAAAGATATGGCAAAGAAAAAGGAAGCAAAACAAGAAAAAACAGAACCTGGCACAAATATTCAAGAAGAAGAACGCTTAAACAAAAATCAATTAGTCTAAAAAGGAGTGTAAATAATGAGCATAAGTATTGCATTAGCAACGATTGCAGGTGGCTTTTTATTCCCTTTTGCTATTCGAATGATGTGGGGGAAAATGGTTGATGAATGGGGAGCTATCGGAGGTTGGATGGCAGCAGCATTTATCGTTGGAACAGTTTGGACTATTAATCACGGTATCCCAAAATCAATGATCTATCAATCTGGTACAGTTTGGGTAGATATGGCAGTTGCAGCCGGAATTGGTGTATTCACTGCCTCCCTTTTAACAGGCGGAAAATTTTCTAAATCAGTGGTAAATCTGGCGGCAGCACTTGTTGGTGGAACTATTGGCGGATTTTTATTATCCTTATTCTTATAAAAATTTTGAGGAGGAACAAAAATGAGACGTTTAGTGAACGATGGCTATGAAGCAGTAGAAGAAATGTTGGCTGGATATGTGGCGGCACAAGGAAAATATGTTGATTTTGCCGAAAATGACAAACGCGTTATTGTAAGCAAACAAATAAGCGAGGAACCACGGGTACGTATCATTGTTGGTGGCGGCTCTGGACACGAACCACTTTTCTTAGGTTATGTTGGGAAAGATTTTGCTGATGCTGCTGTTGTAGGTAATATCAATACTTCTCCCTCCCCCGAACCTTGCTACAATGCAGTAAAAGCTGTTGATAGCGGCAAAGGCTGTCTCTATATGTACGGAAATTATGCTGGCGATGTGATGAACTTCGATATGGGTGCAGAACTGGCGGCAGATGACGGAATACGCGTAGAAACCGTCCTTGTAACTGACGATATTTATTCCGCAGAAAAAGTGGAAGATCGGCGCGGTGTAGCTGGTGACTTAATCGTCTTTAAAGCAGCGGCATCAGCAGCAGCAAAAGGACTTGACCTAGACGCTGTAAAACAAGCAGCCGAAAAAGCAAATGCAAATACTTATTCGATGGGAGTCGCATTATCCTCTTCTACACTTCCTGTAACCGGTAAAGCAATTTTTGAAATGCATGAAGGCGAAATGGAAGTTGGTATGGGAATTCATGGGGAGCCTGGAATAAAACGTTCTTCCGTTGAACCAGCAGATAAAGTAGTTGACCAGATTATGGGATTTTTATTAGAAGAGATGAAACTTAAAGCTGATGAAGAAGTACATGTCTTAATTAATGGACTCGGCGGTTTACCAGTAATGGACCAATATATTTGTTATCGCCGTGTCGATGAAATTTTGAAAGAAAAAGGTGTTCAAATTCATCATCCACTTGTCGGGAACTATGCAACTTCGATGGATATGATTGGGATGTCGATTACCCTTGTTCGTTTAGACGATGAACTAAAAGAATTACTAGACACCCCTTGCGACACACCATACTTCAAATTGGACTAAATTACTACTGGAGGAATAAAAATGAGCGAATTAGTTATGGATAGTGCTTTTTTCGGCCAAGTTTTACAAGATATGGGAGCGCTAATTGAAAAAGAACGCGATTATTTAACCGAGCTAGATTCAGATATTGGTGATGGTGATCATGGTATCAATTTAAGCATCGGTTTCCGTGAATTAAATAAACAATTAGACGAATTGCTAGCAGTATCCCCTGATGTTGCAACTTTACTCAAAAAATCCGGAATGATTTTATTAGGTAAAGTTGGCGGTGCATCTGGTCCGCTCTATGGTAGCTTTTTTATGAAATGTGGTGCGGATGTAGCAGGAAAAACGGAAATTAGCTTTGATGATCTTTGCGGCATGATTATTAACGGAGCAGCGGCAGTTCAACATCGCGGAAAAGCAGAACTTGGTAATAAAACCATGATGGATGCTTTTTTGCCAGGGGTAGAAGTTCTAAAAAACCGGGCTGTAGATGCAGATCCTGTAGTTACTTTTACCGCGTTTGTTGATGCTATGCACGCTGGCGCTCAGTCCACTATTCCGCTTATCGCTAAAAAAGGACGCGCCTTAAGACTTGGTGAACGAGCGATTGGTCACCTTGATCCTGGCTCGGAGTCGTCTTGGATGCTAATGAATGTTATTTTAGAAAATTTAAAAAAGGCGGTCTAACTTATGCGTAAACCTTTAGTTGGTATTAATATGAAAAATTATATTAACACGCGAAAAGAAACAGCTGAATGGTTAGAATCAACTATCCCCCTACTTGAAAATTTTTCTAATGTGGATACGTTCATTTTTCCTTCGATGGGCACATTAGAAACAACTGCCACTATTTTAGCAAATCGCTCATTTGGTTTTGGTCCACAAAATATGGCGCCGGAGAGATCCGGCCCCCTTACTGGGGAGTTTTCAGTAGAATCGATAATTGATTTAAAAGCAAATTATGTAGAGATTGGTCATGCCGAACGAAAAAATATTTTCCATGAAGAGCAAAACCAAATCGCAAAGAAAATCAAGCTAGCACTAGACGCGAAGGTTACTCCTGTCGTTTGTATTGGGGAGCAAATTCAAGCAACAAACAGACTTGATTTAAAAGCAGCACTCCAACCACAAATCAATGCTTTATTTAGAGAAATTGCTTTATCTGAGTGGCAAAATGTTGTTTTAGCGTACGAACCAGAATGGGCAATCGGCAAAGCTGTTTCTGCGGATACAACTTATATCGAAAATGCGCACCAAACTTTACGAGACATCATTCGTGAAATTGGTGGCAACGATTCACTTGTAAGAATTATTTATGGCGGCTCTGTTAGCAAAGAAAATGCCGCAGAAATTGTTCGTCAAAAAAACGTAGATGGCTTATTTGTTGGAAGATTTGGTCACAAACCACAAAATTTTGCCGACATTGTTGCTATCGTTAGCCAAATGAAAGGATGATTTAGCATGAAAATCGCAATCGGTTGTGATGAAATGGGATTTGAACTAAAACAAGTTCTCATCGCACGTTTACAGGAGAAAAATATTGAATGCACGGATTTCGGTAGCTTTGAAAATGAAAAAGTACTTTACCCTAGCATCGCCGAAAAAGTAGCATTAGAAGTTAAAAATAATGGGTATGATCGTGGAATCCTGATTTGTGGCACAGGTATTGGAATGGCGATTACTGCTAACAAAATCCACGGAATAAGAGCTGCACAAATTCATGACTCCTACTCAGCAGAGCGGGCGAGAAAGAGTAATGACGCACATATTATGACTATGGGGGCACTCGTCATCGGACCATCTCTTGCCGTCTCGCTTTTAGACACATGGCTTGATAGTGACTTTTCAGGTGGTCGTTCACAAGCAAAAGTAGATTTAATGGAAGAAATCGACCAGAAAAATAGATAAAAATTTATTGGAGGTAATGAAAATGACTTTTAAGGGTTTTGATAAAGATTTTAATATTACAGATAAAGTAGCAGTTGTAACAGGTGCAGCAAGCGGGATTGGGAAAGCAATGGCAGAACTTTTTTCCGAAAAAGGTGCTTATGTTGTTTTGCTTGATATTAAGGAAGATGTAAAAGATGTCGCAGCAAAAATCAATCCATCAAGAACGCTCGCACTTCAAGTCGATATCACTAAAAAAGAAAATATCGAAAATGCCGTCGCTGAAATAAAAAAAGTCTACCCCAAAATTGATATATTAGCAAACTCAGCAGGTGTCGCACTTCTTGAAAAAGCAGAAGATTTACCAGAAGAATATTGGGATAAAACCATGGAGCTTAACTTAAAAGGCTCCTTCCTCATGGCGCAAATTATCGGTCGTGAAATGATAGCAACTGGTGGCGGAAAAATCGTTAATATGGCATCTCAAGCATCTGTCATCGCCCTTGATAAACATGTTGCATACTGCGCTAGCAAAGCAGCTATTGTTTCTATGACACAAGTACTAGCAATGGAATGGGCTCCTTACAATATTAACGTTAATGCCATTTCACCAACTGTTATTTTAACAGAACTCGGCAAAAAAGCATGGGCCGGTCAAGTCGGTGAAGATATGAAAAAATTAATTCCCGCTGGTAGATTTGGTTATCCAGAAGAAGTGGCGGTCTGCGCACTATTTTTAGTCAGTGATGCTGCAAGCCTAATTACTGGCGAAAATCTAATAATCGACGGCGGATACACGATTAAATAATCAATTCAGCATTAAATTCCAGCTGAGAGAATGGAGCGAGTAGTAATGAAATTTTTCTTAGACACGGCAAGCGTTACCGAAATCAAACGAATTAGCGAACTAGGTTTAGTGGATGGGGTCACTGCAAACCCAACAATTATTGCCAAAGAAGGACGTCCATTTGAAGAAGTAATCAAAGAAATCTGTTCTATCGTAGAAGGTCCTGTTAGCGCAGAAGTCATCGGTTTAGAAGCAGATAAAATGATTGAAGAAGCACGAATCCTAGCAAAATGGGCACCAAATGTAGTTGTAAAAATACCTATGACAGAATCAGGTTTAAAAGCAGTCCATACACTTGCAGCAGAAGGAATAAAAACAAATGTTACGCTTATTTTCACCGTTTCCCAAGGGCTGATGGCAGCAAAAGCCGGAGCAACATATGTTAGCCCCTTCTTAGGCAGACTTGACGATATTGGTACAGACGGCATTCTCTTAATCAAAAATCTCAAAACCGTTCTAGATAACTACGGACTTAAAGCAGAAATCATCTCCGCTAGTATTCGTCATATTGGTCATCTCGAGGAAGCCGCTGAAGCTGGAGCGCATATCGCAACAATTCCTGGCAGCCTATTTCCAAAACTTTGGTCCCATCCCTTGACTGACAAAGGCATCGAAGGATTTTTAAAAGATTGGGAAGCCTTCAGTCAGAAAGAAGGCAATTAATATGAGTAGAATTGATGAACAAATGGTAAATTCCATTCGCGTTTTATCAATGGATATGATTGAAAAAGCAAACTCTGGACATCCTGGCTTACCAATGGGAGCCGCACCAATGGCATTCGCTCTTTGGAAAAACCATCTCAAGTTCAATCCAGAACATCCAACTTGGTTTAACCGTGATCGTTTCGTACTTTCGGCAGGACACGGCTCAGCAATGCTTTATAGTTTGCTCCATCTATTTGGTTACGATTTACCAATATCCGAACTAAAAAAATTCCGCCAAACTGGTAGTAAAACCCCTGGACATCCTGAGTTCGGTCATACAGTTGGAGTAGATGCAACGACTGGCCCACTCGGTCAAGGATTCGCAATGGGTGTTGGAATGGCAATGGCCGAAGCTCATCTTGGAGCCAAATTCAATCAACCAGAATTCCCTGTCATCGACCATCATACGTATGTCCTTTGTGGCGACGGCTGTTTAATGGAGGGTATTTCTTATGAAGCAGCTTCTCTTGCCGGTCATTTAAAACTAGGAAAACTGGTTGTCTTATACGATTCCAATGATATTTCACTTGATGGGGATTTAAACGAATCTTTTTCCGAGGATATAGAATTGCGATTCCGTTCTGCAGGTTGGCAAACGCTACGTGTTGATGATGGGAATGACTTGGATGCACTCGATGCCGCTATCCACCTAGCTAAAACGGAAAAATCTCGCCCCACTTTAATTGAAGTAAAAACCGTCATCGGCTATGGTAGTCCCGGAAAAGCTGGTAAATCAGCCGCACACGGATCCCCACTTGGCGAAAAAGAGCTTAAACTAGCAAAAGCAGCCTATGACTGGCAAATGCCTCCTTTTGAGCTACCAAAAACGGTAGAAAACCAAAAAGAATTTTATCATTCTAAAGGTCGTGCAAGTGAAAGCAACTGGCTTCGAACTTTTAATGCCTACAAACAAAAATATCCAGAACTTGCCGAAAGCCTGCAACAACTAATGGATGGTAATTTGACAAATGATTGGGACTTGGAGTTGCCAGTTTTTCACGAAAAAGACAACCCGGCTATTGCAACACGGGAAGTTTCTGGTATCGTCTTGCAGGAACTTGAGAAAAAACTACCCAACTTATTCGGTGGGGCAGCTGATTTAGCCTCTTCCAATAAAACGAATTTAAAAGCAAGTGATAGGTTTGCTCCTGAGAACTATGCTGGTAAAAACATCTCATTTGGCGTCCGCGAATTTGCCATGGGAGCCGCTGTCAACGGTATGACCCTTCACGGTGGCGTTCAAGCATTTGGTGCTACTTTCTTCGTTTTCTCTGATTATCTTCGTTCCGCCATTCGTTCGGCAGCGCTAATGGGTATTCCGTCTACATTCATTATGACGCATGACTCCATTGCTGTTGGAGAAGACGGCCCTACACACGAGCCAATCGAGCATTTAGCTTCCTTCCGTGCAATGCCTGGTCTAACTGTCATTCGACCGGCAGATGGTAACGAAACTGTCGAAGCCTATCGTTATACTTTTAACCAGAAAATACAACCAACCATGCTCGTGTTAAGCCGGCAAAACTTACCAATCCTTCCAGGTAGCGCAGAAAAAGCTAAAACTGGTCTAGCAAAAGGTGCCTATATTTTGGCTGACTCTCCGCTTGATCAATTAGATATTCTCTTGCTAGCTTCTGGATCAGAAGTCCATTTAATGACAGCCGTTAGAGAAAAATTAGCAAAACAAGGCTACGGCGCACGTGTAGTCAGTATGCCCAGCTTCGACCTATTTGAAAAACAAAGCCCAGAATACAAAGAATCCATTTTACCCAAAGCAGTTAAAACACGTTTTGCTGCTGAAATGGGCGCTTCTTATGGGTGGCACAAATACCTTGGCGATTCAGGAAAAATGTTAGCAATTGACTCGTTTGGAATGTCTGGATCTGGTGATGAATTAGCAGCACACTTTGGATTCACCATAGATAACTTAACCAAACTTGCATTACAACAATTATAGAAAAAAGGCTTGAGACTTGTTATCTCAGGCCTTTTTATTAAAGTGCTTTACTGATTACGCTAAGTCCAATAAATAAAAACAATAATGCCATAATAAGCGAATTATTTTGAATCAGCCATTTGCGCGTGCTATCTAATACATTATTAAGTCGATCTCCTGCTATTAAAAAGGCAATAGTTGGGATATAGATAGAACAACAAGCAATAATACCAAATAAAATTATTGCCATCGTTTCTTGTCCTCCGATCAAATTAAGTGCCCCAACACTAACTCCTGCAGTAAGTGAAAGCAACATATTTTTAGGATTTACCGCTGATAGTAAGAAAGCAAAAATCATTGCTCCACCTGGCTTAATATTGTTCATTTTAGCAAACCATTTCGGGGTATCCGCTTTCTCCCCTTTTTTAGGTCGTTTTGTGAAATCATGCGCTCCTAGTAAAATCAACAGAACGCCCAATACAATAAGAACTATTTTTACTAACATGGACTGATCCCCTGACGTGTTTACAGCTGAACCCATTACAAATAATCCAATAAAGAAAATAACAATATTACCGATAATCCAACCTAACGTATAAAAAATACTATTAATGCGAGCCTTGTTACTAAGTAAAATCAAAATAAGTCCGACAATTGGAAATGGGCTAATTAAAATCCCCACGGCAGGTGATAAAATTGCTGATACTGCTGAATCCATCATGTTCCTCCTTTTTTAGCTAGTTATTTCTATCTAACCATTACCTTATACCCTTTATTTCCAAAACTAAAATAGCATTACCCTTTTTATTGACTAATAACAACACATTTGATATATTTTATAATATAAATAGGAATGTTACCGGCAAAAACTGGGCATAACCAAATATTTTTCTAAGTAGCATGTTTTCGCATGTATTTAGAAAAGTATTTGGTTTTTTTAATAAATACTTTAAAACGAAGAAAAGGAGATTTTAACATGAAAACAAACACTGGATTTCCGGCCGATTTTTTATGGGGTGGTGCAGCTGCAGCAAACCAATTTGAAGGCGCATACAATGTTGATGGGAAAGGACTTACCGTTCAAGATGTTACTCCAAAAGGCGGATTTGGCGCTATTACTGATGGTCCAACCCCAGATAACTTAAAATTAGAAGGAATCGATTTCTATCACCGTTATAAAGACGATGTAAAACTTTTTGCAGAAATGGGCTTTAAGGTTTTCCGCACCTCTATCGCTTGGTCTCGTATCTTCCCAAATGGAGACGAAACAGAACCAAACGAAGCAGGACTGCAATTTTATGATGATTTATTTGATGAATTATTAGCGCATAATATTGAACCGCTTATTACCCTATCTCACTATGAAACACCACTTCACCTATCAAAAACATATGACGGCTGGGTTAATCGCAAAATGATCAACTTCTACGAAAACTATGTTCGAACTGTTTTTAATCGCTATAAAGGAAAAGTGAAATACTGGTTAACTTTTAATGAAATTAACTCCATTTTACATGCACCATTCATGAGTGGCGGAATTTCCACAAGTCCAGATAAATTGTCCCAAAAAGACTTATATCAAGCTGTTCATCATGAACTTGTGGCGAGCGCATTAGCAACAAAAATCGGTCACGAAATCATGCCAGAAGCAAAAATCGGTTGTATGGTTCTTGCAATGCCAACATACCCACTTACTTCCAATCCTGATGACATCATTGCTGTAATGGAAGCAGAACGCAAAAACTATTTCTTCTCTGATGTGCATGTCCGTGGAACTTATCCCGGCTATATGAAACGCTACTTCGCTGAAAACAATATCGAATTAGATGTTACTGCAGAAGACTTAGAAATTCTTAAAAACACCGTTGACTTCATCTCTTTCAGCTACTATATGAGCACAACCGAAACAGCCGATGAGTCAAAACGTAAAGAAGGCGCAGGAAACATCCTAGGCGGCGTACAAAACCCTTACCTAGAAGCATCCGAATGGGGTTGGCAAATCGATCCTAAAGGGCTACGTGTTGTTCTAAACGACTTCTGGGATAGATACCAAAAACCACTTTTCATCGTTGAAAACGGTCTTGGTGCTATTGATAAATTAGAAGAAGATGCTGACGGAAACCCTACAGTTAATGACGATTACCGGATTGATTATTTGAGCTCCCACTTATCGCAAGTGAAAGAAGCGATTAAAGACGGCGTTGAGTTAATGGGTTACACTTCTTGGGGTTGTATTGACCTAGTTAGTGCTTCTACTGCTGAAATGAAGAAACGTTATGGTTTTATTTATGTGGATCGTAATAATGATGGTAGTGGCTCGCTTAATCGCTATAAGAAGAAGAGCTTTGATTGGTACAAAAATGTGATTGCGAATAATGGGGAAGATTTGTAATAGAATAAAAACCGAGGTTGGCCGATTTAATTGGCCAACCTCATTTTTTTATATAGAGCTCGCTGATATTATCACAGTCAACTTGATTTATTTCACAAGATCCGCAAATGAAATCAACTGACAACCATTTTTTTCAAGCCAGTCTCGCACTCGAACGTCGCAAATTGTCGCCAGTTCACGACATCGCATTAAGGTATAAGAAGAATTATCAAGTACAAATTGATCGAGAAAACCTACATCAAAATGCATTTCAGCAATTTCGTCTGGCGCCATTTTGAGTAAGCCAAAATCGTCGGCGTCGATGATTAGTTTGCCATGGGTGGTCTCCTTTTAATTTCAATATTTAAACTAATTTATTTCAGACAATTAGATTAGTTTTATCAATATTATTAGCCCCAAATGATAGATCGGCACATTCATCAAGTGAAAATTTTCTAGAAATATACTATATTGAAAACATTCTACTCAAATGACCATTTCCCGCTCCTCACACTTGATCACTTTGCATTATCAAAAATAAGCATGAAAACTAACTATAAACATACTTGTGTGATAAAAAGTGGCATTGATTTTCTTAGAACCGAACTATGATTGAGGTAATCGCAGCTATTTTTCGCTTCATTTAGATACTTTATTCTCATTATCTTGCAAAAAGCACCTCTTGTTAAATTCACTTCACTCGAGTTTAACAATTGATGCTTTTTATTTCATGTTAGTGAGTTAGTTTCTTTGATAAAAAACACATTACTAGTACAATGTCTATTTCTTTTGTTCATTCATATAATTAGCAATAGGGAGCAACATTTCAAATGCTAGCTTAACGGGAACTGCGTTTCCAATTTGTTTATACTGTTGATTTAATCTATGATTTTTTGAAACTTTAATATTTCTTCCTGCTGAAAACTCAAACCAATCTGGAAAAGTTTGAATTCTAGCTACTTCCTTCACTGATAATCTTCTATTTGTATCACCTACTAATTGCCAAATATCTTTATCAAGTTTTTCCATTGGCTTACCAGATGGATGTAAGGGAGCTTGTCGTCCAGAAGCTTGAATAGTAAAACTTTGATCCTCCCATGTCTTTTTTCTATTTCTTGATAAATACATTGAAGAAAAGCTTCCTTCATAAGAATCTCCTGGATTATCTAATAAATCAAAAATAGAATCTCTTAAAGTTACGAACGGTGACATTCCTTTTTCTGTACCATTTGTTGGAGCAGGAAGATGATACTCAAAATCAGGTTGCTTGGTTTCATGCGTGCCAATTAAAAAAACACGCTCTCTTAGCTGCGGAACACCATAATCTCTTGAATTAACAAGAAATGCTTTTACTTTGTACCCCGCTGAGGAGAAGTCTTGAATAACCTGATTAAAAACTTCTCCTTTAGCTAAAGTTATTAGCCCCTTAACATTTTCTGCCACAAAAAATTCAGGCTGACTTTGCACAAGCGCACGAATAAAGTGGATATATAAGAAATTTCTTTCATCGTCAATTAATCTGGGACCTGCTGCTGAAAAACCAGGACACGGAAACCCACCAATCATTAAATCACATTTAGGAAAATTAGGTATTTTTCGAATATCTAATTCTTGTTTTAAAATATTACTTTGAAAGTTGGCTAAATATGTCTCATTAGCTTCTTTAAACATATCGTTTGAATAAACAATATTAAACAAACTTTCTTTTCTAATTTCTTTGTATCGGCGATAATTATTCAAAAGTTCTAAAGGCTGTTCTTTTCTATCTTTTCTTGCATATACGCCAGCTAGCTCTAGTCCCAAGTCCAGTCCACCTGCACCTGAAAAAAGGCTGACTACATTAACTTTTTTATTATCATAATTAAGATCTGAATAATTAATTTCAGGGACAGAGAGGTTTTTTATTTTTTTATTTTCATCTTCAATCTTTGAAAGAAGTACTTTTTTTATTTCTTGTGTTGATAATGTTGAAGATGAAGTGAATTTGGATTCAGTAATCATATCTTTCAAATTTCAATCTCCTATCTAGTAAATATAATATCTAATCATAACATATTTTTTTTGTATTGGCCAGTACATTATTTCATGAGATAATATAGAAAGTTATTTACTAAATAAAAGGCTATGGTGATATTAAATGAGCGAATATTCAAATGTATTAATTGCTTTAAATAATATATTAGACAGAAATTCTTGTAGGTTAACACCAATTTTCAGAAGTAATGGCACTGCAAACGCAGCAGGCGATTCATTAGAATTTTTTGTGAAAGATATGTTTTGTACCGGAGCATCTGCATATCAACATGAAGTTGATAAAGAAAAATACTATGACAAATATTTAAGTTGGAAAGGAAACAGCTCTAACTTCCCTGACTTTATTATTAAAGAAGGTGTGGGAGTTGAACCCAAAAAAATGAATGGTGTTGGTACTGGTAATTTAGCACTTAATAGTTCATTTCCGAAAGCATATATCTATCCTGATACTCAAAACCTTCCCATTAAAGAACTAATTACAGAATCACAGTGGGAAAAAAAAGAAGTTGTATATGTAATAGGCAATTTGAATAAAAAAGATGACAAGCTTTTTAGATTATGGCTAGCATATGGAAATACTTTTATTGCAAGCGAATCAATATATTTAGATTTAAAAGAAAGTGTTAAAGAAGCCGTGGTAGACCTTCCAGATGCTATATTTGTTGATACTAAAGAGTTTGGTCGAATAAAAAAAGTAGATCCACTTGGTATTTCAAATTTAAGATTACGTGGAATGTGGGAATTATCACATCCAGAAGTGGTTTTTCAAAAATATTTACAAATGCATAAAATACCAGAAAATGCTACTAAAATAAATTTGATTATCACAGAGAATGAGTATGAAAATCTTTCAGAAAAACCAGACTTATCTCGTTATATTGAAGAAAATAGATTGCAGATCCAGAAAATATTAATTCCAAATCCAAATAACTTAGAAGAAGAGATTTCTGCATATTTATTTGAAGCATTTACTGATTGAAATAAAATATAGAGCCAATAAAAGATAACTACTCTATTTGGCTCTATATTTATTTTTCATATAAAATTACAACAATATTCAAATAAAATGGCTTTCTGATTTTGGAGATAAGAACTGCAAAAGTTTAAATTTAGCCTAAATAAATTTTGACCAATATATAAAATCATACTATAATTAATTTTATATAGATAACAATTGTTTTAACCCCCTTCAAAAATTCAGCTAAACATAAACTCATTACACCTTCCAAATATTAACCGCAACCTCAGCTAAGTTTTTTTGCCGTTCTTGAATTGTCTCTATGGTCCATTCTTCATATTCTAACAACTCTTTCGTCAACTGAACTTGTGAAAATTCATAGACTCCTTTTTTCTCATTAAATACTTTATTGGTAGATTTTTTATTATACTCCCCACCAAGTAAAGTAAGATTTCCTAATTTCCACAAATATTCTCCATGATCTTCTTTAAGAATATCCCAGTCATTTGCTTTTACTGGCATTATATGTTCAATATGAATTTTGTTATTATCATTTAAGACAGCTACTTCCTTAGAATAACTGTCATTAATTTTTTTCAAAATATATCTTATACTAGGCTTATTTTTTATTTCAAAATTAGAAAAGTTATGTATAAAATCATTGTCTGTTACAGTGTTCTTACCTAATAAATTCATAATTTCTTCAACTTCACTAATGTCTTCTTGATAAATTCTGAATGCTATTTTTGAAAATTCTGTTTCATATTTATTAGCTACCAATCCTGATACAACAAAATTCCTAACTATCAACACTTCCACACCAGTAAGAACTTCACAAATTTCCTTTGAATCAAAGTTTTTTTTCACCATAGCTAATATAATGGGGTAGAATGATTTAGCACCTAGTATTTTTATATTTTCTAACACTTGTTGAATATTAGCGTCGAAAAAATTATCTTCTGTTGGATTCACCATGCCACTATACACTTCAGATAGTCTTAATAGATCTTTCATAAAATTTGTTGCTTCAAGTGTTGTTGTTACTTTTTTTCTAATTACTTTGTACAAGTCTTTTTCTCTAATAAACAAGTTTTGTGAATTCCAAAAGTGTCTTATATATTTGGTAGTGTCAATTTTACCCAAATTATCTAACATTTGTTGCCAATCTTCTTTCACAATGTCAATTTTCTTATTAGCTACTCTAAATAAATGATTTTTCAATAAATCTGCTGTTTCTAAATCTCTTCCCCTAGCATTTAGAGTTTCGAATATAATAAATGCTTCATTTACATCATCTGTTTCAACAAACATTACTGTACATTTCTCTGTAAAATAACTAAAATATTTTTTTAAAATAGTATATTTACCTTCAAGAGTTTCAGTCAATTCGATAGATTCCGCTAATTTATTATAAAAATAAATATACGCTGAATCTATTCTCTTTTGAGATTTAGTCAGGTTTTTTAATTCGTGTGGCTCAGAAGACACTGACTGTATTCTGCTCGAAAAAAATTCCTTGTCACTTTCACCAAGAAATAGCTTCCTTTCGTCCCTATTTTGAGTATATCTTCCAATAAATTTTGTAGTAATATCATCAGAATCAAATCTCGCATCAGGCCAGCCCTCATTATTTATTTCCGTAAATAAATCTCGCATCGCTGCTAAAAAAATAACAGCTGTGCTAGTTCGTTGTTGTCCATCAATTATTAGTTTATCATTTTCTTTTTTATCCACATGTATAACAATTTGTCCAAAAAAATGACTTTCTGTTTCTTTGTTTATAATTTGATTTAGATCCATCCATAAATCTTCTAGTTCACTTTCTTCCCATGAATACTCCCTTTGATAATTAGGTATTTTGTAAACGTTTTCCATTATGTATGATCCCAAACTCCTAAAATTACTGTTAATAATGCTCATCATATCATCCCTTATGTTTTTATTTTATCTATTATCTTCCCTATCTCTATTATAATAAAAAATAACTACTTTAATTGTGAATATTTAGTTACATTTTCTTTTAAAAAGAGGAATAATATGGCTAGTTATCCTTTTATATGAGATAACTAGTACACATGCTATTTTCTGAGATAAAATAAATTCTACCTACAAAAAAATCAACACTTAATCAAAGTATTGATTCCATAAAAACTATCTAAAACTATCCTCTAAGAGTTCAAATAGCTTCACTAAAATATCTTCTGGAATTTCCTCAACTGAATCTCCAACAGAAATCTCAAAACCGCTCTTATTCTCTAGTTTCTCCTGCAAATTCCCCGAAATCCCAACACCAGTTTCGTCTTGGATTTCAGCAAGCTTTGGTTCTATTTCATTAATAGATTGCTCAAAGTGTACATGAAACATATTCGAAACCGGCACTTCCGGAACTGTTTTTACACCAGCACAAGCATTAAACCGCTCTGCTAATTTTTTCGCCGCCTGATAATAACTATTCATCTTCCCAATCCGCTGCTCAAAATAATAATCTGCCGACAAAATATAGGGATACAAACTAATCAGATCCCCGCCATATCGACGTTTCCAAATTTTTGCTTCTTGCACGAAATCAGCATCTCCAGCCAAAACAGCTCCAGCAATTGCACCAATTCCTTTATAAAATGACACATACACACTATCGAATAGCGCGCAAATTTCTTCTGTAGTTTTTTGATAAAATGGCGTTACTTCCCATAATCTGGCTCCATCTAGATGTAGTGCGATTCCTTGTGCTTTACAATATTCCGAGATTTCTTTTAATTCTTCAAAGGAAGGTAACTGTCCACCGATTTCACGTTGAGGCAGTTCAAGTAAAATGCTTGAGACTGGCTCTTGCAGTTTTTTAATATCTTCTATCGTTAAAAGCCTCGTTGCCTCACCAAGTAATATTGGCTTAATTTGCTGTAATTCTTTTAGTCCATCTTGCTCGTGAATTTCCAAGTGGGATAGTGGATGATAGGCCACACGCTGATTCTCTTGGCGGTCTGCCCAAATCCGCAATGCAATTTGTTGCGCCATTGTTCCACTTGGGAAAAACACTGCTGCTTCTTTGCCGAGGATTTTTGCCATTTTTGTTTGAAAGTTTTCAATGATAGCTCCGTTTCCATAAATGTCACTTTCTAGATTTTCATCCACATTTTGAAAAGCTTCTTTTAAAACGCTGATGTTGCGTGGACCGTTGCCACTTAGTTTATATTTTGTTTTTTGATAGCTAGATTTTAGTGTGTTTGTCATTTTGGTTCACTCCTTCTCCTACACATTATACCTAAGAATGTAAGTTTATTCTAAATTTAACTATAATAATCGCTCTTCCAGCAAAAAAACTATCCTTCTGAAAAAATCTCAAAAGAATAGTTTTTATTATTAATTTTAAAAAATAAGTAAAGATAATGGGTTTTCGATTCCACTTTTAAAGTTTAATTTTGCTTATATGTTTCCTTTATTAAGATTTTTTCTTTGTTATCTACTTTTTTCACAATTAATTTTTCACTTTGAATTTCATAAGAAAGCACAAAATTATCTTCATCACCTTTGAGCTCGATACGATACTCATCGCCCTTTTGTTCACTTTTTGTTATCTTAATATTATCTTTCGCTTTAAGAGCTGCCAAATCAGACTGCACTTTCTCTTTTTCACTTTCCGTCTCATAACTATAGGCTCTTTTACTAACTATTGGGCCATCATATTGATACTCATCGTCACCTTTTTCCTTTAATTTATAAGAATTGGTTATAGCGACTGCATCATCTATATACAATTCTTTTACATTCCCTTTCGCATCAATATCCAAATCAAGGCTGACATTTTCCGAATCAGCTGTTTCCTTGTAATTTGATCCATCGCTCATACCGATACCAGACGATTCCAACTTCCACTGTCCCGTATATTTACTATCAATAATCTCTTTACCACAACCTACTAACACAAGTAACATCCCTAATAAAATAATACTTACTACCTTTTTGCTCATCTCGTTGCTCTCCTTTTTTATGTTTTACAAGCTAATCCCGTTCGAACTCCACTATATCCATATTCTGCACAATTTCCCCAAAATACTCATCCCGCCAATCAATAAACACCTTTCTATCAAGCGAAATCCGAACCTTTTTCGTCAAATGTGAAATTGATTTAACAACAACACTATCCTCATCAAAATCCAAAATAACCACGCTTTGATCCCCAAATTCTTCCCGGTCGACCAAAATCGCAACTCCCGCCTCATCTTCATAAATCCGCACATCTAAACTAGATATTATCTCCCAGCCATTCACTCTTTTAGTCTTCATTTATTTATCTCCTCTAAACAGTAAATTAATTAAATTACTCCAACCTCACCAGAAATTAATCTTTCAACAATAGAGTTATGAATAATTCCAATAAATGTTTTATAATTTTCCGCATTTACCTCTATTACTTTGCGCTCATTACAAAAAGATACTTGATTAGTTTCAGGCAACCTTTTTACAGCTTTCTGGATTTTGTTTATATCGAAATCTGTACCAGTTTCATCAAATTTAGAGAGCCTTACCGTAGTTCTTTTGCTATTTAATATAGCTTTTTCTATATTTTCGTATTTCTCAAATTCTACAGAGTATTTTTCTGTTCCAACTTTGAATTCCTTTCCTTTAAACTTCAAAAGATTCTTTTGTGCAACCGTTTTTTTCTGTTCAAAAGTACCTAACATCATCTCAAAATCAATGTTATTAAATACATAAAGACAATTCTTATCCTTATTAAATTGAGCGCAAACAGTTGTAGGGACAGTAACTCCTGCTCCTATATCATAAACAACACTTTTATTTCCTGTACTTGATCCTGTAGGAATTCTCATAATTGTTTTTGGCCTAACAAGTCCTCTTGACTGGATAGGTAAAAACAATAAATCCTTAGTTGACTCTAAAATTAAAAATTTGAATTTATCTTTATCTAAGTCTATATTCTTTCTGTATTTTTTGTTGTTACTAATCGGAATTGTATCACCATATGCACCTAACTTATCGGGTATTAGTATATGATCTGCAAAATCATCCAAAAAATGATTCTCACCCATTTCATCCAAACGGATATAATACCCATCATCAAACAATAACGACTCACTTGAATACTTTTTTAAATCTCCTATATTTAAAAGTTCAGAAATATTCTCCAAATGATTAACTATTCTATCTCTATCTTTTTGACCCATGTACAGTAATTGCAATCTATCTAGCCTACTATTCCTATTCATCCCAATCCATGCATTAAAATAATTCATTTTCTATTCTCCTCAGCAATTAAATATGTATTACAAAATTCAGAATCACCTAAACTGACAATCATCGTTGAGCTTTCAGATGTTTTTAATCTCTCATTTAAAGTTAAAATATACTTCCCGTCATCTAACTCATAAATATCCACCTTTGCTAACATTAATACTATATTCGGAAATACATTGGAACTTCTAGTTGTTAAAATAAATATTAAGACTTGCAAAATTACAAATATAACCAGTGTCTCTTTCGTATGTCCATCAATAACCAAAACTGAAGGTAAGATAGTTCCCATTAAAAATGCAACGACATCGCCGTTTTTTTTAACAATTTGTCTTTTATTTTTAATCGTTAGCTTTAAATTAAGTCCACTCTTCTCCTTATATCTTTTATTCAATAGCTTTTTTAAACAAAACAACATACATACTGATATTAATAAGAATGTACCAATAACCCAGTAGCTCGTCGCATCATCACCTGCTTTCTGCTGCATTTGTACTTGCAATCCAAATAAAATATATGCCGGTGCCATTGCCGTTATAAAGTAAGTAAATTTGAATCTAAAACTAGTTCCTTCAAAAATTTGCACTCATCTCCTCTTGTTTTGATTTCACCATTTCTTTATCAAGTTGGGGCAGGCTCATACGCACGGGGATTCATTATCTCCAACTCATTTTGAACAATAAGCATAGAATGATTTTTCTTCCAAATGGCTACATCCCCAATAACATATAATCGGTATTTAGCCCTTGTCACTGCTACGTTTACAATATTTTCATTTACCCAGTTAACCGCTCCTTTAGCTGTCCCATCACAGCCCAGCAAGAATATTACTTCTTTTGCTTCTTTTCCTTGGAATTTATGCACAGTTCCACAATGGCTATTTAACCATGAATCCAATCCCACCTTACCGTATTTATTTAAAATAGGTGATTTTTGTGCTTCTCTTACAAATCCCCTGATTACTGATGTAAAAGGCGAGATAATATAAATATCTGCTTCTCCATTTTGTTTTCTAAAGGCTTCTTCGACAATTTCCACTGCTTTGTTGGCTTGTTCTGGCACATGATGATTTTTGTTACCTACTTCACTACCAGTAATAGAAAACCACATTGATTTTGACATAACCAATCCGCTTTTTATATTTTCTTTAGGTTTTGCCGTTTGAAAAAGCATTGTGTTGTCATATGATAATTTATTTGAAATAGTAAACATTGGATTTAAGCAACGTCGGTGAATGACTAACGGACAGCCAATCCACTGTTTTTCACTTTGATTATTTGATGATAAATAGCTCCCAATATAATTCAAACTGTCAGCAAAACTTTGTACTGAAATCAATTTCCCTTTGTACCATGAGAGCTCTTCTCTCGCAAACAGTTCCATTAAAAGTCGTATATCGTCTGTCACAATCGGTTCTACTTGTTTAGGATCACCTACAACTATAGCTTTTTTAAACCTCCAAAGTGCACCGACTGCCATTTGAGGAGTTGCTTGCCCAGCTTCATCTATAATTAATTGTCCTAAACTATCAGGTTCATCAATATCAGCTAAAAAGCGGCTTACTGAAGCAAACGTTGTTGATATAACTGGTGTTACAAGAAAGAGGGTATTTAAAAGCGCCTTAAAAGAGGACTTCCTATCTCTAGCAGAAAAATGGCAAAATTCTTCATCAGTATTTTTCTTAAAACCCCATAAATAACTTAAATTCACTAGATTTGCTTTCACATTTTTTGAAGACAGGACAAAGTGTTTATTTACTTGTAATGCTAAATAAAATAGTTTCTCTCTTTCTCTATCGTATTGCTTTGTTGTCCATGGATTTGAGAGTTGTGCCTCTAACTGAACTGTTACATTTTGCTCATGAAGTTTGTTAAAAAACTCATTATCTAATAACACAGTTCCATTATTTTCTAAGTTTTTCAAAGCTTGCATACTCTCCACTTCAACAATCTCTGCATCCTTCTTAAGTTTTATCAGCTCAGTTCGGTTCCATTGAATTTGGTGTGTAGACAAGTTAATCTCACGTTGACAATCTATGCATTTATTTTCTAAAAAAGATTTACGTTGTTCTAGTTCATTTACCTTCTTTTTTTGATTGCTAATAATTCCACTTTGCTGCCGTTCAGCTACAATTGCCAGCTTTTCATTTTCGCTTATAGCAAATAGCTCCACCTTCAAGTTCTCTATTTCCAATAAACGCTGACTTTTCACAAATTTTTGCAATAAAATCTCTCTAAGCTTTCTTTTATCCTCTAATTTGATTATTTCATGTGTAATTTCACTTTTTCTTCTTTCAAAGACATTTGTTTCTGCCTTTAAGGAAATCAATTTGCTCTTTTCCCTTTCAAATTGAAAACTAGCTTGCTTTAATTCTGAGGCAAATTGGTTTATTTCTTGTTTGGATTTTATGTCTTCTCTTTTCCAATATTCAATTTTGTTAAGCTGCTTACTAATTTTGTCATAGATATGTTTACTTTTATGATCTATCTCTCTCAATTTGATTATTTTATTTTCATTAATTTTTGTATTCTCATGTAGTATTTGTTGTAACTCTTGAACTTTTTGATATTGGTTTTTGAATTTTCTCTTAGCAATTTCAAAGTCTTTTTGAAGTTTCTTTGTATCATCTTTATGACTAATTATTGGCATCATTACTTGATAATAATAATTTGCTAAGTTTGCTCGTTTTCCGAGAGGTGCTGAAATAATCCCCCACTCGTCTAAAATTTCCTTATCTTCCAGTTTATCATTGTTGTGTTTTAAAAGGTGTGCAAGCAAAGTGAAATAAACGTCTTTTCTTTTTACTAATCCCCGGTTAACTTTATTATCTCTATCCCGCCTACTTATATTAAAAGAAAGTACAGATTGCTGCTTGTGTTGGTCAAATAAACTTTTAATTTCAGCAGTTTCCTCTGACTCAATACCATTCATCAATTCCTTGTAATCTGGTAATTCTTTAGTAATATTTTCAACAGCTGCATTATTGGATGAAGTGACTAACATGCTAAAATCATTTATGTTACTATTTTTCAAATCATAATAACGGCTATAAAACTTATCATAGGAATTAAATCTTTTCCCTCCATCTCGAAAAGATAAAGTTTCAAAGGCATCATCAGCTTTTTTATACTCAGTAAAAAGTGCCGCTCTCTCCACCACATTGTGCGCTATCAATTCTTTAAGTAAGGTTGTTTTACCAGTTCCTGGAGGGCCATTAACAGAGAATATTTTTTCTTTATTCTGCAGATAAGCATTTATCGCTACTTGTTGCATTAAAACTGGTGAATATTTAGAAGGCCATTTCCCCTTAGGACTTTTCAACGGATCTAAAATACTATATAGAAGGTTATCATCTTGCCTGATATTTCTTCGATTTTGTTCTAGATTTTTTTGTTTTCCTTCTTCGTAAAGCGAGGTTACATAATTTATAAAATCACTATTGCCTCCCTCTATTTTTAATTTATTTAACACCATCTCAAAATCACTTTGAAAAAATCCCAACATAAGTTCACTGTGGTCTTCCAAAGTTTCATCGTACTTATCAAATTCTTCTTGATTCTTAAAACATGTATAGATCAGCTTATTGCAATATGCTGCATAATTGTTTTTATTTGCATGTATATAGTTGTTTACAAAGCACTTTAGAATATAATTATATATATCTTCTAATATATCGGTGGTAATTTCATTTTCATTTTCGTCTTCAGAGAAAAATTTTGCTTCAATTATAGCAATTGTTTTATAATATTCTTCCAGCTTCAGCTTGGTTTTAAGTTTATCAGGATAATAACAACAAATCGTCATTCCCCATAACAGAGGAGATAACCGAAGTGAACCTTTGATGTATTTTCCTTCCGCATTAACTTTTAAAGCATACATAGCAATTTTTTCTGGATTATTTTCAACTGTATCTCTATCCTTAAATTTTTGATAAAGTGTATCGATAATTACTTTTCTTTCCATTCGGCCAACTAAAATATGAAAGTTGGTACTAGTAATTGGTAATTGTTCATTTAGCTTTTCATTAGCTTGAATTTTTTCTTTAATAGTTTGTTGACTTGTAATTTCTTCAAATACAGTCAACTTGTTTTGGTTTATTTCTTCTGGCGTTGATATTTGGATTTTCCTTTCATCTTTACTTTGAACTGGAAAAGCTTTCTGATTCAAAAATTCTATCAATCGCCAAAATTCAATAATCTCCATGGCTTTTAGCTCTAGTTTTTTCATGTCTGTCCCCTACCTTATGTTTGAATTCATCTCGTTAAAGCTTTATTTTTCTCTATTTACACATTATTCAACTCAAAATAATCATTATCAATTCGGAATATCGTATACTGATTCTCAGCTTCCACTCCTACTTTATATTCAAGCATTAATTCTGTTAATTGAATCCCGTCGATTAACACTATCCCTTGATTTGTAGCGAATTCTTTTGCTCCATTTGTGTAGCTGGATGTTGTAATAAATACACCTCTATCTGCCCTCACACTTGCTAACGCGCCATAAAATGATTGTACGTCAGCACGGTTTATTTTATTATCTTCTTTGTATCTTTTAGCTTGAAGATATACTGTACTTGTACCAAGTGGATCCTGATTAATAATCCCGTCGATCCCACCATCATTGGATCGACTAGTTACTTTAGCACTTCCTCCCTCCCCGCTGTATCCCATTCTGCTAAGTAAATCAACAACAAGTTGCTCGAAAAAATAAGGATTACTATTTCGAATTTTATCTAGCAACTCAATCGAAACTTCATTGTTCAAATTGTCAATAATGTTCCCAACTTCTTTTTTAGGATTTTCTTTTTCAATATCTTCACTAACATTTGTCGAAATTCCTTTGCGCTCATTTCTAATTGACAACTCTTTAATATAATTAATATAATCTGGTTCTGCTTCCAACATTTTTTTAGTTAGTTTATCACCTTTCATTTTTAACAAATATTTACCCGACGCTGTTATTTGGTAAATCCCTCTTTTAGGACGACACAATGCTCCCGCTTTATAAAGTTCACTTAATGCAAAACTAAAGCGATTAGCAAGTATAAAATCATTTGTTTCTGGATAGATGACCATTTTAATTTCCGCTGGGATATTTAAGTACTCATATACTCTATTTCTAATCGTGTTAATTGTTGCCTCTTCCCCGTTTTTTAACACTTCTAAAATATATGGAATGATGGAATCAAATGTTGGCAGACCGTTTGCTGACTGCTTTAATTTTGTCCAGTCTTTATTCATGTTAAGACCCGCTTTCTCTGTTATTATTAGTTTCTCTGGTCTTATTCCAATCAATTATACTTTTGTCTTGTCTCCGCAATCCATTCAGGCATTTTTTCTCGTAGTTTTATGTTATGTTCTAATTGATTTTCAGCAACTTTATTTTCTGCCAGTTCATATTCTACACTACCAATTAAATCCTCAAAATAAGGGATAATTTCTGGCTGGGTTTCAGAATAGCTCATGACAGACTTAGCTAGTAACGCTTCTTGATTTACGATTCCCCATTCTTTGGCAAAGGTTTGAATAACTACCTGCTCTTGCTCTTTCTTCCAAGCCTCAAAAGCGTCATCAAAAGTGATAGTACTCGTTATTTTCCCTGGGATTAGCTCCTGTTCTACAAAGTCTTTTAATAACATCGCCTGAGTGTGTTCCCCTCTATTACTAAGTTCTTGAATATCTTCATAAATAAGACGTAATGTTTCTTTATCTGCAAATTGCGTCGTACCACTTGAATCTACTTTCGAATCAATTAAGCTTAAAATATGTGCTGCATCAATTTTTTGGTTACGGGATAACTTTGTTTTTCCAGGAAGTGGCTCACTAATCGATTCCTCCGATATAGTTTGATCTTCTTTCGTCAAATTATTGTAGGCTCCCACGTAAAGTAGCCATGTATGTTCATCTATGCCAAAAGTGGCTTCATTCCATGTATACTCATAGTACTGTTCTACCGTTCTCCACTGTATCGCTGCATCTTTAAACGCTTTTAGAAATGCTTGTTTTCCTGTTTCGTCATTCTCAAGCGTGGCCCATGCAGTTGGGTCGGATAATGTTAAGGTCATTTCATTCAATTTTATCTTTAACTTTTCAACAGCCGTTTCATATAAATCCACGATGGCTAAACTGCTTTTTCCACCACTTCCATATAATTTTAACGCATTATTTACATCTTCTTCTGTCATTCTTGGATATTGGAAATTTACGATACTGCCAAACTCTTTTCTTTTATCAAGTACTCTATTGGTGCGTGAATAAGCTTGAATTAAGCCTTGAAGTTTTAAATAACGATCTACATACAAGGTGTTAAGGTATTTAGAATCATAGCCTGTTAACAACTGATCTGCGACAATGATTAAATCAATATTTTTCTCATTTCGACCACTACCACCACGAGTTGCCCTTTCTACGACATCTTCAAAATAGGCAGTCTCTCCATGTTTTTTATCACCTGCTACAAACTCGATACCCGTGAATTCTGCATAATCGTTGAACATTTTCTTGATAATTTCTGGAGCTACATTATCGGGATCATTTTCACTGCCAAAACTGAATGTCATCGCTATATTTATTTTTTTATCACTTGATTGTTGTTGCTTTTTAAATTCATTATAATAGGCAATTACTCTCTTTTTGTAGGCAACTGTGAGTATTGCATTAAATGTCTGGGCTTGTGATTGCGTCTCCCAGTTAGTAAGGATTTCTTCGACGACTCTTGGGATATGTGTATCATCGTGATAAGCAAGTAGACCTTTGTTAACTGCTGCTTTTTCTACTTCTAGCTCTGAATATTGATACACTAATCGATTTGTTTCTTTGACGCCTAAATCTGGTTTTTCTAATAGCATTCGCTCAATGAGTTTATCACGTAATGCATCATAATTTTCAAATTCACCTGTATTAATATAATCCACATTAAAGCCTAATACATTCCCATCTGCAATCGCTTCATCAATTGTATATTTATGTAATTCTTTTCCAAATAATTTTTCCGTTGTGTTAATTAATTCACTTTTATGATTAACTTTCCCTTTTACTTCATTTTCGTCAAAAAGCGGTGTTCCTGTAAATCCATAGAATAAGCCATTTTTCTTAAAATATTTTTTGATAGTCCCTATCATCTGTCCCATGGTTGTGCGGTGGGCTTCATCAATAATAAATACGAATTTCTTGTCTGCTAAACTGTGATCATGTGCCTCTTCCAATTGCCCTACTAAGCTGTTCAATTTGAATGTAGTAGTCACGATAATACCCGCTTTAGAAGATTTAAGCTCTTTTTTTAAATGAGATGTGTACTCTGTATCATCTACTGAAACAGATTCAAAAGCAGCATAGGATTTAAAATTTGCAGTGGTTCTACTATCCAGTTCACGTCTATCAACCAGAAAGACTACTTTGTTAAAACTAGCGCGCGTTGACAGAAAAAGGGCTGTTTTAAAACTTGTAATAGTCTTTCCAGAACCTGTGGTATGCCAAACAAACCCGCCATGTGGGATTTTATCTTCTTGATCCCAGCCAAATGCCGCGCCCTCGACTGCTTGAAGCGCATACACTTGGTATGGGCGCATAAGCATATGTCGTTTATTTTCTTCTTCTTTTGCTTCATCAATAATCAAATAATCCCCAACCATTTGATGCGCCATAGGAATCATAAGAAAATTGGCAACGATTTGCTTCCAGTTATTCATTGGCTTATTATTTTTGTCTGACCAGTGAAAAACAAAACTCTGATTAAAATCTTTTATTGATTTCGGAGTAGCAAAATAGCGCGTTTCTATCTCTGTTGTCATTACCATCATCTGTGAAAACGCCATAAAATTATTGGTATATTCCCCGTTCCGGTAATAACGCTTGAATTGTTCAAACGCTTCATCCAAAGGCTTATTAGCACGTTTTTGTTCTACATTAATTAAAGGTAATCCATTAATTAATAAAATAATATCAAATCTATTTGTTTTGTCTTTTTCATCGGTCATTGGCGCCTCAACTTCACGCGCTATTTTGTAACTCGACTCACCGCCACGAACCTCGGCTTTTTTGAAAATAGTTAAAGTTATTTGTTTTCTTGTCACTTTCGGATTATCATCTCGATAAATTCCGTCAATCTTCCCTTTGCCTTCTTCAATAGCTAGGAGTTTTGCGGCGTCATAGCTGTTTTTTATTTTGTTTACTTTCGACATTACTTGTTTAAATTCGCCATCAGTCAGAGGAACTCCTTCTAGTTGATCAGCGTTAAGCCGGTTGAGTTCTCCTCGCCAGTGATTAATTAAATCATTCACGGTTACTTTTTGTTTATTTCCATCTAAAAAATCTGGTGCATCCCACTTATAATTTTGAAGTCCTTTCACAAAATTCTCTTGAAAAGCTTTTTCGGATGCTTTTTTTATCGTGTGTCCCATGATTCATCCCCCGTTCTAAATGAACATTTCGTTTAAGTATGCTTTTTTGATGTTTTGTAATTTTTGTAGTTTGCGTTGGTGGAGAGTGATAGTGTTGTCTAGTTGTTTGAAAAAGGATCCAAGTTTAGCTTGCTCAACGGATTTTGGAATACTTATTTTAAATACATCTAGAAAATCTTTTTGAACATGCGGTATATTTGGAGTACGATAATTATTATAAATATTTTCTTGGTTATACTTCAAAAATTGATAAACAAATTGTTCATTTATACTTGTTCTATATCCTTTTAGTGTAGAGCCTAATGCACCTTTAAATCCGATGTAAACCGTTCCTGCTTTTGAACCATCCCACAATATTAGTATATCAGTTTCCACGACATCCTCGTGACCATCAGTCAAAAATGCTTTACCTCCATTCAAGGTGAAGGTATCCAAATATGCCACAGTGCCCTTAGATAACTTTTCTAATTGTGCCTTCCCCTTTATTTGCTTGTCTATCAAGTCCCCTAACTTATACTGTTCCCAATCATCAGTAAATCCTGCAAATCGGCGTTTCGGTTTACTTTCTCCTTCTGCTGGAAACATTTCTGACAGATAAGCAGTTTTTAATGCTTTTATTTTTTCTAACTTACGTTGATGAAGAGCGATAGTGTTGTCGAGTTGTTTGAAAAAACCGCCTATTTCTTTTTGCTCATTGATACTTGGAATGTTGATTTCAGTTTCCAAAATATTTTTATTATATAGTCGTTTGATTGTTGTCCCTTCAACACCACTCCACTTCACGATGAAGTAAAATTGCTTTAAAAACAAATTATAGAGTTGTTTATCATGCTTTAACCACACAATATTGGAATCTTGATAATATGCTTCCTCGCCATTATATTCAACTGTCCTCCCAATACTTCCAGAAGCAGAAATCAAGATATCCCCAGTCTCTGGATAGGGATATTTCAATTTATAATCTTCAAATTTTTCCCGAGTAATATAAGAATCTGCTTTACCTCCAAATGTACCTATTTTATAAAAAGGAATATCTCCTTTATCGGCAGTTTCCTCTTTGAAAATCCTTCTATTCATAACAACAGAACCTAAATCACCCAACTTACGCTGTTCCCAATCATTAGCATTACTAAATTCCTCAAACCTTCGTTTAGGCGCATTCTTTTTACTATCCGACATCTACCTCACCACCAGTTCACTCATCAATTTTTCTAATTCCGCTTCTAATTTTGTACTCTCTTCATCAAGATCATCCAGTGTTTCTGCATAGCGCTTATGCAGCTGTTCTAGAATATTTAATTCCTTTTTAAGCGGTAATTCAATTAGCTTCACTAAATCATTTACAGTTTTGCCAAACCATTTCTCAAATACTAATTCATCAATTTCTTCATCGGTTAAAACAAGAATCCGCTCATATACAGCTTCTTTTAGTTCACTCTCTTTAGTTTTGATTTCTTTGCCTAATCCCGACTTCTCTGCTATTAACCCATCTACTTGTTTCAACAACGCATAAGAAGAGCTTTCTTTCGCTATTTTTTTCAGTTCTACTTTGACTGTTTTGCTTTCAAATGAATCTTGTGGTTCGCCCTCAGTATTTTTCTTTAATGACTCATATAAGGCGACATTTTCATCACTATCTTCCACTTTAGCTGCTTCTACCAACTCACTAATTTCTGCTTCAACGGCAGCCAAACGAGCTTTTTTATCTTCAATGACTTGGAGTTCTTCACTATATAAGTGTTTCGCAATTAATTCATTAGGTACAATTGCGCCAATCCACCCGTCCTGTTCTTCTCGTTTCTTATTTCCGCTGCCTTTAGTTACCATATTAGCTTCACGTGTCCGACCGATTGTATAGAAACCACCACCCGCTATAAGCTCAGCATCATGTGTTAAGTCTTTTTTCCACACTTCTGCAATAATTTGGTATCCATCATACACATCTATTCCATCGAAAGAGGAGAGTAATTCTTTAATACCGACTAACATTTCCTCCATTAATGGATTGACATCTAAAATATTATTAACCTCATGTAATTTCTTCCAATAGTTCTCAATGAAAACTTGGGATTTTTCTCGTATTAAATCTGATTTAGCGATAATGTTTTTATCAGTTAGTACTTCTTTCGTTAGTTCATCCATCGGTTTTTCTAATTGAACATATCCGTCACGAATCGACTTGAGTGAACTATCCAACACATTTTTTACCGTTATCTGTAGTGTTTTTAGTTCGTCAATGTTTGCTTGCGGAATACCGCCGTATAAATGAGCATCCACATCGTGAGGAATTTCTTCATCAATTGCTTCTACATATCTTGGAATATTCATATTGTACTCATTTTCGATAATTTCTTCTCTACTAGCTAAATGACTATATCCAGTCTTTTCAGCGCGTTCAACATATGTATCCACAATTCTCGCAATGTCTTTTTCTTGTAGTACATTTTGTTTACCCACTTTAATAAAGTTTCGCGAAGCATCTATTACAAGAACAGGATCACTAATTGCTCGATTCTTTTTCAAAATTAAAACACATACTGGGATTCCTGTATTTGTAAATAAATTCCCGGGTAGTCCAATAATTGTATCAATATAATTTTTGTTCAGTAGTCGCTTGCGGATTTCGCCCTCTGTTCCTCCGCGGAATAACACCCCATGAGGCAATACAATAGCCATCGTTCCAGTTTGCCCTAAATGATAGAGCCCATGCAAAAGAAAAGCAAAGTCTCCTTTTGAATCTGGTGGTAGTACACCTGCTACTTCAAATCGAGGATCACTTACTTTTAAACTAGATTTATTCCAGTTTGCTAGTGAATAGGGCGGATTCATCACAACTGCATCGAATAACACTCCCTCAGCTGGACGACTTGGATCTTCTGGCCAGTCTTCCGATAAAGTGTCGCCATTTTTCACACTCATTTTCTCAGGCCGTACCCCGTGAAGCAATAAATTCATTCGCGTTAAGTTATATGTAGCCGTGTTTTTTTCTTGTCCATAATAGTTTAAATCTTTTTGGACTTCTTCTTTTAAATGTTTTTTTACCGTTAGTAATAATGAGCCTGAGCCAACTGTCGGATCATAAATAGAAGTAATATTAGAATTTTTAGCCGCAATCTGTGCCATAACTTCACTCACCTGTCTAGGTGTATAGAATTCCCCGGCTTTTTTTCCGGATTCCATGGCAAATTGACCAATTAAATACTCATACGCGTCACCAAGAACATCGCCCTTTTGCAAAGCGACCATGTTAAGGTCTTGAAACAACTCAATTAGCGCTTTTATATTTTTACTACGTTCATTTAAATTACTACCTAACGCAGTATCTGTTAAGTCAATAGTGGAACTTGAAAACAAACCTTGAAAATCATCTGAATCACCTGAAACAGCAATTGTTCGCTCGAAATTGTTTAAACTATCAATTACTTTTTGAACCTCAAACTCACCTATCGAAATATCGTTCAACCATGTTTGATATAGATATTCCGGTAGCACAAAATAACCTAAAACACCTTGAATCATTTTATCTAAACTCTCACCATAATCAGCTCTTGCTTTTGCATATTCTTCCACTAGTTCTGATTCAGACAACTGACCACAATTACTATTTGATTTAAATGTTTCCAATGTCTTATCACTTAAAAACTTATAAAACATCAGTCCCAGCATGTAATCTTTATACCGACTCGCATCCATAGAACCACGAAGTTCATTCGCTCCGTCCCATAGTCTACGCTTAATTTCTTCAGATGTAATCATTAATAATCCCCCTGCTACGTTTATGTTGTCTTTATTTTTATAGGAAAGACCCTATCTATTATGATTTTTTACACTATCCTTTAAAATTGAATATATGTATCTATTTTCTTTATCTACCTAATTATATTTTACCATCTTTCTGTCATTAATCGCCACCTTAAAACAAATACTTCTCACACTTTAAAGGAATTTTAAAGCGATTACCATTTTCTATATTTGAAAGAGAAGTTTTTGGCCTTGAATTGTCAAGTCAAGTGCAACATGGTATCAAAGAAAACTTCATACGGTGTTTTCCAACCCAAGCATTTTCGTGGTCTTGTATTTAATTCATAAATCGAATCACTAATTTCTTGATGCGAGTATTTCGTCATATCTTCGTTTTTTGGAAAATATTCTCGTAATAAACCATTGGTGTTTTCATTTGTACCACGTTGCCAAGGGGCATGAGGATCAGCAAAATAGAATGGAAGTTCATTAAGCGCAGCGCTAACTTCGGCGTGCTTCGCAAATTCTTTGCCTTTATCCAGAGTAACTGTTTTCACTTTATGTTCAGGCAATCGCTGAAACATATCAATTAACTTTCGACTGATAGAAAGATCATAGGTTCTTTTTAGTGTGATTTGTATTCTTCTTGCTCCATATCTGCCTTTATGTTCAAAGAAAATATTTCGAATGTATTCGCTAAACACAGCATTTTCTATTTCTAGATTGGACGGACTCCGATTTAAAAAGACATAATAGCCAGAACATGAAACACCTACGTAGTAACAAAGTCGTTTGATTGAAGCTTTCCCTTTTAAATGCTTTTTAATACAAGCATAGACTAGTGATGGTTTCGCTCCAGAAAAACTCGGAACTTTTATAGAACTTCCATTTCCAGGAAAGGCACTATTTCCGTATTTTCCATACTCCGACACCCATCTATAGAGCATGTTTTCATGTACTTCTAACTACTTGGAGACAAAACGAACTGGATGTTTTTCCTTTACTATAAGGCTGACTGCTTGGAATTTAAATTCTTTAGAGTAGTTCTGTCTTTTCATGATGGACTCCTTTTCTCAAATTCGCTTATTTTTATTGCCCACTCTAGTATAACCATTCCACATCCAATAGAATAAAGAGAAATAAACAATACCACCTAAACTAGTTACTATTCCAAAAACAATAAATAGCATTGAATAGCCAAAATAGGTGTAAATCGACGCACCTATTGGACTTCCAACTGAATCGCCTATCAAAAATGCTGATTGAAGCAGCCCTAAATAAATAGCTAATTCCTTTTTTGGTAACATCTCATATTCCATAATCTCTTTTAATATGAAAAATCCTGCTGTTCCTATAGAAAGTAAGTAGATAATACTAATAATCACGATGGAACTTACATCGACTAAACCTGTGGCAATGAATAAACCACCTATTATTAATTCACAAATAAGAAAAGTAATTTGTGGTCTTGCAGAAAAAAGTTTATGTTGAAAAATAAAACTAGCGCCTATCTTTATCAGTCCATATCCACTTATGATTAAACTAGTTATACTCGTACTATAACCAAGATCAGAGACTATAACAGGGAGCAGTGGTTCAACTAACGAAATAGATACCCCTAACAAAATCACGCAACCATATAAAATAATAGCAACCTTCTTATCTGTCGGAAACAACGCAAATAATTTATCCTTTTTAAAGACTCTTTGGGCAGGAAAATTTCGCACTAATAGTGTTATAAAAAGCAATAAAGAGCTAATTACGAGTATGCTGATATAAGCGATTGCCGCATCATTGTATAAGGACAAAAATAGGCCAGCACACAATGTTGCCAATGTTAACGAGATTTGCATAATGGTATATCTCGATGAAACTATAAATGATTTATCTTCTACCGCTTCATCCGTTAATTTATAAATCCAAGTCCTCACAATGAGTAATACGGTCGCTGCACCTATGCCTGAAATCACTCCTGATATTATAGGAATAAGAATCGGCCCCGTGATAGTTCGTAGTAACATTCCTACCACATAAATAGGGATGAATATCCGCATTGCCGTTTTTAAAGTTAACTTGCTTATCCAGTTGCTTAATAAAAATGAGCATGCACCTGCAATCGCCATTGCCGAATAAGACAATGAGTAATTAACTAGATCCCCTGATTTTTCAAACCATAGAACCTGCGCAAATTTGGATAATCCCATACAAAAATAAAAAATAAACAGAAAAAATAAGAGCGATTTATATTTTTTGACTCTCATGATTGCAAGCCACTCTCAGAAAAATTTATTACCATTTGGATCTCATTTCCTGAAAATTTCCGATATAAGCTACAATTCTTCCTTGCGTGATTTGTTTTTTGAAATGCTTTTATTTGATTTTCCGTTTGTTTTTTCTTTGACTTGATACGCATACCATATATCCCTCTCATTTCTCATAAATTAATACTTTTTTTGAATGGCATTGGGTTTGAACTCTTTAAAAATATACGAATCTTGTAAATTATTTTTATAGAAAATTCATATTAATTGTGATTATTTACACAATATATTAAAATTGAATATATTAATATATTTTCTTTTTTCAAACTAATTAATATATTCTTACCATATATACTAATTATCATTTTATCTTTGTTAAATTATAAATGCAATGTTCAAAAGTAGCATTTGACTATATCAAACTTCTTTAGAAAGGACTGAACAATGTTAAAAAATAAAAATTTCAAATATTTATGGTTAGGACGTTTAATTAGTAATGCAGGGGATAGCATTTACTATATTGTACTTTCTTGGTATATTTTAACAATTACTAACGATTCCTTCTGGGTTGGTATCGTTAATTTCGCTATTTTTATACCAAATATTTTTTCTTTTTTATTCGGTCATTGGATTGATACACATTCAAAGAAAAAATCGCTGATAGTATGCGAATTGGGACAGTTACTCGCTATTTCGCTTATGGTTGTCAGTTTATTATTAGATTTTCAAAACCCTGTACTACTATGTATTCTAGCTTTTCTAGCCGCTCTATTTAGCATGAATACATACACAATACAAGATGCAATGACGCCGTATATCGTAAAAAAGGAACAGCTAGCAACTGCACAGTCTTATATGTCTGTTGCATATAATGGAACGGAGTATTTATTTAATGCATTAACAGGGTTTCTTATTACTATTTTTTCAACAATTACCCTGCTAATCGCTAATGTGATAACTTTCATATTTGCCATATTCTCCTTTTCTAAAATTAAAGAGCCTGTAGAGAAAGATACTACCGAACCTGAACCTTTTTTAAAAAATGTATTTAAAGGTTTTACAGAACTACTCCATAACAAAACCATTTTATTAATTGCTATTGGTGGTGGTGTGGCGAATTTCATGTTTGGAGGACTGAATGTGTATCAAGTATTAATAGCTAACCAACAGGGAAGTGCTATTATACTCGGATTTTTAACTTCCGCTATGGCTATTGGAACATTAATTGGTTCTACTTTTCTAGCAACTCTTTTACTAAAGTTTATAAAAATTGGAAAAGTATTAACTTTAGCTACCGTCTTGTATGGACTTACTATGTTAATAAGTGCGTATTTTGTAAATTCTTTTTTTATTATTTTCATTTGGGGAATTGCAAGTACTTTCTTAGGAGTAATACATGTTGTTCAAAAACCTTTTTTCCAAGTATTAATTCCTAAAAAGCACTTAGGTAAAGTTTTTAGTGCGCTTTTCAGTGTAAGCGTGGCCACCCTACCTATAGGCTCATTGTTATTCGGATATTTAGGTAGCCAAAGCTTAAGCAGCCTTACATTTCTTCTGATATTTGGCGGAGTCTATATGGTTATTGGCATTATTTATTTCTTAAACAAAGAAATTTTCAAATTCAGTATGTCAGAGGCTAAATAAAAACTTGTACTTTTCGCCATCATTTAGTATTTCTTATAGATTTTACGCATAAAAAAGGAAAGACCAATTTTAAATTATGTAAATCAAACACCTGTATTATATCCGTACAAAGCGGAATGAATACAGGCGTTTTTTGCTAACTATTATTTTTCATTTTGGAGTAAATTTCTAATGTTATGTGAGACGTTTATTTTACTGTTTTAGTTCTACGCATAAAGATGAATAGTCCACCTAGCATAAGCACGCCTAATCCAACTAATAGACTACTTGATAATACATTATCTCCAGTTTTTGGTAGTGCTTTTTTCGCTGTGATAATCGTTTTATCTGGTGTGCTTATTTGTGTGTTTTTCATGCTTGCTTTATCCACTTTTGCTGTATTATTAGTGTTATCGGTACTTGTATTGTTATCATCTGGATCAACTGGTGTTGGTGTGACATTTTCATCAGCATTTTTTTCATATACATAAGTGACTGTTTGTGCTTGGTCGCTAAATGTACCTGATGCATTTGCTGGCGTTTCTTTGAGTGTCCAACCATCAATTGTTTTTGCTTCTGAAGTATAGTTTTCATCTACATTTCCACTTAAAGTTTCTACTGCTGCAAGTTCATTGCCATCTGCGTCTACATATTTCACAGTTACGTCGGCTCCTGCTTGCACTTCTGCTATTTTCTTAAATGGTACTTGTAAATTAACACTGCCACCGTTTTCTTCAAAAATGACCATTTTATTTAAGTTTGCTTGATATGCTGCTTCATCAAATTCATAGCCTTCAAAGTTTTCTGCAATAAAATCTAAATCAAATTTAGCTGGTGTCGCTCCAACAGCTGCTTCAAACCCAGATGCATCAATGGTTCCATTCATGTAGGCCATCATATTTTTCAGTACATCACTCCATAATTTATCTGTCGTTAATGTACCTTCTTTTAAATCATTGTAAGTTGCTCCTTCTACTAAGTCTCCAAATGTAACTGTGTCTGATGGTACGCCATCTGGATAGGCATAAGACAAGTCTAAACCTGATACAAGTTCTTGACGCTCACCATCTTCTGAAACAAATGAAATCCCAACTGTTCCTTTATTTACTTCATTTTTTGTATATGTGTAAGTAACTGTTTGATTAGTTTCGCCAAATTGACCATTTTGATTGCTCGGAAGTTTTGTTTCATCAAGAGTGTAGCCATCAATTGTTTTTGGTTCTGTTGTATATGCTGTGCTTACGTCCCCAGCCTGAGAAGTGTCCTCAGCAATTTTATTTCCATCTTGATCTACATATTTTACTGATATAGTTGATTGTGTGTTGACAGTGTATGAATAAACTCCACCATTACTTGCACCATCATAATATTCAAGACTAAAACTTCCGTTACCAGCTTTTGTTGGTGTTCCAGAAATTATTACGTCTGCATACTGATAATGTGTACCATCCTCACTTTTTGGCCCGTATATAACTTGATAATCCATACCATCCATGCCTGTTAAAACTACTTTTACATCAGTAATATAACTTCCCCATTCATTATTACTTAATGGATTATCTTGTAAATGAATTGACTTAGTCGCTGCTTCTCCTAATGTTAAATCTAAATCACTAGTAGACGTCAATAGTTTGTTGTTCATATATGTTACTGGTTTAGTAGTTTCTGTTTTGTTCTCCGTATTAGTTGTAGCGGCAAAAACCTGGAAAGGCGCTTGAACAACAATAGCAGTACCTAGTATAATTGCACCAATTTTACTTTTTTTCATTTTTTCGCACTCCTTTTCTGTTAAATTATTTCATGCGTAAATTACTTATAAAAAAGCTTTGATACCCCACTTTTCCTTAAAAATTTAAGTTTTTGTTACGAGATACTTATAAACTCGTACTACGGCGAGCTAAAAATCCCACTAAATTATTCATGAGTGCAGGAAATACTTCGACTATTTTAGAGCCAAAAAACAGCCATGAATAAAAAGAGTTCGGTTTTCTACACGAAAAAGACGGTTTTCTTCCAGTTCTTTTAGTTTGACTTGAAAGGTTCTTTTAGGAACATGAACATAAGAAATAAAATCTTCTCTAGTTATAAATGAAGGCAACTCATACCATTCCTTATATGTGGTTGATTTTATTAATAGCCCATCCTTACACAGACTAGAAACACTATTCTGTATTTTCAAAAAATGTTTTTCATGTATTTTGGAAAATTCAGTTATAAGCTTTTCTGTTAATGTAGCCATAGTTTCAATTAGCCATTCCAAAATAGAAGGTTTTTCATTTACTAATTTTTTAAATTCTTCTTGCGTAATTCGAATAATTTCTATATTGGTATCACAAACTAACTGATATTTCTGTGCCCCCTTTTGCAAAAAGCGAGCAGGCTCTAGCAAGTATTCTCCATTTAAGTAGGTAATAATTACTTTTTGATTGTTTAAATTTTCCAGATGTAAAACACCTGTTATAATCAATACAATTTGATTACACGTATGATTAAAAATAGTACCCGCTTGAAACGTTTCTATATTTTTTTCGATTCCACATAACTGTAATCCTTCTATTAAACTATTCTTTTTAGACAATGGATTATCACACTCCTAATTAAAAGTATTTCATACAAAACCTATCTCCCTTAACTTATCCCATTCATTATCAAATATATATCTGGATACTTGTGCATACGAAATTAAATTTTGTTTGGAAAAACATCGTGATAGCTGATTTTTGTCCATTCCTTCTTTTTCCATTACTTCATAAATATGCTCAATAGTTGTCTTCACACCCCATTCTTGAGTAAACTTAGTCACCTCAAAAGATGTTTTATGAAAAACTTCATTCATTTTAGTTAAAAGCCATTCCATATATTTGGGTTCTACTGTAGCATAGTTAAGAAAGTATTCTTTATTGATTAAAATAACCTTTGCTGATGTATCCGCTACAACTCGCCAACTATTTGATTCACTTTTCATAGCAGGTGGATAAATTATGTCATCGGACTGGATTACTATGAAGAATTGATACTTTTCATTTATCTTTACTTCAGAATGAAGAATTCCTTTTTCGACTATAACGATGTTTTTTTGTAAAAAATCTTTTGATATTTTCCTTCCTTTTTTCACATCCAAGCATTGCACCCAGCCATTTTTTAGTTTGAATAAATTCAATTGCCTAAGCATTTCCTCTTCCACGACATCCAATTGATCCCTCCTAATTTTAGACAATCACGTCCTAGTAATGGTTAATCCCATTCCCCTTGTTATGAAATCAAATAAAGTAGGAGTTTTTGCCTCATTTTGTGTATAAATACCACGTAACTTTATTATATTAACAGGTTAAACCTATAATGAATGTGTTATTTCTACGTTTTTTTATATTTTTTGTGAACATTATAATTTCTGCAACTTAAGTTAATGCAGATTTTTCACTAACAAAAATGCTTTATAAATCGTTAATACTAGTTTTTCGTTTTACACAAAAACATTAGAAAGCAAAAAAGCCTTCGAATATCGAAAGCTAGGACAAATTATATTTATTAATATGTATTTTAATTTCTGCAACAAGTTGAAAACGCTCGCGATTCCAAAGCGTTTAACAAGTCATTATTATATGTGGTTTTTGCTATTTTGATATTTGCTCAATCTATTGAAACCAATAGAAAAATTCATTCATTGCAATGCTTTTAAATTTAGTACGGTTATGCGGCTATTATCTAATTTGTCTTTTCTCCTCATCCGCTCCACTGCAAAAACAACGGAAAAAGTAAAAAAACAATATATCCCTGTCCTGAATCAATATTATCCACGCATGTTGAGAACGTCCAAGTAGCCCGCTCTGTGTCAATACTAAAAAGATTGGTAAAAATACAAGCACAAACAGCCTTCCTGAACCACAAACCAAACCAAAAATGCACCTCGAACCAGACTTGCTGCATCTCCAAACTCAATCATCACCATCGTCATTTGGCTTAATTCCGGATAAAAAATCCCAAGTATATAAGCTTAGTACACCGAGTAGAAAGAAATAAAAACCGTTTTTTAAAGAAGGATATTTGTATTCTCTTTTCGATTACCATGGATAACACCCTAAAAGCCGAAAAAAATCCATAATAAAAGATTCGAATCTGAATCAATCGTTTGCTTTTAACTTAGCAGTAACTTACAGTATGTACATTTTATATAAAAATCCCGTCTCACTTATGATACGGCTCCCCTCGCACAATCCGAAACGCCCGGTAAATTTGCTCCACCAACACGAGTCTCATCAACTGATGCGGTAACGTCAACCGACCAAACGAAATCTGCTCATCACTCCGCTTCAAAACCGCGTCACTCAGCCCAAGCGACCCGCCAATCACAAATGTCACCTTACTCCGGCCGTAAGTCGCCAGTTTATCCAAATCTGCCGCAAATTCCTCACTCGACTTCATCTTTCCATCTATCACAAGCGCAATCACATAAGCATCTTCAGGGATTTTCGCCAAAATCCGCGCACCTTCCTTATCTTTCACTTGCTTCATTTCCGCTTCGCTCAATACTTCTGGTGCTTTTTCGTCTGCAACTTCGACAATAGATACTTTTGCATAGGCGCTAAGACGCTTTAAGTATTCCGCAATTCCCTGCACTAAATATTTTTCTTTTAGTTTTCCAACCGTTACAACTTGAATGTTCATTTGCACTCCCCTTCCTCTTATCATTATTAGTACTCTTATGATACAACAATTGATGCCCCAAGCACTACCTAAAACTAATTTCTGCTTTTTAGTTCTTTTCTCATATAATATACACCGTTACAAAAAAATTACTCAAAGTACTTTTTCCACAAGTTATCCCCCCCTTATACACAAGTTATACACAAATATTATCCACATATCCACAGCATTACTCTCTATTTTGTGTCCGAACATATATTCCATACAATATATATACTGAGTAATTTCCACTATCCACAGGTTATCCACAAGTGCAGTTTAGTGCTACTTAAGCCCATTATTATTCTCTAAAATCGCGCTAAACGATTCTCCCACAGTAGTTCTCATATATTCTTTTTTTATTAAAATTGTTTTTTTTTTCACATTTCCGACATCTCATTTGATGGATTGTGGATAAACGGCTTTCTATCCACATTTTTCTTTTTTGCTCCTAATTTTTCACAAAAAATGCATTTTATTCAAAATTAAGTCTGCTTTTATTAATCAAATTATCAAAATTGTTCTTTTCCACAAGATATTCACTGCTTACACACAGGTTATCCACAGACCTTATCCACATATCCACAGGAAGCACCTATATTTAGTAGAAGAATTTATGTTCCCCACTATATCTATAATGGAAAAATTCACTATCCACAACTAAAAAAAGCGTATACTAAGACACATTTCTTTAAACCTCACTAATATACAATCCAATGCGTTATCTACCTTGAATAGTTGATCTTGATAAAATTCTTTTAGGTGCGCTTTTTGCGTGTTAGAGGCTTGCTTTTATAATTTCCCTTGCTCACTAAAGTTGTTTAGTCTCTATGTCTTTATCAAGGATAATCTTTTTCTAGTATTAAAAAAATGGATCTGATTCCTCCGCTTTAAGACGAATCAAATCCATTTTTTGATAACTAACATCCGCTTCTGTTTGTCATTGCGAATATCTTACAAGTCGGTTAATGTGGATGCTTAAATAAATCACTTCATCCGGAGGAATATCATATTTATACATTCTACTAATATATTCTCTCACTTTTTCAGCAATTTCCATCGCATAAGGATACAATATAGCCATTTGATTGTACAACTCGTTATCACAATCTTGTAAAAGTTGCTTAGAATAAAAGCGTTCTACAAAAAAACGTACATGCGTAATAAATCTTGTGTAGTGAATGGAAGACACATCAATATTTGTATTTAGGGAATATTTGACAACCGTTACTATAGAGCCAATCATCTTCGCATATTTAAAACTGTCATTAGGATCGTCCTCTGCTGACATGGCATTAATCAAATGAAATGCCATGTTGCTAGCTTCCTCTTTTGGTAGATTTACTGAAAATGTATTGTTTATGATGGTAAGTGCTTCTAAACCAATACTAAATTCTTGAGGATAGTAATTTTTTATCTCCCAGTATAATTTATTGGATAATATTTGTCCCTTATGCACTCTTTCAACAGCAAAGTGAATATGGTCAGTTAAAGTAAGATACAGGATACTATTTAGCTTTTTTTCTAACCTTTTTTCCGCTTGAATGACAATTTTTTTGGTGACCTCAAAATATTCAAATGGAATTTCATCAATCAATTCTGTAATATGTGCTGTTTTACTATTTTTTTCAAGAAATATTTTATCGACACTTTTATCATCGATGACATCTCCATGCTTTTTTCCAAATCCTATCCCTTTACCAAGCGCAATCATTTCAACACCATCTTTTTCAACTAACACGACACTTGTGTTCAATACTTTTTTTATTGATGGCAAGAGTTATCCCTCCTGTAGTTCTAAAATATCAATTAAAAATACACTGTCCATTTGTTTCGATAACAGATTTATACCAATAAAAGGAATCTTTTTTGTACCTATTATATGAGCCATTTCCTTCGTCATCTACATCCACATAAATAAATCCATAGCGTTTTGACATTTGTGATGTTCCTGCGCTTACTAAATCAATCGGTCCCCAGCTCGTATATCCTATAAGTTCCACCCCTTCTCCTATTGCTTCGTTCATTTGTTTAAAGTGTTCTTCAAAATATTTTATCCGGTAACTATCATGAACCGTATTTTCTACTAACTCATCTTTGGCTCCCATGCCATTTTCAACAATCATTAATGGCAATTCATATCTGTCATACAATTCTACAAGCGAAATTTTCAGCCCTTTTGGATCAATTTGCCAACCCCATTCAGTAGACGTAAGGTAAGGATTTTTGACACCTAAAACCGTATTACCTGGTGTTCTTTCAGCGTCTGGATTTGCTGATTCTGCCATTGACATATAATAACTAAAGGTAACAAAATCAACAGTATTTTCTTTTAATATTTTTAGATCATCTTTTTCAAATGTGATTTCGATGCCCCTTTTCTTCAAGTCTGTTAATATCATTTTAGGATACTCGCCAAAGACTTGAACATCTGCATAAAAATTGTTTTCTAGATTTTTCTTTAAAGTAAGTTCTACATCTAATGGGGCACAAGTTAGCGGATAAGTCATTAATTTTGTAACCATACAGCCAATTTGTGAATCTGGTATTTTTTCATGCGCTATTTTAGTTACTATCGCACTTGCCACAAATTGATGATGCAATGCTTGATAAATATTTTGCTCCTCTTCACCTGCTGCACATTTATCTTTGATTATTCCTGCTGTTGTAAAGGGATGGCGATGAATGCTATCAATTTCATTAAAAGTTAGCCAATACTTAACATATTTACCAAATCTGTCAAAACACACTTCCGAAAATCTTGTAAAACAAGAAATTACTCTTCTATCAACCCACCCATTATACTTAAGACTTAACGAAACGGGCATTTCATAATGAGACAACGTAACAATCGGTTTTATATTTAATCGCTCCATTTCTTTAAATAGCGACTCATAAAATTTTATACCATTTTCATTTGGCTCTAATTCTTCCCCTGTCGGAAATAACCTAGTCCAAGCTATCGATAACCTTAATGTCTTAAAACCCATTTCAGCAAATAAAGCTAAGTCTTCTTTGTATCTGTGATAAAAATCGACACCTCTTCTTTTAGGATAAAATTTGTCTGTTTTGTCGTTGATAGCTTCACTAATAGTTTTGCTATTAATTTCCATATGTGCTAAGAAATTTTTCACATCAAGATTAGGCTTATAACTAGCCATATCTGCTACAGATAGCCCTTTCCCACCAATATTCCACCCTCCTTCAATTTGATTTGCTGCTACTGCTCCGCCCCATAAAAAACCATCTGGAAAATTTGATAATGTCATTGTAATCCTCTTTTCTTTTATTTTAGTTTGATTCTATTTCCATAATAATATCGTCCTTGCCCGCTAGCTCACCCTCCTTGAATTTTACTATGCTAAAATTAGTCTGATTTGTTACTAGGAAAATGACTGTAGGGTCTAATCCAAAGCGTTCAATTTCTGTTAAATTAAACCTAATCAATGGATCACCTTGTTTCACTCTATCGCCAACCTTTACTAACGTATCAAAACCGTTTCCTTCCATTTTTACTGTATCAATCCCAAGATGAAAAAGTAAATCCGCCCCGTTATCCAATCGCATTCCAATTGCATGCTTCGTATCAAAGACCATGGTTATTTCGCCGCTGCATGGTGAAAATAATGTGCCACTACTTGGAATAATACCTAAGCCATCACCAATCATGCCACTCGAGAAAATATCATCCTTTATTTGGGACATTGGGATAACTTGACCCTCAACAGGAGTTTTCAAACTATATATCGAATCTAAATCCTCTCCGTTACTTCGTTCTGTTTTTACTTTTTCAGTTGGATCTTTATATAAAACTAATACAAAAATGAAACCTAGTACAAATGATAATCCCAGTGTTACAAACGCCCAAACCAGATTCATCGGATTTGTTTTGTCCGCAAACATAGTTATACTAGCTAGCCCAGGACCTACGAGTGCAAACGCTTTGAGTGCAACTGCTCCTGCGAATGCACCTCCAATCATACTAGCAGCCATAACACTATATAAAACTTTTTTGTGCAAAATAGTGACACCATATAAGGCTGGCTCAGTGATACCAAACAAGGCAGAAATTCCAGCCGAGACAGAGGTGGCTCTTAATTCTTTATTCTTCGTTTTAATGCCCACCGCAAAACAAGCCCCTGATTCTGCAATATTATGTGCTAATGATGCAGGTAAATAAAGCATCTCCGCGCCTAGATTTCCCATTGTGGTAATAGCATAAGGTAACAGGGCTTTATGCATTCCAGTTAAGACCATTAAAGGCAAAATTGCTGCAAGTAGCCCAGTTGCAACCCAACCGAATTGTTCATAAAAGCTAACTATAATGGATGAAAAAATGGTCCCAACATAATATCCGAATGGTCCTAATATCAATAAAGAAATTGGTACAGTGACTACCAAACTCATCATTGGGACAAAGAAAATCCGAATCGATTTTAATGAATATTTTGTAAAAAACTTTTCTACCTGTGAATAAAGTAAAACAGTTAGTATTGCTGGAAATACTTGAAAGGCATAAGAAATATTTTCAATTTGGAAAGTGAATAAAGTTGTCCCTTTTGCCAACAAGGCAGCCATATCTGGAAGCAATAAAGCGCCTACTGCTGACACTGCAACTAATGGATTTACTTTTAATTTATTTGCAGTTGTCATTGCGACTAAGATAGGTAGAAAATAAAGTGGTGCTCCGCCAATTAAATTTAGGATTTGGTACGTAGGGCTTTGTTCATTCATTACTCCCATGATTGCTAGTAACATCAAAATAGATTTTAATATTCCTCCGCCTGCAATTGCTGGCACTAGTGGTTGGAATATAGAAACTAGAAAATCTAAAAATATTGCTCCAATTTTCCTTTTTTCAGAAGGGCTCTTCGTATTGTTATCAATAGGACCGGTAAGTTTCATTAATTCATCATATACTTCCACAACTTCATTTCCAATAATAACTTGGCACTGAACATTCTGTTTCACACCAATTACACCGTCAATCTTCTCCAGTTCAGAAACATTCACTTGATCATAATTTTTCAAAGTAAATCTAAGTCTAGTGGAACAGTGCTCCATATGTAAAATATTTTTTTCTCCGCCAATATTTTCCAGAACACTTGATGCTACCTGTTTATAATCCATAATCTAATTCTCCTTTATGTTTATTTTTTGATTTATTGGCCAAAAAAATCAAAAAAGGCAGAACATAGGGGAATAGCATGAAAGTAAAAAATGCTTTCATACATCCACCTAGGTCCTGCCTGCTTTACCAGTCACATGCCTGTTATTATATTTACAAATCGATTGTATCATGCAAAATATGAAAACGCAATCATTATTTTATAAGTGAATATCTTTTCTTCTCCGAGTAAATTATTGCGACTGAGTTTATAATGATGGACCAATCTTCTGGTTTACAGGTAGTGCTTATACTTTTTGTGGTATTACCTGAAAAAGAAAACGTATAACTATTTTTGAAAATTTTACGCTCAAGAATAAGGAAGCAGAAATCCTGGCAGCTGAACCTCACTAATTTTTCATGTTCCTGTCGTTCTATTTTATCCTGGTAATTTTAAACAAAAAATCCATGCCAGTATTGGACACTGACACGGATTTTTAGGATTCATTATAATTTAAGCACACTGCTATCAACTTTACTAGGTAAAAATTCAACGATAGAGTATTCGGCAATTTCATGCTTATAGAATGGATCATCTTTAATTGCCTCTTGTGCCTCATCTAGCGTATGAAACGAAGAAATTATGATTCCTCCCGTCCGAGGATTTTTTCTGCCTGAGCAAATAAAATTTCCTTTTGAATAATAATTTTCTAAATATTGATTATGTTCCTCTAAATAGTTTTCTACTTCTTGTAGGTCCTTTTTGTACGTTAAATTAAGTATAAATAACGTTTTCAAAGTTGTCCCTTCTCTCGTTTCTATTTTACCAGATGTGACATCTTTTATTGTTCACATTTTTAAGTATCTTTTGTTTGATACTCTTTGGCGTCATCATGTATTTGTTTCAGCTGCTTCTAGTTCGATATCTGTTGTTTTTTCTTTTCCATCACGGTAGTATTTTACTTTGACTTTATCGCCAATTTTCACATCATTACCATATAAAATTTTGCGTAATGTCATTGAATTAGTTACTTTTTCGCCATTTAGTTCCACGATAACGTCATATTGTTTCAGACCTGCTTTATCTGCTGCGGAACCTGATACTACTTGTTGAACCATTGCGCCGTAATCAACGCCTTCTGGTAATTTCAAGATGTTTTTTTGTTGCGCTTCTGGAATAGTATCGACGTCACGCAATGATACACCAAGCGATGGCCGTTCTACTTCACCTTTTGTTTCTAATTGTTCGATGATTGGTTCCACGGTGTTGCTTGGTATCGCAAAGCTTATACCTTCTACATTTTCCATCGAAATCTTCATGGAGTTGATTCCGATAACTTGTCCTTCGATATTAATTAAAGCTCCACCACTATTACCTGGGTTGATTGCTGCGTCTGTTTGGATAACATCTGCTTCCCAGTCTTCTGTTCCATCACCATTTGTATCAACTGGCACGGCACGATTTAAGCCAGAAATAATACCTTGTGTTACAGAACCAGAAAATTCTGTGCCAAGCGGACTACCAATCGCAATGGCTGGTTCGCCAAGTGTTAATGAATCCGAATCACCAAATTCAGCAACTTTTGTTACGTTTTTATCATCAATTTCAAGAACAGCTAAATCATTCCATTCATCTGTTCCAAGTAATTTTGCTTCTGATTTTTTCCCGTTTGCAAAAGTTACTTCTAATTTATTGGCATCAGCAACAACGTGATTATTAGTTACGATGTATGCTTTACCATTTTCTTTTTTGTAAATTACACCTGATCCAGATGAAGCTTCTTGTTCCGAAGTAGTTGTTCCATCAAGTGATGAAGATGATTGGTAATTTAATACACTCACCACTGCATCTTGAACTTTGTCTACTGCTTTTGTTACATCGGAAGTCGTCTCCACTGATACTTTCTCTACTTTACTTGTTTTGTTGGAAGTTGTATCGCTCGCTGTATCTGTATTGTCGCCATTGTCCCAAGCAACAAAGAAGATAATTAGACCCCCAATAATCACTCCAATGAGCGCAGTTAAAAAGTAACCAACAAAATGTTTTCCATTCTTCGGTGGTTGGCCATTTCCTCCACCACTTCCGCCTGATGTCCCTCGTGTAGGAGGTCCGCCACCGTCAACATTCCCTGCACGTCTTGGCCCAGGTGCTGGTCTGGTTGGTTCAGTACTAGCTCCTTCAAAAAATGCATTGGTAGAACTTGCTTCTGCTGCCTCTTCTGTCGCTCCGGCAAACTTCTCTCCTTCTGGTGTTACGCCTTCTACAATAGGAGATTCTTGGACTGGTTGTGATCTCTCAGAATTATGTAAAGTATCCTCAGTCTCTTTTTTTGGCGTGTTTTCATTTTCTGGGGTTTCATTTAAATCTTTCTTTTTCTCGTCCATGTCTTCCTTCCTCTCTGCAAATTTCGCATTTATATATTTCATAGTAACCTTCAAATATGAAAAAACAATGAAAAAGCTTTAACAAATTGGTGAAACTTAAATAGTGAAGATGGAAGTTGCAGTCTCTGGATCCGTATCAAAAATCTCTAGCTTTCCACCAACGTCAATTCCTTCTGCGATAAGTGTCTGTGTTACGCTCATTCTAGCAAGTTCTTTCATGTTGTTGTCTTTACTAAGGTGACCCAAATATATTCGTTTCGTTTGATCAGTAATGACTTCACTCATTGCAATCGCCGCATCCTCATTACTCACATGACCTTCGTCACCAAGAATTCTGCGTTTGACATTCCAAGGATACCGTCCCATTCGAAGCATTTCCACATCATGATTACTTTCAAAAAGATAAGCATCCGCTCCTGCAATATGCCCTTTCATACGATCACTTACATACCCTGTGTCAGTTATCATTACGAACTTTTTATTCCCTTTATGAAATATGTAAAACATCGGCTCAATTGCGTCATGTGATACACCAAAGGATTCCACCTGCATGCTACCAAAAGATTTCACTGTTTCCATATCAAATTGGAATTTTTGGTCAGATGAAACTTCACCAATCATATTATCCATCGCTTTCCATGTTTTTGCGTTGGCATATATTGGTAGCTTATACTTTCGAGCAAGTACACCAAGCCCCTTAATATGATCAGAATGCTCATGTGTAATTAAAATGGCATCTAAATCACTCATTTCTCTACCGACTTGTGCAAACAAACCTTCCATTTTTTTCCCACTTAAACCGCAGTCTACAAGTATTTTTTGGTCACCTGTTTCTACAAGTGTTGCATTGCCTGAACTTCCACTGGCTAATATACTAAATCGGATTTGTTCCGTATCTTTTTCTGTTAAAATTTTATTTGCGAACATAGTTAATCCCCCTAAAGGCTTATATACCTTTCATTGTAACGCTAAATTGGCTAAATTGCATGTGCCGTCACTTGAAAAAGTCAACCTAATTATCGTTACAATTAGGTTGACTGCTATTTTATTTTGCTTTTTGACGACTGGATAGTTCATTTCCTGGTTCAATAGTAGTTTGATTTTCTGATTGGTTAATTACTTGCTCGTCTTTTGCATTTACTAAAATATAGCTAGTAGTATCTGCATGTTTGACCTCAAAACACCAAACCGGGAAGTAGACATTTCCTGATGGGAGTTGAACAGTCGTATAATAGCCAAATGTCGCTGAAACTACATCACTATCCTGTTTTAATTCCCCATGTTGATAAACCGCTTCTAAAGCATCCATTGCTGACATCAAATTAGTCTTATCTTTTAAATCATCTTGTTTCGACATCCAAGTTTGTTCATACGAAATTACTTGATCATTATTATCCAAATAGAACGTAATTTGACCTGCTTCATCAAAAAGCACCATATTATTATTGATTAATTGATTAAAAGTTAATGTTTTTGTTTCTTTATTGTAGTCCCAAAACTCGTACGATTCGCCTCGATAAATTTCTGTCTCCATAAATTTTTTCAATTCAGCGTTATTTCCTTTTTTCCCAGCTTTTACTGGTGTTTGCAAAATGGAATAAATTTCTTTGTTATTATCTTTTAAAGTGATTGCTTGACCTGATAAATCACTAACATCTTTTGTTGTAAATGCTGCTCGTTCTGTAGTGAAAATTGTCCCACTTGTTGGTTTACTTGAAAGTCTAGGGTAGGTTATATTATCTGCTTTTAAACGTTCATCTAGCGTTTCGTTGCCAAGCGTATCTGGATCATCCGATAATTGTTTATTGAAGAAAATTACAGCTAAAAATATATTTAAAATAAGTAGTGTAACAATAAAAATCAATTGTGTTTTTCGCCAATCCATTATTATTCACCCTCCTTATCTGTCTGGAAGATAAACCACTTATTATGATATTTATATAGCCAAGTTGGTTCTAATGTAACGATTCGGTTCATACCAGTAGATTCGCTTCTCGTCATATGATAGCCCGGAACAATATCCTGAATATCCTCCGCTCTCACATTCGGGTTTGTTGTCAATTCTTCATAAACCGTGTACGAAGATGGTAAAGTTTCTTCTTTTTTCTCTCCAGGAACATCTGTATCAAGACGGAAGAATGGACGTATATATTTGTAGACCGCTTCAATTCCTTCTGTCACCGAAATATCTGCCATACCATTTTCATTATAGACCTGAAGATTATCCACAAATAAACTAAAATTGGTTGTTGCGCTCTCCCCCGTGTACCCAGTAAAATAATACCCGCCATCGCCAGTCCATCCAGCGTGATCATTAATAAAATTAAAACTATCTTGAATTAATCCAGCACGTTTTGCACTGCTTAAATCTTCTGGGTTCGTTCTTTCTTGTGACGGATTTACATATTCCAACACTTTATTTTCTGGATCCATTTCTATAACACTGGATCCATCTGTATAGGTATTCCCTTCACTTTTAACTGTTCCATAATCTTGGAATAATGCTGATGTAAACTGATTTATCTCCAGTGAATCAATGATGTATTTTTTACGGTTTAATTTGATTTCGTTTGAACTAAGGAAAAGATTACGTTTATTTAAAATCAGTTTGTCATTTTCTGTTAATTTACTTCCATTCGCTTTGACAATTTTTTCGATTTTATCAATATCTTTATTTTGTAAGGAACTTTGATAAATATTTTCCTGATCATCATTAACAAAATAAACAGAGTGGAGTCCTGTGTCTGTATTATTCACATCAAAAATAATTCGGTTAAAGAAAGCAGATTCTAAACCATCCCCTTCCACCTGGAAAATTTGAGCGAAAATAGAGAAGGGAATATTGTTTGGATAAACGATTTCAATAGTACCACTCTTATGGATTAACTTTTCATATTCTTCGTTACTTTTTTTATTGGCAAGTACTACTTCTGAAAAACTAAATGCTTTGCCTTGTGTCATCAATTCATTCAATAACTCCGCGCTTAAACTTTGGTAATTTTTACCGTTTGTATTAACAGCTAGTTTATACGGACGGAACACTTGAGAGGTATTCATTGTTTTATCAATTGTTGTTTTTTCGATTTCTTTAACATTGATTGCTTCATAATCAGGCTGCCCTTTCCAAATTAAGTAACTGAGGACGACACTGAGTATGACTAAAACGGTTAGTATAAATGAACGAAAGCCTGTTTTTTTCATCATTCCCAATCATCCTCCGGTAAGTCACTGTATGGCAGGGTAAATTTAATAATGGTTCCTTTGGACTTGTTTTGCTCTGCCCAAATTCGGCCTCCATGTGCTTCAATAACTTCTCGAGCAATGGCAAGCCCTAACCCTGTTCCTCCCATTTCCCGCGAGCGAGCTTTATCTACACGGAAAAAGCGGTCAAATATTGTCGTCAAGTCTTCATCTGGCACTCCAAGACCTTCATCAGCAATACTAACTTCGATTTCATTTTCATATTTCTTTAAGTAAAAAGAAATTCTACCGCCATCTGGTGAATATTTGTTAGCGTTTGAAATGATATTATCTAACACTTGCATTACTTTATCTTCATCTATTTCAATAATCACTGGTTCTTTTGGTATATGACGTTTAAACATAATGGTCTCTTTTTTCATCATTTCAAAACGATCAATAATATGATTGAAGAAATCGGTGAAATTAACAAAACTTTTTTCTAATCGTTCTCTTCCACCGTCCATTCTAGAAAGTTTTAATAAATCATTTACTAAACGAATCATTCGTTCTGTTTCATTTTGAGTTACTTCAAGGAAACGTGGTGCAATTTCTTTGTCTTCCCATGCTCCATCACTTAATGCTTCTAAATAGCTGTGCATACTTGTTAGCGGTGTTCTAAGCTCATGTGAAACGTTAGACACGAAATCACGACGTTCTTGGTCGACTTTTTCTTGGTCAGTAATATCGTGTAATACAGCTATAACTCCATTATTAAATCCTGTTTCACGTTGAATCACCGAAAAATTAGCCCGAAGAATATACGGTTTATCAGAGGTACTGCGATCCATTGTTAGCGATCCATCTACCTCCATTAAATCTTCAAATTGGAACTTATCACCAATATCCAAAACATCAATAATTGAGCGGCCATTTGCACTTTCATGTTTGATACGCAACATTTTTTCTGCTGGTGTGTTAATGAGGATGACTTTTCCACGACGGTCTGTTGCAATTACACCATCTGTCATATAGGCTAGTACCGAGGATAATTTGCGACGTTCCCCTTCCGTCATTGCTTGCGCTTCTTGAACTCGTTTTGTTAATGTGTTAAATGAATCTGCCAGCTCGCCGATTTCATCCACACCATACACTTTTACTTTACGGCTATAATTTCCACGTGCCATAGCATAGGCTTGTCGTTTCATTTCAATGATTGGTTTTGTGATGGTTCTAGAAAGTAAAATACCAAGAATTGCAGTGATAATCATCGCTATCAATGTCCCAGTAATAAAGATATTTGTTATATCGTCTACCTGTTGGTAAACACTCTCAATATCCGCGACAAGATAAATAGCCCCAATCACTTCACCTTTGTTTTTGATAGAGGAAACATTTACCCAAACGCGATTATTTTTATTAGATTCATCTCTGTAGATTTTATCTTCTGAAGCCGTTCCAAGCGATAATGTTCGCTTAATGAGTGGATCATTACTTTTTTGCCCAACAATTCCTTGGTTATTTAAATTAGACGTACCAAGAATTTTCCCTTTGTTATCTACTATTCTAACTTCAACGATATTACTACTTGCTCGCGAATAATCGACTAATAGTTCCCGAATATCATTTTGTAATTTTACAGTGTTATCGCTATTTTTCAAAATTTCTTCCCGAGCGTTATAATCAAGTAAAGTAATGCTATTTGTAATGGAATCTTGAAAATTTTTCTCCAGTTGTCCTTCCAGCTCACGAACAAAATACGCGCCAATTACTTGCATTGCAACAATAATTAGTAGCAAATACATAATAACTAACTTAAATTGTACAGACTGAAAAAATCTCATTTTATGCATAAGTCTTTCTACTCCTATTCGGGGTAATATATTTAAATTAGTATACCATATGTTCAGGGGGAGACATACGATTTTTAATGTTAATTGGGTCGATTTATTTATAAAAAAAGAACTAAGTAAGCGGATATACCCAAAAAAGCAGTTGCTAAAGTTTTTACACTCTAGCAACCGCTTATCAAGCTTTAACTATTCTTGTTCAGGATTCCGTAAATAATAGCCCACACCACGTCTTGTAACTAACCATGCTGGATGGCTTGGATTATCCTCGATTTTTTCACGTAAGCGACGAACAGTAACATCAACCGTCCGAACATCACCAAAATAATCATAACCCCATACAGTTTGGAGTAAATGTTCTCGCGTCATTACTTGACCCATGTGTTTCGCTAAATAATGAAGCAATTCAAATTCACGATGCGTAAGTTCAATTGTTTCACCACGTTTAGAAGCAACATATGCGTCAGGATGAATAATTAACGAACCAATTTCTATTTCACTATTTTCTTCTTCTTCTGCAGAACTTGAGCTCACTTGACTGTGACGGCGTAAATTAGCTTTTACCCGAGCAATTAATTCACGATTACTAAAAGGTTTGGTTACATAATCGTCTGCTCCAAGTTCTAGCCCAATAACTTTATCAATTTCGGAATCTTTTGCTGTGACCATTATAATTGGCATATCATATTTTTTACGAACCTCACGACATACCTCAATACCATCACGACCTGGAAGCATAATATCTAGTAGAATCAAATCTGGTTGAACTTCCTCAACTAGTTCTAATGCTTCATCGCCATCATAGGCGCAATATACATCAAATCCTTCTTTATTTAGATTAAATTTAACTATATCAGCAATCGGTTTTTCATCATCTACTACAAGAATTTTCTTTTCTGCCATTAGTTTACAGTCCTCTCATTCATGGATTTTGCCGGTTTATACCGGGACAGATAGTTTAGTTTTATACTTTTTTGTTGTTAAATACAGCCCATTTGGTTCATCTTTATAAACTAGTAACATTAAAAACAGACTTACCTAACTAATTATAACACATACCTTTAATTATCTGAATTATTACAGGCTTTTTTATCTTAAAGTAAGTCACGACAGCGTTTTAACTTTGCGGAATTTTGTCAAAAAGATGTAATTTTGAAATTCGGGTGATTGCTTCTTCTAAACGAGCTTCCTCTATTAAAAGTCCAACACGAACATATCCTTCGCCAAACTCCCCAAAACCACTTCCATCCGCTACAGCAACATTCGCTTCTTCTAATAAATAGTCCGCAAATTGGCTACTGGTGAACTCTTCGGGAACTGGCATCCAAGCAAAGAAGGAACCTGCTGGAGCAACTGCATTCCAACCAATTTTTTCGCATGCAGCAATAAAGACATTGCGTCTTTTTTCATAGCGTGCATTTAATTCGCGGACACACAATTGATCACCTGTTAAAGCTTCTATAGCCGCATCTTGAATTCCTGGAAATAAACTTACATACATATGATCTTGAATAAGGTTAATTGCTTCAATAACTTCTTTGTTTCCTACCGCAAAACCAACTCGCCAGCCTGCCATATTATATGTTTTCGAAAGTGTATATAATTCAATTCCGACTTCCTTTGCGCCAGGAGTTTGCAAGAAACTAATCGGTTTTTGACCATCAAAGCCAATTGCACCATAAGCAAAATCATGCGCAACTGTAATATTGTTTTCTTTAGCGAAAGCAACTGTTTCCTCAAAAAAATCAGTTGTAGCAATCGCGCCAGTTGGGTTATTGGGATAATTTAAGTACATTAATTCCGCTTTTTTCGCAATTTCAGCAGGAATTTTAGTGAAATCAGGTAGAAAATGATTTTCTGCGATTAAAGGCATCCTTTCAAATTGAACTTCTCCTAAAACCACTCCTGACAAATAATCGGGATAACCAGGGTCCGGTAATAGCATCACATCACCCGGATCCATAATACACATTGGCAATTCAACTAATCCTGTTTTTGTTCCAAATAAAATTGCTACTTCGGTCATCGGATCAATAGTTACATTATATTCGCGTGCATAAAAATCTGCGGCCGCTTTTTTTAATTCAAACTTTCCACGAAATAAAGAATACTTATGATTATTAGGCTTTTCAGAAGCATCTTTAAGTGCCGCAACAATATGATCGGGTGTTGGCTGATCAGGATTACCTTGGCCTAAGTTAATAACATCATGACCAGCTGCCACTTTCTTTCCAACTTTTTCTACTAGGCTAGAAAAAAACTGTTCTGGTAAATTTTGTAAACGTTTGGAAGTTTTCATTTTACACCCGTCCTTTATAAGTTTCATTGATTAAAATAGTAAAGTTTTCTGAGGTATTTGTCCAGTCTGTTTTTTTAAACACCTAAAAAACGATTGACAAATTGAAGGAAAATGCGTATATTTTTAAATAACAGGTTTTTCTAAAATATTTTCTCTTATCGAGAGCGGCAGAGGGACTGGCCCTATGAAGCCCGGCAACCCAACTTTATTAAAGCGTAAAGTGAAGGTGCTAATTCCAGCAAAATGGTAGATATCATTTTGGTAGATAAGAGGAGCTGGATATGTTCGACTTTCCACTTCTCTATTCTAAATAGAGAAGTTTTTTATTGCTTTCATGAATAAATCTGGATAAATAATCAACATACTAGGGAGGAAAAAAGATGAAAAAATTAACAAAAGGGTTAGGAATTTTACTTGCGTCAAGCCTTATTTTAGGATTAGCAGCGTGTGGTGGCGGTAGTGATGATAAAGCTTTAAGCACGAAAGAAATAACTATTGGTACAACAGCTGGTCCACACCAACAAATTGCTGAAGAAGTTCAAAAATTAGCGAAAAAAGATGGTCTTGAAATCAAAATCAAGACATTTGATGATTATAATACACCAAATACAGCTCTAAACGATGGTGACTTGGATACAAACAACTATCAAACCATTCCATTTTTAGAGCAACAAAAGAAAGACAAAGGTTACAAACTAGACGTAGCTTTTAAAACAGTTGCCTTTCCAATGGGCGTCTACTCAAACGACATTAAAGACTTAAAGAATTTGAAAAAAGGGGACAAAATTGCTGTTCCAAATGATCCAAGTAACGAATATCGTGGTTTAAAATTATTTGAAGATGCAGGTATTATTAAATTGAAAGATGGCGTGGAAGAAAAAGCAACGAAAAAAGATGTTGCTGAAAATCCATTAGATTTAGAAATCGTGGAACTTGAGGCTTCACAAATCCCTGCACAATTAGATGAAGTAGCAGCCGCAGCTATTAATACAAACTTTGCAATGGGCGCTGGGCTTTCTATTAATGAAGATGCTATTTACAATGAACCAACAGAAAACAATCCGTATCCAAACGTTTTTGTTGTTCGCACTGAAAACAAAGAAGATGAAGTAGTAAAAACACTCGAAAAATATTACCATTCTGATGATGTCAGAGAATTTATTGAAAAAGAATTTAATGGGTCTGTTGTACCTGCATTTTAGGGAGTTGTTTTATTTTGATTGAATTACATCAAGTATCAAAAACATTTAACGTTAATGGGAAAACAGTAAAAGCCGTTAAAAATGTATCTATTCAAGTCGAAAAAGGAGAAATTTTTGGCGTTGTTGGTTATAGTGGTGCTGGAAAAAGTACGCTCGTTCGTTGTATTAACTTACTTGAACGTCCAGATGAAGGACAAATTTTGATTGACGGTAAGAATTTATCTACCCTTTCAAGTAAAGATTTACGGATAGCGCGTCGTAAAATTGGGATGATTTTCCAAGGTTATAACTTACTTAAGACTGCCACCGTTTATGAAAACATTGCGAAACCACTCCAACTTGAAGGAGTACCAAAAGAAGAAATTAAGACACGTGTAGACAAATATTTATCGATTGTTGGCTTAGAAGATAAACGAAATAATTTTCCAAGTCAGCTCTCTGGCGGTCAAAAACAACGTGTGGCGATTGCAAGAGCACTTGCGCATGAGCCAGAAATTTTACTAAGTGACGAGGCAACAAGCGCTCTTGATCCAGAAACAACCGAAGCAATTTTACAACTATTACTTAAAATTAACGCTGAACTAGGCATCACGATTTTCTTAATTACTCATGAACTTGATGTCATTCAACGCATTTGTGATCGTGTTGCTGTTATGGAAAACGGTCATTTAGTGGAACAAGGAACTGTCCTAGATATTTTCACTAAAGCAAAACATGCAACAACCAAACGTTTTGTTGGCTCTGAGGCAAGTTTTGATATTCCTCAAGATTTACTAGAAAAATATATTGCTACCGGAAAACTTGTATCCCTCCACTTTATTGGGGCTGAAGCGGATGAACCTGCACTTGCACTTGTTTCGCGTAAATTTGATGTTCTTCCTAGTATTTTAGCTGGAGGAATTGATCATTTGAAAAACGGCACACTCGGAAAACTGCTCGTTCATTTAAAAGGAGACGAAATAGAATATAATAAAGCAATTGCTTATTTAAAGGAATCTGGCGTTGTTGTTGAGGAGGTCGAGTTGCTATGAGTTCATTTATTGAAGAATGGGGCCCGATTCTTTGGCAAGGTTTTCTAGAAACGTTAATAATGACAGGCATTACGCTTGTTATTGCCTTAGCTATTGGCCTTCCGCTTGGTGTATTTTTGATTTTAACACGTAAAGGCGGTCAAACTGAAAATCTTGTTGTTTATAGTATTTTAAACTGGATTATTAATATTTTACGCTCTTTACCGTTTATTATTTTATTATTCTTGATGATTCCCGTAACGCGTGCAGTTGTTGGGACGACGATTGGTATTCAAGGGGTTATTTTGCCACTTGTTGTCTTCACAGCTCCTTATATTGCACGTTTAATGGAGTCCGCACTGCTTGAAGTAGATAAAGGGGTTATCGAAGCTTATCAAGCAATGGGCATTTCTACACCAAAAATCATTTGGAGCGTTATTATTCGTGAGGCTCGCTCGGGTATTGTACTTGGGCTAACTATCGCTACAATTGGACTTATCGGGGCTACAGCGATGGCAGGACTTGTTGGTGCTGGTGGTCTTGGAACAATTGCTTACCAATATGGTTTCCAACGCTATGAAGCTGCTGTTATGTTCACAACGATTATTATTTTAATCATTATGGTTCAATCACTACAATCGTTTGGTAATTTCTTAGCTAGACGTTTAAAAAAGGATTAAATCCATACCTAGAGCTTGGTGATGGTGGTCGAAAATAGACCAATCACCAAGCTTATGTTATTTTTAAAAGAAAAGGGAAAAAAGGGAGCGAAGAACATGTGGAAGTTGGCATTATGTCAAACGGATGTAACGTTTAAGTATCCAGATGCAAACTATGCACGGATAGAAAAAGCGATTGTGGAAGCTGCAAAAAAGGGAGCTGATATCGCTGTTTTACCAGAGATGTGGAACACAGGGTATGCTTTAAATGAATTAGGGGGCATTGCTGATTTAAACGGAGATCGTACGAAAGAATTTTTGTCTAATCTATCCGAAAAACATCAAATCGCCATTATCGGCGGCTCCGTTGCCATCTCAGAAGGAAGTAAATTTTCCAATACTATGTATGCGTTTGATAAATACGGTGACCTGCTTTCTTCCTATAAGAAAGTTCATTTATTTCAACTTATGAACGAACATTTATATTTAGAGGCTGGGAATGACACAAACTTATTTAGATTAAATGGGGTATCTTGCGCTGGTTTTATATGTTACGATATTCGTTTTCCGGAATGGATTCGCAAACATACTTCTGAAGGCTCTGAGGTTTTATTTATTTCTGCTCAGTGGCCTGTCGAACGAATTACTCAATGGGAACAGCTTTTAATCGCCCGCGCAATTGAAAATCAAGCCTTTATAGTTGCGGTAAATCGGGTTGGAGAAGATCCTAACAATCACTTCAATGGTCATTCGCTCGTTATTGACCCTCTTGGAAATATTGTTGCGCATGGCGGTGAAGACGAAGGTAATATTTATGCCGAAATTGATTTAAGTTTAGTTGGAGAAACAAGAGGAACTATTCCTGTTTTCACAGACAGACGCCCTGAGTTATATTAAACGATAAATAAGCAGAAATCAGATATACACCATTTTAAAATGACTGTATACAATGATTTCTGCTTATTTTTATAGCTGATAAAGCACTACTTCATTTTGATTAAGTGATTTTTGCACATCAATAATTCGTTGATTGCTAGAACCTCGGAAAGCTAAGTTTGGATCGAATAATTTTTGTTCGAATCGTCCGTCGACAAGCACATCTATTAACGAAAGCAACTCTAGTTTATCAGGCGTTTCTTGCATCATTTCATCCCAAGTATAACCTGTCCATGACCAGATATCTTTCGTTTCGCCATAAGTCTCACGGATTCGCTTCACAACAGATAAGCAAGTGGCCGTATTTAAAAATGGTTCCCCACCAAGAAGTGTCAATCCTTGAACACTCTCATGCCCAATATCTTTTAAAATAACATCTTCTAATTCTTTTGTATAAGGCTTACCATACTTAAATGATTGCGCAGCTTTATTGTAGCAACCTTCGCAGTGAAAAGGACATCCGGATACGTACAAACTACACCGTACGCCCTCCCCATCAACAAAATTGAATGCTTTATAGTCAGCTATATACCCTCTGGATAATTCAGTCGACTTCCATTCACACGGTTTTGGATTATTCACCTAAATTCTCCATATGTTTTACACGATTACTAATTTCCACATGACGTCCATGTACCATTGGGCGTTTCATCGGGTTGCCTAAATAGCCACATGTGCGTTTTACAACATCCGCTTTTTCAGGATCCGTATTGCCGCAACTCGGACATTTAAAACCTTCTTCAGTTGGTACAAATTCTCCTTCAAAGTCACATTCATAGCATTTATCAATTGGCGTATTAGTACCAAGGTAAGCTACGCGATCATAAGAATAATCCCACACTGCTTCAAGTGCTTTCGTATTATGAACCATTTTTGGATACTCACAGTAATGAATAAATCCGCCTGAGCAATATTCTGGATAGTCTTTTTCAAAATCAATTTTTTCAAATGGTGTAATTTTTTTGCGTACATCATAGTGGAATGAATTTTGGTAGTAGTCTTTATCTGTGATGTCTTTGATTACGCCGTATTTTTCTTTATCTAAGCGATTGAAACGATCTGTTAAACTTTCACTCGGGGTAGAATAGACACTAAACCAATAGCCATATTCATCTTTCCAGTTATCTGCATAAGCTTTTAACTCTTTAAGAATATCTAGTGTAAAATCTTTTGCAGCTGTATCCCCTTCCCATTCGCCACCATAAAACACAGTCGCCGCTTCATACAATCCGATATAGCCAATGGAAATTGTCGAGCGCTCTTTATTGAAAAGTTGATCAACATTTTCCCCATCTTGTAGTCGTTTACCGAAAGCACCATACTTATATAAAATTGGCGCATTTTCTGGACGAGCTTGACGTACACGGTTTAAACGGAAAAGAAGTGCATCTTTGACTGTTTTCATCCGTTCATGGAAAATTTCCCAGAAACGCTCTTTATCTCCACCACTTTGGATAGCAATACGTGGAATGTTTAGCGTTACAACACCAAGGTTATTTCTACCAGCATTTACATGTTCCCCGTTCTCGTTAGTCCACGCAGGTAGGAATGAACGACAACCCATTGGTACTTTAAAATCGCCGGTTAAACGAACGAGCGAATCATAATTAAGTACATCCGGATACATCCGCTTAGAAGAGCATTCTAGCGCTAATTGTTTAATATCATAATTAGGGTCAGCAGCATTTAAATTAGTACCACGTCGAATCGAAAATACTAATTTAGGAAAAATAGCTGTATGTTTATCTTTCCCAACACCACCAATTCGAACTTTTAGGATTGCTTTTTGAATTTCTCGTGCAAACCAATCTTTACCAAGCCCAAAACCTAAAGTCACAAATGGCGTTTGACCATTACTTGTGTATAATGTATTAATTTCATATTCCAAACTTTGCATCGCATCATAAATATCTTTACGAGTTTTTTCTTCTGCATATCCTTTTTGTTTTTCCGGAACTACCCATTCTACTGCGTCTTTCTTATGCTTTTCAAAATTCAAGCGGGCATAAACAGATAATACTTCATCAATTCTATCTACAGAACAACCACCATACTGCGAACTAGCTACATTTGCAATGATTTGTGCAATTTGTGCTGTCGCTGTTTGGATGGATTTCGGACTTTCTACATTAGCATTTCCAATTGTAAAACCTTTTGATAGCATACCTTCAATATCAATTAAGCAACAATTTGTCATTGCATGATATGGACTATAATCTAAATCATGAAAATGAATTTCTCCCTTTAAATGGGCATTGGATACATGTTTTGGCAGCATATATTTTAATGCATAACTTTTGGCTACGGCTCCTGCTGTCAAATCTCGCTGGGTGTTAAATACAGTTGCATCTTTGTTGGCATTTTCATTGACGACTGTTTTGTCTTTTTGTAGTAATTTTTCTACACTTTTGTGCATGTCTGTGATGTTCTCGCGCTCATGATCGCGGTCGTGACGATATTCTATGTAAGCCCTCGCAACATCTGGATACGTTGATTTCATTAAAGTATTTTCAACGCTATTCTGGATTTCATCAATGGTCATATCTGCCTTGTTAGGTAATTCACTTACAACCTCAAGCAAAACCTCTTCTAAAAAAGTTTCATCTTCTAAATTAATTGCCTTCATAGATGCTTCTATCGCATTACGAATTTTAATTAAGTCAAAACTTGCTTTACGGCCATCCCTTTTTATTACCATTTGTTCATTAAGTTGTTCCACGTACATGATAATCCCTCACTAACTATATATTGTGCCTGCTTTAATAATATAACACAAGATGAAGTTTTTTTATAATGATATCTGAGGTTTTTTTATAATTGGGACTAAAGAATTAAATAACATGAAATTTTCTTCACATAAAAGGTCTTTTGTCACTTTACATCGTTTTCGTTTTTTGGTAATTAAGCAAGTTGCCCAATGGATGAAAATTTTCTTTGTGCAGGTTGCCATAGTTTTTGTAAAGCGTTTTCATATACAATAGACACAAGTTAAAAAATAGAAAGAGGCGAAGTTAGTTGGCACAATTATCACTAGAACATATTTATAAAATATATGATAACAAAGTAACAGCTGTATCTGATTTTAATTTAGAAATCGACGACAAAGAGTTTATCGTTTTCGTTGGTCCATCTGGTTGTGGTAAATCTACTACTTTACGTATGATTGCTGGACTAGAAGAAATTTCTAAAGGGGAATTATCCATTGATGGCAAAGTAATGAATAACGTTGCACCAAAAGACCGCGACATCGCAATGGTATTCCAAAACTATGCACTTTACCCACATATGACTGTATATGATAACATGGCTTTCGGCTTAAAATTACGTAAAATGCCAAAAGATGCTATTAAAGAACGTGTAGAACATGCAGCAAACATTCTTGGTCTAACAGAGTACTTAAAACGTAAACCAAGCGCACTTTCCGGTGGTCAACGTCAACGTGTTGCTTTAGGACGTGCAATCGTTCGTGATGCCAAAGTATTCTTAATGGATGAACCACTTTCCAACTTGGATGCAAAACTACGTGTCCAAATGCGTGCGGAAATTACAAAACTACACCAACAATTAGATACTACAATGATTTACGTTACCCATGACCAAACAGAAGCTATGACAATGGCTACTCGTATCGTTATTATGAAAGATGGTGTTATCCAACAAGTTGGTTCACCAAAACAAGTTTACGATCATCCAGTGAATATGTTCGTAGCCGGCTTTATTGGTAGCCCAGCAATGAACTTCTTCAAAGGTCGTTTAGAAGGTTCTAACTTTATCGGTGATGATTTCACAATCGCTGTTCCAGAAGGTAAATTGAAACTTCTTAAAGATAGAGGATTCGACGGTAAAGAAATCGTTTTCGGTATTCGTCCTGAAGACATCCATGATGAACCAATTGTGATTGAAGCAAACCCAGGTTATACTTTCAAAGCAACTACTATTGTAGCTGAATTAACTGGTGCTGAATTTATGCTCCATAGCCGTGTTGGTACACATGAATTTGTTGCTCGTGTTGATGCTCGCTCTGAACACCAACCAAATGAAGTACTTACACTTGCATTTGAAATGTCTAAATCTCACTTCTTTGATCCAGAAACAGAAGATAATTTAACAGACTAAAATACTTATGAAAAGCCAGCCGAATTTTGACGGCTGGCTTTTCTTATTTTTCAAATGGAAACTTAATACCCCACTTGGTTCTAACATCCGTCATAATCGCGATAACATCATTCGTTAACTCGGATGTTTCATTTTCTCCTGTAGAGATGCTTTCTTCCATCGCTGTAATTTCGTATTCTAACGCTTTATCCGTATCACCAGCAACAATTTCTTCTACTTTTCCTGTAGTCGTGTTAGTCACAGTTGCTCGGCTTGCACGCGGGTATTCGTCGACAGTAATAAACCCTTCTTCACAAGCAACAATTCCACGTTTTGGCACTTTTGCACGGAAAGATAGCGACACGACTGCAAGCTCTTCTTCCTTATTCTTAAGCAAAATGCCAGATTGCTCATCCACACCCGTTTCGAATTTTTTCATCGTTGTTAATATCTCATTTGGAGCTTCCGTTAAGAAATAGCGCGCAAAGCTTAACGCGTATGTACCAATATCAAGCAGCGCTCCACCCGCTAAATCCATATTGTAAAAACGGTTGCTTGCGTCTTTTTCTTTTGCGCTTCCGAATGCAACTTGGATAAGTTTTAATTTGCCAATTTCGCCCGAATCAACCACTTCTCGTAATTTTTTATAAAGTGGCATGTGGAAAATCGTCATCGCTTCTTTGACAATTAAGCCTTTTTCTTTTGCAAGCGCACTTATTTCATCCAATTCGGCACTGCTCACTGTAATTGCTTTTTCTGCTAGCACATGCTTACCATTTTGCAAGCTTTTCATAATATATTCATAGTGATTGGAGTGCGGCGTTGCAATATAAACCACATCTACCACTGGATCAGCAAGCATTTTATCAAAGTCATCGTATACATTTTTAATATCATATTGTTCGGCAAATGCTTGACCCTTCTCCAAATTTCTAGCCCCTACTGCATAAATTTCACGATCTAAGCCTTTCATTCCCTCGGCAAATTGGTGCGCAATCGAACCCGGTCCAAGAATTGCCCAATTAAGTTTATTCATTATAAAACCCCTTACATTTATATTTTCAAACAAATTTAATGTTAAAAATTATGTATAATTCTATTGTATCATAATAACTATTCCCGTTCGTACATGGTATACTTATGGTATTAACTAAAAAGGATGATTATATTTGACTAAAAAATATTTAATTTGTTCCGATATTGATGGTACCTTGTTGCACTCGGATCAAACCGTATCAGAAAAAACACGTGATTTAATTCAAACTTTAGAAAATGACGGTCATATTTTTTCCATTTCCACTGGCCGGATGTATCGTTCCGCACGTGAAGTTGGCTTACAAGTGAGCAATTCCGGTCACGTTATTGCTTCTAATGGTTCCTATGCCGCGATTCAAGATGAACCACTTCTTAAAACAACTTTAGAAGAAAATGCCATTCGCGAAACCTATCATATTATGCGTGATTTTGATTTGCCATTATTTTTCTTTTCTACCAATGCATTATTTTATACAAAGGAGCCACCTGCTTTTTTCCAAAATCTTGCTGACAAAAGTCGACTAGATACTGGTCATAATCGCTTTTCACTAGTTTCGATTAATGATTCTGGAGCCTTTGACGAACATTTACATCATTTTTTAAATGCCATTGTGGTTGCCGAAGAAGATGCCTCTCGTTTAACTGCTGTTCGAACTGCCTTGAACGGAGCAACTGGGATTCGCGTTCTTTCTTCTCATCATAATAATTTAGAAATCTTACCTGCTAATTCTGATAAGAAAACGGCTGTTGAAGCACTCGGAAAACATTACAACATTCCACGTGAAAGAATCATCACTTTTGGAGACGGAGAAAACGACATCGGTATGCTAGAATATGCCGGTATCGGAGTTGCAATGGAAAACGCAAGCGACAACGTTAAAGCCGCAGCAAACAACATTACAGACACCAACGAAGCAGATGGGGTTTATAAGTTTTTAAAAGAGTTTATTTAAAAGAATAGAGAGAGATGGATGAAAAAAGGAATTGTTAACATTTTGCTTGTTTTTGCTTTAGTGACTGGAATATCTATTCCTAGCTCCATGCAAGCAGAGGCTGCCGCACCAAGTATTAAAGTGCACTTCATCGATGTAGGTCAAGGGGACGCTATTTATATTAAAGCTCCAAATGGTGAAGATATATTAAAAGTTAGTACACAAGGCTCCAAAAACGCCACTAGCGCTACTTTTGTTAATGTTGTAAAACCTAAATACGCAATCATTAGTGTTGAAAAAAATGGATATGATCATCCAAACTCACAAACGGTTAGAACCTTAACAAAGGCAAAGGCGAAAATCTACCAAACCAATAAAAACAAAACCATTGTTGTAACCGGAAATGGCTCCTCTTATAAAGTCGGAAAATAGTCACACTTTAATTTTAAATTAAGCTGTTTTGGAAAGATACTACCATTTTTAAAGTCTATTTTTAGTAATTCCATTTATTAAAACAGTGCTATACTATTATTTTAATTACTAATTTTAAAGGAGACGGAAAAAATGACTTTTCCATTTAACCATGAGGAATTTATCCACATGATGGAGCAATACAAACTTGAATCCACTCAAATAACAGTTCCGGCGAATACCATATTGAATGATTTAGCATTGGAAAATAAAGATTGTCTATACCTGCTTAAAATTGGAATTATAGCAGGATATATTGATTATGAAAAAAATCAAATCTATTCTATTTTTAATGATAATTTTTTTATGGGTTACTATACTATTTTTGACAATCGCCCATTTACTTTATTATGCCAAACATTAACTGAATGCGAGATAGTAATTTATCAGAAAAAAGATATTGAATTTGCCCTTTCACTTTTCCCGGAAAATTTTAGCTTTCAGTACACAATCATGAAAACAATTGCCATGCATGCGTATTACAAATCACTTTTACAATACCAAAATAAAAAAAATCAGCTTGCCTTTGCATTTGAAACGATTGTTAACCTATTAAATATAGATATAATCGACGGAGTAGCCACTTTACCTAAGTCCATTACAACTACTCTTATCAAAAACTACTGTACACTTTCTAAAGCTTTTTTCTATTCACAATTAAAAGAGTTAAACGCTTTGGGTATTATCACTAAAGTAGACGCAAAATGGCAAATTAATATGATTGCTTTGTGTGCTAAAAACGATCGAACACGTTAAAAAAAGGAGACTGCTATAAATGCGGTCTCCTCAGATTGTAGAAAAATGTTTGGGAATTGACTACAATGACAGTGCTGGTGAGATTTTCTATTACCTAATTGGCGATTCCTGGAAGCTTACACTAAATTAGTAGCAATTTCTCATTTACTTTGAGCCCCTAACGTCACTGTTAGGTCTTTTTTTATGCAAAAAATACGTCAATCATAAATGTTTTTAGGCGTCTTGCTCCATGTTTTTCCTAGTGTTCCCATTTATGAATGATATAATAAGAACAGGAGAATGGACTCCTAACAAAAGAAGAGAGGATGCGGACACATGGAACGGGAGGAAAAACCATGAGTATCGATATGTACGTATCCAAATCCAAAGCCCAAGCAACGAGTACAAGCCAAGTTTGCCAGCAACATTTAGAAGGCTATGAAGCACTCCAACAAGCGATTAGTCAGTTCACCCCTCGAGCCTTTCTTAAAAGGAAAAGCATACGACTCGGCCAAAGCTTATTATAGCACCGTGCTTTACCCCTTAGTTCAGGGAGGAATTTTATTAACAGAAGCGACCGAAGCAGCCGTCAAAAAATTCCCAGAACGGTACCAAAGTGAAGTAGACAGTGGAGATCTCAAACAGTCCGAACTGGAAGAACAAATACGCCGAGTCAATGAACTCATCCACCAAGCGAATGACCTAGAGAACCAAGTGAGGCAATCCCCATTATCTGAAACAGATCAGCAAATCCAGCTACAACTTAATCATGCCCTATTGGAAGCGTATCAAACAAGCAAACAAGAACTAGAAGAAAAACTTCAAAAATTAATCGCCTTTCACGCAAGTTCGCCCCGTATTTTTTCCGAAATCGCTCATTTGAAACAGGCGATTGATCAAGGGCTAGCCCAAACAAAGACCGCATGGAATCCAACATCGGGTACCTTTGTAGTGCCGAGCCAGGATAAACTAGCATGGGCCAATACCATTCGAGCTTTTCAACAGAAAAAAGAAGCACAAGAAGAACCAGACACGACAGGACGAACCTACACACGAATAGACGTAGGAAAGGGAACATACATATGGGCGTGGTCCAAAGATGGCCGTACACTGACCCAAGACGATATTCAATTCACCGTAAAACATGATAAATGGGCAGGAAAAGATGGTGGATTAGGAAAAATGCTAGCCCAAGCAGAAGCAATGAAAGCTGAAGCAAACGACTTTGACCCAGTGAAAGCAATAAAAGAAATAGCCGACCTCTTTACACCAATAGGAGACGGTGCTAGAGTGGTGACAGGAGAAGACCCGATAACCGGAGACAAGCTATCATGGGGCGAACGAGGACTATCCTTGTTATTTATCATTCCACCTATTAAAATAGGAAAATATGGGGCCAAAGGGTTTAAATTTGTTTACGAAGGCATAGAAGACGCAAATAAGATTCATAAAAAAGCAGACAAGGTGAAAGAAGCAGAAAAAAGTACGAAGAAAGCCAGTGGAGCTAATAATTTTAAATTTGGAAGTAATTCAAGGAATCATTTGAAAAATGTAGAGGAGATTAATACTAAAAAAGGTGTTATTGGTGGTCATAATATGGATGAATTCAATAATGCATTGAAGAATCAAGGGTTTAAACCAGAAGACTTGATTATTTCAAAAAAACCACACCCAACTATTGATGGTATTTATGAAGTAGAATATAAAATACCTAGAAAAGATATGGCGGGCAAGGTCGCAGAACCAGTGTCGTATAAAAATATTAAGGAACCAAAAACAATTTATGATCCTGCTAAAATTAGTGATGAGAAACTATATCAGTGGGGACAAGAAGCAATGCAAAATGGGGGAATTAACGGAAGACTTGTTGAAGGAACAGCATCGAATGGTTTGAAATTCAGAGGGTACTTGAATGAAACTGGTGAAATAACAAACTTTTTCCCTATTCTTGATTAATTGAACTATAATGATTTAGGAGGAAAACAAATGAGTAAAGGTTATCAAATTGCTGGCAATAAAACTGATATTGATAGAATAGTATCTACCTATTTCAACTTCATTAATGGTAAATATTTGAAAATAGCATTAAAATGTTTTGCAAATAAAGAAGGATATGGGCAAGAAATAGTTTTTGTTTCTTTTAAAAATGACTTAGACGACTACGATATGGCTCAATTACCTAAACCGCTAGATGATAAACATGTTTTAGTTGAATTAGGCTCTCCAGCTGTCGAAATAGACCAAATAGCGTATTTAGATTTTAAAACTTTTTTTAACTATTTAGAAGAAAATGTAAAAATTGAGATAGAAAAAAATTCAGGAGAAGGTGAATTAATAGAACTATTAAAACAAGTTAAGAGCAGTTTGGAAATATAGTTTTTATAAATTAAAAAAGACACTTTACTTCCTCACTTAGCATCGAGAAAATAGAACCTTGACTAGTAAGCGTAAACTCACTAATCAAGTTGCCAAAAGCTAACCAAAGCTAGATGTATTTATTGTGCAAAAACTCAAAGGACTTTTCTAGTCTTTTCGAATGTTAATTTGAAGCACAACACAATCAGCTAAATTGGAGACTATTGATACGGTACTAGTGAGCCAACCACTGATACCGTTTTTTGTGTATCAAAAATTGATTGATGCAAAAAGTATATTTAATGATTTTGAGGCATTTATATTACAGGTTTTATCAGATAATAATTTAGGAATTATTAATGATTTTAAATACTGAAAAATGTATCTTCTAGGAAGGTAAAATATCGCTTAATGAGAGTTACTTATTAATAAGCAAATGTATTGTTATTACGATATATCTATAATAAATACTGCAAAATCAACTTAAATAATAGTTATTATTTGTGCTAGTTCCCCTTGTTTTATTTTTAAATCTTCACCTAATGTAAATACTCCTGGAACATCAGAAAGATCGCTAAAATTTTTTATAGCATAGAATCTCTGTCTTTTTTGCGGATTTTTCTATTGAAGAATCTGTTAAAATTACATATCCTCCTAAAAAGTTAGCAATGGCAGTGGAAAGACTACCATTGTTTCCACAAATAAAATAAAGTTTTTTAGGAATAATTTCCACAGGTGTTTTGTACGTCGCTAAATTGTTAATTATAATTTTGCGTATCATACTCATCACTCCAACCCTAAAATTTAAGTATACATCTATCAACTCCATTGTCTTACTTTGATTGCAAGCTTAGAAGGACTATCAATACAATCAAGAATAAAATCAGAGTCTAACATCCCATTTATAATAAAAAAAGCATTAAGCTCAGGATAAAAATCCATCACTTAATGCTTTTATACATTATCCTATTTATTTGATGTCACTCTCAATAAGTATATTTACTTCCTTATTAAATATTACCTAAATGCAGTCTCCTTTTCTAACTAAATATCTAATGTATAAATAGCCACTTGATGTTCTTTTTCACCATATGTTGCTGTTTTTGTTTCTTCTTTTGTGTAGCCTAAATGTTCAAAAAAGCCACTTGCCTGCTTATTTTCAGCAAGAACTCCTAGCGCAAGCGAATCAGCCCCGCCGTCACTCGCCCATTCTTTTATCGTTTGATGAAGTACTTTTCCAAGACCATTCCCACGAGCTGCTGGAGTTAATAATAGCAACCCTACAAACCAACGACCTTTTCTTGGATAATCAGATACAATATCCACCAAACCAATTGGCTGTTTATTTTCATCCAACACAGCAAGAATAAATTTATCAAAGCGTGTCTTTCCTTTTGGAATTTCTGTAATGATTTTTAGTGCATCACTTTTGGATGCTGGTTTATCTTGTTCTATTAAATAATAATCTTCCGAGGCACCACAAACAGCTTCTGCAAGGGCAACATCTTTTTCGGTTAAGAACTTCACGTGATAATTACGTTTCATTATTCCACTCTTTTCTGTATCAAGTTTCCAAATCCATCATGCCATAAATTCCTTGTTGTTTCAATAGATAGCCAGAAATCCACTTGAATTTATGCTATACTAGAATGAGTTTATAATGGAAAAGGAGCTATGAAATTGTATAAATTAATTGCGATTGATATTGATGGAACATTACTAACAGACGATCATAAGGTAACGACCGAAGTAAAAGACGCGATTCGTCACGCCAAACAAAAAGGTGTAAAAGTCGTGCTTTGTACAGGTCGTCCACTTGTTGGCGTAGAGAATTACTTAACTGACCTTGAACTGCGTGAAGAAGGCGACTATGTTATTAGTTTTAACGGCGCATTTGTTCAAGATACTTTTACAAAAGAGGTTATTTCTCACTTAACCCTTGGCAAAGAAGACTTAGAAGAAATTTATCAAGTGAGTCAAGATAGTAACTTACACATGCATTTCTTTGATAGTAACGCCCTTTATACGCCTAACCGAGAAATTGGTAAATATACGATTGTTGAAACATATCTTACTGGCAGCCAACTTATTTTTAAAGAAATCGAAAATGTACCTGATGATTTTATTATGTCTAAAGCAATGTTTATTGAAGAAGCTCCACTTTTAGAAGCTGGTATCGCGAAAATACCAGCATCGTTTAAAGAAAAATACCATTTAGTACGGAGCACACCGTTTTACTTAGAAATTCTTAATCGTGATGCAAGTAAAGGGAATGCGGTACGAGAACTTTCTGAAAAACTTGGTATAAAGCAAAGTGAAGTTATCTGCATCGGCGACCAAGAAAATGATGTAACGATGCTTGAATTCGCTGGGCTTGGAATCGCAATGGGCAATGCACCTGAACATATTAAGGAATTAGCTGATTATACAACTGCCTCTAACAATGATAGTGGTGTTGCCAAAGCCATCCAAAAATTTGTGCTTGATAAATAAATTTAATACTTTATCTTAATTGGATTTATTGTTAACAGCGCCTAAATATGTTATTATAAAACATGAAAAGAGAGCCATGCGTCAACATGACTCCCTTACAGTGCAAACACCATTTAAGATGGTGACAGCCTTATTAGATTCTTTAAAATCCACCTAGCCGTCAAGCTTATAGGTGGATTTTATTTTTTGTCATTTTTACTGTTCATGATTGTTACGATTAAGACTGCAAAAGCAATCATAAGCGTAAGACTCTCGAAAACAGTCACACGTTTATCCTTTCCAGGCAACGCAAAAAAAAATAACATAAGCACCACCTACTTTCTGATGAAGAAGGCTGGCACACCACCATAAACTTGTTTACCTAATTATTATAACATGTAGGAATCCGTAGAAAAAGTGCATTTAGAAATTCGCTTTTTCTGGAGTCTAAACACATTTTCCTTATCAAATCCGCACTTTTTAACTATCTTTTTAAAAGAATATACTTTAAAATATATTAGTAGAGTTTTTTATTAAAAATCGTTTTAAATGGAGGTTATTTTTTATGGAACATCAAAAACGTTCACCATTCCCGAAAGATTTCTTATGGGGTTCTGCATCTGCAGCTTATCAAATTGAAGGTGCCTGGGACGCTGATGGCAAAGGTAAATCTGTGTGGGATGAGTATGTCCGCATTCCTGGAACCACTTTTAAAGGTACCAATGGTGATGTAGCAGTAGATCATTATCACCGTTATAAAGAAGACGTAAAACTAATGGCGGAAGCTGGACTAAAAGCTTACCGTTTTTCCATCGCTTGGACTCGTATTTTCCCAAATGGTAAAGGAGAAATAAACGAAGCTGGTTTACAATTCTATGATAACTTAATTAATGAATTGCTTAAATATGATATTGAACCACTTGTAACGCTTTATCACTGGGATATTCCGCAGGCGCTATTTGATGAATATGGCGGTTGGGAATCTCGTCAAGTTATTGAAGATTTCACAAACTATTCAACAACACTTTTCAAACGTTACGGTGATCGTGTAAAATATTGGATTTCCTTAAATGAACAAAATATTTTTGTTGGTATGGGTTATGGTCAAGCACTTCATCCACCAAAAGTAAACGATCCAAAAAGAATGTACGCAGTAAACCATATTGCTAACTTAGCTAATGCAAGTGTTATTAAAGCTTTCCATGAAATCGTTCCTGATGGAAAAATTGGACCAAGTTTCGCTTACACACCTCATTATCCAATCGATACTGACCCTAAAAATGTTCAAGCAGCAGATGATGCAGAAGAATTAAATAGCTACTTCTGGATGGATATGTACGCATTTGGTCGCTATCCAAAAGCGGTTTGGAAATATTTAGAAGAAAATGATATCGCCCCTGTTATTGAAGCTGGCGATATGGAATTACTTGCATCTGCAAAACCAGATTTTATGGGAGTAAACTATTACCAATCCGCAACAGTTGCTTACAATCCACTTGACGGGGTTGGTCAAAACAACGAAATGAACTTCACTGGTAAAAAAGGTAGCACAAAAGAAACTGGCGTACCTGGTGTTTACAAAAAAGTAGTCAATCCATTTGTAAAAACGACTAATTGGGACTGGACTATCGATCCGAAAGGCTTACAAATTGCGCTTCGTCGGATTAACAGCCGCTATGCCCTACCAATTTTAATCACTGAAAATGGTTTAGGTGAATTTGATAAATTAGTTGACGGTGAAGTAAACGATGATTACCGTATCGATTACCTAAGCGCTCATGCTACCGCTATTCGCGATGCAATCAGTGATGGGGTTGATATGTTAGGATATTGCACTTGGAGCTTCACGGACCTTCTAAGCTGGTTAAACGGCTATCAAAAACGTTACGGTTTTGTTTATGTTGATCGTGACGTGGAAGACGATGCACCAATGACTCGTATCCCGAAAAAAAGCTACTATTGGTATAAAAAAGTAATCGAAACAAACGGGGAAGAGTTATAATCGTACGACTACGCACCGAGAAAAACTCCAAATAATCCTCGTCAAAACAACAAAATTAAAAGCACTAAATATAAAAATGTTGTATTCAGTAAAGATGAATTTTGAACAGCTTATGGAGCAATTTTAGTTGATGATAGATCCATGTTTATTTTGGCAACGATGAACGTATAGACTTACTTGGTATGAATGAGAATTAGATACAGATATTAATAAATGAAAGCCCCTATAAAAATGACTACTCATTTTTATAGGGGTTTTTAAATAATATTTTATTGTTCATATATGAGATTTTTTCTTTTTTAGTGCTTTTTCAATGTTATGCTCCTTTAAGAAACAGAGAGGAGATTGATGAAATGAAGAAGTTTGTATTAACAACAATTGCATGTACTGCTTTAATTAGTTTTAGCCCATTAGGAGATCAAACAGAAGTTAAAGCAGCTACATCAAGTAATATCGCAAGCGCTCAAGTGAATACTTTACAAGTAAGCCCCCCAGCAACGGTTGATGAGATTTTTCCAGATGATGCACTTGCATTTAAAGTTGCTCAAAAATTAGGCGTTTCAGAAAACACGATTGTAACTCAAGAACAATTAGATACTATTACTGCGATGGTTTATGTTGCTTTTGAGGTAGAAGACCTAACCGGAATGGAGTATTTACACAACTTAAACACATTAGACTTAAGCCAAAATAATATTAGCACCTTGGATAGTCTCGCTAACTTAACACAATTAGAATTTCTTTCACTTAACTCGAATAAAATAACTGATATTACACCCTTAATGAATCTTCCACAGTTAAAAAATTTAGAAATAGGCGCTAACCAAATTACTTCATTACCTTCTTTTGAAAATTTAACGAACTTAAAAATATTAAATCTTAGTAGTAATCAGCTCAGTGATATATCTGCATTAAAAGATGCGCAATACCTAACTAATTTATCCGTTTCAAATAATCACATAGCTGATATTAGTGTAATTTCAAATTTGAATCAGCTGCAACTTTTTTACGGTGAAAGTAATCAAATCACATCCATCGAAGCTTTTAGAAATAATAAAACATTAGTAGATTTCGATGCGAATTTCAATCAAATCACTGACATTACTCCACTTAGCAATATCCCAACGCTTCGTTCGGTATATATTGATGAAAATCAAATTAGTGATTTTAGTTCTCTGGAAGGCCAATTATTAACGAGTTTTGAAGCAACCGGTCAAAATATTTATCTTCCATCAGTTACATTTGGTGAGTCTACCGACATAGTGATTAAAGACAATAAAGGCGTTACCTTAAATGACTGGGTTTGGTACACACCCGGCAGCTACGAAAATGACATCCTTACTTGGAAAGATACGGGGGATAATTCCGCTTACTTTTTAAATAATGTTTATCCAGAATTCCCATCTGTAACAGTGACTGTCTACCAAACTGTCACACCAAACTAGCAAGCGAAAAGGTCAAGCTCCTGTGTTTAGCAGGAACTTGACCTTTTTTAATATCCTTGTTTATTGTCTTCTTCCATTTTAAGTAACGAACTCGCAATCATTTGGAAGCATAGAATCAGTACCATGAATAATAATAACGGCGGTAAAATAATCCAAAATTGATGGTTAGCGAAAACAAATTTGGCGTTTGCGATTAAGCCAGATAGTTCTGGAATAACTGGATTAAGTATTCCATCATCTGCTCCTTTAATTGCTCCACCGATAAAAATCCCAAAAATTGCCAAGTGGACGAACATTTGCAACACTTGAACCAATTGTTCTAACCAAATCAAAATTAACTTAGACCAAATTTGCGGATTAATATGTTTTGTTAAAATCCATCTAGCATTGCCCCCAAAGACAAGTGAGTTTAAAACAAATTCTTTTTTCAACACTTGGGATATTTCACTACTAATTCGATTGGTCGTAATTGGCAGAACGATGACAACCATAATGAACACTTGAAAAGCAATTCTTGTAAATAAACTTGTTTCAAACATACCAGAAAAGCTAATATACTCATTCACCATAACTATAAACACCAAGAGTGACAACGGCAAATAATGCATCCCATCAGCCACACTTTGAACAAAGCTTCTTGTTTTTGGTTTGCTAAAAAACGCTAGAGGTATTGCTAATAGATAACCAATAGCGATGCGTAATGTGGCGATAAGAACCGTAATAATTAGCGTATACTTCACACCCACTAATAATTGATCCAAAATAGAATTCCCTGCACCATCCGTTCCTAACCAAACCTCCGAATTAGGTTTAAATGGCGCCATTCCAGTAACTCGACCTGAGGAATCACTAATGAATTTCAGCGAATGGATTGTGTCTCCCATCAAACCATAAATCAGGCTTATCATTAGCATAATGGTGAGTGTGACCAGCGGAATGCTGAATGATGGCCGTTTTAGGCACTTCTGAATCGTTAAGGCTGATTTTCGCCATCTGTTTTTAAGGTTTACTTTTTCCCCTGCAGTTTTTTGGAAGCTGTTCCAGTGCAACGGAATTCGCATGATTGTTTCGCCAGCAAGTGTTGTCCCGCGACTAACCCACAGATCAACTAGTGCATAAAAGAAGTAAAATGGCGTGAAAATTAAGGCTAATATTAAGAAAGTATTTACTGGATTAAAACCTGCTAAAAGATAGTACAACACGCCTTCAATCCCAAACAAAAATTCAACAATTAAATAGGCGCTTAAAATAAACCAAATAATCGTTTTGGATTGATAAAACAGACTTTGTGCCATATTTGGAGTTGCATGTCGGAGTAAAATGGTGGTATTCGTTAACCCTTTTCCACGCGCTAATTCGATATAGTCAGAACACCACTCATCTTTCATTAATAGCATCATCATTTTGTAAAATAGTACGGTAGGGATAATCGATAAGCATACAATCGGCGCTGCATAGATTTGCTCCCCGTTTAAGCTATAAAAATTCAATGTAAATATCCCAGTTTGTTGATATATGTATACGACCAACATTTGAATAAGAAAAATAAAAGAAAAATCAGGAAATGCTTGAAGAAGTGCCGAAAAGCCAGCTAATCCTTGGCGTAACCATTTTGGACCGCGAAAAGTCAATATTACTAAAAGATAAGCAATCACTAGAGAAACCAGTAAGCTAGCAATAATAATTTTCATCGTGTATGCGTAGGGTCCACTGATAAAATCATATAATGAGACATGGAAAACTTCTGCACTCCCTTGATAGGTTATCTCCCAGGTGGTTGGATGTATTATAGTCGTGAAAATCGACTTTAATGCTTCCAGATAGGTCCCAGATGACCAAGATGTAACCTTACTAAAAATTGCTGGCACACAGCTAATTAGAATAATCCCGATAATTCCTAAAAAATAATGTAGAAAAATTTTGACAACTTTTTTCATATGTATTATTTCTCCCTTTTTAGTTATCTTATGTTTTAAAAAATCAAGGACACATCCCCATCTAAGACATGTCCAAGATACTATTTATTTTAAATTCAAATGATCAATTTCATTTAATTTTTTTAGTGTAAATTCCCCATTTTCATACTCTACAATACTAATACTGGTGTTTAAAATCCGCGGCGCTTCTTTGCGATGGTCTTCAACAGTTCCACCTTGTAGCAAATACAATAGCAACGTAAGTGACATGCCGTGAGATACGACTAAAATATTGCCAATTGGAGTTTCTGCGATGATTTTCTCTACACCTTGCTGTAACCTTTCAGCAAGTTCATAATATGTTTCTCCGCCATTTACTTCAGCTTTATATGTTTCTGGACTGTGAAGGCTTTTGGCACGTTCCTCTGGATATTTTTCGTCGATTTCAGTCACAGTAACGCCTTCCCAAGTTCCAAAGTGCATTTCTTTTAGCTCTTCTAGTTCTCGTATTTCAATATCTCTGTCTGCTAAAATATAAGCGGCAGTGTCTTTTGTACGTTTACTTGTGCTCGTATAAACAGCATCAAGCTGCGTATCTTTTAAAACTTCACCGACTGCTTTTGCTCCGTCTATTCCTTCAGCAACAAGCGGTGAATCGCCCCACCCTTGCATTTGTCCAGTCATATTCCATTCTGTTTTGCCATGTCTTACAAAATAAATTGTTCGTAAACCTTCTGCCAAATTTCTGCCTCCTAATTATACATTCTCCTAAAATTGTATCATGAATGGGTATATTTTCAAGGCTTACTTTGTCATTTTTCCGTATCTAATGGTTGTAAATGTGTCAAAATATCCGCGCGACGATTTTCTAAGTGCGGTGGTAAATCAACATAAGTTCCGCTTTCTTTCGTGAAATCGGTTTGGAAACCAGGGCCGTCTGTCGCAAGTTCAATTAAAATACCATTACTTTCACGGAAATAAAGCGAGTGGAAATAAAAACGGTCCACGTAGCCTGAATTTTTATAACCAAGGTCTTGAATCATTTCTGTCCAGCCAATTAAATCGCCATCTGTTGGCACACGGAATGCTACATGATGAATCCCGCCAGCACCAAGATTTCCCTGTTCTAAATCTGGGCGTGATTCGACATGCACTTCCCCGCCAAGCCCCACAGCACCAGTTTTAAATACGGTGACTAATTTATCATCATCTTCATAGGCGCCAACTCGTTCAAAGCCTAATACCTTCGTTAAAAGTTGATCCGTTTTTTCTTTTTTGAAAATAGAGAAGCGAACTGGCCCCAGACCGCGAATTGCATATTCAGCTGGAACAGGGCTACCTTCCCAATAAGAAACTTCTGTAAGCTGCGTACTCGTCTCATCAGAAATCAAATTAATTGGTAAGCCATCGCTATCTTTCAAGCGAATAATTTTTCGACCAAATTGATCCATTGGTTTACTATGAAAAATTTGGTGTTCATTGAGATGTTTATCCCAATATCCAAGCGCTTCATCGTTTGGAACACGCAGGCTAAGGCCAGAAATAGCATTACGTGATGGCTTATTTTTAGCCATGTTTGGTACTTCGAAAAAGGTTAGCGCTGTCCCTTTTGAACCAACTTCATCCCCGTAGTATAAGTGATAAGTGTATGGATCATCTTGATTAACAGATTTTTTTACTAATCGTAGCCCCATTATTTTTGTATAAAAATCAAAATTTGCGCGTGCATTTGCTGTGAAAACAGACACGTGATGAATTCCTGCTAATTTCATAAAAAATCACTCTCCTAATTTTTTTAAAAGTTGAAGTAATACCTTTTGTTCTTTTCTAGATAACTTATCGAATTGCGATTGCTGAAAAGCTTCTTGTTTAGGAACATTTTCCATGTAACATTTTTTTCCTTTTTCTGTCAAAGTGATGTGCTTTTCTCGTCCCGCTTTTGTTCGTGTGATGTAGTCCAGTTCTTCTAATTTTGTGAGGAGTTGAGTTACATTTCCTTTTGTCACAACTAATTTTTCTGCTAGTTGTTGTTGTGTAATCTCACTGTCCAGCCCTATCTGCGCAATACAGTCGAATTGTGCTGTCGAAATTCCGGCATCCCGTAAATTCTGATTGGTCAACTTCATATTTCGATTATAAAACCGACTAAATCGAAACCAAAGTAAAACCCCTAGTCGTTCTTCTTTTTTAACCATGCTCATCCCCTCCTCTTGATACAATCAGTTTAGTGCTAAACCTTATAAATTGCAAGAATAATACTCTATCACACATAAAAAAACAGCATCTACTTTACTGTAAATGCTGATTACTCTTAATTTAAAGTTGTGCTTTCCGTAAACCAAATACGCCAAGCCCCAAAAGAATAAATCCTATAAAAATAGGTTGGTTATTGCCACTATCTCCTGTTGTTGGCAATTCGCTATTCTTGTTACTTTTAATCTTTATAGTTTTCGTATTGTCGTTGGTAGGATTTTTTTCCTTTCCATTTATATTTCCATCTGTATCCGGTGTGGAACCCCCACCACCATTATCTGGACTGGACTCTTTACTAAACTGCGCATATAAAGTTATATCTTTTGCCGGCATTTTATCTGTAGCAAAATCCCACTTGTTGCCATTCGTTTTCGCATCATACCATCCAGTAAATGTGTAACCTTGTTTCGTTGGTGGTGTTGGTTCAGTTAATAATGTACCAACGATTGCCTTATCTTGCTTTTCTACACCATCTACATCAAAAATAACATTGTATTCTCCAATAAGAGGTTGTTTCACCGTTCCACTGAAAGTTATATTATTTCCTTCTTTATTAAATGTATAGCTCACTTCGCTTTTAAAGTCAGGTAGATTCCAGGTAATATCCGGACTCGTATATCTCCCATTATCACTTATCGTCGCTGGGGACACTACCTTCCCCGAATCATCGAAAACATTATTTGGAATAGCTAGCTCCGTTTGAAAATTTATTGGACTATTAACTATTTGTTGGTTCCGCACTTGCAACTTAAAATACCATATGTGGGGTGGCGAATCTGGCAAAATGCTAATATCGCTTATTTGATTATTATCCAAATCCAAAAACAATAAATTACTTAATGGTTGCAAACTTTTAATATCACTTATTCGGTTATTTCCCAAATACAAGTATTCTAGGTTGGTTAAATTAGATAACGGATTTAAATCGCTTATATTGGTATTATCTAATTGTAATTCAGTGAGGTTAGTTAAATTAGCAAGATTACTTATATCACCAATATCATTATCTGCCAAATGCAATTCTCCTAACCCTGTTAAATTAGTCAAAACTGTTATGTCGGTTATATTATTATCACCCAAGTACAGCCCCCATATATTAGTAAAGTTTGCTACGACACTTATATTGCTGATATTATTAGTATATAAATTCAGATAATTTATTTTGGTTAATTTTGCTAACGGACTTAAATCACTGATATTATTATCTGCCAAATATAAACTCACCATATTGATTAAATTAGATAAAGGGGTCAAATCACTGATACTATTGCCTCCTGCTCTCAGTTCCTTCAAGTTAATTAAGCCACTTACATCACTCAAATTGTCTAAGTTATTATCATTTAGCGACAGATAGGATAATTTAGATAAACCAGCCAAGCTACTTATATCACTTATATTATTGTCATCTAAACCTAAATACTCTAAATTAGTCAAATTAGCGAGAGGACTTAGATTGCTTATATTATTTCCAACAAGCCCTATATGAGTTAGACTTGTTACTCCACTAAGCTGACTTATATCGCTTATGTTATTTCCCTTTAAATTAAGTCTATCTAAATTATTCAAGTATTGTATTCCTTCAATTGATTGGATATCCCTACTTGGACTATCTAAATTATAGATTTGATTAAGTTCTGTTTGTGAGACAACATCATCTACGCTAGCTTTTCCAAAACCTTCCCTTATTCGCTCAGCAAAATTCGGATCTGGAAATATATCTTTAATTGGTGTTGGCTGTGTGATGCTTTCTGCTTGAACTTCTATTCCTGGACTGGTTCCCATCCAAATGCTGACCGTCATCATCACTACTAAAGTCAATGCAATACGAACTAACAGTATTTTTAATTTCATTAATTTATCGCTCCTTATTCATTTCCTGTTATAAATTAAATACATCATACCATATAGCTTCCTCTTACAAGTACTAAAAACAGACTTTCAACTACGAAATGCGCCATTTTTTATGACAAAAAAACAGCCATCTTATAAAAGTGACTGTTTTTTCTATGTTATCCTAAAAACTCAACTGCAATTCGTTTGTATACATCTACCATCTCTAAATAATTGTCAATCGAAACATTTTCATTTACTTGGTGAGGGGTTTCGTTTCCCGGACCAAAAATAATCACTGGGAATGCTTTTTTAGCTTTGGTGAATTCTGCTGCATCGGTTGTTCCCGAAAGACCGAGTAAGGGGATATCTTCTTTAATAATATCTTTCGCTACACTTTTAGCAACATTTACAAGGCTTGAATTTTTATCGCTAAATACAGGTTGTTTATCATAATCGAAAATTAATTCTAGTTTCACATTTTCTTGTTTATTTAGCTCATTGACAATCTTCACTAGTACTTGTTTCACTGTTTCATTATCCATTTCTGGAATGGAACGAATATTCCCTTGTAACTGAGCTTTTTCTGGGATACTATTCACTTGATTTCCGCCATCAATCACTGTAACATTGTGAATGAAACCACCTAAAATGTCATTTGTTACATCAACAGATTTCGCAAATTTCTCCACCTCATTATAAAATAATAATAAGTTGTCAATCGCATTTACACCTAGTTCTGGTGTAGAACTATGCGCATTTTTACCGGTAGATTTAACGGTATAATTAATGGAACCTTTGTGTGCATAGACAATTTGATGTCCACTTGGTTCACCAATAATCATTCCATCTAAATCATCCGCATAGCCTTCTTGTGTAAGTTGTCTTGCGCCTAATTCCCCGACCTCTTCTCCAACAGTTGCCAATAATTTAATTTTCCCGTTTAATTTTGTTTTTTCTTCGTGAAGTTCAATCATTGCAATGACCATCGCAGCTAGACCGGCTTTCATATCGGTAGAACCTCGACCATAGATTTTCCCTTCCGATTCAGTTGCTTCAAAAGGTGGGAAAGTCCATTTAGAAGTATCTCCCGCATCAACAACATCCATATGTCCAGAAAAGGCTAACACTCGACCTCCGCTTGCACCCACTTCACTCACAAGGCTTGCGCGGTCTGTGTCATATTGAACTTTCTCAGATTGAATATTGCACTCCGCTAACAATTTTTGCAAATAATTTGCTACCTGCTCTTCATGCCCATTTGTTGAGTTAATATTGATGATGTCTTTTAAAATTTGTAGCTTTTGTTGTCGTTCCATTTCTTCGCCTTCCTTCTTTAGTATTCACTCTAAGTCTTCCCTTTTTTTTCTTTAAATAAACAGAGCAAAGATCGTAAAAAAGGCTAGCAAACTTCCCACTAGCCTTTTTTACGATTTTTATAAAATTTTTTAAGTTCTTCAAACATGAGAAAACCGTCTGTTTGTAAGTAAGGAATTGGTAGCAATGAATTTATACCAATAAATAAGCTGAAAATTTTTATGAAGATAAAATTGTACCCAACAAAGATCCCCATTGTTAAGTTAACGACAGCTGGCATTAGTAAAATCAACGCTTGTTTTCCCAAACCCCAATTTTTATCCTCTTCAAATGACACCGAACAATTGATAATAATCGGCGAAATAGCCACTTTTTTGATACGAAGGAAAATAAAGTTTCCAATAATTACTTTATCTAATTTTCCTTTGAAAAGAATCACAAAGAATATATGTGTTAATTCGTGCAATACGAGCACAACAACCCAACTTTTATAGATTTCTAAAATCATTCTTTTTATCCTGGTAACTCATTAGTAGCAAGGTAAGCATGAAAATAATTAATGAAATTACTAGTGTTGGTAAAATCATTAACATCCCTATATTGTCTTCTATAATAAGTCGACTTGTTATTAAACATGCTGGCATACACACCAAAAAGTCTAAAAACATTATTAAATAAATAAATCGCTTATTCTTTTTAGGTCTAAAATTCAAATTGGACATATCATTCAAAAATCCATTGATTAAACTAAATGATTTTCTCCCAAAGATGAACATTAATGCAACTACTATGAGAGAGAAAAGTACTGTTATAAGGATGATTTTTGTTAAGTTTTGTTTGTAGAAGGATAATTGCAAAGCACTATCTACATAATTTGATGCATATTGATAGCTTGGTCCATGATCTTTTAAATAATCTAATAGTTCATGTTGGTTTTTACTGGCTAGTTTCATGGAAATAATGGAGAAATTAGGATCATCATAATCTTGCTTTTCAAGTTGTAACAAAATATTGTTTAGTGTTTCAGAAGAGTTATCTGTAACCTCCACCGCACCATATTGCTGCATTTGACTTGAGTAAGAAATCGCCGCTACTGGAGCGTTAACAATACCAACAATTTCATAAGAATCGTCTTTAAATTCCACTTTTCCCCCTATTGCCGATTCTTCACTTACATTATCATTAAAATATTTTTTAATCTGTGCATAAGATAGTGCAATTTCTTTAGCATCATCTTTTGGCAAACGACCTTTGACTAGATGCAGTTTAGTGACTGGGAAAGCATTTATATAATTAGGAGAACCAGTAATTATTTCCGGAAGCGCAAGAACTTCGAACTTAGATTTATCTAAAGCTAGCTCATTTATATAACTATCATCAACAACATAGATTTTCTCCATATATTTTTTATTTTGCAGTTCTATTAACTCATTTGCAGAGAGAGAATTAGGTTCTTGGAATTTGTTTTCTAATTCACTATCCGTCATTTCAATAGCAAAATATCTGGAATAATTCTCCGCAATATCCAATAATTCGAAATTATAATCACTTGCCAGATCGTCTTCAATCGGAACCGAGCTCGCAATAATATTGGAGACAATATTAGTTAGTAAGATAGTTAATACAACAATAAAAGCCAGCATCAAGAAATTAAATTTTGATGTTACTAAATAAGTAATCATTTTCCCATTTGCTACTACATTCTTTTCCTTTATTGGTATGCTACTATTTTCTAATTCAAGTAAAGCCGAAACTTCTACATCTGATTTATTTATAAGAATCGTTTTATCAAATAAGTGTTCGAGGCGTGTGTCATGGCTCACTAAGTAGATTATTTTCGTTTTGGATAATTCGCTTAAGATGTTAGCTAGTATCTCCGTGGAACCATTGTCTAAATTATTAGTTGGCTCATCAAAAACAAGTATTGGAGTGTCTAAAGATAGTGTTCTAACTAACTCTACTTTAACAAATTCTCCACCACTTAATGATTGAATATCTTTATCTAAGCAATAACTATCAATAGACAATGCCTCACAGTACTTCTTTACTAACTCATGATTTATTTCTGGAAAGCGCAAATATTTCTCTACCGTTATTTTATATTTCCAGTTTTTTTGCGCAAAATAAGCTACATTTTTTGCTTTTACAGTATTTCCCTTTAATTCGTTTTCAATAAAAGTTGTTTTTCCACTTCCGTTACTTCCGGTAATGGTATATATTCCTGGTTTTTTGATAGAAAAAATACTAAATTTATTTGTTTTAGTCATAGGATTACCTTTCTGATGTTGTATTTAATAGTTAACGGGATGATAATATACGCAAATACGTAGAATAGAGTTGTCACGCCAATAATTACTATAATAATAAGCGAATGGATAAATACCCACATCATTAAAATATAAAGGAACGTACTAATAATGGAGAAGACTTTGAATTTTGTAGTTAGATATACTTTTTTTCTAAATTGAAGTAGCTCTTTTTTATTGTAACCATAATATGCTAACGTACTATAACTATTTTTAAAACTAACCTCATACATAAATAGTAAAATTAATTGCAATATTAATAGTAAGCCAATAAAAAGGACTACTTTTTTTATTAACGTGACTGCATTATTGTACTGATTGACATCCGCATTTAATAACTCGGGTTCATAGCCTTTAACAAACATTTTTTTAGCGTATAATTTATTTTCTTCTAAAAAATTAAAAAATGAATCTTTTTCTTTTAGCTTAATACGAACTTCTGTAACCAACGTGTCCTGTTGATTGATTTTTCCCAAAAATTCCGAATATACGGTGGAATTAAAATCTACTTCTATTTGATTTGGTTGCAAAGTCTTGCTATGTTGAATTTTATAGCCCAACGCCTTTATTTGGGACATTTTCTCTTCTGTTAAAATTACATTATTTGGTACATAGAAAGATGGAGTCTTACTATTTTCGTAGTAGAGTTCATCATCACTAATAAATTCTACGCCTTCTTTCAGTTTTAAATTGTTACGTAAATATTCCATCATTAATTCTTTGATATCATAAATTCTCTTGTTTCTGGATTATACAACTCTAAATAGATTAATTCTTGATAAGTATCCTTTTTCAAGTCTATCGCTTCTTCATAATACTCATCCTCATTAACTCGAGTTTCCTCATTAAAATATTCCGTTTTATTCCATTTAGTCGCGGATTGTATAAGCATTGTATTAATAGCTTCCGTACTGTTGTATGAAGAAGCAGCCATGCTGTAGAGTGTTGCGAGTTGATATGTCCCTTTCTTACTTGTAGGCTTTATCTCTTCGTTATTTGCTACTAATAAGTTCACTAAAAAAACAGCGAAAATCGTCATGCATAATAAATAAAAAATATATAAGAAATACGTTTTTCTAGGTTTTATTTTGATGGTTCGTTCGCTTGGGCTTTCCTTTTTAAAATAAATTTCATCTACAAATTGTTTTTCAGTTGTATCATAAATTTTATTTTTTGTAATTTCTAATTTTTTATCGAATTTTGTGAAACGATCATCGTGTGTGATTAACAGGACTATTTTTGACTTTGCTGCCTGATAGATAATGTTTTTTGCTTTTGCAAACACATCAATATCTAAATCATTAGATGGCTCGTCCAGTATCAATACTTCTTGATTTGATAAAACTACTTTCAAAATATTAACTAATCTTTTTTCACCGCCACTTAAAAATTTAGATTTTTTAGTTAATAAATAGTCTAACTGATGCTCTTTCAAGAAATCGATAACCCGTTTTTCCGAAATCTCATTCATCGTAATATTCGTCAAAACTGGCTCATGCTCTAATATTTGGCTATCATCTTGTTTCATCATGCAGCAAATATTTCTGTTAGCTGATAGTATATTTTTTGCTAATGTTGTTTTTCCTGCTCCGTTTGCACCAACGATTATGTATATTCCGTTTTTAGTTATATTCATATTAGTTTATCCTTTTCTTTTCTAGATGAATGAAGAGCATAGTTGTTATTACATTACGAATAAATCTACATAAAGTTGTGATTTCACATTAGTATTATTTTTCTTCTGCAATTTATACGCATACTTGTCTTTTCCGTTTGCATAATGAGCATTAAAAGGACCATAGTATGTTTTATTTTTCGACGTATATCCATTATTATATGTCAAAGTATAATTATTATTATTTTTTTTGCTAAAGATACTATATTTTGTCTTAGCAGTTCCAGAAGTTTGATTTACACCATACTTCACATTACCTTTTGTCCAATGTTTCGTCGTAGCTATTGCACAAACTGATTGATTTTTTTGAAAAGTACTTTTCCAAGTATAGCTAGCATCTACTCCTCGAACATTATATCTATTTTGTGTCATTGTTGCAGAAAGACTAATTATAGAAATAATTAAGCCTGCTACTGCAATAATAATTGTCCATGCTACACGTGTGTTTTTCATGTTGTTTCCTCCCGTTAGTTCGCTCTTCAATCATCAAAGGGATTGTATCATATAACATTGTGAAACTCAATACAAATTCAGTGATTTCACAGATTATTTTTAATTTTTTTGTTATTTATTAAAATATTTCACCTTTTGACACTGAAAACGATAAAAAAACAGCCTCGATCAATCAAGGCTGTTTCTAATATTAATCTAAATCTTCCCCATTGGTTTCAATCACTTTTTTATACCAGAAGAAAGAGTCTTTTCTTGAGCGTTCTAGTGTTCCTTTGCCCCAGTCGTCTTGGTCTACGTAAATGAAGCCGTAGCGTTTTGACATTTCGCTGGTGGATGCGCTAACTAAGTCGATTGGTCCCCAACTTGTGTAACCAATTAAGTCTACGCCGTCAGCAATGGCTTCTTTCATTTGTTCAATATGCTTGCGTAAGTAGTCAATTCGGTAATCATCATGAACTTTCCCATCCGCTTCCACAGTATCGTATGCGCCCAAACCATTTTCCACAATGAAAAGTGGTAATTCATAACGACTGTAAAGATCATTTAGAGTCCAGCGCAATCCTTTAGGGTCAATTTGCCAGCCCCAATCGGATGACTCAAGGTATTCGTTTTTCACGCCACCCATTAAGTTTCCAGCAGATCGATCTCCTTCTGGGCTAGCAGTTGCAGACAATGACATATAATAGCTGAATGAGATGAAATCAACTGTGTGTGCTTTTAAGATTTCGTCGTCACCAACTTCTTTTACGATGTTGATGTCATTTTCTTGGAAGAAGCGATTCATGAAGCTTGGATATTCCCCGCGAGCATGAACATCTGTGAAAAATAGATTTTGTTGGTTTTCATATTGTGCTTTTAAAATATCATCAGGATTATTTGTCGCAGGATATGTCGCCATACGAGCAAGCATACACCCAACTTGTACTTCTGGAATAATTTCATGTGCTAATTTTGTAGCAAGTGCGCTCGCCACAAATTGATGATGCGCCGCTTGATAAGAAACTTCTAATGGATTTTTTTCTTCCTCTAAAAGTACCCCACCACCAGTATATGCGCTAAGAGAAATAACATTAATTTCGTTAAACGTAAGCCAATATTTTACTTTGTTTTTATAGCGTTTAAAGACTGTTTCCGCATAGTTGGTGAAAAAGCCAATAACTCGACGATCCGCCCAACCATTATATTTCAAAGTTAGATTTAATGGTGTTTCATAGTGAGAAAGTGTTACTAAAGGTTCGATATTGTATTTCAATAATTCATCAAACACACTATCATAAAAAGCAAGACCTTTTTCATTTGGTTCTTTATCATCGCCATTTGGGAAAATACGAGCCCAGTTTATTGATAGGCGGAAAGTTTTAAAGCCCATTTCGGCAAATAATGCGATATCTTCTTTATAATGATGATAGAAATCCACACCATCACGTTTCGGGAATCTTCCTTCTAATTTACCAGCAACAATTGCTTCGATTTCTTCTCTAGAAACATCTAGTGCATGATCTTGTGTTCGTTCTTCTTTGGGAATAAATCTAACCATATCCGCTGTAGAAAGGCCTTTCCCATCAACATCGTAAGCGCCTTCAACTTGGTTTGCAGCAGTAGCTCCACCCCATAAAAATCCATTTGGAAATTGTTTTTTCACTTCAGTCATTTTGTTCGCCCCTTCCGGCTAATTTCTTCTACTTTTTTAGTTTAACCTCTGTAATGCATTACAGGTCAAGCGAAAACTTTTAGCGATTGGTAACTTTTTTTATAAGCTGAAGAGCCTCTGGTATATCCTTTAAATCCCAAACTGGCAAAATAAAAGGTGGGGTTACAATGGGCAAGCGTTCTTCTTGAATACAAACTTCTGGGTTTTGCAGCCAAATTGCGTGTATTCCTGCTCGATTTGCTCCAATAATATCACTTTCAAAGGTATTTCCAATCATAACAGCTTGAGATGCTTCAATATTTAAATTTTTTAATGTGTAATCAAAAATAGTTTTATCTGGTTTTTCCATTTTTCCTGGTTGTAATTCTGAATTGGATGCATAGATAAAATCAAAGAAATCCAAAATACCAAAATTCTTCAAGACTCGTTTTATAACTTCGGTGTCACTTGTTGCCGTATTACTTAAAATAGCTTGTTTTAGTCCTAATTGTTTAACTTTCTCAAGTGTTTCATGGGCATCTTTTCGCAAAATAACTTCTGGGTAAGTATCAAGAGGCTCGTGGTCATACCTTGTGTTTGGTACGGTATTGAGTGTCTCACCCATATCCCAAATAACATGTGTAATCATTTCACTTCACTCCTTTTTTAAAGTATAACAAAAAAAGCCAAGTGCGCGCGAACGGCACACTTGGCTTTTTGGAATTAAATATTTGTGATTTCGTCAGTTACTTCAGCAGTTTCTTTAATAACTTCAGATTTCAGTTTGCGGTAACGACCAATACCTGTACCAGCTGGAACAAGTTTACCTAGGATAACATTTTCTTTAAGTCCTAGAAGTTCGTCACGTTTTCCTTTGATTGCAGCATCTGTCAAGACACGAGTTGTTTCTTGGAATGATGCAGCAGACAAGAAGGAATCCGTTTCAAGGGAAGCTTTTGTAATCCCTAGAAGAACTGGACGACCTGTTGCAGGTTGGCTACCACTTAAGATAGCTTCGCGGTTGGCTTCTGTAAACGTATGAATATCCATTAATGTACCTGGTAAGATACTTGTATCCCCAGTATCCATTACACGGATTTTACGTAACATTTGACGAACCATTACTTCAACGTGTTTATCGCCAATTTCTACCCCTTGCATCCGGTAAACTTTTTGTACTTCTGCAAGTAGATATTCTTGAACGGATAAAACGTCACGAACACGAATCAAGGCTTTAGGATCAACAGAACCTTCTGTTAGAGCTTCCCCACGTTCAACAATACTTCCTTCTTCTACACGTAAACGAGCAGTATAAGGAATGTTGTAAGAACGACGGTCATCTGTACCTTGAATAGTGATTTCTTGTTGACGATCACGACCTTCTTCGATAGAAACAACTTCTCCACCAACTTCAGTGATGATAGCTTGCCCTTTCGGATTACGTGCTTCAAAGATTTCTTGAATACGTGGAAGACCTTGCGTGATATCATCTCCGGCAACCCCACCTGTATGGAAAGTACGCATAGTAAGCTGAGTTCCTGGTTCCCCGATAGATTGGGCAGCGATGATACCAACTGCTTCCCCAACTTCGACTTCTGTACCAGTTGCCAAGTTTTTACCATAACATTTTTTACATACACCGTGTTTAGTATTACAAGTAAATGCCGAACGAATGGTTACTTCTTCAATTCCAGCCTCAACGATTTGAGTTGCAATTGCTTCCGTGATTAAGTCGTTTTCACGTGCAATAACTTCTTTTGTTTCTGGGTGACGAATTGTTTTACGAGAATAACGACCTTCCAGACGTTCTTCCAGTGGTTCGATGATTTCAGTACCTTCACGAATAGCCTTAATTGTAAGACCGCGGTCAGTGCCACAATCGTCTTCACGAATGATAACATCTTGAGCCACGTCAACAAGACGACGAGTAAGGTAACCAGAATCGGCAGTTTTAAGGGCTGTATCGGTAAGACCTTTACGCGCACCATGGGTAGAAATGAAGTACTCTAAGACCGTTAAACCTTCACGGAAGTTAGATGTAATTGGTAATTCTACAATACGTCCGGATGGATCGGCCATCAGTCCACGCATACCTGCAAGCTGCGTAAAGTTGGAAATGTTACCACGAGCTCCGGAATCTTGCATCATGAAGATTGGATTTAAGCGATCCAAACTCAAAATCAGTTTTCCTTGGATTTCGTCTTTGGCAGCATTCCATACAGCAATAACACGTTCGTATCTTTCATCATCTGTAATCAAACCACGACGGAATGATTTAGTGATTTTTTCAACTGTATCATGTGCTTTTTCAAGAATTTCATGTTTTTCTTCCAATGTTAAGATATCCGCAATACCTACTGTCATGCCGGCCTTAGTTGAGATCTTAAAACCAAGATCTTTCATACGGTCAAGCATTTTTGAAGTTTCGGTAATATGGAATTTCTTGAAGACTTCCGCGATTATGTTACCGAGGATTTTCTTCTTGAATGGATCGATTAGTTCTTGTGCCGCAATATGAGCACGAACATCCGTTGTTGTATCAACGAAATATTTCGCTGGTGTTTCGATTTCTAAGTTGAATTTCGTTGGTTCATTAATATAAGGGAACGATTTCGGTAAAATTGTATTGAAAATCAATTTACCAACTGTCGTAATTAATAATTGGTTACGTTGTTCATCAGTGAAACGTTCATTTGGAATCGAACCGGCAAATACAGCAATACGTGAATGTAAGTGTACATAACCGTTTTGATATGCAAGTTGTGCTTCATTGATGTCTTTGAAGATAGTACCTTCGCCAACAGCATTTTCACGTTCTAAAGTAAGGTAGTAGTTACCTAGCACCATATCTTGGGAAGGAGTTACAACTGGTTTACCATCTTTAGGGTTCAAAATGTTTTGAGCGGCAAGCATTAAAATACGCGCTTCTGCTTGTGCTTCTGCGGATAAAGGAACGTGAACCGCCATTTGGTCACCATCAAAGTCAGCGTTGTAAGCTGTACATACAAGAGGGTGAAGACGAATTGCGCGACCTTCCACTAGTGTTGGTTCAAATGCTTGAATACCAAGTCTGTGAAGTGTAGGCGCCCGGTTAAGTAGTACCGGATGTTCACGGATAACTTCTTCTAATACATCCCAGATTTCTGGTGACATACGTTCAATTTTACGTTTAGCACTCTTAATGTTGTGTGCTAAACCGCGTCCAACAAGCTCTTTCATTACAAATGGTTTGAATAATTCAAGCGCCATTTCTTTTGGAAGACCACATTGGTACATTTTTAAGTTAGGTCCAACAACGATAACGGAACGACCAGAATAGTCAACACGTTTACCTAGTAAGTTTTGGCGGAAACGACCTTGCTTCCCTTTAAGCATATGAGAAAGGGATTTAAGCGGACGATTACCCGGACCAGTTACTGGACGACCACGACGACCATTGTCAATTAGAGCATCAACAGCTTCTTGTAACATCCGTTTTTCATTTTGGACGATAATGTTTGGTGCACCTAAATCAAGTAGACGTTTCAAACGGTTGTTCCGGTTGATTACTCGACGATATAAGTCATTTAAATCACTTGTTGCAAAACGGCCACCTTCAAGTTGTACCATTGGACGAATTTCTGGTGGGATAACTGGTAGCACGTCAAGTACCATCCAGCTAGGGTTGTTGCCGGAATTACGGAAAGCTTCCATAACTTCTAAGCGACGAATTGCACGAGTACGACGTTGACCTTGTGCAGATTTTAGTTCTTCTTTTAAATCATTTGTTTCTTTTTCTAAATCGATATCGGCTAAGATTTTTTTGATTGCTTCTGCGCCCATACCAGCGGAGAAACCTTTACCATATTTTTCGCGATAAACGCGGTATTCACGTTCAGATAAAAGTTGTTTCTTCTCTAGTGGGGTATCGCCTGGTTCTGTAACCACGTAGGATGCAAAGTAGATAACTTCTTCTAACGCACGTGGAGACATGTCCATAACAAGACCCATACGGCTTGGAATACCTTTGAAGTACCAAATGTGGGATACAGGAGCTGCGAGTTCAATGTGGCCCATACGTTCACGGCGCACTTTTGATTTCGTTACTTCTACTCCACAACGGTCACAAACTACGCCTTTATAGCGAACACGTTTGTATTTACCACAAGAACATTCCCAGTCTTTCATTGGTCCAAAAATTCTTTCACAGAATAAGCCGTCACGTTCAGGTTTAAGCGTTCTGTAGTTGATGGTCTCAGGTTTTTTTACTTCACCATGAGACCATGAACGAATTTTATCTGGAGATGCCAGACCGATTTTCATATACTCAAAATTATTAACATCTAACAAGTGCCCAACCTCCTAAATTAGTTTGGAGCATTCGCTTTTTAGGAAGTGAGTAGGCAATCCTACTCACTTCCTCGACTTTTTTAAGAAAAGTCTTAGCGATTGCTTAATTTTATATTTTGCAAAAAACAAATCATTGTTTCTTATTGTTTTGGAGTCTCAATTATCGAACCGAATTACTCAGTCTTTTCAGCGGCTGCGTTTTCCGGTTGTACGATATTGAAGGCATCATTTTGATTAGTAAAGTCATCATCATCCATGTCACGCATCTCGATTTCTTCTTCATCTGCGGAAAGCATTTTAACATCCATTCCAAGACTTTGAAGCTCTTTGATGAGTACTTTGAAGGATTCTGGCACACCAGGTTCTGGAACGCTTTCGCCTTTAACAATCGCTTCGTAAGTTTTCACACGACCAACCACGTCATCGGATTTAATCGTTAGGATTTCTTGAAGGGTATATGCAGCACCATAAGCTTCTAGTGCCCATACTTCCATTTCACCAAAACGTTGTCCACCGAATTGCGCTTTACCTCCAAGCGGTTGTTGTGTTACTAGGGAGTAAGGTCCTGTTGAACGTGCATGTAATTTATCATCAACCATGTGGGCAAGTTTGATCATATACATTACACCAACAGAGATACGGTTATCAAATGCTTCTCCAGAACGACCGTCGTAAAGAACTGTTTTCGCATCGCGGGCCATACCAGCTTCTGCTACTGTGCTCCATACATCTTCTTCATTCGCTCCATCAAATACTGGAGTTGCAACGTGAATTCCTAAAGCACGAGCTGCCATACCTAAGTGTAATTCAAGAACTTGTCCGATATTCATACGAGATGGTACACCTAGTGGGTTAAGCATGATGTCAACTGGTGTTCCGTCTGGCATAAATGGCATATCTTCTTCTGGTAAAATACGGGAGATAACCCCTTTATTACCATGACGTCCAGCCATTTTATCGCCTTCGTGGATTTTACGTTTTTGTACAATATAAACACGTACTAATTGGTTTACGCCTGGTGGTAGTTCGTCTCCAGCTTCACGTGTAAAGATTTTCACGTCAAGCACGATTCCGCCACCGCCATGTGGTACACGTAATGAAGTATCACGAACTTCACGTGCTTTTTCACCAAAAATAGCGTGTAATAAACGTTCTTCTGCAGTTAGTTCCGTCACTCCTTTTGGTGTAACTTTACCAACAAGAAGATCGTTGTCTTTTACTTCAGCACCAACACGGATAATTCCACGTTCATCAAGGTCGCGTAAAGCATCTTCCCCAACATTCGGAATATCACGAGTCATTTCTTCAGGTCCGAGTTTTGTATCACGAGCTTCTGATTCAAATTCTTCAATATGAATCGAAGTATAAACGTCATCTTTTACAAGACGTTCACTCATGATGATCGCATCCTCGTAGTTATAACCGTCCCAAGTCATGAACGCAACTAGTACGTTACGACCAAGAGCAAGTTCACCGGAATCCATTGATGGACCGTTACCAAGGATTTCTCCTTTAACAACGCGGTCACCTTCTGCTACGTTTGGACGTTGGTTATAACAAGTACCTTGGTTAGAACGAACAAATTTACGTAAAGTATATTTATCAATCCCGCCAGTTACTTCTTTGCCATCCACTAGAGATACACGACGAACCCAGATTTCGCGAGCTTCAACGTGTTCTACAATACCGTCATGTTTGGCAGTTACAGCAGCACCAGAGTCTTTTGCAGATACGTGTTCCATACCTGTTCCAACAAATGGAGCTTCAGGGTGCATAAGAGGAACTGCTTGACGTTGCATGTTCGCTCCCATTAACGCACGGTTACTATCATCATTTTCAAGGAACGGAATACATGCTGTCGCAACAGATACAACCTGTTTAGGTGATACATCCATGTAGTCAATCCGTTCTTTTTCTACTGCTAAGTTTTCTGAACGGAAACGAGCCATAACTTCTTCTTCTGTGAAAGTACCTTGTTCGTCTAATTTCGAGTTTGCTTGCGCTACCACGTAATTATCCTCTTCATCGGCAGTAAGATAATCAATTTTATCTGTAACGCGGTTTGTTTCAGGGTCTACGCGGCGATAAGGAGTTTCGATAAAGCCGAATTTATTTACTTTCGCAAAGGAAGAAAGGGAGTTAATCAATCCAATATTTGGTCCCTCTGGCGTTTCAATCGGACACATACGACCGTAGTGAGAATAATGCACGTCACGTACTTCATAACCAGCACGTTCACGCGTCAAACCACCAGGTCCAAGCGCTGAAAGACGACGTTTATGCGTAAGTTCGCCAAGTGGATTTGTTTGATCCATAAACTGAGATAATTGTGAGCTACCAAAGAATTCTTTAATAGATGCAACTACTGGACGAATGTTGATCAATTGTTGTGGTGTAATTGTTGTCATATCTTGAATAGACATACGTTCACGAACCACACGTTCCATACGGGATAAACCGATACGGAATTGGTTTTGTAAAAGCTCACCTACAGAACGAAGACGACGATTACCTAAGTGATCGATATCATCTGTATCGCCAACACCATGTAGCAAGTTAAAGAAGTAGCTAATGGATGAAATAATATCAGAAGGCGTGATGTGTTTTACGTTTTCTTCTATATATGCATTCCCAATGATATTGATTTCTTTTTCTTCATCATTTGGTGCATAGATTTTAATAGATTGAACGAGTACGCTATCTTCCATAACACCGTCTGTTGGACGAAGTGTGCGGAAACCTACACCGTTTTCTAAATTAGGAATAATTTGATCTAAATTACGACGATCCAAAATATCACCTTTAGAAGCAATAATTTCGCCAGTTTCTGGGTCTACTAAAGTTTCTGCTAATGTTTGATTGAATAGACGGTTTTTTAGATGTAATTTTTTGTTGATTTTATAACGTCCAACGCTTGCAAGGTCATAGCGCTTTGGATCAAAGAAACGAGAAACTAGTAAGCTTCTAGCGTTATCTACTGTTGGTGGCTCACCAGGACGTAATCTTTCGTAAATTTCTAGAAGTGCTTTTTCAGCGTTATCAGTATTGTCTTTTTCAAGTGTGTTACGTAAATAGTCATTGTCCCCGATTAAATCAATAATTTCTTGATCGGAACCAAAGCCTAATGCACGAAGTAAAACAGTTACTGGTAATTTACGTGTACGGTCGATACGAACATGTACTACGTCTTTAGCATCTGTTTCATACTCAAGCCAAGCCCCACGGTTAGGGATGACAGTAGAACCAAAGCCTTTTTTACCATTTTTGTCGAGTTTTCCATTGAAGTATACACCTGGAGAACGAACTAATTGGGAAACGATAACACGTTCTGCCCCATTAATAATGAACGTACCCATTTCAGTCATTAGTGGGAAATCTCCCATAAATACTTCTTGGTCTTTAACTTCGCCGGTTTCTTTGTTGATTAGGCGCAACTTCACGCGTAGTGGAGCCGCATAGTTTGCATCACGGTTCTTAGATTCTTCTACCGAATATTTCGGCTCTCCAAGATCGTAATCAATGAATTCTAAAGATAAATTACCCGCAAAATCCTCAATTGGCGAAATATCGCGGAACATCTCACGTAGTCCTTCATCTAAGAACCATTGGTAGGAAGCTGTTTGAATTTCAATTAAGTTTGGTAATTCAAGTACTTCACTGATTCGCGCAAAACTTCTACGCGTACGATGCCGTCCATATTTTACATCATGTCCTGAATGTCCTGACAAACTATTCACCCCTCAAATTAATTAAAAATTTATAAGCACACTGATTTCTTTTTTAGGCACAAAAACAGTGGAACCCCCCGCACCCGATGTTTAAGTTTGACTGGTCTAACGCAAGTATATCCATACATATCATCAACCTTAAACAGCGTTCATCAAAAGTTTCCTGCTACCTTGTGTACATCTAATTCGCATAAAAGCAATTAGATAAAACCTAAGCGAAATCAAGTGGAACTTCAAAAAGAAAAAATTGCTGCTTTAGACAAAAAGAAAGCGGATTTCATTATATATTTCTGAAAACCACATTCATGTTTATTTATAGCACCAAAAACCGCGCAAACGCTTCATTTTTTGTCATATTTTGAAATAAAAATCCACGCAAAAAAACGGTATAGATTCTTTTGGCATTATACTATAATACAACATTTCTCTACCTATGTCAAATGTTTTTCTAGAAAAATAAGAAGCGGCATGGTATAATATTTGCCGCTTCTTTTTATTAACCTTTAAAATTATATAAAGGCTTGATTATTTCTTGAATTTCCATCGTATCTTCTACGTCTGCAAGTAACTGTTTGGCAGATTTGTAGGCTTTGGGCGCTTCATCCAATGTCTTTTTAGAAACCGATGTAGTCCAAACGTTTTTCATAGATTCTTGATAGCTTTCCAAACTGATTTGCGCTTTTGCTTTAGAGCGACTTAAAATCCGTCCTGCTCCATGCGGCGCAGAATTGTTCCAATCAGCATTTCCTTTTCCTGTAGCTAGGATACTGCCATCACGCATGTTCAGCGGCACAATGATTTGTTCTCCTAGCTGAGCGGATGTCGCCCCTTTACGTAACATCATATTTTCAAGGTCAATGTAGTTATGCACACAGTCAAATGATGAAACTACCGCTTTATCCCATTTCATTGCTTTCAAAATGCTCTCTGCCATCACGGAACGATTGTACGCTGCAAACCTCTGCGCTATTTCCATATCAGCTAAATAGTTATCTAAATCTGATTGTGTCACATAAGATAAATCGTATGGTAATTTGATTAACTCTCGCTCATCATTCCATCGCGCCGCCTCTTCTAAATACCCCCGTTTTTTTGCATCAGCAGCACTAATTTTGAATTCTTTACGTAACTCGCTTAATTTTTGATAAGCAATTTCTTGATGATATTCTGCAATCTCTTTTCCTAAGATTCGGCTTCCACTATGAATCACAAGGTAAATCCCGTCTTCCCCTTGGTTCACTTCAATAAAATGATTACCGCCTCCAAGTGTACCGATACTTCGGGATGCCCAACCTTGGTGAATAGGCGCAATAACGTTTTCTAAATCAAACGCAGCAATCGCTTTATCATGCGTGCTATGTCCAGAAGGAATTCGATTACGGATTGTTTTATCCAGTTTTTCAAAATTCATTTTTAGTTTACCTGATTTAATTTTCACCACATGCAGTCCGCAACCAATGTCAACTCCAACCAAATTTGGGACTATCTTATCTTGAATCGTCATGGTCGTCCCAATAACGCAACCATGCCCCCGATGTGTATCTGGCATAACGCGAATTTTACTTTCCTTAGCGAATGATTGATTGCAAATTGTTATAATTTGCCCAATTGTACTTTCATCTAGATTATCTGTAAAAACTTTTGCCTCGTTATATTTCCCTTTTAATGTTAGCATTTCTATTCCTCATTTTCTATTTAATAGAGAAATGAAACCTTTTAGCTCACTTCTCTTGCTAGCTAATTATTTTACTCCTGAGTTCTCCTACCATGTTAATCACTTCTTTCAAGTTTATTTTTAGGTATTAAAAAAGCCCCTCAACCAAGAAAGATTGAAGGGCGAAAATTTTAACGAACATTACCTTGAAAAGACGCGGAATTAACATGCGCGAACATTAAAAAATTACCTATTATCTTAATTCTTGATTGGTTATTTATTTCTAGTAAATTTATCATTCTTAGCATATTCCTCAGTCCTTTCTCAGTTAAATATGTGTTTATATTAGCATATTATCAAGCTTTACACAACTTCATTCTTTTATACTTTTGAAAATAAAATATCCTTTTCCCTTAGTAACTTGCTCTACATTCCCAAAAACAGTTTCCATTTTAGCTTTTGCAGATGGCCCACCCTGTTTCTTTTGAATAACAATCCATAGTTCTCCGCCCGTTTTAAGGTGCGTATATGCTCCTTCTAAAATCGCGTGAACTACTTGCTTCCCTGCACGGATAGGTGGATTGCTGATTATTGCTTGATAATCTTCATCTTTTACACTTTCATAAACAGAACTCTCATATACACGGACATTTGCGACTTGGTTTAATTTTGCATTTTCCTTAGCTAGCTCAAGCGCCCGTAAATTCACATCTACTAAATCAACTTGGCTTGTTGGAAATGCTTTTGCTACCGTTAGCCCCATTGGCCCGTAGCCACAACCTACATCCAAAATTTTCCCAGATGTTACCTCTAATGAAAAAGATTCAATTAGTACTCGCGAGCCAAAATCAATAGTATTTTTTGAAAATACACCGTTATCGCTTGTAAATTGCATCTTAAAACCGCTTAACATTGTTTGCCATGTTTTACGATTATGTTTTAAGTTTTCGTCATTAGTGTAGTAATGATTGTTCGCCATTAACCGCACCTTCCTTTCATATCTCTAGCTATTTTAGCATAAATATTCATTGTAAAATAGCACTAAAAGGAAAATGGTTATTAATGTGTTTTAGGATTATTTTTTCTTGAAACCTTGAGATTCAAAATCCGCTATAGTATCTTTATAACTAATATTTTTAGGATCGTCTGTTCCGCCGCCAATAAGTGAGCTAATTGCTGTTTTATCAGCTTTGTATAAATCAACAGCCATTGTCATTTCAAGCCCATTATCAGTGAACTCTGTTTCCAATGATGTTCCTTCGCCATCTTTGTACTCTGAATACTGTGACTCCACTTGTTCTGTAAGTTGTTTTTTTGTAGCATCATCCAATTTTTCACCATCTTCGTAACCAAGATAAGACATTGGATATACCATTTTTTGCTCTACTTTTCTTAAGTTATCACCCACATGAGAAAATGTCGCTTCTAATTGCGCTCCTTGAATTTCAGCTACATAAGTATCTTTTTCAACTTTTTCTTCACTCGCATCTTTTCCACACGCTGTCACAATAATTGCTAATAATAAAACGCTCACTAAACTTAAAATTTTCTTCATAATCAATCTCCCTTTATCAATTTTTTAGTTGGTATGTATTTAATAAACTTGCTGGATCTTTTTTTAATTGTACATAAGAAACAAGTGTATCGCTATACCAAATGGTTCCTAAACCTACTTGCCCATTGACGAAACTAACGATGTAATCATCCCAGTTGTCAAAGTGTAAAACCGCTGCTTCCCATAGTTCTTCTAAAAAATTCCATGTTTGCTTCTCACTGAGCAAGTCCACCGAAAAACAAACACGTATCAAATAGCCTAGCTTTTCCAAATCAAAAGCTCCATACGTTTTAATTTTTTCAGCAGTTGCTAAAAGGCTCGCTTCATCATAAGTATTTTTATGACACGTTTTAGTAATTTCACGAACAACACTCGATGCATTTCCAGCGGATACTACACCATAATAGTCATTCAATCTAATCCTCTCAGAAATTATCTCAAACGCAGAACAAGAATCATTTATACCAAACGTTGGCAACCAATATTCTAACACTCTTGCAGCAACATTATGCGGATAATAAAGTTTAAGCATTTTATTCGACCCACTTAATTTTAGTTCGGTTTTATATTTACACTTTGTAGTAGCAGCACCTATACAAAGAAGTTTTTCTCTATCTGCTGAAAATGTATTAAATTGACTGAACTCTTTTAGTGTAACAATTTTATTCCCCCAAAGCATTTATTCAAGCCACCTTTTTCAATGAAATTTTAACACTTTTTAATTCTACATCGTGTAGTCTTTGGTGTCAATACCTTAAATAAAAAAACTTCTCTCAAACAACCGAGAGAAGCTTTTACTATTTACCAATTACGATACCTTTTTGTTTTTCTTTAATAAGGACTTCTGCTTGTACTGCACTAAAGAAAACCCCTATACTACAAGCAATTATAAGGAAGGCTAGGAAAATAAAGTGAATTGGTTTGGTATTTTTTTGGTAGCTTGCAATAAACGCAAGTCTTTCCTTAAGCGCTTTTGCATTTTCATGAAGTGCAACTGATACAGCTGGTTCTTTATAGTTCCCAGATTTAGCAAGCGAAGAAAGCAGCGTATCCCCGTAAGTAAAATACTCTTTTTCCGGCACCATCTTTAAAACCACTTCATCACAAGCAAGTTCACGATCTTTTTGAATCCGCTTATTCATCAAATACATTAACGGGTTAAACCAATATACAGATGTATAAAACTGGACAAGCCAAACGTAAAACATATCTTTACGTTTACAATGCACTAACTCATGCCTGAAAATATGCTGTAATTCTTTTTCGGAAAAAGGTTTATCAGGTAGAACAATCACTTGTTTTTTAAAACCTAAAAAAATAGGTGATGAGATAAGTGGATTAATCAGTAATTCTACAGGATTTTTTATATTTAGACTTTCTAAAATTTCAGCTAGCATATCTAATTGCTTGATGTCTTCTACTTTTTGCGCACCAGAAAAAACATATTTTTTAAAATTTCGATAAGAAGCAATTCGGTAAATAAAAATCAGCAGGAAAACAACTAGCCATATTAACCATAAATAATCTAGTATCGTCATCCAAAAAGTGATTTTGAAATCTCGCTCTAAAACAACACCGTTTCCATCCATCACAATGGAAGTTACCCCTTCAAATCCAGTTCTGTTTAGCCACATAAAGTCACTATTTTTATCAGAATTCAGGAAAAACAGCGAAAAAGGCACTGTCAAAAAGAAAAAGACAACGAGCCATAAATAATATATTTTTTGTTTACTTAAAAACCGATGGAAGATTTTACTAAATCCCCAAACAAACGGTATTAATACTAGTGATGTCAACGCCATTGATAAAATAATCTTAAGAAGTTCATTCATTCAGTTGATTTCATCCTTTTCCAATATTGTTGTAAGTCATCTATTTCATCGGCTGTAATTAGATCTTTTTGCACAAGATTTGTAATTAATCCTTTCACATCGCCTTCATAAATATCCTCTAAAAAGTTTTCCGTCTGTTGGCTTAAATACTCACTTTCACTCACAAGTGCATAATATTCATTTTTACGACCAATTTTTTTAACACGAAGCAGCTTTTTTTCCACTAGTCTAGTCAAAAAAGTAAGAACGGTATTTTTCTTCCAAGAGAAATCTTTTTCAGTTAACTTATCAGCTACATCCGCATACTGAACAGCTCTCCCAAAATCCCATATAACTTTCATAATCTCAAATTCAGATTTCGATATAGATTTAATCGACATTTTTAAGCCCTCCAGAAAACTATTCCTTTCTTTATACTAGCATGTAATCTGGTTAAAAGACAATAAAAAAAAGACTTTTGAGAAGGAAAATACCCATTGTTTCCTTTTAAGTCAATCCTTTAGTGATATTAAAAAAAGAGACCTTAGAAATCCTAAGGTCCCGTCCAAAATTATTTAACTTCTACGTTAGCGCCAACTTCTTCAAGTTTAGCTTTAAGTTCTTCTGCTTCTTCTTTAGTTACGCCTTCTTTAAGAGCTTTAGGAGCGTTATCAACTAATTCTTTAGCTTCTTTTAAGCCAAGACCAGTGATTTCACGTACCACTTTGATAACTTTGATTTTAGATTCGCCAGCAGAAGCTAGTTCTACAGTGAATTCAGTTTGCTCAGCAGCAGCGCCACCAGCAGCAGCTACAGCTACAGGAGCAGCAGCAGTTACGCCAAATTCTTCTTCGATTGCTTTTACTAAATCGTTTAGTTCTAATACAGATGCTTCTTTTACGGAAGCAATGATTTCTTCAATGTTTAAAGCCATTTTGAAATTCCTCCAATTAATATAATTTTTTCGGATTTAACCGAGATTTGTTTGTAGGGTTTCCCCTAGGTAGAACAGATTACGCTTCTTGTCCTTCTTTTTGGTCAGCAACAGCTTTAGTAGCGATAGCAAGACCGCGAACTGGAGCTTGAAGTACGTTGCAAAGCATAGATAGCAATCCTTCGCGTGATGGAAGTGTTGCAAGTGCTTTAATTTCTTCAAGAGAAGCAACTTTACCTTCAATAACACCGGCTTTGATTTCTAGTGCTTCATGATCTTTAGCGAAATCGTTAAGGATTTTCGCAGGCGCAACTACGTCTTCATTACTGAATGCGATTGCGTTAGGACCAGTTAGAGCTCCTTCTAAACCTTCGTAACCGTTAGCTTCAACAGCACGGCGAGTTAGTGAGTTTTTGTAGACTTTAAATTCAATACCAGCATCACGCAATTGTTTACGTAAGTCAGTGATTTCGCCAACGTTTAAGCCGCGGTAATCAACAATTACTGTAGACGCACTAGCTGATAATTTTGTTTTAATTTCTTCTACTGCACTTTGTTTAGCTTCAAGAACTTTACTCATTTTTCCACCTCCGTCCAACAATTAAATCTAATTAAACAGACACTAGTTCCGTTTCATCAGCAACAAAAAACCTCTAGCACCGTAGACGCCAGAGGTTTTTTATAAAATGCACGCGGACGCACACTCTAAAAGTAATCCCTCGGGTGGCAAATTTAAGCGATACACGCACCAACTGTCTACGGTAAGGATATTTGATTGTTTCAACTAGCCTATCTTATCAAATGACAAGCGGCTGGTCAAGTTAAATTTTATAAGCTTGCTGGGTCAACTTGGATTCCAGGCCCGAAAGTAGTTGTTACGGAAAGATTTTTCACGTAAGTACCTTTCGCAGCAGCAGGTTTTGCTTTTTGAAGAACGTCATTTACAGTACGGAAGTTTTCTACTAGTTTAGCAGCATCAAAAGATACTTTACCGATTGCAGCGTGGACATTACCAGCTTTATCAACACGATATTCTACTTTACCAGCTTTAATTTCGTTAACTGCTTTAGTTACGTCCATTGTTACAGTACCAGTTTTAGGGTTTGGCATTAAACCTTTTGGTCCAAGGACACGGCCTAATTTACCAACTTCACCCATCATATCAGGTGTTGCAACGATAACGTCAAAGTCAAACCAACCTTGGTTGATTTTTTCAACGAATTCAGATTCACCAACGTAATCAGCTCCAGCAGCCTCAGCTTCTTTTGCTTTTTCACCTTTTGCGAATACTAATACACGTTGAGTTTTACCAGTACCGTTTGGTAATACAACAGCACCACGGATTTGTTGGTCCGCTTTTTTAGGGTCAACGCCAAGACGGAATGCTACTTCAACAGTTGCATCGAATTTAGCGAAGTCAATTTTTTTAGCAAGTTCTACTGCTTCTTCTGCAGTGTAAACTTTATTTGCATCAATTTGTTTTAAAGCATCTTGATACTTTTTGCCTTTCTTAGCCATTTCTTTTCCTCCTTAATTGTCAAATTGTGAAACACACGATTAGTCTTGGATAGTGATACCCATAGAACGTGCAGTACCTTCAACCATTAGCATTGCAGATTCAACATTTGCAGCGTTAAGGTCTGGCATTTTAGTTTCAGCAATTTCCTGTACTTGAGCGCGAGTTACAGATGCAACTTTTGTTTTGTTTGGTTCACCGGATCCTTTTTCCACTTTTGCTGCTTTTTTAAGTAATACAGCTGCTGGTGGAGTTTTAGTGATGAACGTAAACGAACGGTCTTCAAATACAGTGATCACAACAGGAATAATAAGACCAGCTTGATCGGCTGTGCGAGCATTAAACTCTTTACAGAATCCCATGATGTTTACGCCAGCTTGACCCAATGCAGGTCCAACTGGTGGTGCAGGATTTGCTTTACCTGCTGGAATTTGAAGCTTAACTTCTTTAATCACTTTTTTTGCCACGAGACATACCTCCTTAAGTCCGTGATGTGGTTGCATGGGGCTGATATTTCCCCTCCCACGTTAAAACATACGTCAAAAACGTACTTATATATGATACCATTATAAGCAATCAGTTGCAAGATTTTTTATAAACCGACTTTAAATTCCATTACTTCTTTATCAAAGTAAACATTTTGCTTTTTTCGCCAAAGATTTAAGTAAGCTGTATATCCCTCGGAAGCTTTATCTAGCCATGCTGGATTAACCGTGTTCAATAATTGTAACGTTTTTTCAAAAGCAACTTTTCGCGTGTCCGTTTCAAGAATATTATCATCACGTTTTATATCTTCTTTTCGGTTCCGTAACTCAAATTCCATTCCCATATACCAGCAAAGGTGCAGAAAAACTTCATATCTAAATTCCGCCAAATCCATTGTTTTAAATTCACTATAGCGACTTCCTCGTTCATAGCCATAGAGCATATAACCCTCTTCTTCATTAAAGTCCATACAAAGTTCCCCGGCACCTGGGCCATCCCCTAAGTATAACGGAAAATCGAGATTGAAAAATTCCGCTTCTCTTTTCAATTCTAAATAAATTTCTTTTGCATGCGTCATTTTACTCCTCCTTTTTATGAAAACAACCCCCACGATTGCCCGTAGAGGTTGTTAAACTTATAATTTTTCGATTTGGTTGAAATCTACTTCGACTGGAGTTTCACGACCGAACATGTTTACCATAACTTTCGCTTTACCTTTGTCGTTGTCCATTTCGTCTACTTTACCAGAGAAGTCTGCAAACGGTCCTTCTTTGACCATAACAGTTTCTCCAATTTCAAAGTCAGCTTCAGCACGTTTTTCGACCATGCCCATGCTTTTCAAAATACGATCCGCTTCTTCTGGAAGTAATGGTGTTGGTTTGGAACCAGAACCCGATGAACCAACAAACCCAGTAACACCTGGTGTATTACGCACGACATACCAAGAGTCATCTGTCATCACAATCTCAACAAGTACATACCCAGGAAAGACTTTGCGTTTAATTGTTTTGGTTTTACCGTTTTTCACTTCTGTTTCTTCTTCTTCAGGTACGATAACACGGAAGATTTTATCTGACATGCCCATTGATTCTACACGTTTTTCTAAGTTTGCTTTAACTTTATTTTCATAACCGGAGTAAGTATGAACTACATACCAATTTTTTTCCATTGTTTGTTTGGCTGCATCCTATTTTGCCGCCATCCTCCTTTTAGTGTAATCCAAAATAAAAAACCCGAAAGATGTACGGGTTTTGTCTCAAGTAATAGTATACCATTTTCTTTATAAAATTTCTAGCACTACATTATAAGTTTAATTAATTGTTCAATCCCAAAGTCAATGAACATAAAGAATAATGCAAATAAAATCACTGTAATAACCACTGTTACTGTGTATGTTAAAAGTTCTTTTCTTGTTGGCCATGTAACCTTATGCATTTCGGATGAAACGTTCCGAAAGAATCTTGCTATTGCAGACATATCAAAACCTCCATATCGTCTATTTTGTTTCTCGATGTAATGTATGTTTATTGCAGTGTCGACAGAATTTTTTCACTTCTAAGCGAGTCTCTTTCTGCGTCCCGCTAACATTCACCGTATAGTTTCTCGAACCACACTCAGAACAAGCAAGGGATGTTTTCTTCTTCATAAATTATCTCAACTCCGCAATCATTAAATATGCCATGCCAAAAAATAGGCACATTTCATCCATATAAATATAACACTTGCCTTATTTCTAGTCAATTGTTTTTTAGTCAAACTGCTTCATCATTTTCTTTTTCACTCGTTGTAAAGCATTATCAATCGCTTTTTCTTTTTTATTGAAAAAAATTGCCATTTCTTGATAACTTTTTCCTTCTAAATATTGTTTTAAAACTTGTTTTTCAAATTCACTTGTTACTTCTTCTAATTTTCGAGCTACATGGGTTAATCCTTCATTTTTGATAAGGAAATCTTCAGGGGTCTCGGCTGCTCTTTCGGAAATAACATCAAGCAAAGTCCAATCTACATCATCTTCAGCCATGGGCGTATCAAGCGAAACAGAATTATTAAGTGGAATATTCTTCTGCCTTGATGCTCGCTTTACTGCTGAAAGAAGCTGCCTATTAATGCACATTTCCGCAAAAGAACGAAAAGAGGCTTCTTTGGTTTGGTCATAATCACGAATCGCTTTAAATAACCCAATCATCGCTTCTTGAATTAAGTCGTCTCGCTCTGCACCTTGCAAAAAATATTGCGTTGATTTCCAGTAGATAACTGATTGATATTTACTAAAAAAATATTCTAACGCATCTGTATCACCGCTTCTAGCTTGTTCAAGCACTGTCATTTCTTCTTGATTCACTGAATTATCCACTAAGCTACTCGGCTCCTTTTCAACAGGATTTCTTCTGGGGTTGCTTTATTATACATAGCTAAAAACTTGCCGTCAATCCTTTATTCTTCGCCTCTTCGCCATTTTTCAAGTTGCAAAATAACATCAGAATCTATATCTAGGTTTGACTTTGGCATTTTCTCTTGAATTCGTTTAATTTTTTGACCGATTTTTTTGCTCATTTCTTGAATTTCAAAAAGTAATTCTCGGGAAGAAATTCGTAGTGCTCCTTGACCAAAAATCGCCCACTGTTCTGTATAATCAGACGTAGCTACTATAATTTGCGTTCTAGCATCTTTCCACTCGATAGCCTTTTGTTCAATAAATTCGTCTGCTGTTTCATCTTCCTGTGTAAAAACGACTTCAACTTGGTGTTTAATACTTTTTCGCTTCACTTTCCGAACGAATTGCGCATCAAAAACAACAACGACTCGATAGCCCGTATAGCTTTGATATTCAGCCATCCACTCGATAAGTTTATCTCGTGCAGCTTCCAAATCGCGTTCTTTTAGGTAGCTTAACTCTGGCCAAGCACCAATCACATTATATCCATCAACAAGTAGAATTTGTTTCATCTTTATTTCTCCAAAGGGAAACGTTTCCTGTAAACTTCATAAAGTAACAAACTAGCTGCTACGGAAGCATTTAACGATGTAACTTTTCCACGCATTGGTAAATGAACAAGGAAATCACATTTTTCTCTAACTAAACGACTCATTCCAAATCCTTCACTGCCAATAACAATCGCAAGCGGCATATCCACATCCATAGTCCGATAATCGCTACTTCCTTTTGCATCTGTACCAAAAATCCATAAGCCTCGTTTTTGTAATTCTTCCATTGTACGCACCATATTTGTTACCCGAACAACAGGGACATATTCCATTGCACCCGTACTTGCTTTTGCCACTGTCTGGGTTAATCCAACCGCGCGTCTTTTCGGAATAATGATACCATGTGCTCCAACAGAATCGGCTGTACGCATGATTGACCCTAAATTATGCGGGTCTTCTAACTCATCAAGGATAATAAAAAACGGCATTTCCCCTTTTGCTTCGGCAGCATTAAATAAGTCATCTAATTCTGCATATTGATAGGCTGCGACTTGTGCCGCGACGCCTTGATGTGAACCACTAACCACTTTTTCAATTTTTTGTTTTGGTACAAATTGCACTTGGATTTTACGCTCTTTTGCTAGGGTTAAAACTTGTTTTAAAACACCTTTTTGCGTGCCTTCTTGTACGTAAATTTTATGAATATCTCTATCTGAACGCAATACTTCAAGAACCGGGTTTCTACCACCAATCCACTCTTGCTCATTTTCTTGTTCCATTAGCTATTTTCCACTCCTTTTTCTACTATTTCAAGTGCCTTTTCCATCCATTCTTGCAGCCTATCAAGTTCTCCCGCTAAATAAAGATACCCTAGCACTGCCTCGAATGATGTAGACATGCTGTATGTTGCTGGATCCGTATTTTTTGGAACAGTGTAGGACTTGGCATTTCTTCCCCGTTTAGCAATCGCTGTCTCCTCTTCTGTTAAGAAATCATCCGCCATCATTTTTTTAAGCGCCACTGCTTGCCCTTTAGCAGATACAAATTTAGTGGCTGTTTTGTGCAGTTGATTAGGTTTTGTTTTACCGGCAGCCAGCAAATATTCACGGATAAATTTTTCATAAACAGCATCACCCATATAAGCAAGTGCGAGACCATTAAGTTGTTTGTATTCTTTTACTTCCGCCATATTTACCCCCGTCTAAACCGCGTACCTTGCGCAGTGTCTTCCAAAATAATATTTTTTTCTTTTAGAATATCTCGAATTTCATCAGCTCGTGCGAAATTACGTTCATTTCTAGCTTGCAATCGTTCTTCAATTAGCGCCTCTATTTCATTATCATTAAGTGATTCTGTTTGTGTATATTCTAATTTCAGTCCTAAAACTTCGGCAAATAAGCGCATCATGCTTAGGAATTCTCGCAGTACATCAATTGAAACAACATCTTTTGCTAGATAAATATTCGCTCGTTTTGCCAGTTCATGGAAAGTCGTAATTGCATTGGCTGTATTAAAATCATCATCCATCTCTTCTTCAAAAGCACGTTTAAGTTCAATTAATTGTTCCAGCCATTCGTCCTGTTGCGCCTCCTCCACATATTCCCCATCATCTGTTTGGATACGATGGTCAATATTTTGATAAGCAATCATTAAACGTTCTAAGCCATTTTTTGCATCTTCTAAAATCGCGTCATTTAATGTAATCGGCTTCCGGTAATGAACAGACAACATAAAGAAACGAATGACATTTGGATCATTATCTTTTAAAACATCATGAAGTGTAATAAAATTCCCAAGTGATTTGGACATTTTCTCTCCATCAATATTTAAAAAGGCGTTGTGCATCCAATAGTTGGCAAATGTTTTCCCTGTCGCCGCCTCTGATTGCGCAATTTCATCTTCATGATGAGGAAATATTAAATCTTGCCCGCCAGCATGAATATCAATTGTGTCACCCAAATATTTTTTAGCGAGCGCTGAGCATTCAATATGCCAGCCCGGACGTCCATTACCAAATGGACTTTCCCAAAAAATCTCCCCAGGTTTCGCCGCTTTCCAAAGAGTGAAATCCAGTTCATCTTGCTTACGTTCATTATACTCAACCCTAGCACCATGCTGTAATTCTGATAATGCTTGCCCAGATAATTTCCCATAACCCTCAAATTTTTGTGTACGGAAATATACATCTCCAGCTGATTCATACGCATAGCCTTTTTCAATTAACGTACTTATTAATTGAATTATTTCATCCATATTTTCTGTCACTCGCGGATTTACTGTAGCTTTAGCAACATTCAATTGATCAACATCATCAAAATAAGCACCAATAAAACGATCCGCCACTTCCGGCACCGTTAGTTTTAGTTCATTTGCCGCACGAATCAATTTATCATCTACATCGGTAAAATTAGACACGAATTTTACATCATACCCACGATACGTAAAATAACGTCGAACTGTGTCAAATACAATAATCGGACGCGCATTTCCAATATGGATGTAATTATATACAGTCGGACCACATACATACATTTTCACTTCGCCATCCTTGAGCGGTTTAAAGACCTCTTTCTCTCGTTTTAGTGTATTAAAAATTTGTATCGACAATCCCATCTACTCCTTTTCTTTCAAAAGTTTTTCTACTATATTTTCGAGTTCATTAATTCGCAAGTTAAGTTCATCGATTTTAGGAACTGCATGTCCAACTGTCCGTCCGTTAAGCCGAACTACTTTAGCCGGAATTCCGACTACTGTTGCACCCGGCGGAACATCTTTTAAAACAACTGCCCCTGCGCCAATCCGCGAATCTGCGCCAATTTCTACTGGACCAAGCACTTTAGCACCCGCTGAAACTAATGCACCATCACCAACTGTCGGATGGCGTTTTCCACAATCTTTTCCAGTGCCTCCAAGTGTAACCCCGTGAAATATCGTTACATCATCACCAATTTCCGCTGTTTCCCCGATAACAATTCCGGCACCATGATCAATAAAAAGCCGCTTACCAATTGTTGCTCCTGGGTGAATCTCTATATTTGTAAAAAAACGAGCTGCCTGCGATAATACTTTTGCGAATAACACCATGTTATGACGATAAAAAAAGTTCGCTGACCGATGCCACCAAAGCGCATGCAGACCTGGATTAGTTAAAAAAGCATCCAAAAAGCTTTTTGTCGCAGGATCATTTTTTATAATTGTTGCAATATCTTCTTTTAAGCGAGTTGGCATTTTGTTGCCTCCTTATTCAAGTTAGTACATTTCATTAGGGCTTAAACCAACAAAAAAAGCCCCTCCAATACAGAGACGCTTTGCGCGGTTCCACTCTGACTTGAGTTCTGCCAAATTCCTTGCAGACACTCCAACTCTAGGGGCGGGGATAACGACCCACATTTCGTCTAGTGATACTAAACTTCCCACTAGAATTCAGGGAGGCATTTCAGGAGTGTTCAGCTAAGTCACTTCCAGCCACGGCGACTCTCTCTACAAGCTTAGAATTCCATACTTCTTCCCATCAACACTTTTTCGATATATTTAGTTCTATTATAACAGCAAAATAATTCCTTGCAACTGAAATATATTAAAATAAAAAAGCGCCCCACAAAAGAAGCGCCTTCCTACTTTAAATATAATCTAAAAAGCGTGGTTAATCTTCCAAAAACCGTTTAACAATATTTACGACGCCTTCTGTTCCAGCCATCTCCGCCTGTTTAACCAACATATCAATTGGAAAAATGGACCTTCCTCCTAAGACTTCTAAAAGCATTGGTAAATTAACTCCCGCAACTGCTTGTATATCGTAATTTTCTGCTAGAAGTATCGCTACCGCATTAGACGGCGATCCCCCAAAAAGATCAACAAAAATTAAACACGGGTTATCATTATCAAATTCCTTCATTTTAGATTTAAACTCTAAAACCAAACTATCTAAACACATTTCCGGATGAAATGTGACAGATTTTAAATTCTTTTGTTGTCCGATGATCATTTCTGCCGATTTAACAATACCTTCTGCAAATTCACCATGTGTCATCACAATGATGTTGCTCATGTTGTTTTCCATACAAAACCTCCAATTAGAATATGTGTAAAAGTGAACCCACTGTTCCGACACCAATTAACAGCACTAATAACTTCATCACGGAAACTTGTTTCTTATCATGCAAATACCAAACAACCAAGACCAATACAAAAGGTAGCAAGCCCGGCATCAAGCCATCTAATATTTCTTGCAGCTTTGTAGTACTTTCCCCACTAGTCCATGTGATAGATGTTGACAAAGAAACAAATTGGGCTGATAATCCGCCAACTACCGTTAAACCCAAAATAGACAAGAAAGCTGTTACTTTTTGAATCATAGCTGAAGAGAAAATGGCTGAATCCATTATTTTCATTCCTTCACGGAAGCCAAATTGAACACCCCACATAGAAAAACCAAGTGTAATCGCTGTCCATCCAACTAAGAAAATAATCGGCCCTAGTACGTTACCATCTAAAGCTAACCCCATTCCAAAACTCAACAATAATGCATTTCCTGTACTTGCAAATAGAGAATCCCCTAACGCCGCCATCGGGCCCATTAGCCCAGATTTAATCGCATTAAAGACATCATCTGGAATATCTTCCCCGTTCGCTTTAGAAACCTCCATCGCAGCAACAGACCCTACTAAAGGCGCTCCAATTGTCGGTTCTGTATTGAAGAAATTCATATGCCTTGTTAAAGCTTCACCCATTTCTTCTTTACTTCCATTGGTTACTTTTTTCAATACTGGAACCATACTCCAAGCAAAAGCTACATTTTGCATTCTTTCCCAGTTCCAAGCAGAAGTGTTAGACATCAACCAACGAAGACCAACTTTGTAAATATCTTTTTTAGTAACTTCCACTTTATCCGTTTTTGAATTAGTCGACATCTGCATACTCTCCTTTTGGTTTATTGAGGAAACTAATCATTGCTAATGCAGTTCCAATAACTGCGATAGTAAAGATAGGAAGTTTTAATGCTGTTACCGCTATAAAGCCAACAATAAAATATCCCATTAAAGATCGAGTTGTTAGCAACATTTTCAATAGTACAGCCATACCTAAAGCAGGTAACATGCCACCAATAACCGTAATGATATTAGTTAACCAATCTGGAATATATTGAACAATGTCCGAAGCAGCTGAAGCCCCGAAGTAAAGTACTAAAAACGCCGGGAAAAACCTTAAAACAAACGCAATAATTTGAGGCAAGCCAATTGTCATAAATGTAAGTTTTGCCACATCTCCTTGCGCTGCATAATCATCTGTCTTATGTACTAAAACAGAGTTAATAGTTGCAAATAATTGCCAAACAAATGTCCCTATCAAACCTAATGGAACAGCGATGGATACCGCCATTTCTGCCGTAACTCCAGTGGATAGCGCTAAAGCAGTTCCTACATAACCCGCAAAAGTTATATCCGACGACATAGCTCCACCAGGGGTAACCGCACCAACATATAAAGCATTAATAGTTGCTCCAATTATTACACCACTAGTTACATCGCCCATTATAATCCCAACTATCAAACCTGCAACAAGCGGCTTCCCAAACACATGATAAGAAATACCTTGCCCACCTAACCAAGGACTGGCAATCCAACCCAAATATGCAAATAAGGCTATTAAAATTGCTTGTATTAATGTCATTTTTTTCCTCCTAGATGCTTAGTCAAATTTATTTATTGATTGCCCCGGTACAGTTTGCATAAATATTTCAACGTTACTCTTTGTTTTTAAGCTATTAATCGCCGCAAGGTTTTCTTCATCCAGATGTACTGTTTGCGCATATTTTTCGCGCCCTTTCGCCATCCCGATATTCCCAACATTTATCGTCCAATCAAACTTCTCATTCGCATCGACTAAAGCACTCACATTTACTGGAGCTTTGGTGATTATCATCGTCTCCGCTTCATTTAATTCAGCGATACTCGTTTTTGCATCTTCTACATTTTTAATAACCAATTCCACGTGTTTCGGTGTTGCCATAATTAATGCCTTTGAAATAATCGGATTACTAGCGGCTAAATCATCTACAACGAAGATTTTTTTCGCATTAAGTTGCTTAATCCACGCCGTTACCACTTGACCATGAACTAGTCTGTCATCTACTCTAATAAACATTTCTTTTCCTCCCAAAGCTAAAATTATACTGCTCTCTCATTTATCTATTTAGTCATTTTATTTTATGTGTAACTCTCTATTCATCGTACAAAGTTCGACTAAGCAATTCATCCTGAACATCTTTATCTAAGTTAACAAATATCGCACTAAACCCACTAACTCTTACTATCAAATTAGGATATTTTTCTGGATGTTTTTGTGCATCCTCTAAAACTCCATGATCAACAATCGTTACCATCAAATGACAACCGCCTTTTTTAAAGTAAGTGTTAAATAAATGCTTAATCTGTTTCCTATTCTTATTAAACATGTTAGGCGTAAACTTAATATTCTGAACAGCGCCCCCATGATATTTAGCATCAAAGGTAGCCAATGAATTTAATACAGCTGTCGGACCACTCATAGCCGCCCCACCTTGAGGATTATTAGCAGGATTCATAAATTTCCCAGAATAACGACCATCTAAGGAAGCAGAAGTCCTTCTTCCCCATTCTGTATTCGTTTGATTATTACTAATAACAATTAGATAATAATCCATTCCTTTTTCAATCCCTCTATCTCTAATCCCTTTTGCAACATATTCATAAAAATCATTTGCCAATTCATCTACTTCTTTAAGATCGTTGCCATATTTGCCTTGGTTCCATAAATCTTCACGTATTTGTTCATAACCTTCAAAATTTTGAAGGGCCGCGTTGTTTAATTCAGCTAAGGTATATTTTTTTTGCTCATAAACCAAGCTTTTAATTGCACTTAGGGCATCACTTGCATTTATATTTCCATAAGTTTCATTTGTTCCGCCTAGATACTTTATACCTCCGTCTAGAATAGCTTTTCCTCTGCTAATACAATCGTCCATTAGGATACTAGCGAATAAAAACGAGACTTCTTGATTCATAAGTTCGTAGCTATAATATTGCGCATCTACTGAAAGATCAAAATAGTAGTCTAACAATTCTTTATAATTATCATATAAATCATCAAAGGTATGAAACTCACTTATATCTTTTATAGAAACGGGACCGGCTTTTTTTACTCCATCCATTGGATCTATTCCATTATTCAATGTTATATTTAGCAACTTCACTAAATTAAGTAATGTATTCGGAGTCCCAACACTCTGCCCTTGAATAACAAACTCCCCACATCCAAACGGGACATATTGTTCTGCCGTTTCTCGGTCAACACGCATTGCATACATAACAGCCGGAACATTGACTTCATCATTATAAAGTGTCGGATAGGTCGCTCCAGTACCAATGCAATCATAAGCCATATCCATGATTTCTTCTGGCGTATCCTTATTAAATCTTAGTGTGAATTGAGGCTCTACATAATTACATTTTTGCGTTACTTTCATTGCAATTTTAGCAAAAACATCTGCCGCTTCTGGATTCTTCCTACCGTATCCCCCCACAATAATTCGACCATTAACTGTAGTTCTTCGGTTTTCAATTAGATTCCAAAGAGATTTTAGATAATCAAAGGCATCTGCTTCATTTATAACCCCTTTATCCAAATCATTTTTCAAATATGGGCCAAGATAATCATCTAATCTGCCATAATTTATACACCCAGCAAGTAACGCGTATAACCAAACCATTTGTAATGCTTGATGAAAAGTTTTAGGTTTTTCATTACGAATAACTGCTAAATCTCGATCCATTAACTCAAGTTGTTTTTGTCGCTCAGCAGACGCTCCATGCATCGCTTTTTGAACTAATTCCCGCTCAAAGTCAACAACGCTTTGGTATAATTCCAACGATTCAATAGCTGCAGCAAGAAATTCATTATTACTAGATTTGACTTGTTTTGCTTTTATTAACGTTTTTAAACCTTCGATACCATTTTCTAAAAGTTTTGGATAATCAAGCATCATCCCACTTAGTCTAGCAGTCGCCATCAAAGGAAAATCGCAATCAATAAATCGCCCTACCGTATCTTCTGTCAACACATCTTTACAATAAAGCGCTTTAACATCATTTTTTTCCCAGTAAGCGTACATTTCATCAACGCGCATCTTATCTTCCGCAGAAGGAAGCTCTTCACGAAATTTTAGTAATTTATCAAACACACAATAATGTCCAACTCCACCTAGCGAAGTAACACAACCAAAACCAATTGGTAAGAAATCCAAACGCCCCGCTAGCAAATCTTGTTCTTCAACACTTCTAAACAAAGTTGGATAAATAACTTTTAGACAATTGATTTCTCTTTTTTCTTTAGATAAATCTTTTGACGCCTTATGCACACGAGTATATTCTTCCATTATCGCCAATTGTTCATGTAGCGTTTTCTCACTTGGCAATTTGATACTAACTTCTACATTTTGAACTCCTGCAATATTGTTTTTTTTCATTTTAATGTTTACTCCTTTCAGCATCTCGCCAATTGTCTTGATAACCTCCTAACAAATCAACAAATCTTTTAGCAATATAATGCGGTCTCGTAATCGCGCTTCCTACAACTACTGAATGCGCTCCTAGATATAAAACTTTCATCGCATCTTCCGGTGTATAGATATGACCTTCCATCATGACGTATGCTTCGTCTTTAAAATCACGGCACATTCTGGCAAATTCTCTAAAATCAGGCTCTTCAATATGCTTTGTTTCTTCTGTGTATCCATACAAAGTTGGCGCAACAATATCCGCACCATTATCAATCGCTCGTCTTGCTTCTTCATAGTTTGATACATCCGCAAAAATAGGTGCATCCGGAATTTCTCGTTTCACAATTGGTAATAAATCCCAAGCAATCGTTCCCTCATGCGTTGTTTGACCAGTGCAGTCCAAAGCAATAATATCTGCACCAGCTTCCCAAATGTCTTTGCAAGCTTGTAATGTTGGAGTAATAAATACATCCGTATCATCATGCCAAATTTTCCAAAGTCCAATAATTGGCAAATCAACTTTTTCTTTAATTAAACGAATTTGTTCAGGCGAATTTGCTCTAATACCTACTGCCCCCGCCCATTTTGCTGACTCAGCCATTTTCACTACCATGTCATCTGTGTAAATCGGTTCATCCTTTTGTGTTTGGCAAGAAACAACCAAACCACCTTTTAATGATTCTAATAAGGCTCTGTTTTTTTGATTACTAGTTTTCATGCACTTCTCTCCTTAGTTGATTTTTCTTAATGAATTTTTCACCAGACTTATTCAAATACAATCATAAACCTCTAATCCAAAACAGCTTCTTCGTGTCAATGGCAGCAGCTATGAATGCCCTTTCATAATCTTTGTTCAGTATATCACCTTCAAAAAATCTTTTCAAGTCTTTTTGAATCATTTTTAATCATAATAACTCGAAATAAGTGTCGAAACCATTTATTTATCTAACAAAAATTAATTTCCATCGCTGTCAAATCCCTGTGCAGTTCTTGCCAAAAAGCGTTGTCGCAACTCATCCATATGCATCTATACAGCTTGATTCACCCTTTTGAAAACTCAACCCTAAAATAATATCTCAATTTAATTCAAAATAAGTCATTTTGACCTTTATTTTCTTAAGTTTTACAGTTATACTAAGCATAAGTTATATATTGATAGCAGAAAGGCGTGATTAAAATGGTTGATACTAAAGGATGCATCTTTAACATTCAACGATTTAGTATCCATGACGGTCCTGGAATTCGAACAACTGTCTTTTTTAAAGGCTGCCCACTACAATGTACATGGTGTTCTAACCCTGAATCCCAAAAGCATTTACCTGAATGGATGTGGGATAATAGTAAAAAGAGCAAGGTAATTACCGGGGAGTATTTTTCAGTAGATGAAGTAATAGCTGAGGTTCAAAAAGATATAGATTATTATACAGAGTCTGGCGGTGGGGTTACTGTAACAGGTGGCGAGGTTTTAGCCCAATTACCTTTTGTTATTAATCTTCTAAAAAAATGCAAACAAAAAGGAATACACACAGCTTGCGAGACTTCAGCGTATTCCTCCAAAAAGAAATTTTTATTATTATTAGAAAACGTGGACCTACTCATTATGGACATCAAACATTATAACAGCGATAAACATAGAGAAAAAACAGGCGTAAAACTAGAGCCAATAATTGAGAATCTAAAATTAGCTATCTCTTCTGGCAATGAAATGCTGTTACGAATACCCATTATTCCTGGCTATAATGACTCTCTTGCTGATTCAGAACAATTCGCGCTATTACTAAGCTCACTTCGGATTCAAACAGTTGAATTACTTCCATTCCATCAATTTGGCAAAAGTAAGTATAGATTTTTAGACCGAGAATACGAGTTTATGAATACACCACAATTAAGCGCTAACGACCTGCTTCCACATAAAAAGATATTTACTTCCTATGGTATTCATTGTAAAATCGCCTAAAAAAAGATGGAAAGGAATTAAATTCGCCTTTCCATCTTTTTTTATTTAGAAATCACAATATTCTTATGGTTCTTCTTATCAGCTGGAAACTCATCTACAAATATTTTTTCAAATTGATCTAAATAACCAAAAGTACTTATTCCCGTTAAAGAAAATTTAGAATGATCTACCAATAAATACGAGTGCTTACCTCTTTCCATTACAGCTTTCTTTAAAGCACCCACTTCAAATTCACTAGCATAAACTTCACCTAAATCTAAATCAACACCATTTGCACCAATAAAAACTTTATCAAATCTAAATTCTTTAATCTGTTCGATAGTGCTTGGCCCGTAACAAGTTTCATATTTGGGATTATACGCTCCACCAAGCATATAAATACTCCCATTTGGAATAGACATGCGCGATAAAAGGAAAAAGCTATTTGTCACCACTTTAATTCTTTTATTTTGCAAATATGGAAGTAGTTGAACGGGAGTAGTTCCTGAATCTAAAAAAATCAAGTCTCCATCATTAATCATTTGAGCAGCTTCCCTACAAACAGCTTGCTTTTCTTTAATATTCACACCCAATTTATCTAAAACAGGTACTTCCGTAAAGTCACTCATTGTTTCATCAAAATTTTTTTGAATGGCTCCACCTCTTGCTCGGTCAACTTTTCCATCTTGTTCAAGCACTTTAAGATCCCGCTGGATAGTAGACTTTGACACTCCAAGCTCTTTACACAAATCGGTAACCGAAATAGATGGTTGATCATGTAGCCTTTTTAGTATGTATAGTAAGCGTTCTTTAGCTAGCACTCTTACTCCCCCTAACCTAAAATTAATTCATAAAAAATGTTAGCTAGTAAATTTAAGAATTCCTTCCACCGAATAGATGATACATTCGCTCACCTTAGTATATATTCTCTATCCTATAAACTCAAGAATTTGTGTCATTTTATATCAAAATTAGTCATAGTTTGAGCAAATAACTATTTTTGAAATATAAAAAAACCTCGCAACATAGATAGCATCTTTGTTACGAGGGACTGTTATAAAAAGCTTAATTATTTTTTAACCAAGTGTCTAATCGATTAACTACTTTTTCAAGTCCAAGCACTTCAATAGCAAGCGGCAATTCAGGGCCATGCATTTCGCCAGTTGTTACAATTCGAATTGGCATAAATAAACCTTTACCTTTGACACCAGTTTCTTTTTGAACACGTTTAATTGCAGCTTTTACTTCTGCAGCTTCTAAAACTTCTAGTGTTTCTATTTCTTTTTTGAAAGCTGAAATAACCGTTGGAACAGTTTCTTCTGCAAGAGCCGCTTTTTCCTCCGCATCAAAAGTGATGGAATCTGCATCTGCAAAGAACATTTCTGAAAGTGGTACGATTTCTGCACCAAAACTCATTTGTTCATGATAAAGTGAAACTAATTTGTGCACCCAATTAAGTTCTTCTTGGTTTAACTCCGTAGAAACCACTCCGGCTTTTTGTAAATGCGGTAAAGAAAGCTCTACTACATCATTAAGCGGTAATTTTTTCACGTATTGGTTGTTCATCCATGTTAATTTAACTTTATCAAATAATGCCGGCGACTTGGATAGACGCTTCGGATCAAATATTTTGATGAATTCATCTTTGGAGAAAATTTCTTCCTCGCCTTCTGGTGACCAACCAAGCATTGCAATAAAATTAAATAACGCTTCTGGTAAATATCCAAGATCACGATATTGTTCAATAAATTGAATAATTGAGCCATCACGTTTAGACAATTTACGTCTGCTTTCATTCACAATAAGTGTCATATGCCCAAAAATTGGCGGCTCCCAACCAAAAGCATTATAAATAAGTAGTTGTTTTGGCGTATTAGAAATATGGTCATCACCACGGAGCACATGGGAGATTTCCATTAAATGATCGTCTACGGCTACTGCAAAATTATATGTTGGAATACCATCTTTTTTCGCAATAACAAAGTCTCCAATACCATTCGATTCAAAAGAAACATCATCTTTTACCATATCGTTAAAAGTAATTGTTTCATTTGCAGGTATCTTAAAGCGAATACTTGGTTTAAGTCCTTCCGCTTCTTTTCCGGCTTGTTGTTCTTTTGTTAAATGACGGCATTTACCACTATAGCGAGGCATTTCTCCATTCGCTTTCTGCTTCTCACGCTCAGCTTCTAATTCATCTTCTGTACAATAACACTTATAAGCTAAATCTTCATCCAAAAGTTTTTGAATAAGTGGTTCATAAATGGATTGACGTTCCGATTGACGGTAGGGTCCATATTTACCTGGAACATCAACGCCTTCATCCCAGTCCATACCAAGCCATTTGAGATTTTTCATTTGGCTTTCTTCCCCATCTGCCACATTACGTTTAGCATCAGTGTCTTCAATGCGGATAATAAAGTCTCCATCGTTATGTCTTGCAAATAAATAGTTAAATAAGGCTGTACGCGCATTTCCAATATGCAAGAATCCAGTTGGACTTGGTGCATAGCGTACACGCACACGTTTTGTTTCACTCACAATTATTCACTCCTTCAAATATGCTCAAAATATAGATTTATTTTTTCCTCGTTTTAGTAAGTTCTCCTAAGATAGCCTTTGCTAGCGGCATATCTTCTGGTGTGGTTAGTTTAATATTATAATAGCTCCCCGGAACAATTGAAACCGGAAAAGGTATTCGTTCAACCAAGCTCGCCTCATCCGTACCAAGAAATTCTTCTTTCTTAGCTAGTTGATGTGCTTGCCGTAAAAGTGATAATTCAAAGGCTTGTGGAGTTTGTACTTGCCAAAGATTTTCTCGATTGACGGTTTCCTGTACGATATTAGCTGTAACTCGTTTCACCGTATCCTTAACTTTCACTGCACAAATAGCAGCTTTATTCACTTTCACACCTTCAAGTAAGCGATCAATAATGTCCAGCGTTACAAATGGTCTCGCTCCATCATGTACGAGTACTACATTCTCCGTTCCACAATGTTCAAGTCCTGCTGCCACACTATATTGACGTTCACTTCCACCTTTTACAATTTCGATGCAGTCTTCCGTTACACCTAACTGCTGCATCCAATTTTGCACCTGCTTTTTTTCTGCTTCTTGGCATACAACAATCACCTTTGAACAACGACTATCTGCTAAAAAAGGGCGTAGTGCATGAATAAATATTGGCTCACCCACTAAATCTAACCACATTTTATTTTGTTTTGCGTTCATACGTTTGCCTTGTCCTGCTGCTAAAAAAACTAGCTCATAGTGCATGCCTATTTGCTCCTTCCCATCAGGATGGTTTAGCAAAGATCATTCTTCCTGCTGATGTTTGAAGCACACTAGTTACTTCTACTTGAATAGTTTCATTAATAAATTTACGACCGTCTTCCACAACAATCATTGTTCCATCATCTAAATATGCAACACCTTGATTATGCTCTTTTCCATCTTTCACCATAAGAACCGTCATTTTTTCCCCAGGTAACACAACAGGTTTTACAGCATTCGCTAAATCATTAATATTTAAAACTGGTACATTTTGAAATTCACATACTTTATTTAAATTATAATCATTAGTTACAACGATTCCGCCCATTTCTTTGGCAAGTTTCACAAGTTTACTATCTACTTCAGGCGTATCTTCAAAATCACCTTCGTACATTTCTACCTGGATAGACTCGTCTTTTTGAATTCGATTTAAAATATCTAAACCTCGACGACCTCTTGTACGTTTAAGCGTGTCTGAAGAATCCGCAATATGTTGAAGTTCAGCCAAAACAAAAAGTGGAATAACTACCGTTCCATCTAAAAATCCTGTTGTTAAAATATCCGCAATACGTCCATCAATAATAACACTCGTATCCAATATTTTATAAGTTTTTTTAGATCTTCCCTCTGTAATTTCTTCTTCAGGTGTCTTCTTCTTCGCGTTTCTGTTGTTAACAAAATTACCAAATTCATTACGACGACTTATCCCAATCCGGAATCCTAAATATCCAAGCACTAATGTTAAAATTACTGGTACTACTGAATTCAAAAGTGGAATATTTGTTTGACTTAGCGCATTGCTTGCGAAAAAAGCAATAACTAAACCGACAAACAAACCAAAACCACCATAAACAAGTGTGGCAATAGCAATTTTAGCTAATTTTTCCTCTAACCAATTAAGTGCGGCTTCTACATATTTCACCGCCCAAAAAGTAATAAGATAAAATATAAGTGCACCAATCAGAGCATTAGTATAAGGATTATTAATTAGCAGAATATTTCCTATTCCTAGTTTCATCCAAAGCATTGGCAATGAAAAGACTCCCGTAGTCCCGCCAAGAATTAAAAAACATACTCGAATTACCCATGTAAGCATTTAGTCTCCCCCTTTCCATTTCTAAATTTATAAGTATATTTGAGCTATTAACAAACATACATATAGCACTATTTTACACTATTAAAAGACGATACCGCAAATAGTACTCACGGAATCGCCAAAGTATTTAATTTCAATCAGGTAAAGCCTTCTTTAAAGCTTCTCCAATCGTTTCTACGCCAACTACTTGAACGTCTTTTGGAATCTTCCATGCTCCTTCATTATTTTTTGGAATAAAAATACGTTTGAAGCCAAGTTTTGCCGCTTCTTGTACTCGCTGTTCAATTCTTGCAACTCGGCGAATTTCTCCTGTTAAGCCAAGTTCACCAATAAAGCAATCTGTACTTTTGGTTGGTTTATCTCGGTAACTTGATGCCACACTAACCGCAACAGCCAAATCTACAGCCGGTTCATCTAATTTAACGCCACCCGCTGCTTTTAAATATGCATCTTGGTTTTGCAACATTAATCCCACTCTTTTTTCCAAAACAGCCATAATTAATGATACTTTATTATAATCAATTCCAGTCGCCATTCGTTTGGCATTACCAAACATCGTTGGCGAAACAAGTGCTTGAATTTCGACAAGTACAGGACGCGTCCCTTCCATAGATGCAACAACGGTCGATCCTGATGCTCCTTCTAAACGTTCTTCCAGAAAAACTTCTGATGGGTTAGCAACTTCAACAAGTCCTACATCACGCATTTCAAAAATACCAATTTCATTTGTCGACCCAAAGCGGTTCTTCACAGCGCGTAAAATTCGGTAAGCATGATGGCGCTCTCCTTCAAAATAAAGCACTGTATCTACCATGTGTTCAAGTAAACGTGGTCCTGCAATAGCACCTTCTTTGGTTACATGACCTACTATAAAAATAGCAATATTTTGCATTTTAGCAATTCTCATTAAAGCCGCTGTACATTCACGAACCTGAGATACGCTACCCGCTGCACTAGTCACATCTGGATGATACACCGTTTGAATAGAGTCAATGACAACAAAATCTGGTTTTACAAAATCAATTGTTTCTTGCACTGCTTCTAAATTTGTTTCAGCATAAACATACAAATTATCACCCGAAACTTGCAAGCGCTCTGCTCGAAGTTTTGTTTGTTTGATAGATTCTTCTCCAGAAATATATAGCACTTTTTTATTGGTAAGTGTCAGCTGTGCCGATACTTGAAGCAAGAGTGTCGATTTACCTATTCCGGGATCTCCACCAACAAGAACCATTGAACCAGGAACAACCCCACCACCAAGTACTCGGTTTAACTCTGGCATACGAGTTTCTACACGCTTCTCTTCTTCACTTGCAATTTGCGTAATTGGCGTTGCTTTTGCTGCTTCTCCTGTATGATTAAAAGCTGAACGTGATTTCTTTGATGGTTCGAGTGCTTCCACCATCTGATTCCACTCATTGCAATTCGGACATTTCCCCATCCATTTTGGCGATTCATATCCACATGCCTGACATACAAATTTGGTCGTCCTTTTTGCCTTAGCCATTTCTACACCCCTCCATACATATGCTTCATTTTACCACAGATCATCTGTTCGCGTTAAGCCTTTTAGCCAAATTCGTATTTTAGAAGCATATTCGCTATTTTCAATCCATAAAAAACCTTTCCTATTGTTCAGGAAAGGTTCTATTATTTTATTTTGTTTTAACTTTTTTTGGTGCTGTTTTCTTTTTAGGAGCTGTTTTTTGTCTCACTTCAAGTTTACCATCTTTTACCCCAATTTCAATTGTATCGCCTACTTTAATATTACCACGAAGCAATTCTTCTGAAAGCATATCTTCCACTTCTTTTTGAATAGCTCGTTTCAAAGGACGCGCTCCGTATTCTGGATCATAACCATCTTTTGCAATTTTAGCTTTAGCACCTTCTGTTAACTTCACATGAATATCACGTTCAGCTAGGCGTTTTGTTAATTGTGCTGTAAGAAGCGTTACAATTTGTTTCAATTCTTTTTCTTGAAGAGAATGGAACACGATAGTTTCATCAATACGGTTAATAAATTCTGGACGGAAAGCTTGTTTTAAATCTTGCAACACACGATGTTCCATTGCTTTATGGTCTTTTAACGGATCTATTACATTAAAGCCCATTGATTTATCTTGTTTCATTTCTTGCGCACCAATGTTGGAAGTCATAATGATTACAGTATTTCTAAAATCAACCACTCTGCCTTTAGAATCGGTTAAACGTCCATCATCAAGCACTTGAAGCAACATATTAAATACATCGGGATGCGCTTTTTCAATTTCATCTAAAAGCACTACAGAATAAGGCTTTTGGCGCACTTTCTCGGTTAATTGTCCCCCTTCTTCATAACCAACATAACCAGGAGGAGCTCCAACTAAACGAGCAGTCGAAAATTTCTCCATATACTCTGACATATCAATTCGAATCATAGAGTCCTCATCACCAAACATAGACTCTGCAAGCGCACGAGCAAGTTCTGTTTTTCCGACACCAGTTGGTCCAAGGAAAATAAAGGAACCGATTGGACGTTTTGGATCTTTAAGACCGGCACGAGCCCGACGAACAGCTAGTGATACTGCTTTGACTGCTGCATCTTGACCAATTACCCGCTCATGTAAAAGTTTTTCCATATGGAGTAATTTATTAGTCTCCGTTTCAGCAAGTTTTGCAACTGGAATTCCTGTCCAACTTGCCACAACTTCCGCAACTATGTCCTCTGTTACTTCACTATGATCAAGTCCTTGTTTTTCTTGCCAATTAGCTTTCGTTTCTTCTAAAGATTTTTTAAGTTTATGCTCTTTATCTCTTAATGCTGCTGCTTTTTCAAACTCTTGTCCTTGAACAGCTGCATCTTTTTCTTTCTTCAAATCGGTTAAATTTGCTTCCATTTCTTTCACATTTTTAGGTGTTGTAAAAGATTTCAAGCGAACTTTAGAACCTGCTTCATCAATTACATCAATCGCTTTATCTGGTAAAAAACGATCAGAAATATAGCGATCCGATAAACGAACTGCTGCATCAAGAGCTTCATCTGTAATTGCCACACGATGATGTGCTTCATAACGATCACGCAAACCATGCAGAATTTGAATAGACTCTTCAACAGTAGGTTCATCTACTTTAATTGGTTGGAAACGTCTTTCAAGTGCAGCATCTTTTTCGATATATTTCCGGTATTCATCCAGTGTTGTTGCACCAATACATTGCAACTCGCCACGAGCTAGCGGTGGTTTCAAAATATTAGAAGCATCAATCGCTCCTTCTGCCCCACCTGCACCAATTAGTGTATGAAGCTCATCAATAAATAAAATAACATTTCCAGCTTGACGAATTTCATCCATTACTTTTTTCAATCGATCTTCAAACTCACCACGATATTTAGTTCCTGCGACAACAGTCCCCATATCAAGTGTCATTACACGTTTTCCACGTAACGTTTCCGGAACTTCATTGCGAACAATTTGCTGCGCCAAACCTTCTGCAATAGCTGTTTTACCCACACCTGGCTCACCAATAAGAACTGGATTATTTTTTGTTCGACGACTTAACACTTCAATCACACGTTGAATTTCTTTAGAGCGGCCAATGACCGGATCCAAATTATCCTCACGAGCAATCACAGTCAAATCACGAGCTAAACTATCTAATGTCGGTGTTGCTTGCGTATTTGTTTGTCTTCCAGCCCCAGTAGCATCACCACCACCAAGTAGTTGCAGTACTTGTTGTCTAGCCTTATTCAAACTTATACCAAGATTACTTAATACCCGAGCCGCAACTCCTTCACCTTCCCGAATAAGCCCTAATAGAATATGTTCTGTTCCTACATACGTATGTCCTAGTTTACGAGCCTCATCCATTGAAAGTTCAATCACCTTTTTAGCGCGAGGAGTATATTGAATTGTTGTCACTGCCTTATCACCATGTCCGATTAATCCTTCTACCTCTTGCTGAACTTTTTCAGAACTAATCCCAAGTTCATAAAGAGCTTTTGCAGCAATCCCTTCGCCTTCTCTTACAAGTCCAAGCAATATATGTTCCGTACCTAAATTACTATGATTTAAACGCATTGCCTCTTCTTGTGACAAAGCGAGTACTTTCTGAGCTCTCTGCGTAAAACGTCCAAACATCATTGTTGTTTCCTCCTTATCATCAGCCTAATCAATTATCGCCCAAAATCTCGCGAATCACTTTGGCTCGTATTACTTTTTCTTCTAAAGCATCCATATTCCGCCCTGCTTCTCTTCTTAAAAATGCTGGTTGCGAAAATAGTACCAATTCGTTCATTTTTTGGCGAGAAATATGCTCGAAAAACCCTAATTCCACCCCTAGCCGAATATCAGAAATAGCATCAGAAGCTTCTTGGATAGATATAATTCGACAATTTTTCAATAACCCATATGACCTAAAAACTCGGTCTTCAAGCGCAATATGAAACTTTTGTTTTAAAGTTGTTCTCGCCACGCGTTCTTGCATAATAATCTGTTCCATTACTTGAGTCAAATCTTCCACAATTTCCGTTTCTGTTTTTCCAAGCGTCACTTGATTAGACACTTGGAAGATATTACTCGCGGGCATACTACCTTCCCCGTATATACCTCTTACCACAAAACCAAGACTCCTAATCGCTTCAATCACATTTTTAATTCTTTTAGTCGTAACTAGCCCTGGCAAATGAACCATGACTGAAGCTCGCATCCCAGTCCCAATATTCGTTACACAACTAGTCAAATACCCAAACTGTTTATCAAAAGCATACGTTAGTTTCCCTTCCACATACTCATCAATTTGCAGCGCCGCCTCTAGTGCATCAAACAACCTAAGTCCAGGAGTCATACACTGAATTCGCAAGTGATCCTCTTCATTTAACATAATACTAACATTCTCTTCTTCATTTAAAAGAACTGCTCCATGCTGACTCTTATTCATTAAATAAGGACTAATTAAATGCTTTTCCACTAAAAGAGCCTTTTCAAGCTGAGAAATAGCATTCATCTTATACAAAGTGAAATTATCATCAATAACTGTTGCAATCTTACTAATAACTTCTTCCTTTTGCTCATAAATTGGAAATTGTTCATTTTGCAAATTCCTGGCAAGCCTAATCCGTGAACTAAGCACTACATCATCGTCATCTCCATCATTTTCTAACCAAGAACTAAGCCGAGGTTCAAATACATTCATTTATCCTCACCTCCAGCCTTCAAAGCTCGAATTTTATCTCGCACAATTGCGGCATCTTCAAACTCTTCATTCTTAATCAATTGATTTAACTTCTCTTGAAGAAGTATAATTTCATTTTGCACACCTGCTGCTCGCTCAATTTCTTTTGGAACTTTCCCGATATGCTTTGTATAACCATTTTGCACGCGTCCAATAATCAGCACCAATTGAGATTGAAAAGCAGCGTAACATTCCTCACATCCAACGCGATTAGTTTGCAAAAACTCTTCAAAAGTCAACTTACAATTTTTACAAGCTACTTTTTTCTGCTCCGTCTCCTCTTTTTGTAAAAGAGCTAAAAAATCCAAAGCAACTTCACTAAACGTATCCATCGCCTTAACCAAGTCTTTCTCTGAGGCAAGAGCTTCGTCGGCAGCACAATTCTCACACAAATATAAAGATTCTACTTTTCCAGAATCATTTAACTGCTGAAGTGCAATAACCGCCTTATTTTCCCCACATTTTTGACATATCATAAGTTATCACACCCTAATCATATTTCAAAGCAACCAACATCGCTTCTAGTATCCTGCTCCGTAAAACATCTCGATCTGGCAAAGGTAAAATTAAAACTTCACGATCTAATGCCGCTACCATCAATCTCGCTTCTTTTTTCGTTATAACATCTTCCTCAAGTAATCTTAAAATAACATCTTCAGAGAAAGATTGAGATACCTTTTTATCATGAACCATAGATATAATAGCTTCTAATAATTGTAGTTTATCATTCATTTTAACTTTGATAATTCGAATATATCCACCACCACCACGTTTACTTTCAACAATATATCCACGCTCCATTGTAAACCTAGTATTGATAACATAGTTAATCTGTGATGGAACACATTCAAATTTATCAGCTATCTCACTTCTTTTAATTTCGACAGCTTCACTAGACTCCAAAACTTGTTTTAAATATGCTTCTATAATATCAGAAATATTTTTCATTATAAGGTTCTCCTTTCTGTATTTTCCAAATCACTGACTTTGACTATTTTTGACTTTAATTATACTAGATTTTCCTACCTATTAGCAATTTATTTATCTTTTTTATACACAAAAAAAGTCCTAAATAATTAGGACTTCCCAAATTGCCCGGCAGCGACCTACTCTCGCAGGGGGAAGCCCCCAACTACCATTGGCGCAGAGAAGCTTAACTACCGTGTTCGGGATGGGAACGGGTGTGACCTTCTCGCCATAACTACCAGACAATATAAAGAATTAGAAAGATTGCTCTCTCAAAACTAGAGAAGAAAGGGTTCAGTTAGGTAACTTCGTTTCATTTTTTGGTTAAGTCCTCGATCGATTAGTATTTGTCCGCTCCATGTATCGCTACACTTCCACTCCAAACCTATCTACCTGATCATCTTTCAGGGATCTTACTTTCCGAAGAAATGGGAAATCTCATC
>NZ_JAASTZ010000029.1 GCF_014322765.1 Listeria immobilis | reverse complement strand
CGGCGTTTCAATCAAAAAACTGTATAAAAATAGAGTGGAAAAATCCACTCTATAAAAAGTCTAACTTTTTGGGGTCAGCTCACGAAAACAGGCTCTTTTTTTTAAATATAAAACATATATCCATCTGCCAATTCAGTATCGGAAGTGTGTTTTAATAAATCTGCGAGTGTTGTTTGATCTAACACATCACGTACAGCATTTCGCATTCTCGTCCATAATTCGCGTTGTGCTGCTTCTTCATCCTCCATACTTTCTACAAGAACAATAGGTCCTTCTAATGTTCGAATGATGTCACCCGCTGTAATTTTTTCAGGATCACCATTTAATACATAGCCGCCGTGAGCTCCGCGAATACTTTTTACAATTCCGGCATTACGCAAAGGGCCAATTAATTGTTCTAAATAATGCTCTGATAAATTTTTTTCTTTCGCAATACTACGAAGAGAGATGGGACCTGCACCGATTCGTTTAGCGAGTTCAAGTGTTATTGTTAAGCCATAACGGCCTTTAGTTGTAATTTTCATTTCATTTAACCTCCATTAATTTAAGGAAAACACTTATACCTCATCTATTATATCGGAATTACCAAAAGAAGGCAAAGAAAATAAGTAGGTGAACGTACAGATGTTCTTATGTTATAATAAAAACAGTAAAAGAGAAGGAGCGGTTATATGGCAATTCAACCTTTAGCTTACCGGATGCGGCCAAAATCTCTAGAAGAAATTGTTGGGCAAACCCATTTAGTAGGTAGAGATAAAATTATTTATCGGATGGTAAAAGCAAAACAATTATCTTCTATGATACTATATGGACCGCCTGGAATTGGAAAAACTTCCATTGCGAGTGCGATTGCAGGAAGTACAAAATATGCATTTCGAACTTTAAATGCCGTTACAAATAATAAAAAAGATATGGAAGTCGTAGCAGCAGAAGCAAAAATGAGCGGTACTGTTATTTTGCTTTTAGATGAAGTACATCGCTTAGATAAAGCTAAACAAGATTTTTTATTACCTTTACTTGAAAGTGGAGCGATTATATTAATTGGAGCTACCACAAGTAATCCTTATATTGCAATAAATCCTGCCATTCGAAGTAGGACACAAATTTTCGAATTAAAACCTTTAACTGTAGAAGATATTATGCTAACTATAGACCGAGCGCTAGCAGATAAAGAAAGAGGCTTAGGCAATTATCAAGTGAATTTGGACGAGTTTGCGAAAAAACATTTTGCCACAGCGAGTAATGGCGATGTACGTAGTGCGCTAAATGCACTTGAACTTGCAGTGATTTCTTCTGAACCAGATAAAGATGGGGTAATTCATGTCACATTAGATGTCGCAGAAGAATGCTTGCAAAAAAAGAGTTTAGCTCATGATAAAGATGGAGATGCTCACTATGATGTGTTAAGCGCGTTTCAAAAGTCTGTTCGCGGAAGTGATACAAATGCAGCACTTCATTATATGGGGCGTTTAATCGAAGCAGGTGATTTAGTTAGTATAAGTAGAAGAATGCTAGTGATGGCGTATGAAGATATCGGTCTTGCAAATCCACAAGCAGGAGCGCACACTTTAGCTGCGATTCAAACAGCAGAAAAAGTCGGCTTTCCCGAAGCACGAATTCCTTTGGCAAATGCGGTAATCGAATTATGTCTTTCTCCTAAATCAAATTCAGCTATTATGGCGATAGATAATGCTTTGGCAGATATTCGGAAAGGAAATAGTGGCGAAGTTCCAGCTCACCTTCGAGATGGTCATTACGCTGGTGCAGAAAAGCTTGGACGAGCAATAGATTATAAATATCCTCATAGCTATGAAAATGGTTGGGTAGATCAACAATATTTACCAAATAGATTAAAAGATAAGTTATATTACGAACCAAAACTTACGTCTAAATTTGAGCAAACAATTGCCGGTGTTTACCAAAAAATCAACGAAAACAGAGAGAAAACAGAATAAAAGAAACCATATGAAGCAAAGTCGCTAATATTGAAATTTCCTCATTCATGTGGTATTCTAAGAACATAAAAGAAACCCTAATGTATTCGATATAGTTCCTGATATTTTTGAACCGAACAATTTTTTATACCTAGGGAGCTTGGAGTTCCGGCGCGGCGCACATGCCTTCACACGAGGAAGTGCAAACCGTTAGACAGAGCACCCACCTGCTTTAATTGATAGCGGGTTCAAAGGAAGGGAATCCTAAACGGTACGATTGGGGTTTCTTTTTTGCATTGTAAATAAGAGTTATTCCTCTTTACTTTACTGGAGCATAGCTGTTACAATAAGAAACGATTAACGGCGAACAGGAAATCGTCTACAAAAAAGGACGCGATAAAAATGAAAAACCGAATTTATCTAGATCATGCTGCGACAAGTCCGATTCATCCAGAAGTTGTCCAAACGATGCTTGGCGCAATTACAAATACGTATGGCAACCCATCAAGTATTCATTATGCTGGACGGGAGGCGCGCAAAGCTTTGGATACGGCGCGAGCTACTGTTGCAAAAAGTATTCATGCGGATGAAAAAGAAATTATTTTTACGAGTGGTGGTACAGAAGGAGATAATCTTGCACTTGTTGGAGCTGCACTTGCCCAGCAAGAAAATGGCAAACATATTATAACTTCTGAAATCGAACATCATGCTGTCTTAAAAACATGTGAATATTTAGAAGAGCAGGGGTTTGAAGTCACTTATTTGCCAGTAGATAAGCACGGAATAGTATCTGTAGAAGATTTAGTTGCTGCTATTCGTCCTGATACAATTCTTGTTTCTATTATGTATGGTAATAATGAAATTGGCTCAATCCAACCGCTAGCGGAAATTGGTTTGATTCTTAAAGATCACCAAGCGCTTTTCCATACAGATGCAGTTCAAACTTATGGGTTATTAAATATAAATGTAGTAGAGCTAGGAGTAGATTTATTAACTACTTCTTCTCATAAAATAAATGGACCACGTGGCGTAGGCTTTTTATACGTTAAAAATGGTACACGTCTTGCTTACCAAATGCACGGTGGCGAACAGGAAAGAAAGCGTCGTGCTGGAACTGAAAATCTTGCTGGAATTTGTGGTTTTAGCGCAGCATCGACAATTATGACAAATGAACGAGTTGTAAAAACAGATGAGTATATTTCCTTTAAAAAAAGAATGGCCGAGGTTTGGCGAGAGGCTGGACTAGATTTTGAAATAAATGGACTTGAAACGGAGACATTACCACATGTATTTAGTGTGCGCTTTCCAGGGATTTCAATTGAACAACTATTAATGAACTTAGATATAGAAGGAATTGCTGTTTCTAGTGGCTCGGCGTGTACTGCAGGAACAGTGGATCCTTCGCACGTTTTAGTTGCACTTTTTGGTGAAGGTCATCCTGCGATTCAAGAAACAGTCCGGATAAGCTTTGGTCTCGGAAATCATTTAGAAGAGATAGAGACAGCAGCTACAAAAATAAGTGAAGTTGTCAAACGTTTAATGAAATTATAAGAAGGTGAGGAGCTAGCTTTGAATACAAAAAATAGTGACATTCGTGTAGTAGTTGGCATGTCGGGCGGAGTGGATTCTTCGGTCACAGCTCATTTACTAAAAGAACAAGGGTATGATGTCATTGGAATTTTTATGAAAAATTGGGACGATACTGATGAATTTGGTGTTTGTACCGCAACAGAAGATTATGATGATGTTATCCGAGTAGCTAATCAAATTGGTATTCCGTATTATGCGGTTAATTTTGAAAAAGAATATTGGGACAAAGTATTCACCTATTTCCTAGATGAATACAAACTTGGTCGTACCCCCAATCCAGATGTAATGTGTAATAAAGAAATTAAATTCAAGGCATTTCTAGAACATGCTGAAAGTTTAGGTGCGGATTTTGTGGCAACTGGACATTATGCGCAAGTAAAAAAAGTTGGCGACGAAATTGAATTACTTCGAGGTGTGGATAATAATAAAGATCAAACCTACTTTTTAAATCAACTTTCCCAAGAACAACTCCAAAAAGTGATGTTTCCACTTGGAGGCATGGAAAAGTCAGAAGTTCGAGCAATTGCAAAAGAAGCTGGACTAGCGACGGCTAATAAAAAAGATAGTACGGGAATTTGTTTTATCGGCGAAAGAAATTTTAAACAATTTTTAAGTGAGTATCTTCCAGCACAACCTGGAGACATGCAAACTCTTGGTGGTGAAATATTAGGTAAACATGATGGTTTAATGTATTATACCATTGGTCAACGCCATGGCTTAGGCATTGGTGGCGATGGTGAGCCTTGGTTTGTTGTTGGAAAAGATCTTGCAAAAAATATATTATTTGTAGAACAAGGCTTTCATCATGAAAGTTTGTACTCAGATTCTTTAATTGCAACAGATATTTCTTTTACAACAAACGCAGTAAAGCCAAAAACAATTGAATGTACAGCAAAATTCCGTTATCGGCAAACTGACACAAAAGTAACAGTTCATCTACGTGATAATAATACAGCTGAAGTCGTTTTTGCAGAACCAGTTCGTGCCATTACTCCTGGTCAAGCAGTTGTTTTCTACGATGGAGATATTTGTCTTGGTGGAGGTACGATTGATACTGTTTGGAAAAATGGTACGAAACTTGACTATGTTGGTTAACAATTTGGACCGGAGAATCTTGTTATAAACAAGACTCCGGTTTTTTCCTGTCTAATTGTGTTTTTTTAAAGAAGTTTTATGGTAAAATATTATACGAAACAGGGAAAAGAGGTTCTTTATGAAAAAGATAGCGATTTTTAGTAGTGTCATTGTGTTGCTAGGGTTAATGGTTTGGGGTTATTTTTATTTTAATTCGGAACCATCTCAAGTAGCGGAGAATGCCACAAACTCAACTAATGCTGTAGATGTGCTTGAGGAAAATGATATTCTTGTCTTTACTCCACGTAAAACGGATGCGAAAATGAGTGTTATTTTATATCCTGGAGCATTTATTGATGCCCTAAGTTACGCGCCACTCGCAAATAAACTTGCTAGTAGCGGATATAAAACATATATTGTTGAAATGCCGCTAAATTTAGCAGTTTTTGGTATGAATCGTGCAGCGGATGTCATAGATGAAGCGTCTGATGAAAAATTTGTGATTGGTGGACACTCGCTTGGTGGCGTTATGTCCGCTCGATTTGCACATGAGAATGAGGAAGAAATTCAAGGTGTTTTTTTCTTAGCTAGTTATCCTGACGAAAAAGGTTCTCTAAAAAATGCGCCTTTTCCAGTTTTATCGATAACAGCAACAAATGATCAGGTTCTAAATAAAGAATCCTACAATGAAAATAAAAAATATTTACCAAAAGACACGACTTTTGTATCAATTGATGGTGGAAACCACGCACAATTTGGTTCTTATGGTACTCAGCATGGGGATGGAAAAGCAACGATTAGTGGAGAAGCGCAAACAGAGCAAGTTGCAAATGCGATGATTGCTTGGCTACAAACATCTGTACAAAATCAAGAAAAATAGAAGGAGAACGACATGGATAAAAATCAATTAGGAATTAAACAAATGCAAGAAGGTAACTTAGAAGAAGCTGTAAAATTATTTACTGAAGTCATTGAAGAACACCCAAGTGATCCTGTTGGTTATATAAATTTTGGAAATGTATTATTATCAATGGATGATTTTGAACGTGCGGAGTTGTTTTTTAAACGTGCACTTGAGCTAGATGATACAGTTCCAGCAGCTTATTATAGTTTAGGGAATTTATATTATGAATTAGAAAGGTATCAAGAAGCTGCTGATAGTTTCCAAAATGCTACAAAACAAGGCATGGAAAATGGAGATTTATTTTTTATGTTGGGTATGAGTTTTGTACAAATGGAAGAGTTGACGCTTGCAATGCCTTATTTACTTAGAAGTGTAGAATTAAACCCAGAAGATGGAGAAGCTTTATTTCAATATGGAATTGTACTGGCACGGAGCGGATTTTATGAAGATGCCATTACAATGCTAGAACGAGTTTTACAAATAAAATCAGAAGACCCGGATGCTCTATATAATATTGGTGCGGCTTATCTTGCATGGCAGGGAGATATTGTTTTAGCGAAAAGCTACTTTGAACGTGCGCTTGCAACAGGAACTTCACATGAACTAGCAGAAAATGCCCTAAACGCAATTCAAGATTTAGAAAACGAAGCAGAATAAACTTTAGAAAGGAGGCGGCTATAGGATGGCTGAACAAGAATCTCTCCCTTTATTTGATACACCAGAAGAGCTTTTTATGAAAGGCACCATGCTGTCTACCATTTTTTTTAATGCCGAAAACCTCTTTTCCGTTGTTCGAATTCTAGTCAAAGAAACCAATGCAAACTGGGATGAAAAAGATATTATTGTGACTGGCTTTTTCCCGGCATTACATGAACAAGAAGTATACACTTTTTATGGAAAAATGCAGGAACATGCCAAGTTTGGCCAACAGTTCAAAGCGGAACGATTTAGAAAAGAAATGCCTCAGTCGCGAGCAGGGTTAATAAATTATTTATCAGGTGAGCTATTTAAAGGGATTGGCAAGGTAACAGCAGAAAATATTGTTGATACAATTGGTGATGATGCAATTACACGGATTTTATCAGACCCCAGTTTACTAAATACAGTGCCAAAACTGCCATCTGGCACAGCGGAAAGTCTACTAGCTTCTTTGCGAGAAAATCAAGGGTTGGAACATGTGATGGTGGGACTAAATGAATATGGATTTGGACCACAACTTTCAATGAAAATTTTTCAAGTGTATAAACAAAATGCCATTGAAGTACTTGAAAACAATCCTTATAAGTTAATTGAAGATGTAAAAGGCATTGGTTTTCACCGAGCAGATGAGTTGGGACGAAAACTTGGCTTAGGTGGAAATCATCCTGAACGCCTTCGTGCCGGAATTTTATTTATGTTAGATTCTGTCTGTATGCAGCAAGGTCATGTCTATATGGAACAAGAGGCGCTACTTGCTGAAGTGACTTATTTATTAGAAGAAAGTGAAGGAATTCGAATTGAGCAAGCAATACTACTAGAGCAAATAAAACTACTGGCAGAAGAGCAAAAAGTTATTACAGAAAATACGCGCGTCTATATGCCATCACTTTATTATTCGGAGAGCGGTTTTGCCCATCATGTGAAACGAATGCTAAAACAAACAGAGTATCAAGAACAGTTTCCAAAGTCAGAGTTTTTACTCGCACTCGGAGAATTGGAAGAGAGAATTGGTGTACATTACGGAGATTCTCAGCGTGAAGCACTAGAGCAAGCTTTAATGTCACCAATGCTTGTACTTACTGGTGGACCGGGGACAGGGAAAACGACTGTTATTAAAGGGATTGTTGAATTATATGCAGAATTAAACGGTGTAAGCCTCGATCCGCATGCCTATAAAGACGGCGCCACTTTCCCTGTTTTGTTAGCGGCTCCAACTGGTCGAGCAGCAAAGCGGATGTCTGAGTCAACAGGACTTCCTGCAATGACCATTCACCGCTTACTAGGAATGAATGGCCAAGAACAAATGGATGATGATGCAGAAAGATTGATTGATGGACGACTTTTAATTGTGGATGAAATGTCTATGGTGGATATTTGGTTAGCTAATCAACTATTTCGCGCTTTACCGGCACATATGCAAATAGTTTTAGTTGGCGACCAAGACCAACTACCTTCTGTTGGTCCCGGCCAAGTATTAAAAGATATATTGCAATCAAAACAAATTCCAACTGTCGCACTTTCAGATATTTATCGACAAAAAAATGGTTCTTCTATTATCGAAATGGCACACAATATTAAAGAAGGCATGTTACCAGCAGATTTTGCGAAAAATAGCGCCGATCGCTCTTTCTTTCACTGTACGGTCAATCAAATTGGTGAAGTAGTTGAACAAGTTGTAAAAAACGCTAAAAATAAAGGTTTTCGAGCAAAAGATATCCAGGTTTTAGCACCAATGTATCGTGGACCTGCGGGAATCGACGTTTTAAATAAAAAGTTGCAAGAAATTTTTAATCCTAATGATACTGGGAGACGAAAAGAAGTGCAATTTGGTGAATGGAAATACCGAGTGCATGATAAAGTCTTGCAATTAATTAATCAACCTGAGAAAAACGTATTTAATGGAGATATTGGCGAAATTGTCTCTATTATTTATGCGAAAGAGAACACGGAAAAGCAGGATATGATTGTGGTACAATTTGACCAAACGGAAGTATCTTATTATCGCCAAGAATTTAATCAATTGACACATGCCTATTGCTGTTCTATTCATAAAGCACAAGGCAGCGAATTCCCAATTGTAATTATGCCAATTGTTCGCAGTTATTACCGAATGCTTCGACGCGACCTGCTATATACTGGGATAACACGAAGTAAACAGTTTTTGATCCTTTGCGGGGAAGAAGAAGCTTTTCGAATGGGTGTCGAACGTGTTGACGAAAATAAACGTAACACCACACTCATGGAACGTTTAACGAGTGAAGATGTTATGCTTGAGGAAATGACAAATAAACGAATATTAACTAGTGAAAATATTACAGAGATCGATCCAATGATTGGAATGGCTGGCATTACACCAGAACAATTTATGGCAGGGTAAAAAGAACTACTTTCCATTGATTAAACCGAGGAAAGTAGTTCTTTTTTATTGTTCATTATCTTGGAAAAATGGGAGACGAATAGTGAAAGTTGTTCCTTTATTAGGTTCGCTAGTCACGCCGATGGACCCATCATGGTATTCAATTAACTGCTTAACAATGGAAAGACCGATGCCAGACTCACCGAATGCGGTATTTGTTCGCGACATATCTGCTTTATAAAACCTTTCCCAAATTTGTTCGAGTTCTTCTGTATTCATGCCAATACCAGTATCTGTAATAGTTAAAATGGTTTCTTTATAATCTTGATAACCAGCTAAAGTTATTTGACCGTTTTCGGTAAATTGGACACTATTTTTAACTATATTAATAAATACTTGGGTTAAACGATCATAATCGGCATAGATTTGTAGTTCATTATCTATATCTAGTGTAATCGTGTTGCCTTTTTCGGTGGCTACATAGTCTAACTGTTCTTTAATTAACTCTAGAAAATCTCGTGCATTAAAACGAGTTTTTTGCAAACGAATTTTATTGCTACGAATTTTTTCGTAATCGAGATTTTCATTGACAAGTTTTGTTAATCGTCTTGCTTCAGTATCAATTAATGCAATACAACGATCTGTTTCGCTTTTTGGAATAATATCATTTACTAAACCTTCTGTTACACCACTAATTGTTGTGAGTGGGGTACGCATCTCATGGGATACATCTGCAATAAATTGACGTCGCCGTTTTTCTTGACGCTCGATTTCTTCTTGAGAGGCTTCTAGTGTGGAAGTCATTTTATTGAAATCAATAGCTAGAGCGCCAATTTCATCAAAATTATTCTCTTTCAAACGGGTTTGATAATTTCCCTGAATAACATCTTTTGTTGCAGCACGAAGCTTGTTAATCCGATTCACTTGCAATTTAGAAATAAATGCACTAAGAATTAAAGCTACGGTAATGGAAAGTAAAATAGTGTAAAACATATATTGATTTATGGTCCCGATTACTTGCTCTGTACCGCTAATTGGCGAATTTAATACTATAGAACCTACAAAATCATCCCCATTCATTAATGGCACATAAACAATCGTCATTTCTTGATTAAAACGATTATCAAATTTTTTACTTACTGTTTCGCCGCTTTCTAATTTTTGCTTATCTTCGCTAGAAATAGAGAAATCTTTTGGAAGTGGTTGATTCATTTGCGTTGGATAAATAGTTTCATCATCCGCATTTTTAATCGTATAGTGAATTCTTTTGACATCAAGAATCCGCTGATAAGTATTTAACACTTGGGCAGTGGCATCCTGCGGGGAATGACGAATATCCATCGCAATAGTTTCCCCATAGCTTGTTAGATCATCTACTTGGCTTTGGTAAAAATAATCTTTAAGTGAATGAGAGACAAGTAGTCCAATCATAATACAAGCTATCAATAAAATGATAAATTGCGTAAAAAAGAGTTGATAGGCATATTTAAATTTCATCCGCTTCATTCCGTTTCATCAAATTTATAGCCTACACCCCAAATAGTGTGTAAAAATGGCTTTGTTTCAGTAGCGATTTTTTGTCGTAAACGTTTTATATGAACATCGACTGTCCGTTCATCCCCGTAAAATTGATAACCCCAAACTTGTTCCAATAACTGTTCTCTTGAAAATACCTGTCTTGGGTGTTTCATCAAGAAATAAAGTAAGTCAAATTCTTTTGGTGTTAGTGCATCCAACAATTCTCCCTGATAAAAAATTTCCCGTGTTCGTTTGCTAATTTTAAAATAAGTTGTTTCTAAAATATCTTCATCCGTTTCAGCTGCAGTTGAACCATTTTTACGACGAGTGACAGCTTTTATTCGCGCCATCAAAGTAAGGGGGCTAAATGGTTTAGTAACATAGTCATCCGCACCCATTTCAAGACCGAGCACTTGATCAGACTCTGATTCTCTGGCCGTTAAAATAATAATCGGCATATCGCTAACTTCACGGATTTTTCGACAAATCGTCATTCCATCCATATTAGGCAGCATTAAATCAATGATGGCAATATCAAAATCATCTTTTAAAAAAGCTTCATAGCCAAGTTTGCCATCGTGCACAAAAGTCGCATTAATTTCTTCTTTCATAAAGAACATTTCAATCATTTCACATACACTCACATTATCTTCTATCATTAGTAATTTCATCTTATATATTCACTCCTCTTACATTAAAATTAGACTAAAAAGAGGGATTAATCAAGCCAAATTATTATTTTCGCAAAAGTTTAAAACATGTATCATAGTTTGTTCATAGTTTCTTCATAACTCCCCAGTAATCTTAGTGGAGTAGAAACCGAATGGAGGAAAATACATGAATTTTTTTAAACGGGCATGGCTCAGCATGAAAGCAAGAAAAGGAAGATCGGTATTACAATTGATTATTTTCACAGTCGTCTGTGTACTTATTTTATCAGGATTTACAATTCAATCCGCAGCAGATAAAGCTAGCGAACTTGCGAGAGAACAGCTTGGTGGGACAGTGACACTTACGGTAGACCAGGAAAAACAAATGAAAGCAATGCAAGAGGAAGCAGAAAGTAGTAGTAACACAGAAGAATCAAGACCAAAATTTGAAAGCAATCCAATTGATGTAAGTGATGCAAATGATTTAGCAAAATTAACGCATGTTGCAAGTTATAATTATTATTCTAGTACACAAGCGCTTGCATCGGGCTTTGATCCAATCGAATCTTCCGGTGATACTTCATCATCTACTTCTTCAAGTGATGAATCTTCCGCAACTAATCAAGGTCCAGGTAGTGAAGGCGATAGCAATGCTCCACAAATGATGGATGCAGACTTAAGCATTAGTGGTCTTCTTGATTCAGCAACTTCTACGGACTTTGAAGCTGGTACAAGTGAATTAACTAGTGGTGTAGCAATTACAGCTGACGATACTAATAAAAATGTTGCCATGGTAGAAGAGACATTGGCAGAACAAAATGATTGGAAAGTGGGCGATTCTTTTACTGTAACTTCAAGTGACGGCGAAACAAAAGTAAAATTAAAAATTGTTGGTATTTATAAAACGAGTGATTCAGGTAGCGATATGGCTCAAAACTTCTCCTTTTTAAACCCTTATAACAAAGTATACGTTCCTTATACAGTTGCCAATACTATTAAAGGTGCTGATTATAAAAATACAGTTGATTCTGCTGTTTATACCATGGACGATGCAGCAAATATTTCTGCTTTTGAAAAAGAAGCAAAAAATGTAGCTAGTATTGATTGGGATACCTTTAAACTAGATGCCAACGATACTCTTTATCAACAAATGATTGGACCAATTAACAGTGTAGCCTCATTTTCAAAAAATGTAGTATATATCGTTAGTATTGCAGGTGCATTGATTTTAGGCTTACTTGTGATGATGCAAGTACGTGACCGCAAATATGAAATGGGTGTACTTTTAGCTATTGGCGAAAAACGTAGTAAATTAATTGCACAATTTTTTGTAGAAATCTTAATCGTAGCACTTGTTTCATTTGGCTTAGCTGCTGCAAGTAGTCATTATGTAGCACAATTAGCAGGAAACCAGCTACTTGAACAACAAAATTCAGCTACAACAGAAACAACTAATACGTCAGAAAATCGTGGTCCAGGAGGCGGTGGCGGTCAAGGTGGACCAGGTGGATTTTCACAAAGTGTAAGTAATTTGACGCAAAACACTGAACAAATTAAAGAATTAGATATTCAAGTAACATTGGAAGATATGCTGAAAATGGGTGGAATTGGCATTGGAATCGCCTTTATTTCTGTATTATTACCAGCAGCATTTGTGCTTCGTATGAATCCAAAAACTATATTAACGAAACAGGAGTAGGTGACGAGATGACTAAAGTATTAACCTTCGAAAATATTCATTATTGGTACAAAACAAAAGAAGAATCTATTTTAAGTGATATTAATTATGATTTTGAATCTGGTGTTTTTTATACAGTTGTTGGAAGTTCAGGATCAGGGAAAACGACCTTTTTATCATTAGCGGGTGGGCTTGATACGCAAAAAGAAGGCGATATTTATTATAAAGGAAGTTCTTTAAAAAGCATCGGGCTTCAAAATTTTAGAAATCAATATGTATCGATTGTTTTTCAAAGTTATAATTTACTGACCTATATGACTGCATTACAAAATGTGACAACTGCTATGGAAATTACCCATGTTAACCAACCAGATAAAAAAGGATTTGCACTTAAAATGCTTGAAAAAGTTGGTATTACAGAAGAAATGGCTCGCCAAAAAGTCCTAACATTAAGTGGCGGACAGCAACAGCGTGTTTCCATTGCACGTGCATTATGTTGTGAAACTGAGCTAATTGTAGCAGATGAACCAACTGGAAATTTAGATGAACGAACTAGTAAAGAAGTAGTTACTTTGTTCCAAGATTTAGCACATAAAGAAGGTAAGTGTGTTATTATGGTCACCCATGATCCAGAAATTGCTAAGGTATCTGATGTAAAATTGACCTTGAAAAATGGTAAATTTGTAGAAAAAAAACAATCTCCAAACAGCTTAATAAACAGTTGACAACAGACAGTCCGTTCTTTATAATTTAGTGTATTGTTAATAAATATTTGATACATGGTAGGAATATGATTTTGGCTTTCACGTGATTAGAGAGTTTTCCCTTGGCTGGAAGGAAAACCACGCTCGCACCAAAGTTGCTCTCTTATTAGATGGTCCGTCTTATCCACGTTAACAGATAATTGAAGAGGTAATGATACAAAGTCTATATCATTGCAAACAGGGTGGTACCGCGATTTCACTAAAATCGTCCCTGTGAGCAATTATATGGGCTTTTTTGTGGTAAAAACCAAGAGGAGGAAATAAAAATGAAACAACTATCAAGCGCTGAAGTAAGACAATTATTTTTAGATTTCTTTAAAGAAAAAGGCCATACTATCGAACCTAGTGCGCCGCTTGTACCTAACAATGATCCAACTATTCTTTGGATTAACAGCGGTGTAGCAACAATGAAAAAATATTTTGATGGTTCTGTTATTCCAGATAATCCAAGAATGGCAAATGCTCAAAAATCAATTCGTACAAATGATATTGAAAATGTTGGTAAAACAGCACGTCACCATACATTTTTTGAAATGTTAGGAAATTTTTCGATTGGCGACTATTTTAAAGAAGGGGCAATTGAATTTGCTTGGGAATTTTTAACTAGTCCGAAATGGATTGGTTTTGACCCAGATAAATTATATGTAACAGTTTACCCAGAAGACGAAGAAGCTAAAACGATTTGGCGTGAGAAAATCGGTTTAACAGAAGAACATATAGTCGAAATTGAAGATAATTTTTGGGATATTGGTATAGGTCCAAGTGGTCCAGATAGCGAGATTTTTTATGATCGTGGACCAGCTTTTGGAGATGATAAAAGTGATCCAGAATTATATCCAGGTGGCGAAAATGAACGCTATTTAGAAATTTGGAATCTAGTATTTTCTCAGTTTAACCACAATCCAGATAATACCTATACACCACTTCCAAAACAAAACATTGATACAGGGATGGGGCTAGAACGAGTAGTCTCCATTATTCAAGATGCACCTACCAATTTTGAAACAGACCTATTTATGCCAATTATTCGTGAAGTAGAACAAATTTCGGGTGTGAAATATGCGAGCGATAAAGAAAATGATATCGCATTTAAAGTTATTGCCGACCACATACGGACCGTTGCTTTTGCAATTGGTGATGGAGCTTTACCTTCCAATGAAGGGCGTGGATATATTTTACGTCGCTTACTTCGCCGAGCAGTTCGTTATGCAAAAGTTTTAAACATTAACGAACCATTCATGTATAAATTAGTTCCTATCGTTGGAAAAATCATGAATAGTTTTTATCCTGAGGTAGAAAATCAAACTGATTTCATCCAAAAAGTTATTCGTACAGAAGAAGAACGTTTTCATGAGACTTTAAATGAAGATTTAGCCATCCTTGAAACAATTTTAAAAAATGCCAAAGAAACAAAAGAACAAGTCATCCATGGAGCAGATATTTTTAAATTGTATGATACATTCGGTTTTCCTGTAGAGCTAACAGAAGAGTATGCAGAAGACCATGGCTTAAAAGTGGATCACGCTGGGTTTGAAGCAGAAATGAAAGTGCAACGTGACCGAGCTCGTGCTGCACGTGCAGATGTGAAATCCATGCAAGTTCAAGGAGAGCTTTTAGCAAATCTAACCGAAAAAAGTGAATTTGTTGGATATAATACAACAGAACATGTATCCGAAGTTCTTTATATTATTCAAAATGATGCACTCGTGGATGAAGTTTCATCTGGCAGTGAAGCTCAAGTGATTTTCAAAGAAACCCCTTTTTATGCGGAAAGCGGTGGACAAATAGCAGATAAGGGAACAATCCAAAGTGAAACAGGTTTAGCTTATGTAGAAGACGTTCAAAAAGCTCCTAATAAGCAAAACATTCACCGGATTATCGTCAAAGAAGGCGTATTAAAAACAGGTGATACGGTAAAATTATCTGTAAATATCGTACAACGTCGAGAAACAATCAAAAACCATACTGCAACTCATTTATTACATCGAGCATTAAAAGACACACTTGGCGAGCATGTTAATCAAGCCGGATCCCTTGTTTCACCAGATCGTTTACGTTTTGACTTCTCTCATTTTGGTCAAATTACAGAAGCAGAATTAACAAAAATGGAAGAAATAGTCAATGAAAAAATATGGGAACAAATCAATGTAGTGATTGAGGAAATGCCAATTGCAGATGCGAAAGAACTTGGAGCTATGGCATTATTTGGTGAAAAATATGGCGATGTTGTTCGTGTCGTTCAAGTAGGTAAATATAGCATTGAACTTTGTGGTGGTGTGCACGTACGCAATACAGCAGATATTGGATTATTTAAAATCGTATCTGAAACAGGTATTGGAGCTGGAACTAGACGTATCGAAGCCGTTACAGGAAAAGAAGCATATCGCTTTGTAACTGAACAAGAAAACACACTAAAACATACAGCCAATTTATTAAAAACTACTACAAAAGAAACGCCGCAAAAAGTAGAACAATTGCAAGCCGATTTACGAGAAGTGAAACGTGAAAACGAATCGCTATTAAGCAAATTGGCAAGTGCAGCAAGTGCAGATATTTTTGAATCACCAGAAAAAATAGGTGATGTAAAAGTGATTGCTAAACAAGTAAATGCTAAAGATATGAACCAATTACGTCAATTTGTCGATAATTGGAAAGATAAAAAAATCGGTGGTATCCTTGTTTTAGGTGCTGTACAAGGTGATAAAGTAAACTTAATTTCAGCAGTATCAGAAGACGCTATAAAAGCAGGTTATCACGCAGGTAAGTTGTTAAAAGAAGTTGCTACTAGATGTGGCGGAAACGGCGGAGGACGTCCTGATATGGCACAAGCTGGTGGTAAAAATCCAGCAGAACTTGGAAGTGCCCTTGATTACGTTTCTATTTGCGTAAAAGAACAACAAGCATAAATTTCAATAAAGCGCCTCATTTTTCTTTGTTATTTTCGTTCACATAGTGTAAAATGGATGAAGATACATGAAGGAATGAGGTGCTTCGATTATGGATTCAAAAGATCAAACAATGTTTTACAACTTCGGTGATGATTCAATTGAAGAAGATGTAAAAAAATTAATGAAACAAGTCTACGTTGCTCTGGAAGAAAAAGGCTATAATCCTGTTAATCAAATCGTTGGTTATTTACTTTCAGGTGATCCTGCATATATTCCTCGTCATAAGGATGCTAGAAGTTTGATACGCCGCCTAGAACGAGATGAAATTATCGAGGAACTTGTCAAAGCGTATCTGAAAAATAACGAAATTGGTGAGAAATGAGAATAATGGGTTTAGATGTCGGCTCTAAAACAGTTGGCGTAGCGATAAGTGATCCACTAGGTTGGACTGCACAAGGTGTGGAAACAATACAGATTGACGAGAAACGAAAACAATTCGGCTATGATCGTGTCAAAGAACTTGTTCTTGAATACGAAGTTGAAAAAGTAGTTGTCGGTCTTCCAAAAAATATGAATAATACGATTGGACCACGTGCAGAAAGTTCTAAAATATATGCAGAAGTACTTGAGGCTAGAATTGATTTGCCTGTTGTACTCTGGGATGAACGTTTAACAACTACTGCTGCGGAAAGAACTTTAATCGAAGCAGATGTTTCGCGTAAAAAACGAAAAGAAGTTATTGATAAGCTGGCTGCAGTAATGATTTTACAGTCCTATTTGGACACTACTAATTAATTGAGGTGAATTTGATGGCAGATGAACATAACCATAACCACGAAGAAGAAAATATTATTTGGATTACTAATGAAGAAGGCAAAGAAGAAGCATACGAAATTCTTTTTGACTTTGATTCCGAAGCTTTTGAGAAATCTTATGTACTTTACTTCCCAGCAGGCAAAAGCGAAGATGAAGAAATCGAGATTTTGGCATCTAGCTACATTCAAGACGAAGAAGGCAAACAAGGTCAACTTCAACCTGTAGAAACAGATGATGAGTGGGATATGATTGAAGAAATCCTAGCAACATTTTTAGCGGACGAAGACGAAGAATAATAAAAAAAGCATGCCCTGACAGCTTATTTGTAGTGCGCCCCCAAAGTTAGACCAAAAAATCTAACTTTGGAGGCGTATTTTAATTGGCTAAATATGATGATGG
>NZ_JAASTZ010000028.1 GCF_014322765.1 Listeria immobilis | reverse complement strand
TTATCAATGGTATATCCAGCTGGAGCTTTCGTTTCTACCACTGTATAATCTCCCATTAATAAATCTTTCGCTGTAATGGTACCATCAGCCCCTGTTTTTACATGCGCAACAACTTTACCTGATGAATCTTTCACATCGTATTCAGCGTTAGCTAAAGTACGTTTGTCCGAGCCTGTTTTGGTGATTTTTAGGTCTCCTGTTTGTGCTTCGAAGCCGGCTTTAATATCATTTACAGAAATAGGATCCTGAACTCCGCCAGCAGATACTAATCTTTGTACATTTGATGTTGACGGATTAAACATAAGAGCTGCTTTTGGACGTAAGTTTGTGTTTACATCAAAAGAAATATCTCCGTCATAATCTGCTGGAGCTGTTAACATAAAATCTTCTTTTGCATCAATAGTCACATTACCTGTATATTCTTTTCCAGACTTAGTTACCAAAGTAATACCATCTGGCAATGGAATATATTGTTTGACATTAACATCAGATTCCAATGAATGGGGATAATAACCTGTTTCTTGTCGTTTAGTTGAAGGATTCCATTTTGCTTTTTGATTTTTATTTGATATCGAAAATTTACCCATTGGTGCAGTTTTTGAAGCTGCTTTATCTAGTAAATATTTAACACCTGCATCATTAGCCATGGCTGGACTATCAAAATTTCCTAAATAATAGTTTAAAGCTACATAAGTATCCACATAATTTTTTTCACTATTGCCATTATGTGGATATCCATAAGCTAAAATATTATATACGCCTGCATCCGTATAAACTGATTCTGCATAATTTATATTAACAGGAAAATCCTTAGCTGGATCAATACAAAACGCTACTTTACCACCAACAGTAATATAAGCAGTTGAAGTAGTGTAACCACCATAGTTTGCACTCCAACTACCAGAACTATCACCTGTTGACTTAAGTAGTCGATTCGGATTTTTGCTGCTAATTACGGTCTTACCCGTACTTGTCTCTCCAACCTTATACCCTGTCTCTTCAGCTGCCTTTACAGTCATAAATGGTAAAAACATTTGCATAATCAAGCCAAATATCATCATTAACACTACAGATATTTTTGTTGTTCTTTTTAAGTTTCCTCTTAGTATATTCATTTTTTCCTCCTATAATTTTTTTATTAATTATTACTTTTTACGGTAGGTGCTCTAATTTTCATCTAATTCACTCCAATAAAAAAAGCAATGTATTAAATACACTGCTTTAAGATTATTATTAAATTACCAACCAAAATATTCGTCTGTACCTCCATTCTCATTTTCAGTAACTTTGTTTGGTTTTCCAGGTTCTATATTTCCACTTGCCCTATTGCCTCCTCCATTTGTATTACTTGAAGAGCTCCCTGAACTTGATTTTTTACTACTAGTAGAACCAGACGAACCGGAACTTGATTTTGATGATGTGCTCCCTCCACCTTTGCTTGAACTACTATAATCTTTCGAACCACTCGAACTACTATAACTTTTAGAACTACTTGATCCACTTGATTTTTGGGAACTACTTGAATTCCCACCGTTGTTGCTACTAGAAGCTTTATTACTGTGACCTGATTGACTGCTTTCTTTATTGCTAGTTGCATTATTATTTTCGTTTGCTTGTGCCTTTTCAGCTGCTTGTTCGTATGCTGTCTCTTGTTTCTCTTTTGCTGCTGTTTCTTTTTTAGTTAAATAAGCATTTACTTTATCTAGCTCCTTCGTTAAATTGGCTTGAATATCTTTATTTTTAATTTTAGAAACGGCTTCTTTGGCTGCATTGTATGTGTCTCTCGATACATTACTTTTAACAGTTGCCTTGTTTACATCATCAAAAAAAGCATTCACTTTCTCTTGCGCTTCTTTGATGGATTCATCCTGCGCTTTTGCTTCATTAATGATTTTTTGTTGTTCTTCGACAAAAACAGGTTTTTTATCCTTCAAAATGTCTACATCCGTTTGTGCCATTTCTATGTTTGCTCCAGAAACAAGTACTTGTTGATCATCTAATAAAGAATCTACATGCTTTTTCGCAAGAAACATATTAGTTAAATCCGTAAAATCTTTCGTTATTGCTTGTATTTCTTGTGTGTAGTCAAGATTTTTAGGTAGTTTTTTTATTTTATTCGAAAGAATTTCTAAATCTTCTTTTGTGACATTTTCAGCCAAATTTTCTTTTTTTGTATTAGAAAAATAACGATTTATTTCTTTTTTCACTGCTTTTATCTCATCTTTTTCTTGTTGCGCTTGTTCTTTCTCTTCTGCTTTCACACTATAATTGTGAAACCCAAGCGCCCCACCGCCTAAAATTACCACACTTATTGCAATACTAACACCAATAATTATTTTCCTCTTTTTATCCATCTTTTTAATTCCTTCTTCCTTTTTATTTTATTATAACTTATTTAGATGATATTGTGCATTTTTCCACAATATCGTTTGCTATCTATATTCTGTGTATTTTTTTGTAAATTTTCTTCGGAAATATGAGTCTGTCAAAGCAACGTTGAGGCTGGAGTTGCGCCACCCTATTTAAGCATGCATATTCTCATTTTTAGAGAATAAGCCTTAAAATGAACCAGTTTGTGGCTGTATTTCTGCGTATCTGGTAACCTGGAAACTATCCGATGATAGAAAAGAAAATCCGCTATATTTTCTTTTTATGTATTTATAGACTCGCTACATTATACGGCTATGCGTCTTACGTGCCTTACTTGTTGTAAGGTTTCTGTTTATGTGTAGTTCCACAAACAGCACGAGTATCTATATGAAATTTTCAAAGAACTAAACCGATGTGTGCGTTTCAAATGCACACAATATAGATAGCAATAATTATTTTAGAACCACTAAGCGTGTGCTTTTTTTAAAAATTGAACCTGATATAGTCGATTCCCATTTCTTGCTGCAATAATCATACCTTGCGATCGGATATTTTGAATAGATGGCATAATTTCAACGATACATTTCAGCTCCATTCGCTCTGGTTCAACACAATACCCATTATGCAAATTGATATATTCTTTTTTATCTAAGGTGTAAATTGATTCGGCATTTTCAATCACTTTAGAAACATCCCATGCTTCTTTTGCGAACTTTCTAATGTATTTTTTCCTTGGGAGTTCTATCCGCCGTATTTTTGTAGGTAATGCAACAAATTGTTTTAATTTAGCTTGTTCCTGCTTTTTCCGTTCTGCTAACACATAATCAATTGCTGCTTGATATTCCTTTTTTTCTCGAATAATGCTTGCTTCTTCCGATGTTCGAGCTTGTTCCATCTTTTCAAGATCCATAAGTGATAGCTGTAAGGATTTTTTAGAACTTTTATAACTTGCCTTCTTTTCTACGTCTTCTGTGTTAGCAATGCAACTGGTTAACACGTTTATATTGTTTTTAAGCTCTTCTTTCAAGACTAGATTTTCTAAATTTTCTTTTGCTTTGGTTAACGGTAGTAATATTTCTTCTGCATGACAATTTTCAATTAGCTTTAAAATTTGATGAATATTTTCTTTGATTGATTGTATGTATTTTCCATCCTGTGTTGGCTGACTCATCTAGAAAAACTCCCTCCAATGGTATTGAACTCAACGATGACTAACAAAAAAAGCGCCCTACCACTAATGTGATAGAGCGCTCAAGCGTAGCCTACTACAAACATACAGCAATCGGGGTGCTGATTAACAAAGTAATCTTTCTTTTTGTAAAGGGATGAACAATACAACTTTCAAAAGATTTACTTTGCTAATTGTTGTAGTTTTTGATAAAATTAAAGCTACGGGTGAGACGCCACTAGTTGTTTAGTGGGGTGTGTTTTAGAACCTAGGTTCTAAGGCCACATCTTCTTCAATCTTGCTTGGCGGTTAGATTAAAGAAGGTTGTCTCGCCTTTATTTTTTTGTTAGCTATTCATCGTCGAATTCCTTTTGATTTTAACACGACGATTATTCAAAAAGCAAATACTTTCTGAAATTTTGGGTTTTCCCTTTCCTGTAGAACTGGAATAATAACAAAAATACTAATTAATTTTGTACCCAAATCCTCCCAGTAATTGAAGCTAACATTACCATAAAATCAAACATATAATAACCTCCCTTCTGTACTAATTATACTACACAATGAACCGTTTACAAAATTCAATACCGAAAACGGTAATATCAGGAGGAGAGCGTAGTGAACAATCAACATTTTCTGAAACATATTGCAAAAACTTTACAAAAAATCAGGAAAGGAAAACAACTGAAATTAACTGATATTCAAGGGATTAACAAGAGTACATTAGCTAATCTCGAAAGTAGTGATAGGATACCTTCACTGGAGAATTTCTTCATCATTGCAAACAACTTAGACATTACCGCAAACGAAACTTTTTTCATTCACAACCATTATCAATTAACAGAAAAAGAACAAATAATCAATTCGTTTAAAAAAGTCCCAAATAGCACTGCAACAGAACAATTACTCCAAATAAAAAATGACATTAAGCAATACATGACTAAAAATGGTTTTGATCAATATTTAGATGATTTACTTTTAATTACAGAATGCTATATGGAAATCAATTCTCGAGAAACATTTATGGTTGCCAATCCCAAAGCATACGAATTATTAGATAGATTAAATGCTAAAAAAATATGGACTTATCAAGATATGTATATGGCCTCTAAAATCTTTTTTTGCTTTCCACCAGAGACAGCAGAAGAACTAATTAATCGCATTTTAAGTTCATTATTCACTTACAGAGATTTCGAAAACATCGGTAGATTTCACTGTACTTTTTTACAAAATTGTGGTCACTATTTCTATGAACTAGGTCAATATAGCAAAGCTAAAGAAATCATTTTAGAAGCCATAAACACCAGTAATAAAAATAGTATTATTATCACTTACATTAGTTCAAAATTTATCCTGTTAGAAATTGAATATCATGAAATCCCCTCTAAGAGAGAAAAAATAGAGGAAGAAGTACAATTTATCGTAGAAACACTTAAATATCTACAACGGGCTAACCTAAGTACACAAGTAGAAAAAGACTTCCAAGAATTAAAAAAGAAAATAAAAAAACAAGAAGCTAAAAAGCTGAAAATCAAATAAATACTAACGCCTTTCGTTGCACTCAGTTGTTCAGCGTACAAAGCAAAACGGTATTGCTTTGCAAAGCCTCATTGCTTTGTACGCTCTACAGTTACAGAGACCTGGAAAGGTCTTTTTTTATTTACAAAAAGTAAACACATAAAGATTCAGGATTACCAGAGCAAAGGTAACTAGAATTAAGTAATTGGCAATTGAGCCCATTTATTTTTAAGTCCCCCAACCACTCTCTAAATGCGCTTTAGGCCTTGTCTTGTACACCTCATCTAGCAGTAACAACAATGGACTTCCCGAACTATCCCCTTGAGGAAGTGCTCTCAAAATGGCGTTTTGTGGCGCTAAATTACCTTCTTTATCGAACAGTTTTTGTGTTATGTACTGCGCTGCTTCCGTAAAAGTCGCTAAAAATTGAATGTATTGTTCTTTTTGTGCTTGTTTTTTAGTAAAAGCATAACGTATAGCTTGTTCTACAACGATTGCGACAGTCGATAGCAATGTTCTGGCTGTTCTTCCTTTGCCCTCCACTCTAGAAATTATCCGTTTTGATTGTTTCAATAATTTTTTAAGTGTGGCAAATGGTATGTTGCTTTCTTCGGCCAAAGCTCGTTGAGATTTTTCGACAAAAGTTTGTCCTGGAAGAATGTTTTTTTGTAAGTAATCTTCTAAATCAGCTTCCCATTCTTCAAAATGCGAATATTGGCGTTCATTTCTGGCTTTTCTGTGCTTTCTAAACACACGAGTACCTTGCTTTTCAAAGATAAATGGTGTAGAATGCTTGATTTCTGTATTAGAATGATATGTTTCTAAAATTCCTTGAATGTATTCTAAATTTGCCCCTTTGTATTTACCGGAATAAGCACTGGTTAATATCTTCTCCACTTCTCGTTGAGATAAGGAATCTTGCAGATTCGTATTAAATTCATCTAAAAAATTGTAAGCTTCTTCATAACTTTTATTAGATGAATAACAAGCTAATGCCAATGTAAATACTGCATTGTTTCGGCCATATTGTCCTTTATGCCCACGAATATTAGTTAATTGTACTAGTTGTTGAAACCAAGCTTGGTTCGTAGCCATCGCAAAAGATGCCGATTTTTGTACTAGCTTTAGTCCTGGTTTATTCGTTTTTTGGGAATAGACTTTTGACCACGAAACTAGATCTGTATATTTTATTTGATTGGACAAATTTTCAAAGACGATGTTTTGCGTATTTGGCGCACGAAAGAAACCAAAATCGTTACATCCTCGATCCACAGCTGAAATCTCTTCTGCAAAAGCATGCTTTAAGTTTGTTGCAATTCGTTTAGCAACTCTTAAACTTTTGAAATTGTTCGCATTGCTGATAAATACAGGGTTCTCTAATACAAAATACATTTGAAAACCTTTATTTGTTTTTAAGATAAAAGTCGGTGTTTGGTTAAGTATTTTCATCGAAACCATTACCATTTTTGCCACATCGACTTGTTGCGTATCAATGTCAATGACGTATGTATTTATTTGCTGCAGGTTTTCTTCTGCGTGGCCTTTTACGAATTTTCGGTTGTCATCGCTATAGGTTCCCCATCGAAAAATATTGGGAGTCCAGTGACTAAATTTGTTTGCTTCTTGGATAAGTGCTTCCTGACTAGTTACGATAAAACCGCGAACACCTTTGGATCGTTGCAAGTCTTCTTTTTGGCGAACAACAAATTGCACTCCTTTTCGATGGCCATGTTTTGCTTCCATTTCTGTAAAGTGTTTTTGTACAGACAAGACCCCATCGCTATTTCTTTTACGAAAAGCTGTGATACCCTCTTTTACGACTGTAGAAATGACTGCTGAATATGTGTATAGATCCATTTCATTGTGTGAAGAATACATGTAGGTTAGCTCCTTTCCTGTTATTTTCTCACAAAAAAAGACAAGTCCCTCCCCCAAGAGAAGTTACTTGTCCTTCAAAATAGACAAAATAAATTCGCATAGGAAGAAAAAAATCGAACTCCTAGCGAAAAAAGTTTTGGAAATGGCTAATTATCAACGTTTAGAGCCATTGTCAAATAAACCTATTTATGGTATAATTTTTTTATCAAATTCTCTAAAAATGATAAATTTAATACCACATAGGGTTTCGTTGCTAGGATTACATTTTTGGTCGAATGTAATTCAATTTATATTTTGTGTTTTGGTCGACACAAAATATAAATCGACGATTCCTTTTTATTTTCAACAAAATTATAACACTAGTTTTGAGAATAAAACAAGGATAAATTTAATTAAGGTATAAGTTATACTTAAAGTTTTCAGGTATAACTTATACCTTAATTTAATAAAAAGTATAAGTTATACATGTTGTAAAAAAATGTATAACTTATACTTTAAATGGAAAACTCCCTAATTTACATCATTAATTCCATTTTTAAAATATTTTATTAGTTTGAATTTAAAATATAACTTATACTTTAAATTTCATTATACTGGTATAACTTATACTTTAAGTTAACTTTAGTGCCGAAAATTTATTTTAATTTATCGAACATTTCCTGTATTTCTTTTTGAATATGTTCTTCTTTTGCAACTCCTAAGCGATGAGAAATATAAGAATCAGTTAACGTTGCTACAATCATTTCAAAAGTAATCCTTCCAGTTGTATCTTGGAATTCTACCATGTAATCCTGTAGTACAGAAAGTTTACTTTCTAACGCTGGTGATATTTTTTTAGGTTTAGTTACTTTAAATCTATCATCAGTGATTTCTACAGGTCTCCCACGTTTCTTACTATAACTATGTTGCATAGGAGAGGGGAATTCCTTTGGTTGTTCAAATTGATTTTTTGACTGTTCATTTGAAATTTTAAAAGCACTATTATCAAAGTTTTCTTCTCCAGATATCTCAATTGTTTTCCTTCTGACTTTTTGTGCCTGTTTTACTAAAGGAGTAAAAGACTCTTCCTTATCATTTTTTGTATCAAATGAAGAACGATCTTGCTTCATCACCTACACCGTCCTTAATTGTTAATTTTTTCATAATAATTCTTCCGTGCATCAAATTCATTTAATAATTTAATAAAAGTAGTATGTGCCAGAAAGTCCCACTGATCATATTTACCGTTTTTAGTTAGATTTAAAAATATTCCTTCACCTGTATATCTCCTCAAACGTTTTTGATATGTAATAATGTTATCTGAAACTGCACTACCATATTTTTCTTTTGCCTCTTCTAAAATTCCTTCATCAATTGAATCAGTTGGATCAACCATACAAGGAATAATATCTAAAACTTGTAGATTAATATTATATCTTTCAACCATAAAATTTTGATAACCTATATACTTGCCAACACCATCTAAAGATTCATCGGCAGTTTGAAAAGCAATTATAGTGTAATCCGAAGCAGCCATAGCATTATCGGAAAATTCGGAGATAGTTGGTGGAACATCAATAAATATTTCATCATACTTTTCTTTTATTGGAGCAAGTAATTTGGAAAGCACCTTAATTTGTTCATTTTCATCTTGTATACGTGTCACAAATTGGCTAAATGCCCTAAAACCTGTATCACATGCAATGAGATCTAGATTTTCGATAATTGGCGTAATACAAAGTTTCAAATTGTTTTCTTGGAAACCATCAGTGATAGTCTTTTCAATTCTTTCAATATTCCCAGTTCGTGCTAATATTTGCGAAGCATTAGCTTGTGGGTCTAAGTCTAATACTAAGGTTTTTCTTTTTCTTATTACAGCATTATCAAAACCTAGCATAGTTACTATCTTAGTTTTACCAACCCCACCTTTGAAATTACCAACTGTGTAAACTGTAGCAGTCAATTTCTTCACTCCTTTCTTCTATACATAAAGTATAAGTTATACCTCTATAAATGTCAATAATAAAGTTATACTTTATATTTTTTATTTATGGTATAAGTTATACCATTTTAAATGTATTGCATTAAACGGCTATTCTTAGCTGTTTAATTATTGTATAACTTATACATTTTATGTTAAAGGAATAAGTTATACCTTATATTATTATTGTATAACTTATACTTTATTTTACAGTTCATTCCAAACTAGTATTCTTAAATCCAACCAGCTTAAGCGATTGAAGATTAAATTGCAATATATTTTGTTATTAACCCTTATGACCTCCAACCATTCCAGAACGCTTCAAGCCAGTTGCTCCAGTCAAAAGACTGCTTGCATGCATAAGTGACTTAAATCCATACCTAGCTCGTATTTTATCTACAGTAATATCTAATTGTTCCTGGTTAACCGTCTGAATAGGATTTTCAAATAAGTTTAACTGCAAACCTAATTTTTTAACAATCCCTCCGCAACTTAATTCTACTTGCCTTACTGCCTCGTCTTCATAATACTTCCAAAAAAGCGTTAAAAAATGGGCTACAATTTCCTTCGTACTGCTTGTTGCTTCTACTTTAAGTTGATGTCTAAATCCGCTTTTTATGCTGTACTTGCTGTACCTTATCCCAAGGTGTATAACGGTCGTATTGACATGATGTTTTCTTAATCGCATAGCAATTTCTTCAGCCATTTCACGTATAACAATCACCACTTCTCCTGGATTATGATAATCACGTTCTAAAATTTGACTCTTCCCATAGCTTTTCGAAGCAGGTACATAGCGTTCATTTATTTTGCTGTAGTCAATCCCATGCGAATGGTAGTATAACTGCTCCCCTATCACTCCTAAACGCCTTTTCAAAAGTGGGGGAGGGGACTGACTTAACGCATACACACTAAATATGCCTAACCGTTTTAAATTCTCTGCAGTCCGATGACCGATACCCCACATATCAGTTAATTCTTTTATTTTCCAGATAGTATCCTGGACATTTTCATATCTCCAGTTAGCGATTCCATCCGCTTGATGTTTGGCCGCATTATCTAACGCAAGTTTAGACAACAGCATGTTATCACCAATTCCAACAGTCACAAATAAGCGTAGCTCTCGTAAAATATCCGCTTGAATTCGTTCCGCTATCTCTTGTGTGGATCCAAAAAGTGCATGTGATCCAGTGACATCTAAAAACGCTTCATCAATCGAGTAGGGGAAGAAAAATTCTTTGGGTACATAGCGTAAAAAAATCGCTTGTATCATCGCATTTACTTTTAGATATAGTTTCATTCGTGGTGGAGCAATGATAATTTCTTTATCCCAAGTGGGTACTTCATACATGCGAGAGGTTGTTTTAATTCGATGAACTTTTTTCATCATTGGACTTGCTGCAAGCACTAAACCACCTGCTCGATCGGCATTACTCATCACGACTAATTTTGCTTTTAAAGGGTCTAAGCCTCGTTTAACACATTCCACGCTGGCAAAGAACGATTTCACATCGATACAAAGAATGTCCCTTCGTGGTGCATGCGAGTAATCTTCTACTTGTACCATTTTTCTACAGTCCGTTCTTCTACGTTTAAAATACTGGAGAAGGGAAGAGAAATTACTTCCGTTGCTGTCCGTATGAACAGTAAATCTTCATCTATTCCAACTATTTTTCCGATAACATCCGGCTCCGGAAAGGAGTCCGCATTTTGAGGCTTTTTCTGTATCACTAATGAAGACTGGTGTGTGATAGCAGCACTTAACACGCTCTCAATGCATTCTGACGACATCGCTTCTCGCCATTTTAGCTTAGAAGAAGCTTGCTGTTGATCCATTTGCTCATTATGTTCACTTAAGAAAAATCCTTGCCACTTTTTAATGCCTCTATCTTGATAGGTCATCCAAATCACGACCTTTCAATCGAGAGTATTTCTATATCTCGCACAATAATTCCATTCACTAAAATAGTCTTCAGCGACTCATTAAATAAGTAACATTTTCCTGAAACATGATGTTCATAACCACCTGCATACGTGGTAAATCGTAGAGAATAATCCTTTTCTATGGAGTCGTGTATTAATTTTAAATATTGTTCCCAGCGCTCACTTGTAATAATAGGCTGGGTGACCCTCTCATCATACTTTTTTCCAATTAATAACTTTTCCATGGCCAAAACCTCCAAAAAATAATAAGAACATATGTTTGTATACATTATACAAACATATGTTCTTATTTGCAATATATCTTTTTTATCATTTTTCAGTTTAAGAGGTTAAATATTTACTATTTGTGAGCTATTATTCATTGTTAGCTAGAAATTGAATTCCTTTATCTAATTCCTTCTCAATATCTGTCAACATACTCGTATCATCGTCATACCAGGAATAAATAATTTTAACTTTACTGTCCACTACAGATACCACTTCAAAAGAAACGTATCTATATGGTGCATAAGTCGCTTCTTCAACTACAATTTCTGCCATACATATGTCATTATCAAACTCTACCACATAACCATCTTTCTCATTTTTTATGATGGTAACTTTTATATCGTTTTCCTCAATACTTTCTATATTAGAATCTAACCATGCGATGATGCCTAATCGGATGCTATTAAAAATATTATTTTGCATATTACTTCCCTCCTAAATTAGTTATATCAATAGCTTCTGGCATTTCTGTAATTGCAGGCAATCCTTTTTTCTGATTAAACCTGTCAATTAAAGAACCTGGACCTGGTATTTGCGCCCAGCCTTCTTTGCCAGCTGGAAAAATCGTTTTTTCATCTACTTTAAATTCTGCATATAGAGCATCATCAGCTGCTGACGGAAAAGCCTTTTTATCTGCCGGATAAGACACGTAAGCCCTATTTCCGTTTCTTGACATTTGAACTTTACCAGTATCTTTCATTTTTTTATATTCAACACTCGACATCCAACGCCCTACTTTAGCTAGCCTTATTCTTTCCAATTCCTTAGCTAAAATTTGTTTATTTCTTGCTGCTGCAATACCAAATCCTGCGCTTAAAGCCATATCTGTTAACCCAGTATCGTTCATGACATCTTTCCCACTAGCAATATAAGCAGAGGTTCTTAAGACACCAGCACTAGCATTTGTTACTTTTTGGCCAGTTAAATAATTCACTCCCTCTTCCCAGGAGTCATTGACTTTGCGTTCTAAGTCTTCTCCTGACAGTTCTGTATAAGAAACAGGGGGTAACTCTTGGCCGTTTTTTTCGAGAAAGTCTTGTAATTCCTTGTTTTCGAATCATTTACCATTTTTTTCAATTAACTACATGGTCACTTTTTTTTACGGGGATTTCTCTCTATCTTTTAGTATAGCTTTTTGTTAGAAACTATTGTTGTTGTTTCAGTTTCGCTCTTACTTGAAAATAATCGTCTTCTTTTTGTTCAAGATAAGCCATTTGATCATATAAATCTTGTATCTCCTCTCGGAAAGCTTTCTCTACATCCTTATACCCCTTATCCCTTTGGGCAAGTTCTTTCATTCCTTGCCCAATTTCAGCAAAGTCCCGAAAAGGAAAGTTGCTGTACATCTCCCCCATTTCAGCAAATACATTATTCACGCTTCGATTTAATTGATCCGACTTCACCTTTGTTTGTTGAAGTAGTTTGAGATGTGCTTTGACTTTTTGTTGTTTCTGGTTATTTTGATAAATTTTGACATCGATGATGTAGATTTGTTGCGGATAAGATAACATGTTTTGACTCCTGACTATCATTTATTTAAAGGACTATTCTTTTTACCTTTTATGGGTGCTACTTGGATGGAAAGTTGCTTTCTCCTCTTGTGAAATATTATTTTAATGTTTTTAAACATGCTATTTCTTCATCAGACCATCTTTCATTCTTAAAAAATAGTCACACTAATTAATTCTAGTATGACTATTTTTAAAACTTTAAGTATTTTTTTATTTATTATGGTTTTCAACTGCCCAATATGCAAAGTCATCAATACTCTTATTATCATCTCCAACATCGGTAAGACGCCCGTTAAGTATGAAACTTAAACGATCTGGATTTAATTCCTTTAAAGAATACTTATTATTATCCGCATTTAACAGATACTTTATTTCTTTATTATATTTCTTATCAGGGCTACCATTGCGATACAATTCTTTTAAATCTTTTATTTCCTCTGTTGTTAAATATCTAGTTAGTCCATATTGTTCAAGTTCTTCACGAGCCTCCGAAGGTAAACTATTAGAAAAATTATTGATTCTTTCTATACGGCTTTTTTCCTCTTCATTAGCCTTGTATACATTATGTCCAACTATAGCCCCTATAATTACTAGAATTATAAGTATAAATGCTCCCCATAAAACCAATCCCTTTTTCATTTATGTGACTCCTTTATTTCACTTAACTGTCTTTATTCGCCACATCTGCATCGTTAGATTGCAATACATTATAATAAACTTATTTGCATAGCTTTTTCTATTAATTCGCTTATATTATTAAACTCTTCTTCTACTTCGCCTCCAGGTTTATCTAATATTTGAAAAATGTTCATTTCCGAGTCCCATACATACCAACTGATGCTATCTTCCCCGAAAAATAGATATTTTTTGTTCCATTCATTTTCGTACCAAATTTCATTATTCTCTACCAGGTCAATATCTTCTTCAGTATCAAACCCATATAAAAATAATCCATTGAAATTTAGACCATTCGTGTATACTAAAAATGAGTTTATATATTGGTCAGCAACAGTAGACTCTCCAAATTTTGTAATCATCCATCTTTCAAATTTTTTTATTTTTTCATTCGGAATTTTGTTTGGAAGCGTCTCACCAAATTCTTTCTCTTGCTCTTCTATCTCTCTTATTAAATTTGTAATCATCTTTTTCCTCCTTTACTTTGATGGTGGATAAATAATCCCCTTTGGAATAGGAAATTTCACCTTAACACTTTCCCCTGGTTTCATATTTTTAGAGAATTCATTTTGCGTATTTGTTATAACACTATGATATGGATTTTTTTTCATTATAATAAGGTTTTCAAATTCATTTGTTCCTGAATCATCTAAAGGTAGCTTATGATGTACTTCATATCCTTTAGGAACTTGTCCCTTTTTCATTTTCGCTATATCATTCTCATTTAATCCAGCAGTTTTAAGTTCTTTTAAATACTCAGATTTAGAAGTGAGTTCCTTTAAATAATTTTTCCGAATGGAAGAGTCAAATTTATTTCTTAAAACTTTTCTTTCCGATCCAGAACGTTTTGTGTAAATAATTGTTTTTTCCATTACACCATCTAATTTTACGCTCTTACCTTTTAATTTTCCTACATGTTCTGTTTTACTTAAATGAAAGACATCATCATACCCTTCGTACGTAAACTTAAAGGCTTTATTATCACGAGCTAGTTTGGCAAATTTTTCAATCTTGGCCACTTTCACAAAAGGGATTATAATAAATCCTGCTGCTAGGAATCTTTCACCAGTGGAAACCTTTTTACCAGTCATTGGTTCCACACCAAAAACAGCACGGACAGCATCTATTACGGGTGTTACAAAATCAAAGATAGCTAACCACTTCGCATTCGTTTCTTTGTTTAACTCTACTTGCTCGTCTACCCTTTTTAACGTAGCTTCTGTATCTAATTTGCCATCTTTTACCACAAATCCAGCGTAACTCCCTTTTGGTATGTAAGGTAGTGGCATATTTTCTTCATACTCTTTAATAAGTGCCTCTTCGGCTGCTTCTTGTTTTTTCTTTTGGTCAACCGTCCATGCTTTCTCGATGGAAGCAACCCAGGACATATTCATTCCCATGGTACTGAATGTTCCAGTTGAGGCGTTAAAACCTGTATGTTGTAACACTTCAGTTAATCCTACCTGGAGATTTTTTGCTTGTTGGATAACAGGGTCAAAGTAAGTCGCTGATGTTTGATGAAACAAGCGCAAGTTTTCTAATTTCATCACTAATTTCTGTTTACACATCGTATAGATGGCATCCATCGGCTTCATTAACGGTAGCTGATCTATCATATCCTTTAGCTCTGCTTGTAGTCGTTCTATTTCTTCTATTTGCTGAACTAATTCTTCTTCGATAACGTCCGTATTCGCCACTTCTGCTTGAAAATTGGTCGTTAATTGTTTGTTTGGTTCTTGTAAGTCCTGGCAAAGCAAAATCATTCCTTGTGCTAAAACTCGATATGTCTCCATAAAATAACGTTTCGCACTTGCATAGGTCTTTCCTTGTAAAGATGGCTCCAAGTTAAACATATCTATCGCTCGAATAACATCTTCCAAGCCATCAATGGTCAATTGACAGAAAGTTTCCACGCTAGTAGTTTGACTTTCTACTTCTCCTAAGTACATATCTATGCCCATTATTGCACCTCCCTGGATAATGTCAGGCGCTGGTGCAGGCATTCATCTTCTTTATCTGCTAGTTGCCTTTTATTTTTTTGCAATTGCTCTGTTTGTTCTTCTAAATCATGAATAACCCGTTGATCCATGTATCGTAAATCCTGGTAATGATTATCTAAGAATGCATTCATCTCACTGTCTCTATACCAGAATTGATCCAACCTTCTAAAAAGGTTCGCTTGTCGAAACCGAAACTCATGGTAGTACTGTTCTTTTCTTTCTAAGCTTCTACGATCTTGCTCATTTGTTTCTTGTTGTTCATTGATTACCCGTAATTGTTGTTGTATTTCTGCTAATTTTTTCTCTGTTTCTGTCATCCCATTCACCCCATATTCAATTGGTAAAATCAAATAGTTGTTTCAGCTGTACATCTTGATATTCAAATTCTTTTGCGACACTTTGAACATGTGCTATATCTTGGATTAATCCTTGTTGAAATGAAAGGACCATTTTCTGCACCGTTTGATTCGTTGTCAAAGCTTCTTGATTACCTAAAATAGTTGTTTTTTCTGCTTGCACAATAGAACTAGCGCCAGCGTTTGCTACCTTTTCGGAAGCTTGGCCAAGTCGCTCTGCACATCTTGCAGCAGCTGAAAAATTACTTTGGATTTCCGTCATCGTATCCTCTCCTTGTACAATTGAAACTATCTTTATTATAGCATTTTGTTAGGAAGCATTTGTGAGCATATTGTGAACGGTTTTACATAAAAAACGAACCAGGGGTCTCATCGTTGTTTATTTTTCCCTAACACACGCTCTATTTTCTGCTATAATTATCCAATAAGCCTTTTATTACCCATATAATAGAAGGAACTAATTATACTCATTTTCATCCCGGCCGGAACTTTTTGTTCCGGTTTTTGATGTTTATAAACCTAAACTACTTACCGCCTGGTCTTTATCTTCCTGTTCTATGCCAATGTATCTAAGCGTTATTCTTGGTGAAGAATGGTTTAACAACAGTTGAATTAATTCCAATCCCACCCCATTTTTATACAAATGATATCCAAACGTTTTTCGCATGCTGTGCGTGCCTAAATGCTGCAACCCAGCTTTTTTCCCAGCATTGGAAATAATGTACCATCCTTGTTGCCGGCTTAACGGCTGTTCTCCTCCATTTGTCTTCCGACTTGCGAACAAGTAGTGATCTAAATCTTGCTGAGCAATCCATTCTGCATGTTCTTTAGATACAAAATCCCAAATATCCTTCTGCAACTTCTTCGTTAAGATCACCGAGTTGTTTTTTTCCGTTTTTTGCTCCGTCATCTTCAATCGACTTTTCACTCGGACTTTTTGCCGATATATTTCTAAAACATCTCTTAACTTCAAACTCAACAAATCCGAAATACGATAAGCCGTATTGATACCGATAGAAAAAAGTAACACGTTCCTTTCTCCAAAATCCCCTTGGGACAAAATAGTTTTCATCAACGCAATTTTTTCTACATTTTTGATTGGCTGCACTTCTTCCATTTGAAAAATTCACCTCTTTCACCAATCTTACTTAATGTCATTATATCATATATTAAGTAAGATTCAAAACGCAGGAAGAAAAAAGAGAAAACAAAAATTTGTCTTCTCTCTTAGAACGCCAATGTTTTTCGTTCTTTTCTCGAATCTTACTCAATGTCATTGAGTAAGATTCGTTTACTAATAAAATACAAGTTCTTGATCTATCAATTTCACTTTAATCATCTTCTTTAGAAAGAAATATATATTCTATTAATGCATTACTATGTAAAATATTCCACTTCTTTTTTCTAACGTTTTTAAAAATGATAACCGCTAAAACTGAGTAAAAATATACAGCTACGCTAACACCAACTATATACATGAAGAAGTCTTCATTTATCTTTAAACTTTCTATCATCCCACCCAATTCTCCAGCATTTTCTTTAAATGCTTGTAAGAAAGTAACAATCATCGTCCTAATATAACTATTATAATATGTCATCCAAGCAAAAGTTCCCGTAACCAACGTCGTAAAAGTAACTGTACTCAACCACTTTATGATAGACCATTTACTTCTATTATATTCAGCTATTTTAGTATCCGCATACTTCATAATAAAAATCAACTTTTCTTCACTGATACCTTTTTTTATTTCTGAGTTAATGTAATTACATAAGCATTTGTCACTCATCTTCTACTTTTCTCCCTCTCTTTATATTTAATGTAGTAAGCTTTTGTATTCTTTTTCACTATGCTATAATATCACAAGTAAGTAAGTTTATGGTGGTGGCTAGCACTTTCAACAAGAAAGGGTGATGCCTATGAAAAATTTTTGTTGGATCTCCTGGAAAGGATAACCTATGACCGTTTATGAAGCACTGTCTTTTGCAGTCGCTTTTGCAACACTTGTGTTGTTATTAAACAGTCAAAATAACAAAAAAAAATAACCACTCATAAACTTTGGCTAGTTTAGTGGTTATTTTTATAACATATTAGACTAGCTGCCACCTTAAATGGGCTTACGCTGGAGAGTCATGTTGTGGCATGGCTCTCTTTTCATTTACATAATACCACATTTCAAGTTAATTTGACAATATTCTGTACAAAAACTTCTTAATTAACCTATCTCTCTCTTCAGAACTACATTTTTTTCTTCTTCTTGTTTTTTGTTAGCTGCGATTTGTTCTTTTGTTGCTAAAAACGCTTCTGCCTCATCCTCGCCAAAATTGGTTGTTTGCACAATATGAATATAGTAATCTTCTCCTTTTTCCATTTCTAAGAAAGTTGAGGCAAGTAACTTTTCATCTAGAAATAATCTATTATCAAAACCTTCTAAATCGGTCGTACAAAGAGCTAATGGGTAATTTTCTGTTTGAGTAATGACTACATAATCCCCATCGTTTAAGATTTGTTCTGCAATTTGAGGTGTTCTAATTACATCTTTCCCAGTCAGTTCTTCCAATTCCAAAATAGCTTCATCCAATTTTCTTTGTGATGTTTTACCTGTCATCAATTATCATCCTTTCAATTTCTTTGATCAAGAATATCTATTATTGCACAAAATACAAATTTCAATTATTCTTCAAAATCTCCATTTATTTTTTTCTTTCTTATCATATCTATCGTTTTGACAGCATTCTTTAACGCTTTTTGAACATCTTTTTCAATATTTAAATGCGCTTCTTTTTCAAAGCGAGCAAAATTCATTTCTTCCAGTTCCATATCTAACGCTTCTACTGCCTTAAATGCTTTATAAACATTTAATTCTTCTTGAGGAAAAGAGCAATGATACTTTTCTAAAAATGGCCTAATACCATATAAATCATCATATTTTGTTTCTATTACTTCAAGTTTATTCAAAACTTCTTCCGTTGTTTGATCAGTAGCTGCTGCAAGCGCTCTAAGAAGCCAAACTGGGTACTCATCCAGTCCTTTTTTTGTGTATAAAAGTAGAAGCTGGTTAGAAATCCCACTAATTTTGGCCAGCCTATATCGTGTGATGTGATGTTCGTTCAAAAATTCATCTAATAAATTCATTGTTTCTTCTCCTTTTTCTTGCGTGCCGCTACTTACTAACAGCACGCACTATCCTATTATTATTTAAATAATTCTTTTACCTTTTTATTAATAGCTCTTTTTTTAGCTTTAAAAGATGGGTATTTTTTTACTAATTCGTTGTACCCTTCTAACAGGAAATTTGTTTGAGCTTCCACTTTATTTGCAGATAATTTATATTTACTTTGTTCTGCTTGACTGACTGCATGCAACCAATCACCTTTGATTACACCCATTACTTGTTCGTAACCAACCATCTTCGGGTGTTTTTTTGTGCCGCCCCAAATTTGTACCTTTATAACAGATAGAAATATATTTTCCGTTGTCCTGCTTTCCTTTTCACTTTCTAAATACACTTTGTATTTCTCTTCCCATTCCGCCTTATTTTCTAATAATTCTTCGGCTACGGTTGAAAGTGAGTAATGATTAGTTTCATTGTAATAAGAACCTGTGTGGTGCCAAGAAGTGGATCCGATCCTTTCCGCAACATACTTCCATAATTTTACTGTTGCTGTACGTAATGATTCATATTCTTCATTTTCGTTAATAAATGCTTGTATTAAATCTTTGTTAAAATGAGTTAACGGTACTTCGTAATCTTCTATTGCAAATTGACTATTTACGCTTCTTTTTGTTCCTATGTATCCCATTTTACGCACCTCATTCTTTTTATTTGTTTTATCTCTTCTCTATACTTCTATTATACTAAATTATAATTTAATAGTCAAGTATAATTTAATAAAATATAATTTATTATTTTATCTTTAAAAAGTTTTTTTCGCATAAAAAAACGCCATGCAAGGAGCATGACGTCTCTGCTATATACTACTTATACAAAGGGAAAATAAAAATAAGTAGGCTGCAGAAAGTAAGATGAATGAAATAAAAGTAGATAATCCTATCTACATGTACATTATTACACATATAATAGTCATTTTCAACTATGCTTTTTCTAAGGTCATTCTAAAGGAGAATTATATTTTGAACTGTCCCTAAAAAAATACGCCACGCAAACGCATGACGTTACTGCTATATTTACTAACCTTTTTAACGGGATAGAAGGAAAGTAGCAAGCAGTACAAACTGAGCCGAAAATATGTAGATAACTGACAATATCTACATGTATATTATTACACATGCTGAATGGTTATTCAACTATGTATTGTTTTCTTTTGAAATCATTCTTTCCTCATTTTCTATATTTATTGACTAAAGGTTTAAAATATAACTCTTCTCCTTTTTCTCTTGCAGCAATTGCTTCCTCTTTCGTGTTAAATGTGCCTAAATGATGTTCTTTTCCTGAAATACCTATTCGAGCAATCCATTTATCGTTTTAAAATCCAATTTTTTTCCACATCGAGGACAATACGAAACCCAAACTTCTAAACAACTTCCTTTTTGAGAGCTTTCATCAATGACCTTTATTTCTAAATCGTTATTAGCGGTTAAACGGCATATTCCCCTATTTCCATCATACCAACTATTTCTCTTTTCCATATCCTCATTACAAAACATACACATGTTTTTTTCCTCCTATTTTTTTATTAAGCAAAGATTGGAGAGGTTTGCAAAGCAACACCGTTCTAATCTTTGCTTTTAGCAACTGTAGCGAAGCGAAAGGCGATAGGCTCTTTATTTTTTAATCATAAGAAAAGAACTCTCCATCGCTAATTTTTTCCTCTAATTCTTCCATTTTAGAAATTGCAAGTAACGCTTCTTTTTCTGAAACTTCTACTAAACTTTTGTAATTCAATTTTTTTGCATTTAATAAAATGTCTTGAGAAGAAGCAAATTTCTTAATAACTAAAATATGGATATGGTAATAAGTAATAAACGCTTGTTTTAAACACAAATCAGCTAAATCATAATATGCTTTTACCTCATAATCTCCTAACGCTTCTTGAAAATTGATATTAAATGCTAATGTTACTCTGTTTTTCAACTGAATTTCTTTTACAATTTTAGATCTAATGTCATCGTAATTGTATTTGTAAGCTTTTACCTCATACTTTGCTATTTCATCTATTAATTGTTCTAAATTAGATTCATTAGACAATGTTTTCACCCCTTTTAGTTCGCTTGAAATCCATCGTTTGTTACATATCCTTGTTTAGACCAAATATTTTTCTTTTCTTCTTTTGCTGTCGCTTCCGCTTCTTTAAATTCACTTAAATATCTTGTATTGGGTTCATAAACATAAGCAACTCTTGCATATCCTTCTTTTAACATCATTTCGTTAATATTTTTTCCATCGGCATATACATAAGCAAGAACACGGCCGTATTTATCTGTTGCGCCTCCAACATCGTATTCTAGTGTTAAATTTTTGTTCGTAACTAACTCTTTCATGCGATTACTTGCTTCTTTTGCGTACGGTTGCACGGGCGTATTGGGTTTTACGCTTTCAGGTGTATCAATTAATAACAAGCGCACAGTTTTTGGTTTGGTTTCTCCCTCAAATGTAACAGATAAAGTATCGCCATCTGTGACGTGATTTAGTGTGACGGGAACGGTATTTTTTGGTGCTGCCGTTGCCTTTTCTTCTATAAATGGAAGAAACGACTTAATACTAGTAACTGTTTGATTCATTTTTTCATTCATATTGTCAATATGTATTGCACCAAATCCACCAGTTATTGCTACAATAGCCATTGTTATTATCCATTTTTTCATTTTCCGCATTTGTCCTTATCCTCTTTTCTTTAGATACTTCAAGCGGACAACTATCCGCTTGAAGTATCGCATTATTTTATATTTAAAAGTTGTAACAAACTATATCGTTCCATTTTCACAAAGTATTTACAGTATAAATTTTT
>NZ_JAASTZ010000027.1 GCF_014322765.1 Listeria immobilis | reverse complement strand
TTTCAATCAAAAAACTGTATAAAAATAGAGTGGAAAAATCCACTCTATAAAAAGTCTAACTTTTTGGGGTCACTACACTTTTATATCTGAATGACCTAAGATATTTTGTATAACTTTTACATTGATGCCTTGTTCAAGAAGAAAGCTTGCTGCAGAATGTCGCAAATCGTGAAACGATATTTTAGCAAGATCATTATTTTCCTCTTTATTCAAAAAACGATTAAACATTCTTGTGACTGATGCGCGGGTAAATGGCGTTCCGTTGTCATGAAAGCTGAAAAGAACTATTGATTCAAATGAATTATCAACCCCCCAACCACACGTTAGGGCTTCTTTATGCAAAGAAAATACTAGTGGAATTTTAGGATTAATTTCTCTCTTTCAATATAATTGAAAATTATAAATTGTATCCTAAAAATAAGAAAAAACACTTTTTTAGTCGTTCATGACAAGAATCGGACATTTCATTACATTTTTAGTTATGCATTGAGTTGTTGTGCTATAATCCTTTATGTAACATACTTTATTACATAAAGGGAGAGAAAAACATGAAAAAAATAGCGGCTATTTTTGTTTTTAGTTTAACGGTTTTATTATTGCCAGTGAGTAGCAGTGCTGCTCAAGAGGTAGGTTTGGATTTAAATGCAACAACAAGCATTACGAATGAGGAACAAACCGATATCCAAGCTTTTGTTGACTCATCAAAAGATGCTAGAGAAGAATTTGTTAAGGAATATAACGAGGAACATCCTAAGGATAAGGTAGTAAATACTGAACCAATAATTAATCCTATAGAAAAAAAGCTCCTAAACTATTACAAAAAGTGGTTGGGAAAGATGATAGAGTTAGAACAAATGTGAATAATTCGCCATATAAACAAATTGGATATATGGAGATGGCGTTCAAAAAAAATAATAAAATGGTGTGGTATGTTGGAACTGGAACAATCATTGGAAGTAATAAGGTATTGACTGCTGGGCACAATTTGTTTGACAGAGATACTAGATCTTGGGCTACAGGAGTAATTTTTCAGCCCAAAATGAATAACTGGATAGTACCTGCTTATATTAATAGTTCTAAGTTAAATGTACCTGTAGGATGGTCTTCTAAAGGTGATAATAACTATGATATTGGAGTAGTCACTTTATCAAAATCGGTTAGTAGCTATGGGAAATTAAAATATACAGTTCCAGCAGTAAATAAAACATTATTTTCTACTATATCTGGATATCCGGGAGAGAGCCCAAAATCTGGATCACAATGGTATGGTAATGCATTGGTAAGTAATCAACGGATATCATATTCTATTGATACAACTGGTGGACAAAGTGGATCACCAATAATTAGTAATGGATCAATTATTGGTGTTCATACACTAGGTAGCTCTGCTAACTCGGGTGTTAGAATCACACCAGCATTAAAATCGTTTATTGATGGAGTAAAATAATGAAAAAGACTATCAGCGTTATTATATTATTATTAATTTTAACTGCTTGTTCTAATAGCAATACAAAAAAAGAATCAATTGTTGAAGCTAGTGGTACAATAGAAAAAGTCGAATCGGCTTCAGTATTAATTAAGAACTTTAAAGATAAATTAACGGATATTAATCCAGAGGAAGGAATCGAAATTTATTTTAATGTAGCGGATAAATATTATAATGAAGAAGGAAAAAAAATAAAAATCACCGAAATGAAAAGGAATGACAAAGTAACTATTGAATTAATTGAAGGCTATGAAATACAGGAAACATCACCAGCCGAAATAGATTTAAAGTATGTTAAGAAAATTATTAAGTTAAATGATTGATATTTATTTTCTGATATGTAGCTGATAGTAAGACTAAAAAGCAAGCATAATGATATAAGTCATTTAAAAATGGCTCAATTCATTAAGCTTGTTTTTTCTCATAAATTTTAGTACTTTACACCTCTTGATGAAAAGAATGTTTGTTCACAGGAGGTTACCAAGAGATGACGAAAAAGTATAATTTAATGGATGATGATATCTTAGAATATTCGAAAGTGTTAGCAGACGCATTAAAACGCAATTGGACAGTTGAAATAGTGTTTTTAAAGAATAATCATCATATGCGCTACAAGTATGTAGTGACTGTTCATATTAATCACGAAAAAACGCAGGTCAACTACAACGATTCGACGAGCGCATATTTGATATTAGTATAGAAGACATTATTTCCTGTGAGGATATGACGTGAGAGTATAATCATTTCTGCTGCATAGTAAATTCTTTTCATGGCATAGTCTCTGGCATAGAGAAATTTAAAATACAGTTAATTCTAGTTAAACAAATAGACCGTAAAACCCGGCATGAAAGAACGTAAAAAATACGGACTTAAAGGCGCTCATTGTGCACCTCCGTTCTCAAGACGTTAATATCAATGCTTTTTTTATATAAATGCTACTTTCCTCTATATAATAGAAAATGTAGTCGACGAATATAAAAACACCTTGCACAACACCTTAACGATATAATACAATATAAAACGAGGGAACATTGGATACCACTATAAGTAAACGAAAAAGCACGAAAAGAAACAAGGAGAAACTTAGTATTAGGACCGGGGCGTCAGTTCAAATCCGACAAATGGCTTAAAATAATCACTGGTATTCGTTGATATACGAAGCCTTTTTTGTTGTTTTGAAAAGGAGGGAAGATGTGTGTTACCGGAAAGTGAAATAATATATTCTATTCTTGTAATGATAAAAGATAAATCAGAGCAGAATCTTAATCTAGCGATAAAAGAAAATATTATTACAACTGGAAAGTATAAAATAACGAAAAATGAGTTCCTCTACACTGTTTATTGGCTTGAAGAAAACGGTTTTTTAAGACGAAAAGACAATACCAATGGAGGGATGAGCATAAACCAAAAATATATTTTGACTACGTTAGGAAAAGAATTTATTACCTATTATCAAGTAGCTTGAATAGGTAGTATAAATAGATTATACTTTATGTATAATATGTTGATAATGAGGTGTTTTTTTGAAGGAAAAGAAGCAACGGATTATTAAGTCGGCTAAAGAAGTGTTTCAAAAGCAAGGCTATTTAAAAACTTCTGTACAAGATATAGTAGATGCTGCGGAAATTTCTAAAGGGACTTTTTATAATTATTTTACTTCTAAAGAAGAGCTAGCAATTGTGATTTTTAAGCAAGAGTATTCTGTTTTACATCAACGGTTAGAGTATACAATGGCGCTTTCGGGGGAAAGAAAAGATAATTTTACTGAATGTTTGAAGATTATTATTCGTTTTTACACTGAAAATGGAGAAATTTTAAATATTACTTTCTCTCAGGCAATGATTGATGATGATTTTAATTCTTTCTTGCAAAGCGTGCGGCTTAAGAATATGGAGTGGGTGAAAAATCAACTATTAGAGGTTTATGGAATTGAAACGGCGCCTTATATTAATGATATAACGATGTTGCTTAGCGGGATGGCGGCAATGTATGTATTTGCGAATGGTAGTAAAAATATTGATTCTGGTTTAATTGATCGTGCAATCCCTTATGTGGTTAGAAGGCTAGATGCACTTGTAAAGGATATTCTTTTGAGTGGTGAAATTGTTTTTACTGATGAAGATACTGAAAATTTAGTGCCTGACCATATAACGATGCGAAAAAAACGATTAGCTAAATTAAGGGAAGCATTAGAAGAACTTAGTACGGGGATTGATAATGCGGATATTGCTGATTCTGATAAATGGCAATATAAAGAATCGATGAATGCGTTGGTTGGTGAAATAAATAATAATGAAGCGCCTAGGGATTTCATGATTCAAGGAACTTTACTTTATTTAAAGCAACATGTACCAGCTGATTTAACAAAAGAAGTAAATAAATTAGAACTATGTGTGAACGGGCTTCTATAATTTTTGGACTAATAGGTCATTTTTTGTTGACTTGTTGGTCTTTTTTTATTATACTTCTATATATTCATCTGGAAATTTCCACATGGGAAGGGGTATTAATTTTGAATAGTACAGCAGTAGAACGTCCTGTTGATGTTAACGGGAAATCGTATAGTAGAAGTTTATTGGTAACAACAATGATTATTGGAGCATTTGTGGCGATATTGAATCAGACACTTTTAGCAACAGCGCTACCAATGATTATGGAAGATTTACACATTACAGCAGCAACTGGTCAATGGTTAACAACAGCTTTCTTGCTGACAAATGGGATTATGATTCCTATAACGGCACTTTTGATTGAAAAAATTAGTTCAAAAACACTATTTATTACAGCAATGACTGTATTTACAATAGGAACAATTATTGCTTCAATGGCGGATTCTTTCCCTGTGCTTTTAACAGGACGGATTGTTCAAGCAGCTGGTGCAGGTATTATGATGCCGCTCTTGCAAACTATTTTCTTGCTAATTTTCCCGCGTGAAAAGCGTGGAGCTGCAATGGGGCTTATGGGATTAGTAATTGCGTTTGCTCCAGCAATTGGACCAACTTTATCTGGTTGGATTGTTGATTCATATGATTGGAGAGTTTTATTCCTTATTCTAATTCCAATTGCAGTAATTGATATTATTTTAGCCTTTTTTGGAATGAAAAAAGTAGTTAAATTGACAGAAACAAAAATTGATTATCTTTCAATTGTCCTGTCATCAATAGGTTTCGGTTCACTTCTTTATGGGTTTAGTTCAGCAGGGAATGACGGTTGGGGAGATGCCACTGTTATAACAACTTTGATTATCGGTGTTGTGGTCATTGCGCTATTTGTTTGGCGTCAACTTGTTATTGATAATCCAATGTTAGAACTACATGTATTTAAATATCCAGTGTTCTCGCTTTCTGTTGTTCTTGGTTCGATAGTAACGATGGCAATGATTGGAGCGGAAATCGTATTGCCTCTATACATTCAAACTATTCGCGGAGAATCTGCATTACAATCAGGACTATTGTTACTTCCAGGGGCAATAATTATGGGGATAATGAGTCCGATTACAGGAATTATATTTGATAAAATTGGAGCTAAATGGCTTACAATTACTGGGGTTACAATTTTAACTATTGGTACAATACCATTTATGTTCCTAACGATAGATACGCCACTTTGGTATATCATTGTTTTCTATGCAGTCCGGTTCTTTGGTATTTCGATGGCGATGATGCCAGTTTCGACCGCTGGGATGAATGCACTGCCAAATCATTTGATCAATCATGGGTCGGCAGTCAACAATACAATACGACAAATCGCGGGTTCAATTGGTACAGCTGTTTTAATCACTGTGTTGACCAATGTAACGAAAGACAATATGCCAAGTAAAATGTTAGCGGGAACTGATCCTGCTGCATTTGCGCAACAGGCACAAGATGCTAGCTTAGATGGTATGCGCGCAGCCTTTATGGTTGCAGCTATTTTCGCCGCTATTGGGATGTTCTTGAGCTTCTTCCTTAAAACAAAAAAACAAGAACCAATTGTAAAAGAATATACGAAATAAATAAAACAGGCTTAAAAATCTTCACTAGATTTTTAAGCCTGTTTTTTATACTTTTTTCAAATTTACTTGCCAACTTGTACCAGTTCCTACTGAGTATGCATCAACAAATGATCCTTGATTGATGCCCAAGCCAAGATTATCCAATGAATTAACATAGATAAGAGCCTCGCCAATACGTAAATCAGCGAATGAACGGCTATATGTTACGAAATTTTTATAAACTACGCGGTCATGGTGTTTGATTAGCACTTCTATGGAATCTCCGTAATTAGCATTAAGTTGTAAAAAATCAGCACGACGAATATTTGTCCAGAGATTTCCAAAGGGTCGGTCGATAATATCAATTGTTCCAAAAGCTTGCTCATTTTCTAAATAAGAATCGCTTAGACTTAAAGAGACAATCGAATCTATTGTAGCTTCTGGTCCAATATCTTCAAATTGAATGTTTCCAGCAGCAAGTCTGGCGGCAGTATAGGCGAAGATGTCTCGACCGTGAAATGTATGAGATGCTCCTGATTTTGGTAGACGATTCTTATTTTCATCAATCAAGCGAACAGCTTTGATTGTGCCATAATGTGCGATATGAGTTAAAGTTCCATTGTCTGGTGTGACAATATAATGACCTTCTTCTGTTAATACTGCAACACTGCGGCGTTTAGAGCCAACACCAGGATCAACAATAGAAACGAAAATGGTGTTTTGAGGCCAATAGGTTACAGTTTGTAATAATCGGTAAGAAGCTTCCCAAATATTAAATTGAGGAATTTGATGCGTTAAATCATATATTTGCAAATCAACACTCACACTATTAATCACTCCGTACATTGCGCTAACGGCACCATCGCTTATACCAAAATCCGATTGTAATACAAGTATTTGCTTGGTCATTACACATTCCTCCATTTTCAAAAATTTAGAGCAAAATAAAAACTCACCCCAGTCCAATAGCTAACTTGGATAAGGGCGAGAAAAATTCACGCGGTACCACCTTAATTTATTCTCAGTTTAAACTGAAAACCTCAGATAAGTATGTATTTATACTTAAGGCGTTTGATAACGGACGCTAAACCCGTTGTGGCTTACTTAATTTCAGCGACAAAACTCAGAGGCCATATTCGGGAATTGTTTTTTGTTCCTTTTCAGCAAGGGGAACTCTCTTTTGGAAAAAACAGAATCCGTACTTTTCTCGTCATAGCTTTGTATAAAGAATACAGAAAAGTCAGCCAATTGTCAATAAATAATGTACTGCTTGTGATGAGAAGCGCATAGTAGTGCTGTTTGAGAATGATTATCAGCTAACATATTACTGTGATTTTCAGATAAGAACTGTTATAATATAATCGAATTGTAACCGCTTTCTTTAAATGGAGGTAATTTGATGAGTACAAAAGTAACGGTCCTGATTAATGGTGAGAAGCGAGAAGTGGCAGAAGGAACACGAATTTTAGATTATTTAAATGCAGAAGGAATCGAACATCCACATATTTGTTATAGTGAACAAATAGGACCAATTCAATCTTGTGATACGTGTATGTGTGAAGTGGACGGCGAACTAATGCGAGCTTGTAGTACAAAACTTGAAGAGGGAATGGAAATTAAAACAAATTCGGAAGTGGCGACCGATGCGCAATTAGAAGCAATGGACCGGATTTTAGAGAATCATTTACTCTATTGTACAGTTTGTGATAATAATAATGGTAATTGTAAAGTACATAATACAACAGAACTGCTTGGAGTGGAAAAGCAAGAACGACTTTACCGTGAAAAAGGCTATCTAAATGATTTTTCACATCCATTTTACCGTTATGATCCAGATCAATGTATCCTTTGTGGCAGATGTGTAGAGGCTTGTCAACAAGTACAAGTAAATGAGACGCTTTCGATTGATTGGGAGCGAAAAGAGCCACGAGTAATTTGGGATGATGATAAGCCGGCTAACTTATCTTCATGTGTTTCGTGTGGACTTTGTGCAACTGTTTGTCCGTGTAATGCGCTAATGGAGAAATCGATGCTTGGACAAGCTGGCTTTATGACCGGACTGGATGAAGATATGCTTGAACCAATGATTGACATGGTGAAAAAAGTGGAACCAAATTATCAAACCGTTTTTGCAGTATCAGAAATGGAAGCGGCAATGCGAGAAACGCGGACTAAAAAAACAAAAACAGTGTGTACTTTTTGTGGAGTGGGCTGTACATTTGAAGTTTGGACGAAGGACCGTAAGATTTTAAAAGTGGAGCCAACCGGGGAAGGCCCTGTAAATAAATTTGCTACTTGCGTAAAAGGGAAATTTGGTTGGGATTTTGTTAATAGTGAGAAACGTATTACAACACCGCTAATTCGAGAAGGAAATGAATTTGTTCCAGCGAGTTGGGATGATGCGATTGATTTAGTTGCGACAAAATTACGTGAAATTCAAGCTAAATATGGAAATGATGCACTTGGTTTTATTAGTTCTTCCAAAACAACCAATGAAGAAAATTATTTAATGCAAAAGTTGGCTAGACAGGTATTTGAAACAAATAATATCGATAATTGTTCAAGATATTGTCAGGCGCCTGCTTCAGACGGTTTGACTAGAACGGTTGGTATTGGAGCAGATTCAGGAACTGTGGAAGATATTGAGACTGCTGGCTTAGTCATAATTGTTGGTGCATCTCCAGCAGATGGACATCCCGTACTAGCAAGCAGAATAAAACGAGCACAAAAAACGCGGGGACAAAAATTAATTGTATCTGACCTACGCAAACATGAAATGGCGGAGCGCTCGGATTTATTTATTCATCCAAAACAAGGAACTGACTTTGTTTGGTTAACTGCGGTAGCTAAATATATTATTGACCAAGATTGGCATGATAAGAAATTTATGGAAAGCCGGATTAGTAATGTGGAAGATTATCTAGAATTTCTTGAACCGTATACACTTGCCTATGCTGAAAAGGAAACTGGGTTATCTATTGAGACTATGAAGGCAGTAGCAAAAATGATTTATGAAGCTGATGGAACAGCAGTTTGTTGGGGAATGGGTGTAACGCAAAATATTGCTGGTTCGCATACTTCTTCCGCAATTGCGAATTTGCTTCTTGTGACGGGGAACTTTGGTAGACACGGAGCAGGAGCATATCCGCTTAGAGGTCATAACAATGTCCAAGGTGCATGTGACATGGGTTCGTTGCCAAATGTATTACCAGGAATTCAACCACTTGGAAATGAGGAAGTTCGCGCTCGTTTTGAAGCTGTGTATGGTGTACCAATTTCACCTGAACCTGGACTAAAAAATAACGAAATGCTCGATGCGATTGAAGCTGGAACACTACATTCGATGTATGTTATTGGTGAGGAAATGGCTTGGGTAGATTCAAATTCAAATCATGTGCAGGAAATATTAGCCAGTCTTGATTTTTTTGTAGTTCAAGATGTCTTCCTTTCTAAAACGGCACAATTTGCGGATGTTGTTTTTCCAGCCGCACCATCACTTGAAAAAGAAGGAACTTTTACTAATACAGAGCGTCGTGTACAAAGGCTTTATGAAGTATTAGAGCCGCTTGGTGATTCGAAGCCAGATTGGTGGATTATCCAAGAGGTGGCAAAAGCGTGTGGCAGAACTGATTGGAATTATACTCATCCAAGCGAAATTATGGATGAAATTGCTAGTTTAGCACCATTTTTTGCAGGAGTTCGTTATGACCGGATGCAAGGGTTTGAAAGTCTTGTTTGGCCAGTTAGCGCTGATGGAAAAGATATGCCACTTCTTTACGAAGAACGATTTAATTTTTCAGATGGTAAAGCGCAGTTATCAACACTGCCATATATTCCGCCTATTAATTTCCCAGAAGAATATGATTTAACGCTGAATAATGGTCGTTTGCTAGAACAATTTCATGAAGGAAACTTGACAGATAAATCAAAAGGGCTGGATTATAAATTACCAGAAGTATTTGTAGAGGTTTCGCTGGAGCTTGCTAAAGAACGTGATATTGAAAGTGGCTCTCTGGTGAGACTAAGCTCTCCGTATGGACGAATTAAGCTTCGTGCGGTCGTAACAGAACGAATGAAAGGAAATGAAGTCTATGTTCCAATGCATTCTGTTAGTAGTGAAACAGCAGTAAACTTATTAACATCGAGTGCAGGAGATGTTAGAACAAAAACCCCAGCTTATAAACAAACAAAGGTGAACTTAACTGTACTTAAGAAAAATGGGAAAAACCCACTTCCAGACCATAATCCCCGCAATCGAAAACGCTTCCCGCAAAATGGGGCAGAAGTGGAGCGTAAATGGTCAAGGGAAGATTATCAGCCAATTTCTAAAGTGAACTGTGCATGTGGTGGAAATTGTGGTTGTGGCGGAAAAGGGAGGAATCACTAATGGCAGAACCAATTTCAACAATACGGGATACAAAGAAATCACCTGAGGAGCTAGAGAAGGAACGTTTAGCACAGATGAAGGCAGATATTGTGGAAGAAAATTCTGGATTTTTAGAGATGGTGGAAACAGTCAAACTTTTACAAGAATCAGGCGCTCTGGAAGCCTTAAATAGTGCAATTAAAGCACGTGGAGATATAACAAAAACATTTTTAAATGAATGGCGGAAAGAGCCGATGACAAATGCGATTAATAATATGATGATTTCAAGTAAACTCTTAACAGATGCAAAGCCGGAACAGACGGAGCAAATGATTGCTAATTTAAAAAAAGCTGCAAAACAAGCAGAAGAAAGCGCGAAAAGGGAAGAAATTATGGGAATGCTCGCGATGATGAAAGCACTCAAAGATCCAGACGTCAACCGAGCATTACGTTATGGCATAACATTTTTAAAAGAAATTGGCCAAATTTTAAAATGAATTAAAATGCAGCGAGACTCTATTTCCAGAGTCCGCTGTTCCTGTTTAGAAGGGAGAATGCTCATATGGAAAAGGTTTCGCTACAAAAAATTCGCAGGTTTGATTCGGGAAATTTTATGGAAATGGAATCTAGTGTTGCTACCGAATATCCGCTAACAATTTATGTTAATGACATTGAACTTGTGACAATTGTTTGCACGCCAGAATATTTAGAGGACTTAGTGGTCGGCTTTTTGACTTCGGAAGGAATTATTCGTGGTCCAAAAGATATTGCTTCGGTTGATATTATTGAATCAACTGGACATGCCAAAGTGACGGCCCATTTTGTAAATGAATTCAATGCGAAGTACCGTGGCAAGCGTTATATTACTTCGTGTTGCGGCAAATCTCGAGAAAATTTTTACTTTCAATCGGATGCTTCGTTAGTTAATGTAAAATCGAATATTCTGCTTCAATTGACAACGGACGATATTTTTCAATTAATGGAAAAATTTGAAGAAAATTCGGCTACTTTTCATCAAACGGGCGGGGTTCATAATGCGGCACTCTGCACTACTTCAGAAATTATTTATAGTCGAATGGATATTGGACGTCATAATGCACTTGATAAAATATACGGACGAGCATTGCAGGATGGCATAAATATGGAGGATAAAGCAATTATTTTTAGTGGGCGCATCTCCTCAGAAATTCTCGTTAAAACTGCTAAACTTGGATGTGGAATTATTTTATCGCGCTCTGCTCCAACTGAGCTTGCAATTCAAATGGCAGAAGAATTGCAAATTACAATGGTTGGTTTTATTAGAGGAAATAGATTGAACGTATATTCTGGATTTGATCGAATCCATTAAAAAAAGCAGCCAATTAGCTTCGTTGGCTGCTTTATTAATTATTTAAAAAAGTTTTTTCGATTATTTTGGATTAGTTCTTCATTGTTTCGTAGCCAACTTTTAATATTATCTAAAATAAATAAACTACTTTTTCCTAGTTCAGTTAAACTATAGTAGACTGGGAAACCATTAGATGTTTCACCGTTTTTTTGAACTATACCTGAAGCTTGCAAATTAATTAGGTTTTCATTTAACACTTTTCTAGATACGCCAGTCATTTTTCGCTCCAATTCCGCAAAATGATAAGGCCGTTCAGATAATAATATCAAAATAAAAGGCACCCATTTTCCAAGAAGTGGTAACGCTAATTCTCTTAGTCTTAAGTCATCTGGAACATGCTCATTTTGATGCACCTAAAAGTAACCTCTTTTCTATAAGGAAATAATTGACTATAATCATCATTATAACATAGATAAGGGGAATCCAACTTTATGAAAAGTCATTTTTTTAAAACATTTGAATTTGAATTTGAAACGACCAGATTACTTTGGTATACACCTTCTGGAGGCGCAGATTACGGAGAAGTAGCCGCGGTAACAGAAAAAATAAAAGATGGCAATTATGAATCGTGGTATCGAGAATGGGCGAAATTCGCAAAAACGTTAGAAGAGCGAGCTAGTCATTTTCATTCCAATGAAAGTAAAGGGGATGCCTTATTTCGCTCAAGCAGATATTATCAAGCAGCAGAATTTTTTTTGCCTCCTAAAGATAGTCGGAAAATAGCCGTCTATACTAAATCGGTGGACTTGTTTTATCAAGGATTGGCACTAAAAAATGTTGCATATGCGGAACATAACATTGAATTTGCTACAACTAATTTAAGAACGTTATATTTTAAAACAACAAAACCGTCAAAAGGAACTTTCTATATATGTGGTGGCTTCGATGCGCTTTTGGAGGAGCTTTATTTTACCAATGTCAAAGCTTCGTTAGCAAATGGTTATGATGTTGTTTTATATGAAGGACCGGGGCAATCAGATGTAATTCGAAAAGCAGGTTTACCGTTTATAGCAGATTGGAATAAAGTGGTAAAAGTGGTAATGAGTTATTATAAGGAGAAAATAGGGCTAAGTGGTGACCGAATTGGTGTTGGAATATCCCTTGGTGGTTTACTTCTTTCGAGAGCAGCTAGTTTAGATGAGACATTATTCGATAAAATTATTTTGTATAATTATTTTCCTTCTATGCTGGACTCTTTAAAAAAACCATTACCATTTTTCTTACATTCGTTTTTAAAAAAGGGATTTCCGACACCTTTAGAAAAAATAGCTTCTTTTTACATTGCACATAGTCCTTTTTTAAATTGGCAAGTAGAACATGCAAAATGGGTTTTTGGTGCAGACTCGTTAAATCATTTACTACAAATTTGTAGTGAATTTAATGAGGAAATTGCATATGAAAAACTGCACACGGATACATTGATGTTTGTTGCGGAGAATGAAAATTATTATAATTATCAACTTGGAGAGCATTTTTTTGAACAAATTCCAGCAAAAAATAAAAAACGGATATTATTTAATAAGAAAAACTTTTCATCGGATTTACACTGTCAAAATGGGGCTTCATATGATGCCAATGATCAAATTTTTTTATGGTTAACATAATGAAAAATGCCTGCTAATTTTTATAAGCAGGCATTTTCTTATTTTTCAACAGGGGCAAGGAGCGCAACATTAATCGTTAAAACGCCTTATTCAGAAACTAGTGTGGTAATGTTTTTATCAGAATGAAAGTTTTCTAAAAACCAATGCACTTGTTTAATGCTTTCTGGTGTCTCATGCAAAGTTTGGTGAACAGCGGTATTTCCAGTTTGTAAATTTTCAATGTAAACTTTAGCGTTGTGCGGTACAAATAATCTCGCGGCAAGCGAACTGTTGGTTGGGACAATGCCATCTGTTGCATCGCCTTTTTCGCTTAGTTTGCCAGCAATGGAAAGCATTTCAAGATTAGAATCTAGTTTTGTTTTATTATCCAAAAAATATATCATTTGTGTTGAATGATTTGGTAATGATTTAAAATGAAGACTGCCAGCATTATCATTAGAGTTTAAATCGTTAAAAGGAGCGCCGATTGCGATTAGTTTTCGTAAGGTTGGAACGGTTTTGTCAGTACTACTATTCATAGCAAAATAAGTGAGTGCGAGACCGCCGTTTGAATGACCAACGCCGTCCATTTGCACAAAACCATAGCGGGATTTTAAGTCGGCTACAGCGATATGCAACCCTTTAGCCCATTTATCTGGAGTAGCTTGATTTTTATCGAAACCAAGCTTAATAATCGGTCGCTTAGCATCAGCCGTTAGTTCGCCTTGATAAGCTATTTGTCCATTTTCGCTAATCGACATTGTTAATTCCCCTTTTGAGCTAACAAAATCATTGGTTAAGTGGTCGGCGATTTCATCTAATGAGTGTGTATCACCACCACTACCATGAATGAGGAGAATAGGTATTTCTGCTTTTAAATCAACTTTCGGGGGCGCGGTGTCTTTGGAATCCTCGCTATTTTGGCAAGCGCTAAGAATTAAAGTGCCAATAAGCAAAATCAAGATGGTAGTAAAATGTTTTTTCACTAATTATCTGCCTCCATTCCAGTTAAGTATACCAAATATCAACGTGACAATCATGTGAAACTCGTCTATAATCGAGGTACATAATAATGGATTTTTAGAAAGGTGCGAAAACAATTGACAAAGAGTAGAATAGATACAGTTATTACAGATATGGATGGAACTTTATTAGTAAAAAAAGGAGATCAAATTCATCCGCTAAATAAAGAAGTTTTAATGGATTGGCAACAAAATGGCAATAAACTCTTTTTAGCTACTGGGCGATTAGATTTAGCAATTTTACCATTTATCCATGAACTTAAAATCAAAACACCAGTTATTTCTTGTAATGGTGGGCTAGTAAGAGATTTTTCTACTGGTGAAATTTTATATAAAAGTAATATTGAACTAGACTTAATAAAAACAGTTTTAGAAACACTTCAACCACTTGGCGTTAATTACCATATTTATACGACTGAACGAATTATTGGACCAACAAATACTGGTAAAATTGCCTTTTTCAATGAGTTAAATAAAACTTTACCAGAAGACGAACAAGTTCCAATTACTTTAACAACCGATCCATTTAGCGTGCTTCGAGATGGAGAATTTCCGCTAAAAGTATTAGTGATTGAATCAGATGAAACAAAACAGATAGCCATTAAAGCCGCTTTACAAGGATTGCCTTTATCTGTTCTTGCTTCTGCTTCCAACCTAATTGATATTATGAATGAAGGGATTGATAAAGCAAAAGGGCTGAAATATCTAGCTGAAAACGGTTATATCAATCTAGACTCTACAATAGCTTTTGGGGATAATGAAAATGATGTTGGTATGATTGAATTAGCCAAAATTGGTGTTGCGATGGAAAATGGTATTCCTCTAGCTTTAGAAAAAGCAGATAAAATCGCTAAACATCACGATATTGGTGGCTTAGGACTCTTTATGCAAGAAGAAATTTTATAAAAATGAGCGCCTTTAGACAGGATAAAATGAGTCTAAAGGTTCTTTTTTTAGAATATGGCTTGATTTAAAAATGTATATATGCTAACATGTGCATATAAAAGAAATTAGTTGTTCATAGAGAGGGAGTAATCATATGGCACATAATCATGATCATGCACATGGACACAACCACAACCATGCGCATAACGCGAATAAAAAAGCACTTTTTACTAGTTTTATTCTAATTGCTACATTTATGGTAGTGGAAGTTATTGGCGGTATTATGACCAATAGTTTAGCACTACTTTCTGATGCAGGCCATATGCTAAGTGATGCAGTAGCACTTGGTTTAAGCCTTGCAGCATTTAAATTTGGAGAAAAAGCAGCAAATGCAAACAAAACTTATGGTTATAAGCGGTTCGAAATATTAGCTGCCTTTTTAAATGGATTAACACTTGTCGGGATTTCTGTCTTTATTTTTTACGAAGCAATTGGTCGTTTTTTTAATCCTCCACAAGTAGTTGGCCCAGGAATGATGACGATTGCTGTGATTGGTTTACTCGTTAATATTTTAGTTGCATGGATTTTAATGAAAGGTGACACCAGTGGGAATTTGAATATGCGTAGCGCGTTCTTGCACGTACTTGGGGATTTATTAGGTTCTGTTGGAGCGATTGTTGCAGCCTTACTTATAATTTTTCTTGGTTGGAATATTGCTGACCCAATAGCTAGTGTTATCGTTGCGATGCTGATTTTAATAAGTGGTTGGCGTGTGCTCAAAGACGCTGTTCATATTTTGATGGAAGGAAAACCTGCAAATGTGAATATGGAGGAAGTGAAAACCTTTTTCGAAAATCAAGACGGAGTAGAATCGGTCCATGATTTACATGTTTGGGCGATTACTTCTGACTTTAACTCATTGACGGCGCATCTAACAGTAAAAGAAGATGCTGATCGGGATAAAATTTTGGCAGAAATTGAAACGTATTTACGAGAAAATTACTCATTAGAGCATAGTACAATTCAAATAGAAGGAAGTCACACACACCATCATCACTGCAATTAATACAACTTCATGATATGATTGAGATATTAATCAGAGGAGTTGATTTAGATGGAAGAACAAGTTGATTTAGGTCATTTTTTGAAAAAAGCTTTTATCGTTATGATTGCTCTAACTTTAGTATTTATAGGGATTTTAGCAACACTTACTATCATTGGTGTAATTATCGCAATTCCGCTACTAAAAAAAGGAAGTAACATGCTCCTTCAGAAAAAAGAAGGCGCAGAACATTCTCATGGTGGAAAGTTAAAAATCAAATGTCCAGCTTGCCATGCTAAAATGAAGTTTAAAGATAGTGAGCTTTTAGATGAAAAATAAGTTTTAAAGCCTTCTCTAAAAAATTAGGGAAGGCTTTTTTTGTTAAATATGCATTATTTTAAAAAATTCGGGAAAAGAAAACAAGAGGTGTTGTCTCATGAAAATAGTAGGATTAGAAAAGTCATCAAGTGATTTTATAGATATGGAAATTGCGCAGCCAGTTCCTGAAAAACATGATTTATTAGTAAAGATTACTGCGATTTCCATTAACCCCGTGGATACAAAAATGCGAGTAGCTAATAATACAGATAATTTGAAAATTTTAGGCTGGGATGCAGTTGGAGAAGTAGTGGATATTGGAGCTAACGTCACTTTGTTTGAACGAGGACAGGAGGTATATTTTGCAGGAGATGTCACAAGACCAGGCACATACGCTGAATTTACATTGATTGATGAACGATTAGCCGGGATAAAGCCAAATACCTTAAAACAAGAAGAAGCTGCGGCCATGCCACTTACGACGATTACAGCATGGGAAGCATTATTTGATAGATTGGAAATTACTACAAAAGATAAAGGGAAAACAATTTTAATTATCAATGGTGCTGGCGGTGTGGGGTCAATAGCCACTCAACTAGCTGCAAATGCAGGGCTAAATGTGATAGCAACGGCTTCAAGAACAGAGACTATCAATTGGACAAAGCGTTTTGGCGCAAATGATGTAATTAATCATCGTGAGAATTTAACCAAACAGCTAAAAGAACTTGGCTTTATACAGGGCGTCGATTTTATTTTATGTCTACACAATACAAATGCACATTGGGACGATATGCAAGAAGCTATACGCCCACAAGGGAAAATTTGCTCTATTGTCGAATTAGCAGAACCTGTAAAGATGTCTCTATTAAAAGATAAAAGCGCCACATTTAGTTATGAATTTATGTTCACTCGTTCCAAATATGATACAGAAGACAAAATTAAACAGCATGAAATCTTAACAAATGCAGCACAATTGTTTGATAAGGGTATACTTAAGTCAACATTAAATAAAGTTTTATCACCAATAAATGCAGCAACTATAGAAGAAGCACATGAAATTATCTTATCTGGTCAAATGATTGGAAAATTAGTGGTGAAAGGATTTGAGTAGCAATGAGTGGAAAACAAGTATCATTATATATTGCAGTTAGCTTGGATGGTTATATTGCCGATGAAATGGGAAGTGTAGAATGGCTAGAATCAATTGATAGTGAAGGTGATGCGGGATATGAAGCCTTCTTTGATAACGTAGATACGGTTGTGATGGGACGAACGACATATCAACAAATTTTTTCACTTACAGATACTTTCCCATACAGTAAAAAAGATGTCTATGTTTTTTCTAATACAAAAGCAGGCACCAAAGATGAATATGCTGATTTTGTCACAGGGACAGTGGATACATGGCTAAATAATATTGATGGTGAAAAAATCTGGCTTGTTGGTGGAGCGAAATTAGTTAAGCAATTTTTGAAAGAAAAAGCGATTGATCGTTTTGTAATAACAATTGCTCCGATTATTCTAGGAAAAGGTATCCCTTTATTTGAAGAAGATAAAGAACATGCGCTAGAACTTGAAGAAGTCAGTCATTTTGGTCAATTTGCGCAGTTGACTTATAAAAATTTGGAGGAAAATTAAAATGAAAATTGCAGCTTTTGATATAGATGCGCAAAAAGGATTTTCACCACTTTGTCCAGAAGAGCTACCTGTGCCAGAAGGTGATAAAATTGTTCCAGAACTAAACTTTATGGCAAGTCTTGCGTCTGTTCGAATAGGTAGTAAAGACGCACATCCTCAAAATGCAGTATGGGTGGTGGATTCAAAAGAAGAGATGTTAGCCACGCTCGATTATCCTAATGCAGATCTTACTTGGGTTAGGCACTGTGAACCTGGGACAAAAGGCTTTGAACTACTGGATGGTTTGCCGCAAGTGACAGATTATAATTATTTCATTTGGAAAGGGATGGAACGAGATATTCATCCATATGGAGCGTGTTATCACGATATTCTTGAACAGCTTTCAACAGGCGTTTTAGAATATTTGCGAGAAGAAAAAGTAGATTTGGTTCTTGTTGGAGGTTTAGCATTTGATTTTTGCGTGAAAACTACGGTTATACAGTTAAGTAGGGCAGGCTTTTCTGTATTAGTCTATTTACCCGCGACACGTGCGTTATCTGAACAAGGTTTTGATGAAACGAGAACACAGCTAGCGAATACCCATAAAGTTCAACTTATCGAAACGAGGGAAGAACTTGTCGCCTACTGCCAATAATTTTATTGGATGAGGTGAGGGGAATGAGGAAAGTTGGATTATTTCCAAGTATGATAATTTTTTTCACAGTAGGTATTTCTGCTGTGTTATATCCGCTACTACCAGCTGAAGTGGCAGTACATTTCGGTACGGATTTCTCCCCAGATATGTTTATGCAGAAATGGTTAGGGCTAATTATGATTCCTTTTTTGATGATTATGTTTACAGGTACAGAATATTATGGCAAAGAAAAAGTGAATCAAGAGAGCTTATTGGAATTTGAATATTGTTTTAGACTCTTATTAGTACTGCTTACAATAATTCAAATGAGTATTATTCTTTACGCGTTAGGTTATGATATACCAACTGGTCGTTTTTCATTAGTTACAGCTGGAGCATTTATGTTAGTACTTGCAGCATATATTCAATACTCCAAAAAACTATTTAAATTTTTAACTATGATAGGTTTTAAGAAAATAGATGCATGGTCAAGAAACTTACTTAGAAAAATTACAACTGTTACACTAAATATAGCTGGTACAATTTGTTTTGCGCTTGCATTATTGATGCGAAATGACCCAAGTTATTTAATGTTAGCAATGTTAATGGCGATGTGTATTATTGTAGTAGGTTCGGGTGTTTATCTGAATAAGAAATGAAAAATATAACAGTTTTTATTTACAATTAGTACAGTTTCGGTTTATAATGGTGGCGGAAGTTCTGCATGTAAGTTTGGCAGGGATTCCGTCATTTTTTTGCGTATATCAAAAGCGCTTACAAAAAAGGAGGAAAAATTTTGCATAAAACAGCCAGAAAAATGTTAGCGGCACTTAGTTTGCTATGTTTACTTGTACTTACAGCTTGTCAGTCTGGCGATAATGGGGAAAAAGAAAGTGTGAAATCAGAACAGAAACCAAAAGTAGTTAATATTATGGAAACGAGTGGAATTCCAAATGCGAGTCCAACGCTTGCAGATAATAGTGTGAGTTTCCGTGTAATCAATCAAATATTTGAAGGGTTATATCGCTTAGATAAAGAAGGTAAGCCGGTTCTTGCTCTTGCAGCCAGCGAACCAGAAGAGAAAAATGACGGGAAAACGCTTATTTTTAAAATTCGTAAAGATGCTAATTGGTCAAATGGCGCCCCTGTGACGGCAGCTGATTTTGAATATGCGTGGAAAAAAGTAGTAGATCCAAAAACTGCGGCAGCATATGGACCTCAAATGGAAGAAATCGTTAAAAATGCAACACCAATTTTAAAGGGAGAAATGTCTCCAGATGAGCTTGGTATTAAAGCATTAGATCAAAAAACATTACAAATTGAATTAGAAAACCCAGTTCCCATTTTTAAAGAACTACTAACTACTGGAACATTTTTTCCGCAAAATCAAGCATTTGTAGAGAAGCAAGGGGACCGTTATGGAACAAATAGCGACACACTTATTTCGAATGGACCATATAAACTTAAAAACTGGAATGGAACTAATTTAACCTGGGATTATATTAAAAATCCAACTTATTGGGATGAAAAAAATGTTACAACTGAGAAAATTCATGTAAACGTTGTAAAAGATACAAATGCAGCGCTAAATTTATATAATACAGGGAAATTAGACCGTGTGGAGCTTGATGGGGAATTTGTAAAGCAATATAAAAATGATAAAAACTTCCATAAAGAAGCAACTGGACGTTCTGTTTATATGAAAATGAATCAAGGGACAGACGGAGAAAAAACGGATTTAGCAAACTTGAATTTACGTCGTGGTTTAGCAATGGCAATTAATAAAGCGGGAATGGTAGATACGTTATTAGCAAATGGCTCTAAAGCGTTAAATGGCAATGTTCCAAGTGGGATTATGTTTGATCCGGAAACGAAAGAAGATTTCCGAAAGCAAAATGGCGATTTGCTAAAATTTGATCTACAACAAGCCAGAAAAGCATGGAATCAAGGGTTAAAGGAAATTGGTAAAACAGAATTAACACTTACATTAACAAGTGGTGACACTTCCTTACAACGCAAACAAACAGAATTTATTCAAAACCAATTAGAAGAAAATTTACCTGGTTTAACGATTAAATTAAAAAACATTACTAATCAAGCAAGTTTTAAAGCAGATGTCACTCAAGATTTTGATATTTTATTAGGTGGTTGGGGTGGCGATTATCAAGACCCATTAACATATCTAAACTTATTTTTAACCAATAGTCCAGGAAATCATACGGGTTTTTCTAATCCTAAATATGATGAGCTAGTCCTTGGCGCTAAAGGAAATCTATCAACAAATCCAGAAAAAAGGTGGCAAGCATTACTTGAAGCAGAGCAAATCTTACTAAAAGAGAATGTGGTACTTATTCCACTTTATCAAGGCGGACGCGCATATTTACAAAAGAGTGATTTAAAAAATTATACAACTTATCCAATCGGCTCGGAAAACTATAAATGGATAGAGAAGCATTAAGAGAAAGTGAGTTTAGGTCAAATCCTAGACTCACTTTTTTTAAGTTGAATTAAAATAAGACTTAGGATGTACCAATTTTCAGCCTGTAGCCGTTCGTTCATTCCAAGGGAGTCTTCTATAATAAACTTATCAACAAAAAAGGAAGGTAAAAGCAATGAAAAAGGGAATTTTTGGTTTATTGGCTGCACTTTTTGTCATAACGATGGTTGTAATCGAATTTTCGGCACCAATTGGCTCAGCAGCAAATACATACTACGTTACAATCAAAAGCGATGGCAAAGAAGTAACTAAGTCAAAATTCAAGGGTTACTCTTTCAACGAATCGTGTCTAGATAATAATGGAAACAGTCAAAAGGTTAACTTTATGTCTACCACACAACTCAAAAAAAACAAACAATATAAAATCGTCGTACAAGACAATGAGTTGCTCGTTCAAGCCAAGGAAATTAATAGCGTTCCACTTGCAAGTAGTAAATAATTTAAGGAAATGAGGAAATTATCATGAATAAATTTTGGAAAATATTTTTAACAGTTATTTTAGGGATTATTGCACTTAATATCGTATTAAAGGTTATTGGTATTACATTACACTTCCTTTTCCCAATTTTAATTTTAGGTGGAATTGGATACCTGCTTTATCGTATGTGGGGGAATAACACAAAATCTTCTAACCGTAATAAAGAAGATCGTTACGACTGGTAAAATAATTAGCTAAAAAAGCTCCCTAGGCTTTTAGATAGAACCTAATTTCTTTATAGAAGTTAGGTTTTTTTGTATGCTAATTTTGTTATAATAAAGAAAAGGAAATGAGGCGATCGAAATGAAAAAGGATATAATTGCAAAAACCATTGTTATATCAATCATTACAGCGCTAGTTTTCAACATCAAGCGAAAAAAAGTAGAATAGCTACGTGAAAAACATAAATAATGATTAAATGGCTATTTTAAGCCGTTTTCAACTAAAATCATCACTAGTATGCTATAATAACAAAAAGAAAATCGTGGAGGATATAGTGATGGATATCGAACGAACTTTACTAAAACAAGAAAAATGGCGCTTTATTGATAATACAACTATTAACCCAGCTTTTGATGCAATTCAATCGTTTGCTACAGATGATACGTTATGCCGTTCAGTAGGGGCGAGGTTAGCTCCTTCAACTGTTCGTGGCTGGGTTCATGAAAAGACAGTTTCGCTTGGAATACAAGATTCTAAGTTACCAGATATAGATAAAGGTATTGCTTTTTTACAAGAGCAAGGTTACCGAGTGGTTGTTCGCAATTCAGGAGGTTTAGCGGTAGTGCTTGATTCTGGCGTGTTAAATCTTTCAATCGTGCTTCCAGATGCTGAACGAGGAATTGCAATAGAGCGCGGCTATGAAACAATGTTCACACTTATTAAAGACATGTTTGTTGATTGTAAGGAAGTAATCGAAGCGAAGGAAATTGTCCATTCTTACTGCCCTGGAAGCTATGACCTTAGTATTCAAGGACAAAAATTTGCTGGCATTTCCCAGCGAAGGATGGCTAAAGGTGTGGCTGTTCAGATTTATTTAGCAGTAGATGGCGATCAAACTGCACGCTCCACATTAATTCGAGATTTTTATACAATTAGTGGAAAAGATAAGCAAGCGAAATATACTTTTCCAGATGTCGATCCTAAAGTAATGGGAACATTATCAGATTTAATGAAAGAAAATATGGATGTAAATAGCTGTTTAGTTAGGTTATTCAATAGTTTACGGCATTATGCAGGAGAACTTGTGTCGGGAACACTTACAGCAGAAGAGCTTGATCTTTTCCCAGCATACTATGATCGGCTAATCATAAGGAATAACAAAGTACTTACCTAGAAAACACGAAAGGAGAGCGGCACATGAGTTATTTAACAGAGAAACTACTTGAAGAAAAAGTATTTAAAGACCCAGTTCATGGTTATGTTCATGTTTCTGACAGAGTGATTTGGGATTTAATTGCGACAAAAGAATTTCAACGTTTGCGACGAATTCACCAGCTAGGTACGACATCGCTCACTTTTCATGGCGCTGAACATAGCCGTTTTAATCATTCGTTAGGTGTATATGAGATTATACGGCAAATTATTGATGTCACCTTTGCAAAAGAAACTCAGTTAGATGAAGAAGAACGCCTGATTGCTTTATGTGCTGCACTTTTACATGATTTAGGTCATGGTCCATTTTCTCATGCTTTTGAAAAAGTGTTTGGAACGGACCACGAAGAGTTTACACAAGAAATTATTATTGGAAATACAGAGGTTAGCGCTGTTTTAGCACGTGTTGGGGAAGATTTTCCGTTGAAGGTAGCTGCTATCATTAAGAAAAACTATCCAAACCAAACGCTAGTAAAGTTGATTTCAAGTCAAATTGATGCGGATCGTATGGATTACTTATTACGAGATGCCTATTATACTGGTGTTAGCTATGGGAAGTTTGATATAGAGCGGATTTTACGAGTATTGCGGCCAAGTCCAGATGGTAATGGGGTGATAGTGAAATACTCTGGAATGCACGCCGTTGAGGATTATATTATGAGTCGTTATCAAATGTACCAACAAGTGTATTTCCATCCTGTAAGTCGTAGTGGGGAAGTATTGCTATGGAAAATTTTAGAACGTGCTAAAAAACTTTATTGTGCTGGGTACGAGTTTCAAGTTTCACCGATTCAAGTATTACCTTTTTTTGAAGAGGAAGTTGAATTAGAAGAATATCTTATTTTAGATGATATTGTGTTAATGTTCTATTTTTCAATTTGGCAAAAAGAAAATGATCCGATTTTAAGCGATTTATGTCAGCGTTTTTTAAATAGAAGATTGCTTAGATACCTTAACTATGACCCAAAAGAAGATGCGGAACTTTATGCGGAACTTAAGGGGTTGCTTGAAAAAGCAGATATAGATCCATCCTATTACTTAGTCATCGATTCCTCTTCTGACTTACCATATGATTACTATCTTCCAGGAGTTGGTAGTGGTAAAGATCCGATTAAGTTATTGATGGGAAACGGTGAGTTACATGAATTATCAACAGAGTCTCCGGTTGTAGAAGCGATTGGTAGAGAACGTCGAACCGATATTAAATTATATTACCCGCTAGATTTTATTGAAAGCGGTCAAGTAGACTCAGAAACAGCTGAGAGAATGATTTCTTTAATTCATGCGCATTCGCTAAAGGGCAAATAAAAGAAGCACGGTAAAACCCTGCTTCTACTACTTTTAAATATCTGATTTTCTTACGCCGCCAACACCGTAATCTGTTTTTTTCATTTCTTGTAAAATGACATGGATATTTTCTTTAGGAGCTTGTAAATTTTTGGAAACGACTTCCGTTACTTCGCTAACTAAGGCTTTCTTTTGTTCATCATTGCGTCCTTCTAAGAATTGAATAGTAACAAATGGCATGTTCTCACCTCGATAAATGTTTTTCTCATTATACCATATAAAAATTATCCATTAAATGATAAAGGAGGCGCTTATGCCTAGTTTTCTTGCTTATCCGCTTGAACTTATTCCCTATGTTTTAGTTACTTTATTAATTGCCTTTACAATCCATGAATGGGCGCATGCGTTAGTAGCGCTTGCCTTTGGTGATGATACAGCCAAAAACCAAGGACGTTTATCCTTAAATCCACTTGTGCATATTGATTTATTTGGTTTATTAATGATTTTAATTGCTGGTTTCGGTTGGGCTAAACCAACTCCGGTCAATCGTTTTAAATTAAAGAAAAGACGTCTTGGCAGTATTTTGGTTTCACTTGCAGGTCCAATAAGTAATTTGGTGCTCGCAGTAATTGGTGTCGGTTTTTATGCTCTGTTTCTGAACTTTGATTTTTTCGCATATGGTTCAGTAGTAGAAACATTTTTAATGATTTTTGTGCAATTAAATATCGTTTTATTTGTATTTAACTTAATTCCACTTCCACCTTTAGATGGCTACCAGATACTAGTAGAATTCTTGCCAATGTCTGCTAGGGCTAAACTTGAGCCAGTGGAACGTTATGCAATGCTTATTTTCCTTGTTATTGTGCTAACACCAATTTCGGATTTCACTATTCAACCAATTTTTAACACGGTTATTCCGTTTGTTTTTAACATAATATTAACGATTTTCGGCCTAACCCCATTTTAACCTGTTGCTTTTCATGCTATTTTTAACTATAATATAATGCGTCTATTCTTCTGACCGGAAAGGGGTAAATAAGCGATATGACAGCTAATCAAATGGAACGAAAAAAAGTAACTATTCATATCACCAATGTCATCCGCCAGATGGATGCAGAAGAGAAAACGAATATGTCTGTAGCTGGTGTTTTTTACCGTGATAAAGGCAATCGCTATCTGCATTATGAGGAAAAACAATTAGCTGGCACGATCCGTACAGTTCTCAAAATTGCTGACAACGAGCTACTTTTAATGAGAAGTGGGGCTGTAAATATGCGAATGCACTTTTTCCGAGATAACAGAAGAAGTACTGCGTCTATAGATTCAGGTGCGGGTAAATTACAACTAGAGTCAGAATTAGTATCAATGGAAGAATTATATGAAAATAAGCCAGATGTTTTAAGTGAAGTCGCATTTCAATACGATTTGCTAAGCCATGGCGAGTACATCGGTTCATATACTGTTTTAATGAAAATAGAGGAGGACGCAGAATGAATGTCATGCAAGAGAATCAGGTTAAATTAATCCGCCACATTAAACAAGCAGTTGTTCAAGCGGTTGGTTTAGAAGAAGCAGAAGTACCAGAAATTTTATTGGAAGTTCCCAAAGATAAAAAGCATGGAGATTATTCCACTAATATTGCCATGCAACTTGCTCGTGTAGCAAAAAAAGCACCTCGTCAAATTGCGGAAAGTATTGTGCCGGAACTAAAAAAAGATAATAAATTGATTAAAGAAGTAGAAATTGCAGGCCCAGGATTTATCAATTTTTACTTAGATAATGCTTATTTAACGGATTTAGTACCAGTTATTTTAGCTGAAGATACAGCTTACGGAAAGTCTGATTTTGGTAAAGGTGAAAAGTTCCAAATTGAATTTGTGTCTGCTAATCCTACTGGTGACTTGCATTTAGGTCATGCACGTGGAGCTGCGATTGGGGACTCATTAGCGAATATCATGACAATGGCTGGTTATAATGTTTCAAGAGAATATTATATTAATGATGCTGGAAACCAAATTAATAATTTAGTTTTATCAGCTGAAAGTCGCTATTTCGAAGCGTTAGGGTTAGAAGCGGAATTTCCAGAAGATGGTTACCGCGGTGCTGATATAATTTCACTTGGAAAAGATTTAGCAGCAAAATATGGTGATAAATATGTAAATACTAGCGAGGAAGAGCGTCGTTCAGTTTTTCGGGTGGATTCGCTAGCTTTTGAAACTGCAAAATTGCGTGCTGACTTAGAGGAGTTCCGTGTTTCATTTAATGAGTGGTTTTCAGAAACATCGCTTTATGATGAAAACAAAGTGTTGCCAGCTCTGGAACGACTACGTGAAAATGGCTATATTTATGAGCTAGATGGTGCAACATGGTTACGTACTACTGATTTTGAGGATGACAAAGACCGTGTTTTGATTAAGTCGGACGGAAGCTATACTTATTTCTTACCAGATATTGCCTATCATTTAAACAAATTAGAGCGAGGGTTTAATGTTTTAATTGATATTTGGGGTGCGGATCATCATGGTTATATTCCACGTATGCGTGCAGCCATTGAAGCATTAGGATATTCACCAAAGCAATTAGAAGTAGAAATCATCCAATTAGTACACCTTTTTGAAGATGGCGTACAAGTTAAAATGAGTAAGCGAACTGGGAAATCAGTGACAATGCGGGACTTAATTGAAGAAGTTGGCTTAGACGCAACAAGATATTTCTTTGCAATGCGCAGTTCAGATACACATATGAACTTTGATATGAGCTTGGCAAAATCAACTTCTAATGATAATCCTGTTTATTATGTCCAATACGCGCATGCAAGAATTTCTAGCATTTTACGTTCTGGTAAGGAGCAAAACTTAGATGTGTCAAAAGATGCAGATATGCGTTTACTTCAAACCGAAGCAGAATATGATTTGCTAAAAGTATTAGGCGAATTTGCAGATGTTGTTGCAGAAGCTGCTGTAAAAAGAGCCCCTCATCGAATTGTACGTTATTTAAATGATTTAGCTAGTGCTTTCCATCGTTTTTATAATAGCAATAAAGTGCTTGATATGGACAACTTAGAAGTGACGAAAGCTAGACTAGCGCTTATAAAGACGGCTCAAATTACTCTTAGAAATGGTTTAACGCTTCTTGGTGTATCAGCACCAGAAAAAATGTGAAACCTTAAAATTATAAGTTACTCGTTGACGTCATAACCAAAATGTACTAAAGTTAATAGAAACATAGGTAATTGAAAAAACGGGGAGAGCATATGATGAAGCGATTAATAATTTTGGCGCTGCTTTTCGTGTTTCTGTGCGTCGCAATCTATATTCTCTACGACTTTCAACTTGGATCCATCCCAATTCTTCTGATGGCTATCCTATTCTTTTACATCGGATATAAAATAGTCAAGAAGAATTGATGTAATTATGTAAATTTAGGTTGTACTTGCCAGAAATAACATGTAAAATAGTGAAGTTGGGCTGAACGAAAAAATAGCTAAATAAATTGGAATTACAATAGAAAGGGCGTGCCAGTTTTGGATTTAAAGAACTTAACGCAAGAAGAACGTAGTGAACTATCTTTAATCGATGTTGCACATTTTATTTTGGAACAGCGGAAGGAAACGATTCTTTTCCCTGAATTAGTGAAAGAGATTCAATCGTTCCTAGGTTTGAAAGATGCAGAAATAAGGGAACGTCTTGTTCAATTTTATACAGATATGAATATTGATGGTAACTTCATTTCACTTGGAAATAACACATGGGGACTTCGTGCTTGGTATCCAATGGATGCAATTGATGAAGAGGTTCAAACACAAACAACGCCGAAGAAAAAACGTAAATCAGATGATGATGACGAAGAGGAAGAAATTCTTGACGATGATGTGGACTATGATGAAGAAATCGTGGAAGAGCTTGGGGAAGAAGAAATTTCCCTTGCAGATGTCTTACTTGATGAAGATGAAGACGACGATGATCACTTGCCAGACGGAATTGAAGGCGATTTGTCTACTGTAGAAGATGACTATACTGATGGGGATTATACAGAAGACCCTGAAAATAAATAATAATTTTTAGGTCAGGTAAACGCACTTTTTTAGAGTGAATGTTTATCTGACTTTTTTTATTACGTATTAGTGCGGTTGATGACGGTTTCAAAAAATAAACGCTTGACTTCTTTCGCTATCATTAGTAGTATTTTATTTGGGCTCCCTTTTATAGGGACGGATATTTATGAGATTCAGCGCTCCCTTACTTTTATAAAGTAGGCGGAGTGTTTTTTATTTTGGTTTACAAAATACTTGAAATTGTGATAAGTACGTAAAAAATATCGCAATATTGTTTTATCTGGCAATTTCCCACCCCAGCAGGAAAATCGTCAGAACCCTGCAAGTTTTTCATTTCAGGAAGGAGTAGATTTTTTAATATGACAAAGTATATTTTCGTGACAGGTGGAGTAGTTTCATCCATCGGTAAAGGAATCACAGCAGCATCACTTGGACGTTTGCTGAAAAACCGTGGACTAAGTGTAACCATTCAAAAATTTGATCCGTACATCAATGTGGACCCAGGAACAATGAGTCCTTACCAACATGGGGAAGTTTATGTAACAGATGATGGTGCGGAAACTGACTTGGACCTTGGTCATTACGAACGCTTTATTGATATTAACTTAAATAAGTATAGTAATGTGACAACTGGTAAAGTATATTCAGAAGTTATTAAAAAAGAACGCCGCGGGGACTACTTAGGTGGAACAGTACAAGTTATTCCACATATTACGAATGAATTAAAAGATCGTGTTTTTCGTGCAGCTCGCATGACTAATTCGGATATTATTATTACAGAAATTGGTGGAACTGTTGGAGATATTGAGTCTTTACCTTTCCTAGAAGCAATTCGCCAAATCAAAGGAGATGTAGGTGCTGAAAACGTACTTTATATCCATACAACTTTAATTCCTTATATCAAAGCAGCTGGCGAAATGAAAACCAAACCAACACAACATAGTGTGAAAGAACTTCGTAGCTTAGGAATCCAACCAAATATTATTGTCGTTCGTACAGAGCAACCGGTTTCCCAAGAAATGAAAGATAAAATTGCGCTATTTTGTGATATTAAGGCTTCAGAGGTTATTGAATCTCGTGATGAAGAAACTCTTTATAACGTACCACTTTCCTTACAAAAACAAAAAATGGATGATATTGTCCTAGAACACTTGCATTTAGAAGCACCTCAAGCAGAAATGACAGATTGGAAAGATTTAGTACATCGTGTGAAAAACTTATCCAAAAAAGTTCGTATTGGCCTTGTTGGGAAGTATGTTTCCTTACAAGATGCCTATCTTTCTGTAGCAGAAGCACTTCGTCATGCAGGATACAATCATGATGCTGAAATCGAAATTGATTGGATTGATTCCGAAAAAGTAACGAAAGAAAATGTTGCTGAAATATTGAAAGACGTCGATGGTATCTTAGTTCCTGGTGGATTTGGTGATAGAGCAATTGAAGGTAAAATTGCTGCAATTCAATATGCGCGCGAAAATAAAGTGCCATATTTCGGTATTTGTTTAGGAATGCAGCTGGCAACAGTTGAATTTGCTCGTAATGTTCTTGGATTTGAAGACGCACATTCTGCTGAAATCGAACCAGAAACAAAACATAACATTATTGATTTATTACCTGAACAAAAAAACATTGAAAATATGGGTGGCACACTCCGTCTTGGCTTATATCCAGCACGCATTAAGCAAGGAACGAAAACAGAAGCTGCATACGGTACTACACTTGTAGAAGAACGTCACCGCCACCGCTATGAGTTTAATAACGAATATAGAGAACAAATGGAAGAAGCAGGCATGATAGTTTCTGCAACAAGTCCAGATGGTCGTCTAGTAGAAGTTGTCGAATTAAAAGATCATCCTTGGTTTGTCGCTTGCCAATACCACCCAGAATTTATTTCTCGTCCTAATCGTCCACAAAGTTTATTTAAAGACTTTATTGGCGCAGCGCTTAATAGTAAATAAGATAAAAAACTCCTAGTCACATTGACACTTACATGATAGTGGAATATTAGGCTACTTGTTTCCTGAAATTTATTGGGAATAGTAGCCTAATTTTTTATGCTCTAGCATTATAGAAATAAAATTTTTGAAAGTATTTATAATTTCTTTAGCTAATGTGATTGCTAAATAGCTTTTTTATTCAAAAAAACCTTTGTTGAATTCATTTTACATGAATCCAACGAAGGTTTTTTGATAGCAGTATTATTTGGTTAGGTGTTGCTTGTGATTAAATTTGCTGCTTTTGTCCAACCAATGAAGATAGAACCATCTCTTAAACGATACCATAGCTGTCCTTCGATAGTTGCTTGTTTATCAACTGTAAGTTTTTTTGTTTTGTAGGTGTCAAGAGTAGTACGCTTAATTGGTGGATCTTCAACCGGTAAAGTGTAAAGAACGGCAGCCGTTTTTTTCGGGTCAACGTACCGAGTTAGTGTAATTGGCTTTTCCATACTTTGTGTATAGAAAGTAGTT
>NZ_JAASTZ010000026.1 GCF_014322765.1 Listeria immobilis | reverse complement strand
TAAAACACCATTCCAAGCTAAGTTTTCCGCTTAACTTTCTCTAACACCTTGTCCATTTTTTCTTGACTATGTCAGTACCACATTCTCATCCGAATTCTAATAGAATTTATTTAATTTTTTTCTCGTATCTTTTTCCAGTAAACGGATCTACCTCTTCGAATAAGTTTAATTGATCTATTTGATGATCTTCCCTAAGTTGGTTTCGAATATATTCTTCTATCGTTCTTTGATTTCTTCCTACCGTATCTAGATAACATCCTCTACACCAAAATTTTCTGTTGTCATATTTATATTTCAAATTAGCATGTCAATCAAATATCATTAAACTGCTCTTTCCTTTCAAATAGCCTACAAAGAACGATACGATACGCTTATCTTCGGAGGTATACTCACTAATAAATGAATATGATCTTTACAGGCATTAGCTTCATGAATAATCACCCCTTTTCGCTCACATAATAACCGAATAATGGTTCTTATACTCGCTTTGTATCTACCATAGATGATCTGTCTCCTATATTTTGGCGCAAAAAAGATGATACTTACATTTCCATACTGTATGTGCTAAACTTGAATCGTCTTTCATGACATAGCCTCCTTATGCGTTTAAATGTGGTTGGAGAACCTCATTTATCTTAGCTTTTTTTATGGAAGATTTTTTAATACCACGCTAAAGCTCTCTGGAACCACAGGCTTAGCCTGTGGTTTTCACAAGAATATAAAAAAACCGACAAAGCTATTTAGCTTTGTCGGTTTGAAGCATATCAGATATTATTTGCTGATGTTAGAAACAACGCCAGCGCCTACTGTACGTCCACCTTCACGGATGGAGAATTTTGTACCATCTTCAATAGCGATTGGTGCAATTAATTCTACTTCAAGTTCAATGTTATCGCCAGGCATAACCATTTCAGAACCTTCTGGAAGCGTAACAATACCAGTTACGTCAGTAGTACGGAAATAGAATTGTGGGCGGTAGTTGTTGAAGAATGGAGTATGACGTCCACCTTCTTCTTTAGTTAAAACATAAGTTTCAGCTTTGAAGTTAGTGTGTGGAGTAATCGAACCTGGTTTAGCTAATACTTGACCACGTTGGATATCTTCACGAGCAACACCACGTAGAAGTGCGCCAATGTTGTCGCCAGCTTCAGCGTAGTCTAGTAATTTACGGAACATTTCTACTCCAGTTACTACTACTTTTTTGCTTTCTTCTTCAATACCGATAACTTCTACTTCGTCACCAACTTTAACTTGTCCACGTTCAACACGTCCAGTTGCAACAGTTCCACGACCAGTGATTGAGAATACATCCTCAACTGGCATCATGAATGGTTTGTCAGTATCACGTTCTGGAGTTGGAATGTAAGAATCTACAGCTTCCATTAACTCATCAATTTTAGCTTCCCAATCAGCTTCACCTTGAAGTGCTTTAAGAGCTGAACCTTTGATTACAGGAATGTCATCGCCAGGGAATTCATATTCAGTTAATAGATCACGAATTTCCATTTCAACTAATTCTAGTAATTCTTCATCGTCAACCATGTCACATTTGTTCATGAATACAACGATATATGGAACACCAACTTGACGTGAAAGTAAGATATGTTCACGAGTTTGTGGCATTGGGCCATCAGCAGCAGATACTACTAAGATAGCTCCGTCCATTTGTGCAGCACCAGTGATCATGTTTTTAACATAATCGGCATGTCCTGGGCAGTCAACGTGTGCATAGTGACGAGTATCAGTTTGGTACTCAACGTGAGCAGTAGAGATTGTGATACCACGTTCTCTTTCTTCTGGAGCACCATCAATTTGGTCATAAGCTTGTGCATCAGCATAGCCTTTTTTAGCAAGTACAGTTGTAATTGCAGCAGTTAAAGTAGTTTTACCATGGTCAACGTGTCCAATAGTACCAATGTTAACATGGGGTTTAGAGCGGTCAAATTTTTCTTTTGCCATTTTAAAATATCCTCCTTGATAATTCAATAATTATTTTTTACTTAGCTTAAATTTTAAACTAAGTAATACTTCTAACTAAAGTTATACTTGATGTTACGAAAAAAATCAATTAATCTTCTTTGTTGTTTCCACCATTAGCTTTAATGATTTCTTCAGCAATAGATTTAGGAACTTCTTCATAGTGGTCAAATTGCATAGTGTATACACCACGACCTTGCGTACCTGAACGAAGGTGTGTTGCATAACCAAACATGTTTGCAAGTGGTACAAATGCGCGAACAACTTGAGCGTTACCGCGAGCTTCCATACCATCTACACGACCACGACGGGAAGTAATATTACCCATGATATCACCAAGATATTCTTCTGGGATAACAACCTCTACAGCCATCATTGGCTCAAGGATTACAGGGTCACATTTCTTAGCAGCATTACGTAAAGCCATTGAAGCAGCCACTTTAAAGGCCATTTCATTGGAATCGACGTCATGGTAAGATCCGTCGTAAAGTTTCGCTTTGATGTCAATCAATGGGTATCCTGCAAGTACACCATTATCTAGTGCGCCTTCAAGACCTGCTTGAACAGCTGGGATGTATTCACGTGGAACAACCCCACCAACGATTGCATTTTCAAATTCAAATCCTTTACCTTCTTCATTTGGTCCGAATTCAATCCAAACGTGACCATATTGTCCACGTCCACCAGATTGACGTACGAATTTACCTTCAACTTGAGCAGATTTACGGAATGTTTCACGATAAGAAACTTGTGGATCACCAACGTTAGCTTCAACGCGGAATTCACGTTTCATACGGTCAACAAGAATGTCAAGGTGAAGTTCACCCATACCAGAGATAAGTGTTTGGCCAGTTTCTTGATCTGTTTCAGCACGGAAAGTTGGATCTTCTTCCGCTAGTTTCGCAAGAGCTTGCCCCATTTTATCTTGGTCAGCTTTCGATTTAGGTTCGATAGCTACTTGGATAACTGGTTCTGGGAATTCCATGGATTCTAAGATAATTTGATCTTTTTCATCACATAAAGTGTCCCCAGTAGTTGTATCTTTAAGGCCAACAGCAGCAGCAATGTCACCAGCGTATACGATTGAAATCTCTTCACGGTGATTCGCATGCATTTGAAGGATACGTCCAACACGCTCACGTTTACCTTTAGTCGAGTTTTGTACATAAGAACCTGAGTTCAAAGTACCAGAATAAACACGGAAGAAAGTTAAGCGTCCAACATAAGGGTCAGTCATAACTTTGAATGCTAGGGAAGAGAATGGTTCTGAATCATCAGCGTGACGAGCAGCTTCTTCTCCATCAGGCAATACGCCGTTAATAGCTGGAACATCTGTTGGTGCTGGAAGGTAATCAAGTACTGCATCTAACATTGGTTGAACACCTTTGTTTTTGAATGCTGTACCACAAACTACAGGATAAAACTCAACGTTAAGTGTTCCTTTACGGATACCAGCTTTAAGTTCTTCTTTTGTAATTTCTTCGCCTTCTAGATATTTCATCATTAGCTCTTCGTCAAGTTCAGCAACTGCTTCCACTAACTTACCGCGGTATTCATCTGCTAATTCTTTTAGATCAGCCGGAATTTCTTTAATATGAGGATCATTACCTAAATCGTCTTCGTAATATAATGCGTTCATTTCGATTAAGTCAATGATACCTTCAAATGTATCTTCGGCCCCGATTGGGAGTTGGATTGGATGCGCATTAGCAGCCAAACGTTCATGCAAAGTACCTACAGAATATAGGAAATCTGCGCCGATTTTGTCCATTTTGTTGACAAATACTACACGAGGAACCCCGTAAGTAGTAGCTTGACGCCAAACTGTTTCTGTTTGTGGTTCTACACCAGATTGTGCATCTAGAACCGCAACAGCACCATCAAGTACACGAAGCGAACGTTCAACTTCAACTGTGAAGTCTACGTGTCCAGGTGTATCGATAATGTTTACTCGGTAGCCTTTCCATTGAGCTGTTGTCGCAGCAGAAGTGATTGTAATACCACGTTCTTGCTCTTGCTCCATCCAGTCCATTTGAGAAGCACCTTCATGGGTTTCACCAATTTTGTGAATACGCCCTGTATAGAAAAGGATACGTTCAGTAGTGGTAGTTTTACCCGCATCAATGTGGGCCATGATACCAATATTACGAGTCTTTTCTAAGGAGAACTCTCTAGCCATGTTGTATTTCTCCTTCCATTAAAACAATTTTTCAGGCAATAACCTGGAATTTGTTAGTGATTTTTTTACCAACGATAGTGCGCGAACGCTCTGTTAGCATCAGCCATTTTGTGCGTATCTTCGCGTTTCTTAACAGAAGCACCAGTATTATTGGCAGCATCCATGATTTCGCGAGCAACACGTACTTCCATTGTTTTCTCTCCACGAAGGCGAGCATAATTTACTAACCAACGAAGACCAAGAGTAGAACGACGATCAGCACGTACTTCGATAGGCACTTGATAGTTAGCACCACCAACACGGCGAGCTTTAACTTCAAGAAGAGGCATGATGTTTTTCATAGCTTGTTCAAATACTTCCATTGGATCTTTACCAGTTTCTTGTGCAATGATATCGAATGCAGAATACAGGATAGCTTGAGACTTTCCACGTTTTCCGTCAACCATCATTTTATTGATTAAACGAGTTACTAGTTTCGAATTATAAATCGGATCTGGTAACACGTCACGTTTAGTAACAGGACCTTTACGAGGCATCGGATATCCTCCTTTCATATTTTATAAGTATTATTTTTTAGGTTTTTTCGTACCGTATTTAGAACGGCTTTGTCCTCTATTTTCAACACCAGCTGTATCAAGAGCTCCACGAACGATATGATAACGTACCCCTGGTAAATCTTTTACACGTCCACCACGAATAAGAACAACACTATGTTCTTGTAAGTTGTGACCAATACCAGGAATGTAAGCTGTTACTTCAATACCATTACTCAAACGTACACGGGCATATTTACGAAGCGCCGAGTTAGGTTTTTTAGGAGTCATGGTACCAACACGAGTACATACGCCACGTTTTTGCGGAGAGTTAACATCTGTTAATTCTCTTTTAAAACTGTTTAGGCCCTTGTTCAAAGCAGGTGATGTAGATTTTTTAATTTTAGATTGACGAGGTTTGCGTACTAATTGGTTAATTGTAGGCATGGGATAAATTCCTCCTTCCTTATTTAGTAGTTCCACACATCCAGGTGGTTCATTTTTTCGGTAAAATAAAATGGCTGTAAGATCGACCTACAACACTGTTTTATTTTCAGACCTCTTTCTATAGTAGAGGCACCTTGAATATCATAACACCTTGACGTTCGGATGTCAAGGTGTTTCTCTAAATTAACTTAATCCATTCAACCGCTGATATAAATCTTTCGCGTAGCTGTCGGTCATTCCGCAAATAAAATCTGTTACGAGTAGTAGGCGGAGATAGAGTTTTATTGTTTCACTCTCGCCTTCTGCATTTTTGCGGTAACAACCTAGATAATTATCGGAAATTAAAGTTAGCAAGCGTTTATCTTTAGCGGTTTGGTGTTCTGGTGCTTCACTATCGTAATAAATGACTGCTGGAATAAATGTTTCCAGTAGTTTGGAGATTATCTCATTACCTGCAATTTCAGATTCGACAATGCCTTTATCTTGGTAAATATACGTATATGAGAGGCTTTGCAGGATTTGGACAAGTTGTTCTGCTTCTGAAGCGTCAATCAGTGAATCATTAAAAGTCCCCGCCATAATAGCTTCGTAGTTTGCATAAAACACTTCAAGTGAGCGATTAATTAGTTGACCACGGACATTGGAAGCAAGCCATTGTTGCACGATAAAACTTTCTTCTTGCCCAGCGTAACGTTCACTTTTTTTCTTGAGCTCGCTGTAACATGCAGCTGTAACTTTATTATGCTCTTCCACTTCTTCAAAACCTTTTAAAATTTGTGTAATATTGACAATGCCTTTTTTTACACCATCTTCTAGGTCGGCATTGAGGTAAGCAATATCATCTGCCACTTCGAGTAAATAAGTTAGTGGATGACGATTATCCAGTGCTTCTGTTGCGGTGGTTATCTCATTGAACAACGATTCATCTGCATAAAAATAGCCCAATTTTTTACTTTTGATTTGATTTTTATTTATTTTCAAGGAAGAAACTGGGTATTTTATGACAGCATTCAGGGTTGCAAAAGTTAGATTCAGTCCATATTGGTCAAAAAGATAATGTAGTTTTGATACTACACGGAGCACTTGCGCATTACCTTCGAAGTAATAGAAATCTTCTTTCATTTGCGGTGTTAAAATTTCGGCTAAACTTTTATTTTTATAAGTAATTGTAGCTAAGTTATCTCGAAACCACTCGCGAATGCTTTCTTCACCAAAATGACCAAATGGCGGATTACCCATATCATGTAAAAGTCCTGCACAAGCAAGGATTTCCGGGATTTTCTCTGCATGATCTTTGGTAAAGTCTTTATCTAGTTTTTCTTCTTGGATTGTGTGGGTTACCATGTTTCCCATTGATTTAGCGATTGTGCTTACTTCCATAGAATGTGTCAGTCTTGTTCGAACAAAATCACTTTTTTCTAGTGGAAACACTTGCGTTTTATCTTGCAAGCGGCGAAATGATGCGCTCATAACGATTCGTTGGAAATCATTTTCGAAAGCGCTACGTACGTCGGTATTTTTAGAGCGTGTGACACCTGATTCGCGGCGGCGTTTATCGTTTAGAAGTTTATCCCATTTCATTTATATCACGTCCTTTATAGGTTACTTAATTTTTTTTGAGTGCCTATGTGCGGTCCATTCCGGCATTTTTTCTGCACTAATTTTCTTATAAAAATCCTAACCTGATTCATTTTCGTCGAGTCCTCACCATTTGAATCTATCACAATTACAGGATAGAGCGAGTTTGGAGAGGACTAGCGCGATGTCGAATTCTGTCACATTTCAAAAAGTTAGTCTGTCCATTCAGAAACTCCTTTTAGGTTCATTTTAAGTATAAGCTAGTGTGTGCAATGTATCAAACAAAAAAAGCACTTTGACTAGTTCTATCCTTTAAAAAGTTTAAAAAATTACTGTAAGGGAAAAAGGATATAAACTTAAAATAGGGGGAATTAAATTGATAAAAAAAATAGTTTGGGCCAGCTTTTCTTTGGCGCTAGTTTTGTTTTTGTTTCCAGTCATTAGCTCTGCTGCAACTTCAGGAGATTTCGAATATACCGCAAATGGAAATGAAGCCACCATTACGGATTACACAGGGACAGCCACAGATGTAACTATTCCTGCGACTGTTGGTGATAATAACGAATATGCTGTTACTACTATTGGTAATAGTGCTTTTAAATCTAAAGGATTAACATCTGTTACCATTCCTGACTCTGTTACTACTATTGTAGATGGAGCTTTTACAATTAATTCATTGCAACAACTTGTATTACCCAATTCAGTACAGACAATTGGTATAAACTCTTTTAGTGTAAATGACCTTGAACAAATCACCTTATCTACTTCACTTACAAATATACCTAGATTTGCTTTCTTATCCAATAAATTAAAAAGCGTTGAAATACCTGCAAATGTAACAAATATTGAAGCTTCTGCATTTGAAAATAATTTTATTACCGACATAACTATCCAAAATCCTAATATCCAACTTGCATATCAAGCTTTTGCTGCTCAAACGATTTTAAGCAAATTGATTGTCCCAAGCGATAAAATATTACCGATAGAAAACTATATTCATTTCAATGATGCATCTTCGCAATTAACAATGAACAATTTAACAGTAACTGATTTATCTGACGGCGTTACTTATGATCCCGCAAAAAATGCACTCGTCTTTTCGGCAGAACCGAAAGAATCTACCTTCTCGCTTTACACCGGGACTAATCGCTATGATTCTTACTATGACATTTCTGAATACGGTCCTTCTGGAAAACCAATTATCTTGTTTGAATATACCCAACCCGTCATTGTCACATATAAAGATGAATCTGGTACAGAGCTCGCTAGTTCAACAAGAATTGACGGAACTATCGGTGACGCCTATACCTCCACTCCAAAAACGATAGACGGATATACATTAAAAGAAACTACTGGTAATCCTACTGGCCAATTCACAAATACAACTCAAAATATAAGTTATATTTATGAAAAAGACCCGATTCAAAATGGTACGGTAACTGTAAAATACCAAGATGAATCTGGTAACTCACTTGCACAAGATACTACTTTAACTGGAGAAATTGGTAGCACTTATCAAACAGAAAGTAAAAATATTACTGGCTATAAACTAACAAAAGTAGATGGTAGTGAATCTGGCACATTTAACGCCGACCAAACAACTGTCACTTACGTATATGAAAAAATAACTAGTGATGAGAATAATTCAAATGGTCAGGGCGAGGCAACGAATAATAATGGAACAAACACAGAAAAACCCGACTCTACATCCGTGACTACTCAAATAAAAGCGGGTAATAGTACACTTCCAAAAACAAGTGATACAAGTGATAATTTTCTTTTTGCAGTAGGTGGTTTACTTACAGCACTCGCAACTGGAATATTATTTTTCAAAAGAAATTAATCTAAAAACAAGCCCTAGGAATCCAATTGGATCCTAGGGCTTTCTATTTTGTCTCGTTATGATTTCAAGGTTTTTACACAGGCTGCTTTATCTATTGCCCTGAAGAAATAAGAGCCTGCAACAAGGATATCAACACCAGCTTGTTTGCATTTTTCGGCAGTTACTTTGTTTACTCCCCCGTCTACTTCAATACTGTAACTACCACGATTTTTGCGGCGCCAGCTATCAAGGTAGCGCATATTTTCTATGGTGGACTCAATAAACGTTTGCCCACCAAAGCCAGGATTTACAGTCATTTGGAGCACTAAATCAACATCCCCTAAAACAGCATCCAACATGCTTGCCGGAGTCCCAGGATTAAGCACTACCCCCGCTTTACAACCGGCTTGTTTGATTTGTTGAATGACACGATGGATGTGCGGGGCCGCTTCCATATGCACGGAAATAATGTGCGCTCCCGCCGCGGCAAATTTTTCAATATAGTTTTCTGGATTTGCGAGCATTAAGTGCACATCAAGCGGAATGGTCGCTGTTTTGCCAATTTGCTCAACCATGTCAATCCCAAAGGTTAAGTTGGGAACAAAATGACCGTCCATGACATCAATATGAAGGTAGTCAGCTCCTGCAAGTTCTGCTTCTTTAATGGAATTTGCCATATTCATATAGTCAGCTGCAAGTAGAGATGGCGCTACGAATGTCATACGCGCACACCGGCTTTCGTAATAATAGCCTCCACACGATTAGCGACATTTTCTGGTGTGAAACCATAAGCATTAAACAAGTCTTTTGCTGGTGCTGATGCGCCGAAGTGGTCAATCCCTAACATATCGCCTTCTGAACCAATAAACGCTTTCCAACCAAATATAGTTCCGGCTTCAATTGCGAATCTCGCTGTCACTTCTTTCGGTAAAATACTTTCTTTATAGTCTTCGCTGGTTTTTTCAAAGCGTTCCCAGCTGGATAAACTAACAACGGACACATCTAGTTCTCTTTTCGCTAGTTCTTTCTTCGCTTCAATAGCAAGTGATACTTCCGAACCCGTGGCGATAATAATAGCATCTGGTTGCGCATTGTTTGCCGGAGCAACCACATAAGCCCCTTTTTCTACCCCTGCATCTACTTCGGCTTGATTATTTTCAAGCACCGGTAAGTCTTGGCGAGATAAAACAAGTGCAATTGGTCCAGCTGTATTTGTAGCAGCTAATTCCCAAGCAGCACGAGTTTCTTTGGCATCTGCGGGACGAATAACGGTAAGTCCTGGCATAGCACGAAGCGAGGCTAAATGTTCGATTGGTTCATGGGTCGGGCCGTCTTCTCCAACTGCGATACTATCATGTGTGAATACATAGGTTACTGGAAGTTGCATAAGTGCCGCCATCCGCATTGCTGGGCGAACATAATCCGAGAAAACGAAGAAGGTGGAGCCAAATACACGTAATCCGCTATGCAAGGCCATTCCGTTTAGCATTGCTCCCATTGCAAATTCACGTACTCCAAACCAGATATTTTTGCCGGCTGGATCTGCTTTGCTATACGCTGGACTAGCATCAATAAATGTTTTATTAGAGCAACCTAGATCAGCGGAACCTCCGAAAATTTCTGGTAACTCAGCCGCAATTGCGTTAATCATTTTTCCAGATGCGGAACGAGTCGGGGCACTTGCTCCAGCTTCAAAAGTTGGTAAATTTACATTCCAGTCTGCTGCTACTTCCCCAGCTAAAACGCGGTCTAACTGGCTTGCGAGTTTAGGGAATTCTTTTTTGTAATTAGTTAGCATCGTGTTCCAAGCACCCTCTAATTTTTCACCGCGTGCTTTGTAATTTCTTAAGTAATCACGAACTTCAGTTGGCACTGTAAATGGTTCTTCTGTCCAGTCATAATGTTCCTTAGCCCCGCGCGCTTCTTTTTCGCCAAGCGGAGCACCATGACTTGCGGAGCTGCCTGATTTAGTTGGCGCGCCGTAGCCGATGACTGTTTTTACTTCAATTAGCGTTGGCTTCGAAGTTTCTAATTTTGCTTGGACTATTTTTTCTTGAATAGCAGCTAAGTTATTGCCATCTTCCACGCGAAGCACTTGCCACCCGTATGCGCGGAAACGATCTGCGGCATTTTCACTAAAAGTAGCGCTCAGGTCGCCATCTAAACAAATATCATTGGAATCATATAAAACGATTAATTTTCCTAGTCCAAGGTGTCCAGCAAGTGACGCTGTTTCTGATGCTACACCCTCCATTAAATCGCCGTCACCACAAATTGCATACGTATAATGATCCACAATTGGGTAATTAGGTTGATTGTACTGAGCCGCTAAATGAGACTCCGCCAGTGCCATTCCAGCAGCCATGCCAATCCCTTGTCCGAGTGGTCCACTTGTTGCATCGACTCCTGCAGTCCAACCAAATTCTGGATGTCCTGGTGTTAAGCTATCTAATTGGCGAAATTGTTTTAAGTCTTCCATTTTCACATCATAACCAAATAAATGAAGCATGCTATAAAGTAGTGCCGAGCCATGCCCTGCCGATAAAATAAAACGATCGCGATTAAACCATTCAGGATTAGCCGGGTTAAATACTAAATGTTTCGCAAATAGCATATAAGCCATTGGTGCAGCCCCCATTGGCATTCCTGGATGTCCTGAATTTGCTTTCTCAATCATATCAATTGATAACGAACGAATCGTATCTACTGCTTGTCTATCTAATGTTTTTTTCAAAATGGTCATCTCCCTTAAATTCTTTGTGCTTATTTACACATATTTTTTTACGTCAGACCAAATGTGTACCAATCTTTCTGAGTAACTTGTTTTATCTCGGTCGTGAAATAATGCTGAGGTTCCTAGGACGTACACATCTGGTAACGCATCATGCATTAGTGCGATGGTTTCTTTATTAATGTTACCATCTACTTCGATTAGTGGCACGTGGACTTTTCCGGCTAATTTTGCTTTTAAGTCTCGCAATTTTTGAAGCACATCTGTTTGAAACTTTTGTCCTGCAAAGCCGGGATTTACCGTCATCATCAACACCATTTCCACATCATTTAAATAAGGATAAATTGCTTCGATGGGTGTTTCTGGATTAATTGCAATGGAAGGTTTGATATTATAAGATCGGATTTTCCTAATCACTTCTGTTACATCGTCCGCCACTTCTACGTGAAAAGAAATGTATTCTGGCTTCACTGGGCCAAACATATCAATATATTTAAGTGGGGTAATTGTAGCCAAATGTATGTCTAACGGAATTTCTGTGTTATTTCGCACTATTTCCAAATATTCTGGACCAAGTGCAAGATTATTCACGTATACACCGTCCATCACATCACAGTGTAGTAGTTCCACGCCCGCTGACTCAAGACGTGTAAGTTCATCGCCTAAATGCAATGGATCTGCACACATAATTGAAGCGGCTATTTTTCTCATTTTCATCCTCACTTTCTTTCAAGTTCTATAATTTTATTTAAGCGGCGTTGATGACGGTCTCCAGCAAACGTTGCCTCGAGCCATGTATCAACAATCAAAAGCGCCAAACCTTCGCCAATAACACGCTCCCCTAAACAAAGAATGTTACTATTATTATGCTCACGAGTAGCACGCGCTGAAAAAGTATCTGAAACAACTGCTGCACGAATGCCGTCGATTTTATTTGCAGCGATACTCATGCCAATTCCTGTTCCACAACATAAAATTCCAAGCTCGGATTGCCCGCTAACGACTTGGTTAGCAACTTCTTCCGCATAGGAAGGAAAATCAACGCTATCATCTGTATATGTGCCAATATCAACTACTTCGATATTCTTTTCGTGTAAATGTTTCACAATGGCATCTTTTAGTCTACGTCCACCGTGGTCACAACCAATTGTTAATTTCATTTAATTTCACCTTCATTAATAGATTTTTTTCTTTTAACACCTTATAATGAAATGGAACCGAGAACATACGCGAATATGCTCTCGGCTCATTTCAAAGGATGACTACTGTAAAACATCTGAGCCCGTGAAGCTTTGGATTCGTTTGCACGGTTATCCTTTTTTTGATGTTTATTCATACAGTTCATCCTCCATTATTAAGATTTCACTAATACTTTTATTTCATTTCCTGCCATAACTGCTTCGAAAGCTTCACGCCAGTCATCCAGTCCATATACTTTTGTAATCATTTTGTCCGTATTGATTTTGCCATTTGCAAGTAAATCTAGCGCTAAAATCCATGAAGAAGGTTTTTGTGAGCGGCTGCCAATATAAGCAATTTCACGTTGAATAATGGACTCTTCATCAATCGCATTTTTCTTTTCAGCAAAAAGTCCTACTTGAACAAAATCGCCTTTTTTCTTTGTTAGAGCTAATCCTTGATTTACGGCTGGTACTGCACCGGAACAATCAAATACGCGTTCAGCCCCGTAACCATCTGTCATACCAAGCACCACTTCAGTCAAGTCTTCTTTTAAGGTATCGACAATCCGGTCCATGCCTAGTTCTTTTGCTAAACGTAAACGGTCACTATCTTTGGTAATTCCTGCCATAATCACCGTAGCTCCCTGCGCTTTTACAACTTGAGCAAGTAATAAGCCGATTGGTCCTGGTCCGAAAATAAGTACTGTATCATCAGGACGGATAGTTGTTTTTTCTAGCGCCGAATGAACACAACATGCAAGCGGTTCTGTCAGTGCAGCTGCTTCCAGTGAAATTCGCTCGTCTAACACGTGACAACTTTCCTCACGCGATAAAACAAATTCTGCAAAACTACCATTTGCTTGTGTACCAATACCGCGACGATTACTGCATAAATTGTAATCATGTTCTTTACAATAAATACATTCCCCGCAAGTTTCAAAAGTTGTTTCACTTGTGACACGGTCTCCCACTTTGATACTAATTACATCTGGTCCAACTTCTACAACAACGCCGGAAAATTCATGTCCGAGTGTTACTGGTGTCGTTGGATTTTTATATTCCCCTTTAAATGTATGGATATCTGAACCGCAAATACCAGTAAATGCTACTTTGATTTTTACTTTGTCACCATTAGTTTGTGGTTCTTCCACATCTTTTAGCTCCATTTGATCATAGCCGGGGTTTGTTTTTACTACTGCTTTCAAATTAATCGTCACCTTTCTGAGGCAATATCATCACTTTGTTATAATCATGTTCTCTGGAAAGAATCATCTCAAAAGCATCTTTCGTTTCTTCTAATTTATAACGATGTGAAATCAATGGTTTTAGTTTAATTCGACCTTGTTTGACAAATTCAATCGAAGTACGCCATTCTTCACCCGGAAATGGTGCCGAGTAAGAGTTCCAAAAACCTTTCAGTGTTAATTCACGTCTAAAAATATTTTCAAAGGCTTCTTCGTGTAAAAGCACATCTGCGTAAGCTATTCCGAGAAAACCGACTTTGCCTTTTTTCTTGGTTACAAGGAGGCATTGCTCTTGGGTAATTTTCGAACCGGCACATTCTAGCGCAATGTCAGCACCTAGACCATTCGTATAAGCTAAAACGCGTTCTTTCAGGTCTTCGTTTTTTGGATTAATTGTATATTTACAACCAAAATCACGTGCATCAGCTAATTTTTTATCACTAATATCCACTGCGATAATGTCCTTCACCCCTGCAAGAAGTAAACATTGTACAACCAAGATTCCAATCGTTCCAATTCCAAATACAATGACTGTATCACCAAGTCTCGGCTCAATTCCAAGTACCCCATGCATGGATACAGCAAGCGGTTCAATCATTGCTCCTTCTTCAAAATCAAGGTCGCCAATGGAAATGACGTTATCAGCTTTCATTACAACATTTTCAGCAAAACCACCATGAAAATGCGATCCCACCATTCTGTAGTTATCACAAAGCGAGAAGTCTCCCGCTTTACAGTAGTTACATTCCATACAAGGCTCTAGTGGAATTCCGGCTACACGGTCACCGATAGCAATATTTTTCACTTCACTACCAATTTCAGTAATCACGCCGGCAAATTCGTGTCCCATAACAGCCGGCAGCGGGTATTTCCAGCGCGTTTGCATTTTATGAATGTCTGATCCGCATATTCCAACGGCTTTTACCTCTACACGTACTTGATCTTTCCCGCAAATCGCTTCATCAATTTGTTCTGCTTTTATTACATTATTCTCGTATAACACAGCTGCTCGCATGTTTCTATCACCTCTTCTATATCATTAAGACAAAACTTAGAAAATAGCTGCCCAAGCTTGAGAGAATTTAAGAATAACCCAGTTAAAGAAGTTACCACCCATATCAAGTGTACTAACTTGGGTTGCTCCTTTAGGGAATTCGTAAACGCCTTTCATCATTTCCGTATGCACAAGACCAAAGTCCGTTGCCATAAGAAGCGCAAGTGCAATAACTACTGTTCCAGCTAAAACGGAATGAAGAATGTTCCCTTTACGAGATGCTACAACGAACGATACATAAAACGGAATAGTCGCCAAGTCACCAAATGGAAGTACTTTGTTACCTGGAATGATAACAGCCAAGAAAAGAGTGATTGGAACAAGGATTAAACCAGTAGAAATATTCGCTGGGTGACCGATTGAAAGAGCTGCATCCAGACCAATATATAGTTCGCGACCTTTGAAACGAGATTTCATAAATTCACGAGCAGATTCTGAAATTGGGATTAAGCCTTCCATTAGAATTTTAACCATTCGAGGCATTAAGAACATTACCGCACCCATAGACATACCTAATTGTGCAACTGCGCCAACATCATAGCCAGCAAGGATACCAATTGCAATACCTAGAATAAGTCCCATCATCATCGGTTCCCCGAAAATACCAAAACGTTTTTGAATAGTTTCTGGATCGACGTGAATGTTTTTGATTCCAGGGATTTTCGCGATTAGCCAACCAACTGGAATACCAATGAAACCAAATGCGGCTGTGGAACCTGTTGGTAACGAAATCCCTTTTAAGCCGTAAAATTCTTCTACCATTGGTTGTGTTCTATCAGCCATCCAAAGAACTGCTACTTCATAAATAATGGCACAGAGAATTGCAAACCACCAGTTACCACCAGTTACAATATAACCAGTTGCGCCTGCTGCGATAAAGTGCCAGTAGTTCCAAATATCAATGTCTAACGTTTTTGTTACTTTAAAGAAGATAAGTGCTAAGTTGACTGCTAAACAGATTGGAATTAAAATTGCCGCAACCGGAGAAGCCCATGAAGCCGCTGCTGCTGCCGGCCAACCTGCATCAATAATGGTTAAGTTTAGTCCAAAGCGTTCAACCATTTGTTGCGCTGCTGGACCTAAGTTGCTAGATAGTAAACTAATAACAAGGTTAATACCTACAAACCCAATACCAATCGTAATCGCGGAACGAAGCGCTTTTTTTGCTGGTACTCGGAAAATTAATGCAATAAAGAAAATCATAATAGGCAAAATAACGGTAGGTCCCAAATTCAACACATACTGTACTCCTGCTAGAAGTGTATCCATTTAATATTTCCTCCTTTTTCTCTGTTTACGTTTTATTCCTAAACTCCCTTGCTCTCCCTTTATTTAAGGTGCGCAAGTATTTCTTCGTCAAGTTCTTCCATACCCATACCAGTGATATAGGAAGTTGCAATAATAGCTGGGATTTTGTAAGTAGTTGGTAAAATAGTCGTTGATACGATTAAATCTGCTCCGTCTTGCATAGATGCTGCTTCAGAAATTTTGATTTGTTTTACTTCTGCATCGACATTATGTTCTTTCACCAAACGTTCTACCCGATCCGTTACTACTGTTGATGTTGCAATCCCTGCTCCACAAGCTACCAAAATTTTAAATTGTCCCATGATAAATTCCTCCTAATTAATTGCTGCGACTTTTCGCGGCTAATTTTTCTGTTTTTTAAACGGCAATCGTTTCCAAAATTTGTTTTATTTCTGCTTCATCTTTCGCTCTAAGTAATGCGGCTACATTGTCTTTATCTTGAATCGTCCCCATCAATTGCTGAAGTACCGCGAGCTGGCTGTGAGGTTCATTTAGTCCCAATACGAAAATTAAATTCGCTTCAACCGTTTGTCCAGCATCTTCCATTAATTTAAATGGAATGCCATCTTTCACAGTGATTACGGCGATAAATTGTTCCGTAACGCATTCTGGATCCGTATGCGGTAATGCCACGCCGTATCCATCTAATTTTAGCCCCGTTGGAAAGGTTTGTTCGCGGTCTGCAAGTCTTGTTAAAAAGTCATCAGTCACATATCCTTCTGACTTCCCACTTTCTGCAACCATTTGGAATAGGTCCTCTTGTTTCTTGATATCCGATTGAACCCAAACCATTCCTTTTTTCAAAAATTGTACTAAATCCATTACGAAATCCTCCTGTAATTCTTTCTGACTTCTCTACATTGTCTTTTTTGTTTCCAAGTCCGTGAAGTTTTTTATTATTTGATGCATTTCTTTTGTGTTCCCAGCATTGGCGAGCTTTTTAAGTTCTTTCTTGTTTTCCGATAATTCCATCAATTGTAGCAAGGCTGTAAAGTGAGCATTTTTATCAACAGCTGCAATGACGACGATAAAATGTAAGTTTTTACCACCTTCTACCGGCAAGCCTTCTTCTAGATAAAGCATGCTCATTCCAAGACTGTTCACTCCTTTTTCCGTTTCAGCATGAGGGATAGCTATGGCATTACGGAGAATGATGTTCATAGTCGGCGCTGGGTATTGCCGTTTCATTTCTTCCACATAAGTCTTTTCTATTACTCCTGCTGAGAGTAACGGTAAAGCCGCATGATAAATTGCTTCATGCCAGTTTTCTACCGATTTCTTACGTGTAATGTGTGTTACTTCAAGTAAATCTACAAGAGAACTGTTACCTGAATGTTTGGTTGCATTTTCTTCTGGTATTGGCATTAAATATTCTGCTAACACTTTTTCAAGACGAGTTGCATCTTTAATATCAGCGAATTTTGAAATAGTTTTCATTAATTGATCAACGCTAATATTCATCTCATCTACTAAATAAACCGACCGCATCACACGGCGTCTTAGCTCCAAACGTTCTTTTCCATCCATTAACTGGTTAATTAGGAAAAATTTCTTATCCGTTGAAAGCGGCACGGCAGAAAATACAATGTCATACCCTACTTTAGTTTGTTCAAATTCCCGAATCGACATCGCTTGGTAGAAAAATATTTCTGGAAAAAGACTGCGTAATGTTTTCTCCATTAATCTCGAAATTGATAATCCATTCGGACAAACTACTACTGCTTTTAATCTTGTTTGTAGCTTTTCAGTAGATTCGATTAAATGCCCTCCAATGAAAAGGGTAATAAAAATACTTTCATTTTCTGGAACTTTACTACCAATAAAACGTTCTAAAGGTACAAGCGACTCTTTCACGATGTAATGCACGGCTTGGAATTCTTGATCAATCTTGTCTAAAATACTGTAATCAGTTGTAAGATGATACTTAATTCGATAATACGCAGGTTTAATATGTGCAAATAATTTTTCAAGTAATGATTCTTTGTCTACTAGTTGAATACAAGCCTTCTTTTCAAATTCGCTTAGAACTTGTTCCAGCGCCAGCCTTAATTTATGTGTTTCTTCTGATTTCAGATATTGCTTTGGTAACACATTGGATGTTAATAGTTGCAATGTGATGTACATTCGCTCTGCTTCTGGCATATTCGGCTCTTCTTCAATAAAAATCTCTGCTGCTCCGTATTCTCGAGTATCTGACAATTCATTGTAGTCAATCAGGAAAGATGTCGTAATCGTTTGCCCTTTCTTCATTCGCCGAAAAACAGCTTCCAGAATATAAGGCAATATTTGCATTTTATTGTCAATAAAATGCAAATTTAAGTGATGTTCTACTTGCTCCAATTTTTCGCGAAGCTCTTTTATTCTAGCTTCCTCCACTTGCATAAAATCTTGTAAATACTCTTCTCCACCAAAACTCTCTATAATGTGTTCTGCCGCATAAATGAGTGCAGTTCGCTGATTCCACTCGTCTCCATCAATCAAATAACCACGCATTCGTGAATATTTCACTTCTAGATTAAATTTATCAAGCGTTTTTTGTACCAGCTTCAAATCTCGTAATACGGTATTCTTGCTCACCTCCAACTCGCTGATAAAGTGATTAAGAGATAGTTCTTCACTTCCTGTTGTTAGCATGAGAATGATAAGACTGGCACGTTCTTTCTCTGATGGAATGTACCAATCCGTTTTTTCGCCATCTTCCTCACCAATAATTTGAAACAGGTCAGGCTCTACAATAAATCGACCATTTGCAGCGCGATGAATTTTTGGATAGGTCTGTTCTTCTAGCCAATTATTGATTTTTTGAAAACTATAGTCGACTTGTCTTCGAGTTAAACTGAATTTCGTTTGTAAGTTTGTACTCGATATGTCAGGATGTCGTAATAGCTCTTTTAAAAGTGAATTACTTCTCTCATCCAAATACATGTGAGTTCCCTCCTGTTCGTTTTAATTATAAATCTATTTTCGTTAAAAATGTACACGCTTTCATCCCAATAACTTGCGAAAAGAATGTACATCATTGGGCTTTACTTGTGATGTTTTTAACAACTTTCTGATTTAAAAATGTTTACTTATTACCTTTATTACTTGTCGTGTAAGGGATGAGGGATATTTTTCCTTCAGAGATAAAATCTGATTTGAAACAAAAATGAGAATGAAGTTGCGAAGTTTTGCGAGGGCACTTTCTTCTTTATCATACAAAAAATACTTGCTGCCTTCTATATGTTTTGTAAAAAAGTCCACAAAAATATGGTGCAAATGACAAAAAATGCCATTTGCACCATACTTGATTATTATTTTCTTTTTTGTTTATCTACTCTTAGTAAACTTTTGTTAAAATTATTAAATAATACTCCATGTTTTACTTTCATCTTTGGGAAAGATTTTAACATCCTTCGTTCATTAAATTTAAGTTTTCGCATACTATCAGCAAGTTCTATATCTTTCTTTCGTTTTGCCTCTATTTCAGCAATTTTCATATCGACATTTTCTTGCTTTTTCAAAAGACCTTCTTCAAATTCTTTTGCCCGTTCTTTTACACTTCCCTTTAGTTCGTTTGCTTGTGCAGTTAGTTTTTCATTAAACTCGGCAAGTGCTTTTTGGAAAGATAGCATGCTTGTTACGGATTTAATTGTATCGAATAACATAATAACAACGATAAGTGCTGGAATAATCCAGCCACCCCAGCTCAAAACCCAATCAGCAAATTCGGTGATAAGTGGATGCAAGAATCGAACAACTATAATACACGCGATTCCCCAAAAAATCGAAATTGGTAAACAAATCCGCCCTTTTACATTTAATGGCCAATTATGGTAATCCCACCAAGTTGTGTGAAAAAGCGCCTCTAAAACGGTAGCTGTTATGTACTCAATAACTGTACAAATAATCATCGAAAAAATAAATAAGGCCCATATATTATTTTGAAATGGTAAAATCAGCATTAAAACTGCTGTTACTCCAAATCCGTAAATCGGGCAATACGGTCCATAAAGAAAACCGCGGTACACTAATTTCTTTTCTGAAATCGAACAAAAAACTTCTTCCCAGGCCCAGCCAAGCACAGAATAAATGAAGAAGTATAGGATAAATATATTTATATCCATATTCTCATCTCCTTTTGTGGTTAATTTCACAATGCTTTTTTATTATAACAGAAATAGAAACCTTTCCCACTATTACTAGTCAAAAAGTTTCTAATTTAGCTTGCTTATATTTAGCTTGCTTCTGTATAGGCATGCTTGATTAGCGCACGAATAAGTTCTTTATCCTGTTCCTTTTCTAATAAGACTGAAATCCAAATGCGTTTATTCATATAATATCCTGGAATAATAGCTATTCTGTTTTTCCAGCAGCACATTTTAATGTTAAATCTGAACTATTTTCTTCAATAGATTCAAAAGCGGTGTTACTTACACCAACAAAAGTGGCATCTATTACATTTCCTGTTTTATTATTAATTGTAAAAATAATGTTTGCACACAAATCGGGGATAACTAAATTATTTCCCGGGAAATTACTTTCTTCTGCTTCCCAAAAACAACAAATATAGTTAGTAAGTGGAACGCTCGGTAAGTATTCTTTATAGCCAGCACGCATTGGTGTAGCTACAATAGGTCGAAACATTGTTAGCTTTGCCATCAAGAATCCCTCTCTTTTTTATCATAATACCACAATTTTTTCTCTTTAAGCATGCTTCTTTCTTTTAATTGTGGGTATTAAATACTAAGGGGAAAACTTTTGAGAGGGTGATACAAAATGACTACTTACAAACGCATTCTTGTTGGTGTTGATGGATCGAACGAGTCTGAAGCTGCTCTAAGACGGGCGGTTCAATTCGCAAAAATGGACGGAGCCACACTTGGTATTGGCTTTGTTGCTGATGTACGTCGCATTGCACCATTGATTGATTACGAACAAACCTATGCCAAAAAAGCGAAGGCATATGGGGAAGAATTGGTGGAAATGTACAAGAAAGAGGCTGAAAAAGCTGGTGTTCCGCATGTAGAAATTTTTGTTCACTTTGGAACGCCAAAAAGTACTTTGAATAAAAAGATTACCCGTAATTTTGAACCAGATTTAATTTTAGTTGGTGCTACTGGCCTCTCCTCTACAGAACAATTTATTCTTGGTAGTGTTTCTGAATATACAGCAGCTCACGCACCTTGTGATGTTATTATTGTTCATGCAAAACCATGGCGCAAAAGAAAAGCTGTCGAAAAACTCTAATTCATGTATAATAAAGGTATTGAATATACGGCAGGAGGAGAAAAAATGACAGTTAGTACCGTTGCCATTGCTTCAGACCATGGCGGAATTGAGTTACGTAAAAGTATTATTTCTTACCTTGAAAGTGTTGGAATTAGTTATGAAGAGTTTGGTCCAGAAACGCCTGAATCAGTTGACTATCCTGAGTTAGCAATTACTGTCAGCGAAAAAGTCATTAATAAGGAAGTGGATCGTGGCATTTTAGTTTGTGGTACAGGAATTGGTATGAGTATCGCTGCCAATAAAGTGAAAGGCATTCGTTGCGCTCTTGTTGGAGATACTTTTAGTGCCCATGCAACACGTGAACATAATGATACCAATGTAATCGCACTTGGAGCTAGAGTTATCGGACCTGGCCTTGCAGAGGATATTATCAAAATTTGGTTAGAAACAGCATACGAAGGTGGCAGACACGCTAATCGAATTGGACAGATTACTGCGTATGAAGATAGTCACGACTTATACTAAGAGATCAAGTAAATGCTACTTTATGACATTCCACAGCATTTATGAAAACGACATAAATAATTAATATATTGCGAGAGAAAACGGAATTTCGTTTTCTCTTTTTCTTTAAATACTAATTCTTTATAATGAGCTTAATTGCGAGATTACGAGCGTTGTAACAGAAAAAAATCACATTTAACAGATTCTAAAAATCGGATGGTGAATTTGATTGTATAAATATCAAAAAGCATTGATAATCACGCCAATCGCAATTGTTATATTAATGATTCCGATAGTTTTATTTTTGACGGGGACATTTGGAACGACGATTGGTTATATTGCCCTAAACTTGGTGTATTGGCTGGTATTCTGTATACCTTGTATCGCTTATGTTGTCAAAAAAAGCGGATTTAACATTCAACAGTTTTATACCACAAACAATCTTAATAATAAAAAATGCAACCTAATCTATAATCTACTTGCATTTTTACCAGTTATAGCAACAGGATTTATCGTATTTATTCCAATTATTGGGGTTGCGCCTTTGATGACATTCTTCATTGCCGCTTTGTATGCGCTTATAAATGGTAGCATAGAAGAATTATTTTGGAGAGGCTTATATTCCCAGTTCTTTGATAAAATAGGCTGGGCATATATCTTTCCCACCATACTCTTTTCCCTTTGGCATATTGCGATTGCCCTAGCAAAAGGAATGATTTGGCATGGCGGTATATTGACTTTAGTTATGGGTGCAGCTTTTATGGGTGTTTTGTGGGGATTTATTGCATTTAAAACGAAAAACATTAGATATACGACTATTGCTCATATTCTTACAAATTTTTTCGCCTTTAGCGGTATGATATATGATAATTGGTTTGTTTAAATATAGGAATAATTTATCTTTTGCTATAAAAAAATGATAAAAAAGACACATTGCCAATAAGAACATATGTTTGTATAATATACACAAACATATGTTCTTATTATTTTTTGGAGGTATAGCCATGGAAACGATGTTAATTGGGAAAAAGTATTATGAGAGGGTCAACCAGCCTATTATTACAAATGAGCGCTGGGAGGAATATTTAACATTAATACACGACTCCATAGATAATGATTATTCTCTACGATTTACCACATATGCTGGTGGTTATGAACATCATGTTTCGGGCAAATGCTATTTATTTAATATAGCACTAAAAACAGTTCTAGTTTCTGGGATTATTGTAAGAGATTCAGAAATAATCTCGATTGAAAGGTTGTGATTTTTATGACCTACAAAGATAGAGGAATTAAAAAATGGCAAGGATTTTTCTTAAGTGAACATAGTGAGCAAATGGAACAACAACAAGCACAATCTCTATTAAAATGGCGGGAACCAATGACACCTGATTGTATTGAACACGTGCTAAGTAATGCGATTTCTCATCAATCTATGCTAGTTATCCAGCAGAAACCACTAGATGCAGATGCTTTTCCAGAGCCAGATATTGTCGGCCGAGTTGCCGGAGTGGATGATGGCACTGTTTTTATCCAATCAGCTTCAGAAGTTATCGCTATCCCCTTTTCAAATATTTTACATGTAGAAGAACGGACAATTGACAAATGGTACAGGTAGAAGATTACTCTCATGCACCAAGAAAAGATATTTTATGTGTTGATGTGAAGTCCTTTTTTGCCAGTGTAGAATGCGTTAAGCGTGGACTAAACCCTTTAAAAGCAAAATTAGTAGTGATGAGTAATGCGGACCGAGCAGGCGGTTTAGTCCTAGCTGCCAGTCCGATGATGAAAAAAATACACCGAATAAAAACTGGCTCTAGGATGTATGAACTGCCTACTTGGGACAAGGAAATCATTATTGCACCACCACGTATGAAGCTATATTTAAAAGTAAATGCCATGATTCAAGCTATCTTTTTACGCTATGTTCCTAAAGAATATTTCCTACCTTATTCAATTGATGAAGCTTTTCTAGATGTAACTGGGTCTCATGCACTATTTGGTACAACACAAGAAATTGTCTATAAAATCCAACGAGATATTTTAGAAGAATTGCGTCTTTATGTTACGATTGGCATTGGCGACAACCCGCTCCTCGCCAAGCTCGCACTCGATAATGTTGCAAAAGATCGAGCGGACGGAATAGCTGAGTGGCGCTATGAAGATGTTCCAGAAACTATTTGGAAAATAAGGCATTTAGAAGATGTTTGTGGAATTGGACACCGCACCGCCTTACGTCTTCAAAAAATGGGGATTTTCACTATGTATCAGCTTAGCCAAACTCCACCAACCATCTTAAAAAACAAGATGGGAATTATAGGAGAACAGCTTTACTATCACGCTCACGGAATTGACTATAGTTTTTTAAATGAAAAATACGTCCCAGCAAACACAAGTTATGGAAAAAGCCAAATTCTCGAAAAAGACTATCATGTTTCCGCAGAAGTAGAAATTATTATTCGTGAAATGGTAAGCGAAGTGGCGATGCGTTTGCGACAAAATCATGTTGATACTTCTGTCATTCATTTGAGCATTGGCTATAGTAAATACAGTATAAAAAAAGGATTTAGCCATCAAGCTAAAATCCCTCCTACTAATAGTAGTCACGCGCTTATTCCTTATTTCCTACAACTGTTCCAGCGTTACGATGAACATGAACCAGTGCGTTCCATTACCATTTCATGTGGCAAAATATCTTTAAAAACCGGTCTACAGCTTAATTTATTTGAAGATGCTACGCTGACACTAAACCAAGAGCAGTTAGAAGTAACGGTTGATAAAATTCGCGCACGTTACGGTTTTAAATCGCTTATGCACGCAAGTAGTCTGTTGGCGAGCGCAACTGGAATAAAACGTTCAGAAATGGTTGGTGGACATAAAGGATAGCTATTCAGGCTTTACCCGAAATAAAAATTCGCGCACCATCGTTGTAAAAATTTCTGGTTGTTCAATTTGTAAATTATGTCCAGCAAAATCAAGAATTGCGAAAGAAGCATGTGGATATTTTTCAAGCAAAGAAAGCCCATCCGCATATCCAACATGATCATCTTGCCGCCCAAAGAAGAATAACGCCGGCACATCAAGGGAAATATTTGCATCTGGATCAAAGCTCAGCGAATAATTTGCTGCCAACTGGTCTAAAAATTCCCCGTCGGCGTTAATCATTCCAGCCATTACTTCTGCTAAAAAACGATTCCAATTTCTAGCAGTTAAAATAACCCCACTTTTTGAGAAGTATGCCTGATCCTCCTTAGATAGCGACTGAACAAATGGCGTGTCCTGATACATCACTTTTTGTTCTGGAATAGTTCTTTTTTCCTTTTCTGGATAAATAACCGGACAAATAAGCAAGACGCCAAGTATTCTATCCGGCATTTTGGCAGCAATTCCACGGGACAAATAACCACCATAAGATTCTCCAGCAAGTAAAAATGACTCCCCTGGAATCACGGCTTCAATAAACTCCAACAAAAGTGAAAGTACCTCATCTGCGTTTTGAATAGAGTCGTAATTCTCGGTTTTTCCCATTCCTGGTAAGTCTAAGTAAATCCGTGAAAAAGGACTTTTCTCATCAAATACAGGCTCCATGCAACCAATCATCAATTGTGAATCAGGCGAAAAACCATGAATCATAATTATTGGAATGCCCTCACCATATTTTTCATAATAAACGTCTACGCTACGGATTGTTTTATGCATATTTCTCCTCCTTGCGTTTTCTTTTATCATACCATATTATTCTTCTGCCATCCGGTAACCAACCCCCACTTCTGTCAAAATATAGGCTGGTTCGGCTGGGTTTTTTTCGATTTTACGACGGATATTACTCATATTCACTCGCAGTGCTTGATTTTCACTTGAATAAGGTCCCCAAATTTCCCGAATTATAAAGTCATGAGTAAGTACTTTTCCTGCATGACGCGCTAAGAGTAGTAGGATTTTATATTCAATCGGCGTAAAGTGGATCTCCGTGTCATCCATTTTAACAAGACGGCGACTATCATCAATAGAAAGGTTTTGAATGCGAATTATATGGTCGTTTAGCGATTCTTTATTACTAGATTGAATATGTCTAAGTGCAGTTCGAATTCGCGCCAATAGTTCAGATGTGCCAAATGGTTTAGTAATATAATCGTCCGCACCAAGGTCTAGCGCCGCCACTTTTTCCCGTTCATGATCACGAGCAGACACTACAATAATCGGAACTCTAGACCAAACACGAATAGCTCGAAGTACATCTAATCCCTCCATATCAGGTAAACCAAGGTCTAATAAAATAACATCTGGTGAATGGCTCGCTGTCTGTTCAAGCGCTTCTTTTCCATTGACTGCTTTAATCACCGCATAGTCACTAGCAGTCAATACAGCAGAGATAAAATTGCTAATGCCTTCTTCATCCTCAACAATCAACACAAGTCGCTTACTGTTCATTTTTCCTCTCCTCCGTCAGTGGTAAAGTAAACCAGAATGTCGCTCCACCACCGAGTTTATTATTTTTAGCTTCTAGTGTGCCTTCATGCGCTCGAATAATTGACATACAAATTGATAAGCCAAGTCCTAGCCCGCGTGACATGTCCGAACGTTCACGAGCTTCGACTGCAAATGTATCAAACAATTCCGGTAAACGATTGGCATCTATACCTACACCATTATCTCGCACGCTAAAAATCGCTGTTTCTCTTGTTTTCACTACATCTACCCAAACTTCCGCTTTATCTCCTGCATGTCGTAGGGCATTTTCCATTAAGTTAATTAAAACTTGCTCAATCAGTGTGCCATCCATAGGTACCATTAGCAATTCATTAGGTACTTTTACATGGATTATCCGATTAGAAAAACGTTTTTTAATTCTCCCAACCGCTTCACCGATAATTTCTTCTACAGCTTCTGGCTCTCGTTTTAAACTCACCAAACCTTCACTAATTCGAGTAACGGAAAGTAAATTTTCAACCATTCTAATTAACCAACCAGCATCATCTTTAATGCCTCTGATTAAATTTTGTTGGGTTTCCTTGTCTAAGTCTGCCTCTTTAGCAAGTAGCGCTGAACTAGCACCTATTATTCCAGTTAATGGTGTTCGTAAGTCATGAGAAATCGCTCGAAGCAAATTACTTCTCATTTTTTCTTTGGCAGATTCAATAATGATTTGGCGTTGTTCTTCCGATAAATATTGCCGTTCTAGAGCAAGAGCTACTTGAGAACTAATCATCCGTAAGAAAATTCGGTTGTCTTGTGTGGGTGCTCCATCTTCTGCTGAACAAGAAATACCAATCACTCCAAGTACCTTTCCTTGCGACATTACAGGCATATAATAGCCAAATGCTCCCATAAGTGTATCTGTTCCTGCTCCTGCTCTTTTTTTATTTTTAAAAACCCAGTGGGCAACTGCTTCTTCATCTGAATTTAAGAGTTTGCTCGCATCTTCCTTGCCTTCTGCTTGGACAAAAATCCCTTTCTTACTTTTAGCTGGATCCGTTGAATAAAAAATAACTGATCGATTAAATAAATGCAAAATATATTCATTAGTTAAATCAATAATTCCCTTTAGATTTCGTGTTACCAAAAGGCGCTTATTGATTTCATACAGTACTTCCGTTCGACGTTCTCGTTCTGCCGCCAAACTTGCTTGCGTTTTTATTCGCACTGTTAAAGCACTTGTAATTAATGCAACTATCAGCATAATGCCGAATGTTACTGGATAACCAGCTTGAATTGTATTAAAAGTATAAAGCGGTGATGTGAAAAAGAAATTAAATAGCATCACACCAATAATTGAGCCTAGCACACCGTATACATAACCACTTGTCACTCGGGAAATAACTAATACAGATAAAATATATACCATAATAACATTCTGATCCCCGATGCCAAATTCACTTAGTCCAATACATATCGCTGTTGCTAGACTGAGTAGTAAAACCATTTTTGCCATATCATGCCAGGAAAGAAAATTTTTAAAGCGTATTTTCATTCGTCGTTTTTTTGTTTGTGGATTGCTAGAAGGAATAATGTGCATATCTACGTTATCAAGATGTGTAATAAGTTGGTCTTCAAAATCATCTTCAAACAAAGAGCGCAGCCCCATACGACGTCGCGATTTACCAACTACAATATTCGTTACACCAGCCAGACGTGCGTATTCAGCCACGGTTTCCGCAATATCATGACCTGCAAGCGTAACAATCTCAGCCCCAAGTCGTTCAGCCAATTCCATTGTTTCACGGAGACACTTTTTCTCTTCTTTTGACATATAATCGTTTTCTTCGTTTTCGATATATAACGCTGTCCATGGTGCTCTAAAAGCTTCGGCAGTCCGAGCAGTCCAGCGAATAAGTTTAGCAGAAGAAGGAGACGTTCCAATACAAACTAACCATTTAGTACTTGCTCGTTTTTCTGGATAAATTCCCGTTTGATTATACTCATGGCTAATTCGGTCAGCCGCTTTCCGCATCGCGATTTCACGTAGTAATTTTAAATTTTCTCTTGTGAAAAAATTTTGCATTGCAGTTAGGGCTCGTTCTGGTTGATAAATTTTACCTTGTTCCAACCGTTTTAAAAGTTCATCTGGTTCAATATCAATTAATTTTACACGATCAGACTCATCAAAAACATAATCTGGAATGGTTTCACGGACTGCAACTTTGGTAATGCCTTCCACAATATCATTTAAGCTTTCGATGTGCTGTACGTTCACAGTAGTATATACATCAATACCTGCTTGGAGAAGCTCTTCCACATCTTGAAAACGTTTTTTATTGCGCACTCCTTCTGCATTAGTGTGCGCAAGTTCATCCACCAAAATTAGTTCTGGCTTTCGTTTCAACGCCTCGTCCAAATCAAATTCTTTTAGCGCAATATTTTTATGGTTAACCGTTTTTGGCGGAATTACTGGGATTCCTTCTAACATTTTAATTGTTTCTTCTCTCGCATGCGGCTCAATATAACCAGCTACTACATCCACACCCGCAAGAAGCTGATCTTTTGCGTCATTTAGCATCGCATAAGTCTTCCCAACACCTGCCGCAAACCCAAAATATATTTTTAATTTCCCAGTGGAAGAATCTGTTTCTTCTTGTAAATTCACCAGGAGCGCATCCGGACTTGGACGATTTGTCTCCATATTTTTCACCTCCAACTAATTACATTTTCAAACCGTCTAATGCTAAATTAACTTGTAGTACATTGACAGTCGGCTCACCCCAAAACCCTAATAATCGTTCACTCGTATGTTCATCAATTATTTCTTTTACTTTTTTAGTTGAAATACCGCGAACTCTGGAAATCCGGTCCACTTGGTAGGCAGCTGCTTCTTTAGAAATATCTGGATCTACACCACTTCCAGAAGCTGTTACAAGATCCATTGGAATAACACGATTGTTAGTTGGATCGAGTTTATGCCACCAAGCAATTCGCTGCTCTACTAATTTCTTTTGTTCCTCACCGGTTGGATTTTGGTTTGTTGCTGCTCCATCATTCGGCGCCCGTCCAATCAAGTATTCCGGCTGCGAAAATGTTTGACCAATTTCCTTAGAACCATATTTCGCTGTTTGACCATTCGCTAACTTCTCTTCTATTATACTGCCATTTGCTTTATCATGGAAAGCCGCACCTGCAATAATCGTTACAACACCTGGATAAATGACGCCACACACCAATGTCAAAAGTAAAAAAGCAACAACTGCAGGCTTCCAAATTTGCATAAATCTTTTCATACTTTCTCCCCTCCTACTATACAATTCCTAAAACAGTTAATAACATATCTATTAATTTAATCGCAATAAAAGGTGCAATCAAACCACCCAGCCCATAAATTAACATATTTCGGCTAAGCAATTTCCCAGCAGGCATTTCTCGATATTTTACTCCTTTTAAAGATAATGGAATTAAAACGATAATTATTACCGCATTATATATAATCGCGGATAAAATCGCACTAGTTGGACTCGTTAAATTCATAAGATTAAGTGCATCAAGTTCTGGGAATATCCCGTAAAAAAGGACTGGTATTATCGCGAAATATTTTGCTAAATCGTTGGCAACACTAAACGTAGTCAGCGCTCCCCTAGTCATTAAAAGTTGTTTACCGATTCGGACGATATCAATTAACTTTGTTGGGCTAGAATCAAGATCCACCATATTCCCAGCTTCTTTTGCTGCTTGCGTTCCTGTATTCATAGCAACCGCCACATCTGCTTGTGCAAGAGCAGGCGCATCATTAGTTCCATCACCCGTCATCGCAACTAAATGACCTTCACGTTGATATTTACGAATTAGCTCTAATTTTGCTTCTGGAGTTGCTTCTGCGAGAAAGTCATCTACCCCTGCTTCAGCTGCAATTGCGGCTGCAGTCATTGGGTTATCTCCTGTAATCATAATTGTTTTAATACCCATTTTCCGCAAATCAAGAAAACGTTCTTTTACACCGTTTTTTACAATATCTTTTAAATAAATGACGCCAAGTACTTTATTATTTCGAACAACAACCAGTGGAGTCCCGCCCGCACTAGCTATCTTGCTTACAATTTCATCACATTCTTTTGGATACGTTCCACCATTTGCTGTTACATAAGTACGTACTGCATCCGCCGCACCTTTTCGAATGGTATTTTCTTGGTAGTCAATTCCGCTCATTCGTGTAGCAGCAGTAAATGGAACAAATTCTGCATGCATTTCAGCAAAATCTCGTCCGCGAATATCAAATCGTTCCTTCGCTAATACAACAATACTTCGCCCTTCCGCCGTTTCATCTGCAATGGACGAAAGCTGGGCTGCATCTGCTAATTCTTGTTCTGTTACATCTGTGACTGGCAAAAACTCACTGGCTTTTCGATTGCCAAGTGTAATAGTTCCTGTTTTATCTAATAAAAGGACATCTACATCACCTGCTGCTTCAATAGCTCGACCACTCATCGCAAGGACGTTCGCTTGGTTTAAACGACTCATACCAGCAATTCCGATTGATGAAAGTAATGCTCCAATTGTAGTTGGCGCTAAACAAACAAGTAATGCTATCACATTTGTAATTGAAATTGCTGATCCTGAACCTGCCTGCTTACTTGAAAAATCTGTAAAAGGTAATAAAGTGGCAGAAACCGCTAGAAAAATAATGGAAAGTGTCACCAGTAAAATTTGTAAGGCAATCTCATTTGGTGTCTTTTTCCGTGAAGCTCCTTCTACCATTGCAATCATTTTATCTAAGAAACTTTCTCCTGAAACAGCTGTTACTCGAATAACTAACCAATCTGAAACTAGCGTTGTTCCACCAGTAACAGCACTCCGGTCACCACCAGACTCACGAATTACTGGTGCAGATTCTCCAGTTATCGCACTTTCATCCACCGAAGCTGCTCCTTCAATAACTTCTCCATCCATTGGTATTTGCTCATTCGCTAGCACATATACAATATCGCCTTTTTTTAAATCATTTGAAGCTATTTCGATAACATCCGTTTTATCTTCTATTTTCTTTAATTTCCGAGCCAATACGGCTTTCCGCGCCATTTTCAGACTATCCGCTTGTGCCCGACCACGCCCTTCCGCAATCGCTTCTGCAAAATTCGCAAATAAAACTGTAAACCACAAAATTAATGCTATTGCTAATGTATAACCAGATTTTTCATCTGAAATCCCAAAAAAACCAAGGAAATAAAGCGCCGTTGCTAAAATAGCTCCTACATAAACAAGTAACATCACGGGATTTTTCACTTGCAACTTTGGAGATAATTTTTTCGCCGACTGAATTAGTGCGTCTTTCCAAATATCTTTTTCCATCATTTCTATTCACCTCATTTGAAAGTTGTAAAAAAGTCCGCAATTGGTCCAAGTGCAAGTGCCGGCAAGAAACTAAGCGCCCCAACTAACATAACTACACCAATTAAAAGACCAATAAACATCCCATTTTTTGTCGACAATGTCCCACTGCTAGCTGCAACCGGACTTTTCCCTGCCATATTTTGAGCTAAATAAAGCGCCGCAATTAATGGAATAAAACGGCTAAGAAGCATCATTATTGCACCAACTATATTTGTAAATGTCGTGTCTGCTGAAAAACCGCCAAAAGCACTACCATTATTATTTCCCATGGAAGTAAATGCATAGAGGACTTCAGAGAATCCATGCGCCCCACTAGCTGAAACAGAAGCTTGTACACTAGGCATCATCACTGCTACCGCTGTGCCAAATAAAGTTAACAGTGGTGGAACCAAAATAAGCAAACAAACCATTTTCATGTCAGATGGTTCAATTTTCTTTCCTAAATATTCTGGGGTTCGACCAACTAATAATCCAGCTATAAACACTGTCAAAATAATAAAAGCAATCATTCCATACAGCCCACTACCAACACCACCAAAAATGACTTCTCCAAGCTGCATAAAGAACATTGGAACTAAACCACCGAGCGGAGTCAAACTATCATGCATCGCGTTCACGGAACCATTAGAAGCAGCCGTTGTGGAAGCAGCAAATAATGCAGAACTTCCAACACCAAATCGCACTTCCTTCCCTTCCATGTTTCCAGAAGTGGCAACACCTTGATAACTAGGACCAGCAAATTGTTCTGAAACAGTAATCGCTAGTAAGCCGAGAACAAAAACAATCAGCATGGCCGACATAATGGCTCTACCTTGTTTACTATCTTTTACAGCTCGACCAAACATCACAATTAGCGCCACTGGAATAAGTAATATCGAAAGCATTTCCAATAAATTAGTAAAGCTCGATGGATTTTCAAATGGAAATGCCGAATTCGCACCAAAAAATCCACCACCGTTTGTTCCAAGCTGTTTAATCGCAATTTGGCTTGCTGCTGGTCCAAGTGGAATTAATTGTTTAGCACCATTTTCAAGCGTTTCTACTACAGAATAACTAGCAAATGATTGAACCACACCTTGTGATACTAAAACAAGCGCTAAAATAAGCGATAGCGGTAATAATATATAAAGCGTTACTCTAAATAAATCTTGCCAAAAATTACCTACCGTTTTCTCTTTCTTCCATATAAAGCCGCGAATAACTGCAAATAAAACGGCAATCCCTGTCGCTGCTGAAACAAAATTTTGTACAGTTAAACCAACAGACTGAGAGAAATAGGATAAAGCCGTTTCACCAGAATAAGCTTGCCAGTTCGTATTAGAAACAAAACTCGCCGCCGTATTAAACGCCAAACTAAAACTAAGCCCATCCATACCTTCAGGATTTAACGGCAAAAATCCTTGCAACATCAAAATGGCCATTATAAATAAAAATCCAATAGCACTAAAAGCAAGAACCGAAAGAGCATAACGTTTTGCAGACATCCCTGCACCATTAACTCCCATCAAGCGATAGCCTAGACGTTCTACTGGTTCAAGTACTTTTGATAAAAACACCTTTTGACCAATCATTACTTTATACATATAAATCCCAAGAGGTACCGCTAAAATTAGCAGTAAAACTAAGAAGAACACATCTTGCATTACTATATACTTCATAGATTTTCACCTCGAAATAACACATAAAATAAATATACCAACAGACCCAAACCAATTATTCCAGCGATAACTAGAACAATACCCATTTTTAGTTCACCCTCTCCAAGTACTCTTTTCAACCTTAATCCTAACAACATTTGTATAAAGACAGTGTTAAGATTCTAACCGCACGCATAAAGATTCCGTTAATAAATTAATGTGTGTAGAAATTACACACATTAAAATTCAATGTGTAAGCAATCTACGAAATGAAAACCCTTTTATAGCCCCATTTAAAGTTGGCACAGTACTTGCATATATACTAAGTGTTAAAAGAATTATTTGAAGGAGGAATTTAATCATGAAAACAATCATGCTAGTATGTTCAGCAGGTATGTCTACCAGCTTATTAGTTACCAAAATGGAAAAAGCAGCAGAAGAGAGAGGTTTAGAAGCAAAAATCTTTGCAGTGGCCGAAGCAGAAGCAGCTAACCATTTAGACGAAATTGATGTTTTACTACTTGGACCTCAAGTACGTTTCTTAGAAGGAAACATGAAGAAAAAATTGGAGCCAAAAGGTATTCCGTTAGCTGTTATTAACAGTGTTGACTACGGAATGATGAAAGGCGACAAAGTTTTAGATCAAGCATTAGATTTAATGAAGTAAAAAGAGGGTAATTACAGCTAACTAGCTGAGAATTATAAAAAAATGAAGAGGAATAGTATTAACGTCAAGATTTAGAATTTATGTGTTCATCTTAACCGACGTTATTACTTTTACCTCAAAAAAGGAGAATAAAAAAATGAATGGTTTTATCGCTTTTATGGAGAAATACTTCATTCCCTATGCAGCCAAAATTGGTGGGCAACGTCATTTAGTCGCAATTCGTGATGGTTTCATCACAACTATGCCTCTAATGATTCTAGGGTCTTTCGCCGTATTAATTAACAACTTCCCAATTCCAGCATACCAAAAATTCATGAATAACTTATTTGGTGAAGGAACTTGGCAAGCATTCGGTCAAAACGTTTGGAACGGTACTTTTGCTATCTTAGCATTACTCATCGCTTTCACTGTAGCTTACAACTTAGCTAAATCATATGACAAAGATGCTCTATCCTCTGGTGTAGTATCTGTTGCTTCTTTCTTCACTATTGGCGCAATCGCTCCTGGTGCAGATGGTGTACCAAATACTGGTGGCCTTGGATCAACTGGTCTTTTCTTAGCTTTAATTATCGCAATTCTTTCTACAGAAATTTTCACTCGTTTGAGTGGCAGCCCGAAACTAATTATCAATATGCCTGACGGTGTTCCACCAGCAGTATCTCGTTCATTCGCAGCTTTATTCCCTGCAATGATTACTGTATCTATCTTTGGTCTTATCACTGCGTTCTTCCAAGCAGCAGGTGTAAGTAACCTAGTTATTTCTTTCTACGAATTAGTACAGGAACCGTTCATGGGTCTTGCGAACTCCTTGCCAGCAGCACTTCTATTGGCATTCATTTCTGCATTCCTTTGGTTCTTCGGTTTGCACGGTGCGAACATTATCGACCCATTCATGCAAACAATTAACATTCCAGCTATTGAAGCTAACGTAAAAGCATTAGAAGCAGGAAAAGAATTACCTTACATCGTTAACAAACCTTTCTTTGACTCTTTCGTCAACTTAGGCGGAACTGGGGCGACTATCGGTTTAATCATTGCTATCTTTATCGTAGCTCGTAAACATAAAGCGTACATGACAGTTTCTAAATTGTCTGCAGCGCCAGGTCTTTTCAACATTAACGAACCAATGATGTTTGGTCTTCCAATCGTCTTGAATCCAATTATGTTCATTCCGTACATCTTGGCACCACTTGTACTTGTAACTGTAGCTTATATTGCAACAGCTATTGGTTGGGTACCAGCTTGTACTATCGTAACTCCTTGGACTACACCACCAATTATCGGTGGAGCACTTGCAACACAAAGTATCGCTGGTGGCGTACTTGCAGCTGTAAACTTAGGATTATCTATTCTAATCTTCCTTCCATTCGCGAAAATTGCTCAAATCCAAGAGCTACGTCGTGAAAAAGAAGCACTTGCTGCTGAAGGCGTTACTGCAGAATAATTTTTAAAAACCAAATCTTTAAGGACGTGTGTACAGATGGATTTAGAACAAACAATTATGAGCTTGATCGTGTTCGGTGGTAATGCCAAAAGTGACGCTATGTTAGCAATTGATTCCGCTAAAAAAGGCGATTTTGCTCAAGCAGACGAACAAATCGCCCAAGCCGAGCAAGCACTACTTGAAGCGCATCATTCTCAAACAAAACTTATACAAGGTGAAGCACGTGGCGAAAAAACAGAAGTATCCCTTCTACTCGTTCACGCACAAGATCACTTAATGAATGCAATTACTTTCAAAGATTTAGCGAAAGAAATTGTTGATCTGTATAAGAATAAATAAAACCAAAAAGACCAGCCGTCGTTATTCTGACTGTAGTGAGACCCAAAAGTTAGACCAAATGCCGACCAGAGAAATCTGGTTGGTATTTTTTATGCGGTCATCTGTTCG
>NZ_JAASTZ010000025.1 GCF_014322765.1 Listeria immobilis | reverse complement strand
TTGACACTTGGGTTTTCTTTCTTTTATTTTATCATTTTTTCTCTAACCCTGGGTCTACTTTTATTGTACTATGTCAGTAGCACCACTTCAACATGAGTGTTGCTAATAACTATTTAATAAAATTTCATCCATAAAGCTGGGTGAACACCACCAGTACATTTGCGATCACTTATATTGCCTTTAAATATATTATTTCCTTGAATTCCCACATTACCATCACCGTGTATATATACCGCTTTTACATTTACTCGCCCAGGTGAACGAAGCCACCACCAAACTCCAGTTTTGCCCTCGAATCTTGCTATCCGTTTATTGTTATTATCATCTTTTCTTTCAAACCAATATCTTTGATTCTTTCCCGGCTCATATAATTTTGAACTACTATCACCAAAGTAATGGCATGTCACTTCCTCAATACTCAATAAGAATATGCTATCTTTGGTATCTACTCCCCCATCTGTACCATACCATTGATTATCATCATTTTTATTGATTACAGAAACTATTTTCGATTTCTCAGTAGCAGAAAATGTATTATAAAACTCACCATTAAGATAGAATCTTAACGCACAATCAGCCCATGTTATCTGTTTATACGCATCATGGTAAACACGATGTTCTATAATATTTTCAGTTATAATTAAAGCACTATTTTCTTTTATATCAAGTACTCGCCAGTTATAATTCCCAAATGAAAGTATCGAACCAATTTCATAATTTTTCATTCTATAGCTCCCCTCTAGTTATATTTTTCTTTTATAGGGAATAATAAATCAAGTTGTAGATAACCCATTTCAGAATTATGTTTCTGAACAAAATTATAGAAGTTTAGTGTTTCTTCAAATCCTTGTCCAAAAACTGTTTCAGGTGAATCCCATCGAGGCGCTCCCCAATCGCTTTCATACTTATCACTTGCATCAACCCATTCTGTCAACCATCGCCAATCAGAGAAATCCCATGACCGCAGCACATGTGCGGCATATAATCCCCCACTGAATTTTCGTTTTAAAAGTGGTGCTGGGACCTCCATATTATCAGGTATTGAGACCCATACTTCATAAATGCGTGAATTTTCACCAATCTCAATAGAAACGTCAGAGCAGTCAAAGCCAAAGCTTCGAGCATCTGGTTTTATTTTCAATAAATCGTTCTCTTTTGTAAATTTACTAATCATATCCAATGCTTTTCCCTCACAACCCTCTCCTGAAGCATAAGCCGCCGCTATAGCCATAGGTGGTAAATAAATAATACGAATATCTTTATCTTCTAGTTTATTTAAATTTTCACTTGCTTTATGGAGTTCATCCATTGATATACTCTCCTTTTCTTTAATTTGGTTATCTGAAAAAGAAAGGGCATTTATAGAAGCAAACAGCATATCATCATCAAGTAATTTTAAATGTACATCAGCTTTATCATTAATTTCTTCAGCAAAACGTACTAAAATAGATTTAACTGTCGATAATGCCGTAATTTCATTATCTAGTCAAGGTGTTTACAACTAATTTTGAAGTAATTGGATTAACTATGGACAATTCAGTGATTATCTACTATGGAATTGGTGAGGAAACACTAGAAGAAGTTATTCAGACTTATAAATACGATAAAGCAAATGATGTATATCATGTTGAAGCAACACGAGAAGACCGTTTAGAAATGTTCAGTGAAGAAGTGAAGAAAGAAATAGTCAGCCTAAAAAATAGAACCTGAAAGAATGATTTTAGTCATAAAACCCAATAAAATAAGTCAACAGCATTCTTGGCTGTTGACTTATTTTATTGGGTTTGTAGTTTTGTTAGTGACTCAACTGGTTCGCAAAATAGCAAATATCTAAACTAATTTTCAGAGCGTTTCAGCGTAACATGTCATGACTTGTGGCAACAAACGAGCTGGTAGTTGTAAAAATATAATTCTCGCCATTAACTGCATAGGTGAGTTATGCTTATCATGTAAGGATAGAAAAACTTTTACCATCATATTTAATGATAATAATATCGACATTTTTGATTTTTGGTTTTTTTCGCAACATTTCTTTTGAAAACAAATATAACAGTGTTTTAATAGTAAAAGCATGAGTAACAATTAGGATGTTTGGATTATTCAAGTGAATAAAATTATCGCCTATATCTTTGAGAAAACTTTCCAACCTATCCGTAATCATATGAAACGGTTCAACCATTCCTGTTATATCGGATTTATAAATAACTTCATGAACTTCTGACAGACGAAAATTAAGTTCTGAAAAATCATTTTGAATCTGCAATTCATTCATCATACTTGAAATGAACTTATCATTATTTTCTGCTTCCCAGCTCCCTAAGCACCACTCGCGGAGTCTTTTATCAGTAATAACTTGCAACTCATTTTGCCCCTGTGCAGTTAATATGGTTTTTCCAGTTTGTAAAGCTCTGGATGTATCACTGGAAAATACAGACGAAAATTGAACATCTTTCAGTTGTAGTCCTAATTGTGAGGCTGATTGGATTCCTCTTTCAGTCAATGGGGAATCTGCCCAACCTTGTGCTTTATGTAACTGATTAAGTAATGTTTCGCCATGCCGAGTAACATAGAAAGTAACTGTTGAATTCATGTTTTATCCTCCAAGGTAAAATTTTGTAAACGTTTTAGTTTATCGGTGATAGTGAAATCAAGAAATTAGTAACATTGCATCAGAACCATCTACCCAAAACAACGCTAGAAGAGTTTGTTATTCGACTTGGTGGTATTGAAATGAGTGCATCTTAAAATTTAACAAACTATGGAGTTTATTTCGCTGCTTCCTTTGGATTGAATAGAGAATGTAGAATATTTAAACAGAGTAAAGATAAGAAAGGATTAAGTGTTTATAGAAAGATATAGTTTGATGGTTAAAGCATTCTTAGATAAATAAAAAATTGAATACTGTTATCAATAAATTGAAAATATGCATTTGTGAAGTTATCTATATGTTAAAAAGTAGGATTACACAAAAATCCTCTGCTAAGTACTATCTTAGCAGGGGTTATTTTGGTAGGGAAAAGGTAGGGAACCATATCATTTTTAATGAAAATCAAGCACTTTAGTAATTGAAAAACGTTGATTTATCGATATTCCCCATCCATATTATGTTGGTTCTTTATTCCCACTCCACCGTAGCAGGCGGTTTACTCGTAATATCATAAACAACCCGATTCACATGAGCTACTTCATTCACAATCCGCACTGAAATCTTCTCCAGCACATCCCACGGAATACGAGCCCAATCTGCAGTCATCCCATCAATACTCGTCACCGCACGAACAACCACAGTATGGTCATACGTTCTACCGTCACCCATAACACCAACGCTACGGATATTTGGAAGGGCTGTGAAGTATTGCCAGATTTCGCGTTCTAAGCCGGCTTTTTTGATTTCTTCGCGTAAAATATAATCAGAATCACGAACGATTTCTAGTTTTTCTTCGGTGATTTCGCCAAGGACACGGATTCCAAGACCTGGACCTGGGAATGGTTGGCGCCAAACGATTGCATCAGGCATACCAAGTTCGGTTCCAAGGGCGCGAACTTCATCTTTGAAAAGGGTGTTTAGTGGTTCGATTAGTTGAAATTGCATATCTTCTGGTAGTCCGCCAACGTTGTGATGTGATTTGATTGTTTGGGCGGTTGCTGTACCACTTTCGATAATGTCGGTGTAAAGTGTTCCCTGTGCGAGGAATTCTACGCCGTCTAGTTTGTTTGCTTCGTCATCGAAAACGTAAATGAATTCGTTGCCGATGATTTTGCGTTTTTGTTCTGGGTCAGAAACGCCAGCTAGTTTGTCCATGAAGCGTTTTTTCGCGTCTACTTTGATGATGTTCATATTGAATTCACCTTGTAAAGTTGCCATTACTTGGTCTGCTTCACCTTTACGAAGCAAGCCGTGGTCAACGAAAATACAGGTTAGTTGGTCGCCAATCGCTTTATGGATTAACACACCTACAACAGAGGAATCTACACCGCCAGAAAGAGCTAGCAAGACTTTTTTGTCGCCAACGATTTCTTGGATTTTAGCGATTTCGACTTCGCTAAAGTTTTCCATTGTCCAGTCGCCTTTACAGCCACAGATGTTTAATGCAAAATTCTTCAGTAATTCGTTTCCGTATTCGGAGTGACGTACTTCTGGGTGGAATTGTACGCCGTAAAGTTGGCGGTCTTCGTCAGCAATTCCGGCAATCGGGCAAGATGGGCTTGTTGTCGTTACTTCAAATCCAGCTGGTTCTTGTACCACTAAGTCGCCATGACTCATCCAAACTACTTGATCAGTTGGAAGTCCAGCAAATAAACGGTTAGGTACTTCTACATGGATATCTGCTTTTCCGTATTCACGGTCTTTTGCGGCTTCTACTTTCCCATCAAAATGGACAGTCATTAATTGCATGCCGTAACAAATTCCTAAAATCGGAATACCCATGTCAAAAATTCTTTCATCCGCACGAAAAGCATCTTTATCGTATACGCTGTTTGGTCCTCCTGAAAAAATAATTCCCGTTGGATTTAGTGCTTTCATTTCTTCGAGTGTGATAGTATGCGGATGTAATTCACTATACACGCCAAAATCACGGATACGGCGCGTAATAAGTTGGTTATACTGGCTACCAAAGTCTAGAACGATAATTTTCTCTTGCTCGGTAAAGTCTTTCATAATTTTAAACAAAACCACCCTTATCTATAAAATGAAACCGCAAAAATGCGGTTACTTCACGGTAATAATAAGAAAAGGACAAATCACTTGTCCTTTTCATCTTCTTTCATTTTAACGTGTCCCCTCTAAAGTTGCAACACCTTATTTGGAATTTTTCTCGTCTATCAGCCCTAAACCTTGGACGAGAATTTTATCGCCGCGCATTCGACCAAAATCAAGTGAATTTATATTAGCACAAGGGATTTCAAGCTCCCCTAAAACTTCTTCTACTGTTTTATACATGTATTTTACTTGTGGCGCGACTAGCACTGCATCGACTTGTTCTTTATAATTGCGGAATTTCCCAGCCGTTATTGCGCCAACGGGACCCATTACAACAACTAAATCTCGCTCGCCAAAATTTTCACGGAAACGATCTTGGTACTTCACATCTTCTGGAAAAACAAGTACAGCATCCAATCCTTCTGAAACCGCGCTTTTCACCACGTTTTGTGCCATTAAGCTGGAAGTCGCTCCGCCAGCGCAGACAATCATTAATGTTTTCAACTTCATCCCTCCAAAAAATGACTCTGGAAAATCCCAGAATCATTCTTGTTTTGCATATCTACATTCCTTTGCCGCCAAGGATATCTAGTTCTTGGATGCGTTTGACTTCTTTGATTAGCGGTTTAGCTTTTGCAATCATGCTCTTTACAGCAATGTTATCAAGAGAAGCTTCATGATGACCTTTGTCGACCCAGATTTCTGAAACAAAAATCGTCTCCGCTTCTGTCTCTGAAACACTAACGATGTACTGGATACATGTATTATATTCTTCCAAGCCTTCTGCCGCTTCTAGCAAGAGCTTCACTAACTGATCACGCTCTCCAGGATGTGTATAAAAAGCTGTTAATAATCCATAACCAACTTTCATTTAAACAACCTCCTATTTCCAAAAATCATCTAATATCGTAATTGCCATATGGCGCTTATGCTCTGTTTTAATAAACCAGTTTTCAATTTTTGCTGCTGCTTCTGCTGGAACTGTTTTGCCTTCCAAATAATCATCAATTTGGTCGTAAGTAACACCTAGAGCTACTTCATCGGGAAGCGCTGGTTTATTATCTTCTAAATCAGCAGTCGGTTTTTTCATATATAAATGTTCCGGGCAACCAAGCTCTTTTAGAAGTGCCTTGCCTTGACGTTTATTTAAGCGAAATAGTGGATTTATATCCGTTCCGCCATCACCATATTTTGTATAAAAGCCAGTAACTGCTTCTGCCGAATGATCGGTTCCAACAACTACACCTTTATTCATTGCCGCAATCGCATATTGGACTTTCATTCGTTCGCGCGCTTTTTCATTTCCTTTTGCAAAATCAGATAGCTCAACGCCCGCTTCACTAAGAGCCGCCACACTTGCGTCCACTGAAGCTTTAATATTGACGGTCAGTCTGTTGTCCGGTTGCATAAAATCAAGGGCATCTTGACGGTCCGATTCATCTAGTTGAATTCCGTATGGTAAGCTCACCGCGAAAAACTGATACTCCTCGTCAGCCGTTTCTGCGCGTAGTTCACTTATCGCCATTTGTGCTAATTTTCCTGCTAACGTGGAATCTTGCCCACCAGAAATCCCAAGAACAAAGCTTTTTAAGAACGGGTTCTTTTTTAAATATGCTTTTAAAAACTCAACACTTTTTCTAATTTCTGCCCGAGCATCAATTGTTTCTGCTACTTGCATATCTGCTAAAATTCTTTTTCTGATATCCATCATAATTCCTCCTAAAACGGCATATCTAATTCAACTGGTGAATGTAATTGAACACTCTTCCGGACTTTTTCGATATTGCGCATTTTATTTTTCCAACATTTGACACTTAAATCTACTGGGTATTGCTCCGGACGAACAGTACGCTTATACTCATCCCAAAGTAGTGCTAGATTTTCTTCTTTATACGCTTTAATTTCATCTAAAGTTGGCATTTCATAGACTAGTTCGCCGTCTTTAAAAATCGGTACAAGTAGCTCACGGGCTGTAAAATTTTCCACCGTTTTCATAATGTACGTATGCACTGGGTGGAACATCGTTAATTTATCAACGTTTTCAAGCGATTCATCCTCTAAAGCAATGTAGTCTCCTTCTGCTTTTAAGCCATCTTCGCTCGTAATAATCCGGTAAACTTTTTTCTTACCTGGAGTGGAAACTTTTTCAGTATTACTAGAAAGCTTAATCGAATCTTGTAAAATATCATTTTCATCCGCAATTGCAGCCATTTTATAGACGGCTCCAAGTGCAGGTTGGTCATATGCAGTAATTAGTTTCGTACCCACGCCCCATGAATCAATTTTTGCTTTTTGGGCTTTTAAAGATAAAATCGTATGTTCATCTAAATCACTAGAAGCAAAAATTTTCGCTTCGGTGAAACCAGCATCATCTAGCATTTGGCGGGCTTTTTTAGATAGGAAAGCCATATCCCCGCTATCTAAACGAATACCAATAAAATTAATTTTGTCACCCATTTCTTGTGCTACTTTGATGGCATTTGGAACACCTGATTTTAGCGTATCATATGTATCTACTAAGAAAATGGAATCAAAATGTGTTTTAGCATAGCTTCTAAATGCCTCTAGTTCATCACGATAAGCTTGAACCATCGCATGCGCCATCGTACCAGACACAGGAATGCCGAATATTTTTCCAGCGCGAACATTACTTGTAGAATCACAACCGCCAATATAGGCTGCCCGTGTACCCCAAATAGCTGCATCCAATTCTTGTGCACGTCTTGTTCCAAACTCTGCAAATGTTTCATCCTCTATAACTGAACGAATTCGTGCTGCTTTGGTTGCAATTAGCGTTTGGAAATTCACAATATTAAGTAAAGCTGTTTCAATTAACTGCGCTTCTGCAAGACTTGCTTCCACTTGCAAGATAGGCTCTGTTTTAAAAACAAATTCTCCTTCTTTCGCAGCAAGAATATTCCCTTTAAATTTAAATGTTCGTAAGTATTCTAAAAATGGTCCATCAAAGCCAAGTTCATCATGTAAATAGGTAATATCCGTTTCCGTAAAACGTAAATTTTGCATATAGTGAATAATTCGTTCTAGTCCAGCAAATACAACAAAACCTGAATCAAATGGCATATCACGGAAAAAAACTTCAAATACCGATCTACGCTCATGAAGTCCATCGTCAAAATACGCTTTCATCATATTAAGTTGATAAAGGTCTGTATGCAGCGTTAGACTATCATCTTGAAATAAATTTGTCATTCCTTTTGCTCCTAACCTAACTGTTCTAATTTAGTTATCATTTATAAATAATAATAGCACAAAATAAGCATCCCACCTAATAATTAAACATTATTGGAGTACTCATTTTGTGCCGTTACTATTTCAAATCATCTTTTATTTTTGAAGTAGAAATACCATCTGTCCGAGGTAGATAAACGACTTCACAGTATGGTTTTAGAAAATCAAACTCACCTTCCCAGTCGTCCCCCATTACAAAAATATCAATATCCTTATTTTTAACGTCGTCTAATTTTTGTTCCCAATTACTTTCTGGAATCACTTCATCCACATATCTTATCGCTTCTAAAATCAGCTTACGATGCTCAAAATTATGGTATGCTTCTTTATGTTTCAATCGATTGAATTCATCTGTCGAAATCGCTACAATCAAATAGTCTCCTAGTGATTTAGCACGTTCTAATAAACGAATATGCCCCCAGTGAATTAAATCAAATGTGCCGTATGTAATTACTTTTTTCATCAGCTCACCTACTTTCTTTAGTAGTATATCAAGAAACAAAAAAAATCTCTACTGGTTAGCAATGCTACTTTTCCAGCCTTTCTTTTAGAAGCGAAACAAATCGCAAGCTAGAGGATCCATCTGAGTATTTATTCCATTTGGTAGCAAATTGGCGTACTTTTTCTAAATCAAACGACCCTTTTTTAATTTCTTCAATTAGTTCCGTCGTTGTAAAAACAGGTTGACCAGGAATTGTCTCTAAAAAGCCATCCGAAAGTCCCCTAGCTTTATCATATGCTTGTAAATCATAGGTATAAAAAATCATCGGCTTTTCAAGTAAAGCAAATTCAAATGGAATTGATGAATAATCTGTAATTAAAATATCCACCACTGGAAGCAAGGTTTCAATGGGTGTTTCTTTATCTACATAGACGACAAAATCACTATCCAACTTTTCTAAATCATTACTAATCGAAGGATGTAATTTTAAAATTAATTGATATTCCTCACCCAGTGCTCGTTCCATTTCAGCAATATCTAAGTGTAAAGACGTGTTTTGTAACTCATCATCACGAAAAGTAGGAGCATACAATAGCTGTTTTTTATTGGAAAGATTTAACGATTGAAAGGTCCAATCATAATTTGCTTTCAACTTCTCCTTATCAAAAAAATAATCGGTTCTGGGCACGCCAATCTTTAATAGCTGTTTTTCATCTAATAAAAACGATTTTTGGAAAATCAAAGCCATTTCATCAGACCCAACGACGACATTCGTAAAACGTTGATAAACAGCTTGAAATCGTTTTTTATCTGCTGTGGTTCTTTTTTGCGCTGCTTTATCTTCCCAGCCAAACTTCTTTAGCGCACCATTTGCATGCCAAATTTGAATACAAGAAGCACCTTTTCTCCATTTTTCCCCAGCTAATTCCACAAAATAATTATCAGTTACAACTACTTTTGCCGTATTAAGATGAAACATTAATGGAATAAATTGAGCTACATTTTTAGGTTTTAGCTTTAGAAAATCTCGTGAAATGTTTGTTACATTTATACGTGGATCATAAAAAACAATCGTATTAGGCGTAAATTTATCAAGCTCCATTTGCTTAATAATAGCTGCGGGATTCTCTTCAAAACTAATTAAAAACACCACTTTTTGCTGCATAGGAAAAAGTCTTGCTAAACCGCCAACTACTTTAACAGCCAACATATAAATATAAATTGCTATTTTTTTCATTTTTCCACCGCCTATTTTTTAGCAAAAACAATATTCACCGTTTTTTCTGCTGCATGTCCGTCTTCCCAAGTACAAAATTGCTCTAAAAAACTACTTTCTATTTCAGGCGGATTGACAAGCATTTTACCAAGCTCATCCATTAATTGCTCATTAGTTTCGACTAGTGGTCCAGGAGCATTTTTTTCAAAGTCAAAATAAAAACCACGGAGCGTATCACGATATTCAGCCAAATCATACGTATAAAACAACATCGGCCGTTTCAGATTCGCATAATCAAAAAATACAGAAGAATAATCAGTAATTAACAAATCACTCACTAAATATAAATCACGAATATCTTCATGTTTTGATGCATCTCGTACAAAATCTCCATATTGCCCAAAATCAAAATGTTCCGCAACTAGATAATGCATCCGAACAAGCAAAACTACTTCATCTCCCAATTTTTCTTGCATTTGAGCAATATCTATTTTTAAATCAAATTTGTATTTTCCTGCTTCGTAAAAATCATTATCCCGCCATGTTGGGGCATATAAAACAACTTTTTTATCTTCTGAAATATTTAATGCTTTTTTGATATTTGCGATTTTCACGTCTTTGTCCGCACTAAATAAAATATCATTACGTGGATATCCCGATTCAATCATTTCACCAGTAAATCCAAACGCTTGTCTAAAAATAGCACTAGAATATGCATTAGGAGCAATTAAATAATCCCATTTCTGCGCTTCTTTTACAAAATCTGCTTTGTATTGTTCCGTCGTTTGCCCCGGCATATGGACTTCTTCAATATCAACCCCAAGTTTCTTTAAAGGAGTCCCGTGCCAAGTTTGCACATAGATTGTTTTTTTAGGTTTCGGTAGCTCTAATGGCAATCGACTATTAGAAATCCAATATTTTGCCTGTCCCATTTTAAATAACCAACTGACTGAGAAACGTGTAACATATGGGACACCCTGCGCTTTAAAAAGTTCGACATATTTCGGATTCACACTCCAAAGTAATTCATATTCTGGATTGTTTTTTTCCATATATTCAAAAATCGCTCGTGGATTACAACTATATTGTTTTCCAGAAAAGCTTTCAAACATCACCAATTGCTTTTGTCGAGGTAAAAATCCCACCAACCTAAATAGCAGATAATATACCTTTTGTACTAACTTCATCAGGATATTTCCTCCCACCCTTTATTTAAAATCTCGTTTTAATTTGATATTTCGTTTTATTTTTGCCAATAAGCTATTCATAACACGTAACTCGATAATTGACATTTTTTTATACCTATCTTTGTAAAAGATTGCTACTTTATTTTGAAATGGTTTTAAATTAAACACCGCTCGTTCTATACTTCCAACCTTTCTTACCGAAATATCCCAAATTTTTTGGTCAGATTTTCGTGTAATTAACTTAGCAGAGGAGCTGTCAGTACTTGCTCCAAGAATAAACTGGCCTTCATTTGGCAAAGACTGCCGTTGTTCTTCTAGCGATAGTTCCACTACAGCAGGCTTACCAATTCGATAGACTTCTTTTATACTAACTAGCGGTACCTCACTTAATGGTTCCATTTCAAACTGCACTGGCCAACCATTTCGCATAATCGAAAGCATCATTTCTTTTACAACAAGCGGCGTGTCTAGAGCCAAAATCGTATTAGCTCCGACTACCTTCAATATTCGCTGTAGTTCAACCACAAAGCCTTCTTGTTCAGCCTCATTTAGTACCTCTTTAAAATACACATTTTCCTTATAAAAAAACAACTTCGCATGATAAGCAATAAGTGTTTTTATATAAGGAATAACGCTTCCAAATTCCTTTTGAGAATCTGCTATGTATGTTTGATATACCTTTTCAAGAAAAGCTGTATACCTTTCATTTTTTTTCCAAGAAGAACTTACAAGCGAGCCCTTTTGTTTCATATCGCGATAGTAATAGTAACCCGCATCCGCAATTAATCCATACGTTCGATTCTTCAATAAAAATTGCGTAATTAAGAGCTGATCTTCCCCAAAATAAAGCTCCTCAGCAAACGAAAACTCTTGCAAGCTCTTATAACGTAAAAAAGTTCCCCCGATATAATAATGAATTGCCTGAGGTTCTTCCTCAATATTCACCATTCGATCGCCATTCTTAAAACGATAATTTAATTTATGTGGAGCAATTTTCTGTTTTTTACCAAAATCATCTAAATAATAAAAAGCTGGTACTACCATATTTACGTTAGATTGATTTAAAAAAGCCGCCATCTTTTCTAACATATTACTAGATAAAACATCGTCTGCATCTAAAAAGCCGACAAAGTCAGTATCTTCTCGTACATTATGTATTCCAATGTTTCTTGCTTTCGCAGGTCCACCGTTCGGAATGTTTAACATGCGAATATTATTGGGATATTTTTCTGCGTAATGATTCGCAATAATCCCGCTATTATCCGTGCTTCCATCATTAATAAGCAGCACCTCGACATGTTCTAAAAAACGGTAGGACTGCTTAATAACACTATTTATGGATACTTTTAACCTTTTTTCAGCATTGTAAAAAGGAATTATAATCGCAAATTTCATTCTACTACCCTCTCCATATAAAAGCTGGGAAGTTTAGGATAAAGCAAATGATTTTCGAATAAACGCATTCGAATAACTTGCCTCCTAAATCAACTTTAGCAAACAAATATCACCGGCTTATGACCTAAACTCCCCAATGTTTTTATTATATCTTCCACTCCATAACGCTTTTACCCCATGGGCTACGTAAATCAGCTTCAAATGATTCAATAACATCTTGAATGGAATGAACAGAATGAACTTCTCCAACAAGGTTTTGCAAATATTCTACGCCTCGTTTGTTTGTTGATAAAAATTCTACTGTTTTTTCAAAATCAACTCGACCGCTGCGACTACTTCCGTAAACAGTCAGCCCTTTTTCAAGTACCATGCGTGAGTTAAACTCAATCGGATATTCCGATACACCTAGCAATGAAATCGTTCCTTCTGGTTTAATTACATCAATAATTTGACTTACAGCATATTGGCTACCCATTCCACCAGCACATTCAAATGCTTGATCAATAACTAAATCAGCTGGTACATCATCAATTGAATAAGCACCATCTACAAATGAAAAGAAATCTAATTTGTAAGGTGTTTTACCGAAAATATATACTTTACTTTCAGGATACCAAGATTTTAGTAATAAAGAAGTGATAAAACCTAAATTTCCATCGCCCCATACACCGAAAGTTTCACGGTTAGCATTACTTTTTGATTCAAATCGTAAAATCGCGTGAACAGCAACAGAAATGAGTTCAGAAAATGCTGCTACTTTCATATTAATATCATCTGGTAATGCAACCACACGGTCTCTCCGCATAAATACATAGTCTTGCATTAAACCATCATAACCACTTGAACGGAATTTGCTTGATTGCAAATAATTCTCCGCGATAACAGGATCGCTGGCAAATGGTGTATTTGGTATCATCACTACTTTAGCTCCTGGTTTAAACGCTTTAGTTGCATCATAAACTACTTCGCCGACACCTTCATGAATCAGAGCCATCGGAAGTTTTTTAGATAGCATTTCTTTCCCTCTAGAACCTGTATAGTAACGTTGGTCTGCCGCGCAAATAGATAAATGTGTTGGTCTTACAACTATAACATCATCCGTTAAACTTTCATCCACATTGGCAACTTCAAACTGTCTTTCTGAAACAAGTCTATATACTTGATTAATCATTGGCTATCCGCTCCTGAATAATCGCATTTGCTACTTTTAAATCATATGGAGTAGTAATCTTAATATTAAAGATTTCGCCTTTAACTAATTTCACTTTTTCACCAGCAAGCAAACAAATCTTACAAGCATCTGTTAGAATTTGTTTCTCTTCCATCGTCAAGTTTTGATAGTGATTATACACCTTTTTCATATTAAAACTTTGAGGTGTTTGACCTTGATACATCTGATCTCTAACCGGGATATCTGTAATAAAGTTATGGTTACTTGATTCAACAATCGTATCAAGTGCTTCAATTACAGTGTCAACTGCTCCCGTTTCAAGTGCCGCATCAATATTTTCTTCAATAATTCGATGTGTTAAAAACGGACGAACTGCATCATGTGTAACAATGACATCCTCATCAGTTAAGCCATATGTTTTTTCCACAAAACGAATCCCGTTCATAATTGTTTCATTTCTGTCTTCTCCGCCTTCAATTACCACAATACGGTCATCAGAAATATATTTTTTAATGTTGTCCTCTGCATGATTCATCCATTCTTTTGGTGATGAAATAAGAATTTTATCAAAACGAGTATTTAAAATAAATTTTTCTACCGTATGAACAATAGTTGGTTTACCATTTAGAGGTAGAAATTGTTTTGGCATGCTAACGTTACCCATTCGCGTACCTTTTCCTCCAGCTAAAATTTGAGCGTATATCATTCTCTAATCTCCTTTAACTGTTTTTTTAGTCATTATCTTCATTGTAACATAGAAGTAGTAAAACTAACTAGTTTCTATCTAGCCTAATATATTATTTTTTTCTAAGTTTGTCAAAAAGTCTATCATTTCATATAATAACAATGAAAAACTTGTAAATCTAAAAGGTATTAGCGTATACTTAAATGGTCTATATGAATTTCAGAATAGAAGGAGACTATTAAATATGAGAGTTAAAAAAGCAGTTATTCCTGCTGCTGGTCTAGGAACACGTTTTTTACCAGCAACAAAAGCTATGCCGAAAGAAATTTTACCAATTGTGGATAAGCCAACCATTCAATACATAGTAGAAGAAGCAGTTGCCTCAGGTATAGAAGATATTCTTATTGTAACTGGTAAAGGGAAACGAGCTATTGAAGATCATTTTGATTCCGTACCAGAACTTGAAAGTAACCTTCGCGAAAAAAATAAGATGGAATTATTACATCTAGTAGAACAAACGACTAATATCAACCTACATTTTATTCGTCAAGCAAAACCTAAAGGACTTGGTGATGCAATTCTTCAAGCTAAAGGTTTTGTTGGAAATGAACCTTTTATAGTTATGTTAGGTGATGATATTGTAGAATCAAAAATCCCATGTTCTAAACAGCTTATGAATCAATATGAAAAAACTCATAGTTCTGTTATTGGAGTGCAAACAGTACCTCACGAAGAAACATATCGTTATGGTATTATAGATCCAATTAATGAATATGACAAAAATTTATATAATGTAAAAGGTTTTGTGGAAAAACCAGATCCTACTAAAGCCCCATCTGACTTAGCCATCTTGGGACGTTATTTACTAACACCACAAATATTTGATTTCTTAGAAACACAACAGCCAGGAGCAGGTGGCGAAATCCAATTAACCGATGCTATCAACAGCTTGAATGAGGTACAGCGTGTATTCGCATATGATTTTGAAGGGGAACGATTTGATGTAGGAGATAAATTCGGTTTCATTCAAACTACTATGCAATTTGCTTTAAAACATCCTGAAATAAAAAATGATGTAAGTAAGTTAATTGATGATTTATACCATCAAATTCATAAAAATGATAAGAAATAAAAAGAGAGCCAACCAAATTTAAAATTTGGCTGGCTCTCTTTTTAAGTAATTTATCCTAGTACATAATAAAGTTTATAAGCTTTAGCAATTGGTTTAATAGAATTCAACCCCACCGCTTTATATACTGAATTTGTAGCACGCCGATAATACTTTAAATAATATTGTTTCGATTGATAGTGAGTTTTATCAAAAAGCACCTTTAAAAATTGTAAATATGCTATACTGAATGGCTTATTTTCACTCCAAACAAAATATTTTTCAACTGGAATTTGCAAGTAAAAATAACCTACTGATATAAGTTCACTCACTAATTGCTTATTATGGCTATTAAGAAAATTAGTAAGATCTTTTAAAGCTTCTTGCGCATCATTTAATTCACCATTTATTAATTTGTTTTGGAACTCTGGACCTAATTTTGTGCGTATCAGATAGTTAAAAAAGTTTTTATCAAAATCCAGTAAAACTAAGCTCAACTCTGTGTAGTCCTCTTCCAACTTCCTATAAAAATCCCAGCAATCAATCATATCATTTATAGTGTAATTATCAGCAACTTGCATCTTAACTTCATTATTTTCAATTTCTTCCAAAACACTATGCTTCCATATCATTTTTGCTTTTTGAAAAATATCAATTAGGCACATTCTTTCTTCTGCTTTTTCAAAATATGTTTTCAAAAAAGAAATATTATACAAAATATACGATCCCATCTCCTCCAATAACACATGGGGATCACGTTCCAAGTAAGTACTCACAGGTTTAGGTGATATTTCATCAAGAAATTGGAGTTTCTCAGTCATTTCATACTTATTTTCATCTGGTAGCTTGCGTAAATATTGTAAAAACGCATGATTTTGATTGAATAAATGAATATCTGCTTCATCCATATTCTCAGAGCAGCGAGTAACATAATCTTCTATTTGTAATAGGATTTTTTGATTAAACTCTGAACAAACTATTAAAAAATCAGCTGATGTATTCATCACTTTATTCTTTATTTGTTCACAAAGATAGGGACTTCCCCATCTGCTTCCAGAACCTTCTATAACAAGTTTCTCTATTACTAGATTCATATATTACTCACATCCTCATCATTTTTTGCAATATATGTTTCAACGAATCGTTTTGTCGAATTTCCGTCTAAGCTTCCAACGAATTTATTTTTAAATGTTTGAAGCTCATCGAAATTGTAATCTCCATTTTTAATTGAATCAACTAGCGATTCTGTATCTTTAAAAATCCCACCTGGAATTGTTGCCTTGTAATCAAAATAAAAACCTCTTTCATCTAAATATTCATCAATATCGTAAGCAAAGAAATAGATAGGTCTATTCATTAAGCTATATTCAAAAATAACTGAAGAATAATCTGTAATCAAAGCATCACTAAACAACATTAAATCATTAATATCATGGTTTATTGACAAATTTAAAATGAATGGATCATCAGCATCTAAATTGAAAGAAACATTTTTTATAACTGGATGAAACTTCAGCAATAAAATGTGTGTATCCCCAAGTTCTCTTTTTAGTGCAGCGATGTCAAGTGTAACACTGTAATTGAATCGCTCATTCGGACCTCCACGAAATGTTGGTGCATAAAGAAGTACTTTTTTATCTTTTAATTGTGGATAGATTTTTTGATACGTTTCTTTCGTATAATTCACATATTCTTGATTAAAAAACATATCTGTTCGTGGAATACCAATTGGTTTAATTTGATTTTCTTTTTTTCTAAAGGCTTCCATATACTCTGGAATAATCCCCTTGGAACTAACGAGTACATCTGTATATGGTGAATGGGCACGTGTTTCAAATTCTTCTGTGTTTGCATCTGTTCCTTCCAAAGCACTGAATCCAAACTTTTTAAAAGCTCCAGTTGCATGCCAGGACTGTATTACATGTGTATTTTTATTAAATTTCAAACCATAAATTTTGTTATAATAATCATCTAAAACAATAGTCTTCGCTCTTCCTAATACATAATATAACTGAAACATTTCAAACCAGTTCCGATTCTTTCTTAAGAACACATATACCTTCTGAGGCATGTTGTTATAAAACAAATAATCATAAATAGCAAGTAAATTACCCTCTAAATGTGTATTACGTTCTGTAGCAAGAACTACTTGATTTTTTTTCCGTGGCAACCAACTAGCTAGTTTAAATATAATTCTCCTACTAACTTTGCTAATTAAAATTGGTGCTTTAAATTTGCGTCGAACAATAAATTTAAAGGAAATTTTACGTGCACTACTCCAATCATTATTATCGATAATCTGTAAGGCTGCTTTCATATGAATCGGATACGCTTTTTTAAATGCCTTTTTTGCTTCTTCTCCTTGCCTACTCCATAGATAAGCAATAAGTTTGCGATAATTCTCTTTATTATCTTTTGTTATATACTGTACCCGTTCAATACTACTATGCAATAAAAAATATCTAAATGAAGGGATAATATTTAAAAAATCATCTGTTTTAGTTTTAAACCAATCCAGCGTCATAGTAAAAGCAATTTTCTGGTTTTCACTTTTCTTACTTTCAATTGCCGCTCTCAGTGCTCCCCAAAGTTCAATGCTTGAAACACGTTGATAATATTTTAATGCAACTTCAAATTCAGTATTATTTTTTAAAAGTTCCGCTTCACCATAATCAAATATTTGAAAAACAGATTTTAAAATACGAATGGGATTTTTATTTACAGATTGGGTTAGCGATTGAGATTCACCATCTCGAAGTCTATAATAATAAACCACTTTCTCCACAGTATAAATATTTTCCGCTTGTAGTAAAGCATGCAAAACAAAAGGTTGGTCTTCTCCATATCGAATATTTTCTGGGAAGTAGACACCTTCAATTAAAGAATGGTGATATAATTTTGCACATGGCCCTATGGAATAAAATAACTCTGGATTTTTCAATAATGTTTTCATACCAGGTTTCGCAATGTTATATTTAATATGCATTGGTATAAACCATTCACCATTTGAGTTAAATCGCTTCGTTGCTCCAGTAATTAATTTAGAACCAGTTGTTATCGCTCCATCATACATAAGTTGTAGCGCATAGTTGGGAATAATATCATCACTATCTACAAAACAAATATATTCTCTATTTGCTAAACGTAATCCATGATTTCTTGCTGAAGCTGGCCCACCATTTGGTTGACTATATAACTTAAATCGCGGTTTATCTTTTATATATTGCATTACGATTTCTTTTGTTTTATCTGTTGATCCATCATCAATTAATAAAACTTCGTACAGTTCAAAGGTCTGATCATGAATACTTTCCAGTGTTTCAAAAATTATTTCTTCTACATTAAAAAGCGGTATGATAATACTTATGCCTGACTCTCGATTCTGTTCGATATGTTTATTTGAATCAATGTTCATTTTATAGACTCTCCCTAATTAAAAATATATATCAAATAATATCTTTATGTTCTTGTCTTCATTATATTAATGATACAAATTATCGTCTTCTTTTAAATATATAATATGTTCCTGCAAAAATGATTACTAGAGACAATCCAAACATAATATATGTGAATTTGGATACCATAGGCTCTGACTCAGTATACATAACATCAAAACCAATGTCTTGATCTTTTTTCTTATTACCATTAATGTATAAATTCCCAAATGGATAAAGGTCTACATTTCCTTCAATGTAAGTCCCTAATTTTAGTGGTTGATTTAGATTGCTATTTTCAACTTCTGAAATTTCAATTCTATATGTCATTTCTACATTAGGATTTTCATTTACAACCAATTTATAGTGACTCGAATCAGAAAATTCTACTCCTTTTTTCACTTGATTATAAATAATCTTATTATCCGATTCATTCGTAATTTTAATACGATATCTACTTTCATTATCTGGCTTTTTCAAAATAGATAGCTGAACAGAATTAAATGGTTCCTTTGCCTTAAAAGTCTGTTCGATTTTTTGTTTATCAGTTACAGGGACTTCTATGTGAGCATAACTTTGATGTATTAGAAAATTATTACTATCATGTTTATCACCAGCAATTATTTTGCCACCAAAAACTAGAAGAATACTACTTATTAGAAAAACTAGAAAACTTGTAATTAAAAATGCTTTTTTTAGCTTGCTTTTTAAAACAAATTTACTTGTATACAAAGTCTCTATAATGAATTTGACTCCGTATATTGATGAAACTATCATTAATGGAGTGACAAATAAGATGTATCGCTGATTAGCCTCCCAAATTAAATGAAATAACCATACTCCTATCAAAGTAATATTGATAAAAAATGATATATCAAATTCTCTTTTTTTGTAAAATCGTAACGCTCCTAGACAAATTAAAAGTAAGTTAATAATATGAAATATTTGTGCAGCCATTTCCGACAACATACGCTTATCTCCGAAAAAATAATTATATGGTTCAGAATAATCTAAGGCCGAATTAGTGTACCATGTATAAGCACGTGTTCCATCTGTCCAAGTGTTTAGCATCTTATTATTATAAAGTTCCAACAAACCTTTTGGACCATGTTTTTTGATTCGTTCTTTGATTTCCTTTATATTTGCCTCTTGCTTTTCTTCTTTTGTTTTGAATTGTGACGTATATACAACATCATCTCTGTTATAACGACCTGCTGGATCACCAAGCCCCATCATTACCCAATGAGTTTGAGGGAATTCTAATTCTGCATTTTTTTTAAAACCATAATGTACAGACAATGGTGTAAAAACACTACTCAAAGAAACAAAGAAAATTGCTAAAATAATTATATTAAGAAAAACTTTGCGCCAATTTATAATAAAAAATTGGTGAATAATCATTGCTGGAAGCAAAATGATTACATTTGGTTTTATATGATAACCTATTGCAAATAATATTCCAATTATTATAAAGTACCACCATTTTTTACTTTTTGTGTATTGATAATAACATAGTGTAATTAGAGCAGCAAAAGGTAATACAAGGGTATCTGTATAAAAATACCATATATAACCTTGTAATGGTACACATAATAATACAATAATTAAATAAATATTAGCGTATTTGCCACCATTTTCTTTACGAACAATCCAAAATAATACAAAAATAGTTATGTTCATGCAAATAAATAAAAATACACTTTCTAGTAAATACGTGTTGGTAATACCAAACACGCCTCCTAAAGAGTATAACCAATATCTAATAATAGTTATAAATATATTATTTGGATACATCATAAAATATTCTTGAACTGAAGCATGCCCACCGTTTGCTAACATTTTTAAGGCTTCCCCTTTGACAACAAAAGCATCTGCAAATGAATCCATTTGCAAGGAAGCTAACATATAAATTTGACTCAAAAATATCATAATCAACAAAAAGATGGTTAAAAAACCATCTCCTTTTTTATTTAATCTAGAACTAAACTGAAAGATACCAATAAGAACTAATAAGGCAGACGTACTCATAAATATTAATGTTACTGGGTAATCAAAGCTTAAAAACTCTGGCTTAAAAATGCTCATGCAAAGCAGATAACCAAAAATAAGTATAAATATAGCATTAAAAATGTAAACTAACTTATTCTTCACTCTTTTTACACCAAACTCTCGTTGATTTTATTTTCCTTACATTTCATTTCAAAGACATTATCTTCAATTGTAAAGCGCGGTCTTCCTTTTACTTGTTTAAAAATCTTCCCAATATATTCACCCAAAATCCCCATACCAATTAATTGAACTCCTCCAATTAGCCATAGTGAGGTAATTAACGATGTCCAACCAGGAACAACTTCTCCAAGTAATTTTTGTATAACTGCATATATACCTAAAATTACACCCACAAAAAATGTAAAAGATCCTACTACAAGCAATAAGCGAATAGGAGCTACACTAAATGACGTAATACCATCTACTGCAAATAATAGCATTTTTTTCAATGGATACTTCGATTCGCCAGCAAACCTTTCATTTCTATTATAGTAAACTTTAGTAGATTTAAATCCAAGTAATGGAACGATACCTCGTATAAACATGTTTTCTTCTTTGTATCGCAAAAACTCTGTTAAAGCACGCTTACTAAGCAACCTGTAGTCAGCATGATTAGGAACCATATTAACTCCTAATTTGCTCATAATCTTATAAAAAGCTAATGCAGAATTTCTTTTAAAATAAGTATCTGTATCTCGTTTATCTCTTACACCATAAACAACATCATATCCTTCATGATATTTTTCCATGAATTTAATGATTGCATTCACATCATCTTGTAAATCTGCATCAATAGAAACAACACAATCTGAATATACATGTGCAGATGTAAGTCCGGCTAGCAGTGCCCCTTGATGCCCATAATTACGACTTAATTTAAGCCCTGATACATGTGCATTTGACTCTGAATACTCCTCAATAAGTTCCCAAGTTTTATCTTTACTTCCATCATCAACGAACATAATCTGGCTCTTATCGCTTATTGAATCACTCATAATTAGTTTTTTAATAATACTTGTTAGTTGTGCTACACTTTCACTCAGAACTTCTTCTTCATTGTAACAAGGCACTACAACAGTTAAAAATGGTTTTTTCACTCTTTCTACAACCCCTTACCAATATTACGCTTTCTTTACAATCAGTATATACAGCATATCTCATTTAAGACAGTTTATCAACTATATATCCAAAAATTTATCTAGCAATAAGTAGGCTATTCCTTATTTATCTGTAGAGACAAAAATAACAGAATTAATGTTATGTTTAATTTAGAGGAAAATCCCCCAAAATAACTTTCTAGTTTAGAGGATAAAACTACTTATATTTTAAGTTTAATTAATTAATTTATTTTACATGAGTATGTTTTCAATTAATTTTGATAGGGAATATAGTTATTCTATGCTAAAATATACAATATGATAATTAAATTTTAAGGAGTTAGTGATGAAATTTTATATAAAAGAAATTCAATTGACAAATTCTAAAACATGGGAAATATCTGGTTTTTCTGATGGGGAAATCAGTAGCATTGAAGCTTATTATAATGAATTACGTGAATATAAACACCCTGAGCAAAAATTTAATATTCCTTTCACGCAACAAAAAAATTCATTCAAAGCTGTTATATCCATTTCTGAAATTGCAAGTTTTTCTCAGCCTGATCAAGAAGTTGCATGGAAATTTAAAGTAAATGGTGATTATCCATATACACATTTAATTACAGATGGACCAATAATAAATAAACCCTTCCGTCCAAATAATTCACTTTATGAATATCATTTTGAATTTCCAGAAGGCGTTTTAACACTTATAAGTAAACCAATTGAACTCACAGCATCATTAAATAACTATTCGTTAAATGAAAATACTATTTCCGGAAAAATACAAATTAACCCGTCGCTTCCAGATGACATATTTTCAGCTCAATTACATCTAAAACGTAGACCTACACCAAGCTTTTATTTATTCCATGAACAACAGCAAACCTTTGATTTAGGAGTTTTTAAGGATAACGAAACTGATTTTTCTATAAGGATTAGTGAGTTGACCTCGGATTTCCTGGTGGATGATACTAATATTTTAGATGCTATCATTGAAATTTCACCTACAAGTACACAAAAAGGGGTGCCTACATTTCTCTCCATTGACTCAGATGTAAAGACGTCCATTCCTAGAGAAATTGAAATAGGTTCACCAGTTTTAGCTGCTTTAAGATCATATGTTACTGGATCCAACAGATTATCATTTTATTTCAAAAAAAATATCCATAGACACGTTAAATTAAGCCAACTGCAAGAAAATAAAAAGGAAATTATTTTACAGTTTAAATCTGAGAATAATTTTTCAGAAAGCCAAATTGTTGTGAAACGACAAGACAAAAAGGCTAGTACATTTGAATACAATGTAGAGCAAGTTTGGCCATTAAAAAAAGGACTAACTAAGCACACAGTACGAATAAACAAAAAAGAATTTTTATTTGGACCTATAAATAAAGCAGATGCAACTTGGGATTTCTTCATTCGTTCCAAAAACACACCTGATTTGCCTATTTTAGTTCCAAATGAAATAGATCTTAGCTCCTCTGATTTTTTCCCTATTTCTGATAATAAATTTCGTGCTTGTTTATCTAGAAATGATAAAAATAATTTGTCTTGTGATACAATTGTCGCTCCTAAAATCAAGGAAGATATTACTAAAATTGCTGTCATGGGAACTTGCTTTAGCCGTAACGCATTCAATTCATCGCCTTTCTTTAACCCAGATTATAAGGCTTTCTTTGAATGCAGCTTTACACAGTTTCATTCATCTATTATCAGTGTAATGACTGAACCTGCTAGTGGATTCGATTTAGGGAAATATAAAGATATTTTACCTAGTGAACGAATTACAGTCGAAGAAGACTTAAAAAAAGAATTCTTCACTAATCTCAAAAATTCTAACTCTGACTATTTCCTAATTGACCTTTATCCAGATGTAATTAGACCAGTTATTTGGCTTAATGATAAAACTGCAATAACTTTATCTTATATAATAGAACAAAGCCAACTACTTAATGATATTTCTTATGAAAGAATATTAGATCATATTAATAATGAAGTGTTCTTTAACGAGTGGAAAGCTTATGCTGACAAATTCATCACAAACTTGACAGAAATAATTCCTGCAAATAAAGTTATTTTAAACTTAGGTGGCTTTACTACCTCATACTATGATGAGAATGGAAAAATAGTAACTTACCAAAATAAAATGGCTATTGAAAAAAATAACTATTTTTGGGATCGATTAAATAATTACTTTTTAGCTAAACTACCTGAAGCTCAAGTAATTGATTTTTCAAAAAAGACATATATTGGGGATTTTAACTATCCATTTGGCCACTCTTTCTCTCACTTTGAATCTACTTATTACAAGGACTTTTTGAAAGAACTTATTTATATCACTAAATCATAATTCACACCCTTCAGCTCATAAAAGTTGTTAAGCTATGAATCAGAAAAAATCCATCGTACAAATAGAAAGTCTGATTCCAATAAATGAAACATGCTAAAAAGCCTCTTATATTGTTCACTTAAAGTACAATATAAGAGGCTTTTTATGGTAAGAAAAACCCACTGTTGAATGTGTTAAAATGAAAAGCAATAGAGAGAAAACCAGTACTTTTATAGTGAAAATTTAGCTGGCTAATATTAAATAAAATATATAGATCCTAATAACTAAAAAACAAGAAATTTTCTAAAAAAGTAAAATTTCTCTGGAATATTTTCATTAAAATATTATATCCAAAAACACTATTCTTTTATTATTTTTTGAATTTAATGATAAAAGTACTTTGTTTCATATTTTAATTTTTTATATTAAAAAAGCACCTCTTTAGTATATAGCTTAAGTATTTTATTTTAACAAAAACTCTTTATGCATAAAAAAATGAATTTGAGCTCCTATTGAAATGGAATTCTCAAATTCATTTTTCTTTTTTTACATAGTTTACTTTGTAATTACGTGATGTAACAACAAAGAAATTTTTTATTTTACATTAGTAAATGCGCGTGCGTCAACCCAGCCAATTATTTTACCATTCAAACTCATTTGATAGTAAGTAGCACGAGTTGTTTTAGCTTCTCGCACTAATTGTACGGTTTTATTAGCATAAGCAGTTGCTTGTCCCACATTTTTCGTTCCAATAACTCTATACGGTTCAGTCCAAATTCCATTACCAACTGGATTGCTTAATAACGCACTTTTATTAATTACATTGTTGTATTCAATAGCATCATAAACATCAAAGGCTCTTTCATCCAACCAACCAACATTTTTTCCATTAATGCTAAATTGGTAATAAATCCCTTTTTCAGTCTTTGCACGTCTTGTGATTTTAGCTTGTTTATTAGCATAGTTTGATGCTGAACCAACTGATTTTATTCCATAAAGTTGATATGGTAATGACCAAACTGTATGTCCACTAACATTTGTAATCATAGCATCTCGAACATAGGCCTGATCATATTCTAATGTACTATAAAATTTAAAAGCTTTTTTATCTAGCCATCCAATAACTTTACCATTATAGCTAAACTCATAATATGTTCCTCTGCTTGTTTGTGCTTCACGAGTTAGTTTAACTGTTTTGTTTTTATAAGTTCCAGCAGACGTAATTAATTTAACACCAACACTCTTATAAGGAGCTGTCCAAATAGCATTACCTTCAACATTTTCGATTACAGCTTCCATATTAACAGCTTTATTGTAAGTTACACTATCATATAATTCAAAGGCTTTTTTATCTAACCATCCGATAACTTTGCCTCCTGATTTAAATTGATAGTAAGTACCTCTTGGTGTTTTTGCTTCTCGAATGATTTGAACGTCCTTGTTTAGATAAGTTTCTGCTGAACCCACTAATTTAGTCCCAACTGTGCGATAAGGAGCTGTCCAAATAGCATTACCTTTTACATTCTTAATTGTACCATCTAATGAAACCGTTTTATTATACTCTTCAACATCATAAAGCGTAATAGCTTTTTTATCTAACCAACCAATTGCTCTTCCATTGATACTTATATAGTAATAAATACCATGTTGCGTTTCTATTTGCTGACTAATAGCTACATCCATATTAGCATATTTTGATGCAGGGGCTACTGAAGTTGTTCCCTCAAGTTTATAGGCTTTAGACCAGATTCCATTTCCAACTACATTAGTTATTTGTCCATTAAGATTTACATTTTTACTTGAAACTATAGAATCATAAGGATAGATTGTTAATGCACGTTTATCAATCCAACCAATTGTTTTATTATTTATACTAAATTGATAATACGTTCCCTTAGCAGTTTGAGCTTCACGTAAAAGTTTTATTTCTTGTTGTGCATATGTTGTAGCATTTGTTATAAACTCTCGTCCATAGACATTATATGGTTTAGACCAGATTCCATTACTCACTGGACTTGTAATCTTAGCTCTTCCTACATATACTTTATCATAATTGACTTTATCGTAAATTGTTAACGCTCTTCCATCAATCCATCCTGTCAATTTACCATTATATTTAAATTGATAGTAAGTGCCTCTTTGTGTAGTAGCCATAGAAACTAAATCAATATCTTTATTTGCATAGTTACTAGCAGAACCAACAAGCGTAACACCTTTAACTTTATACGGCATTGTCCAAACTGCATTCCCTGTTGGCTTTGTTACTGTAGCTTTTCCAGAGATGGTTTTTTGAGATAGAATTTTATCGTATACTACATCATATTTATCTAAATCATAAGTTTCAATTACTCTTATTAGACTTGAAGCATAGTTAGGATCTGTTGCATATCCAGCTTTTTGAAGTTCGGTAGCTGCAGTTTTATAATCAGTTGCATTAATAACTTTCTTATATAGATCTTTATTCCAAGATGTACCATTAACTAATAAAAGTGTGTGATCTGTCACAGACTCATTCCAACTTGGATATTTTCGAAATTCTGCATTTACTTTTATCCATTGACCATTAACATATTCAGAGGTTTGCATTATAACAGATTGCCCATTATATTTCCCTTTTATTCCAAATAAATTATTACCTTTTGTTGCTAGTCCACTTTTTCCCCAGTTAGATTCTAAAATTCCTTGTGCCAAAGTTATACTAGATAAAAGCTTATATTTTTCTTGAGATGCTTGAGCGGCAGGTGCTAATTTGTTGATAAACGCCTGTTGCTCTGTGGTAGCAGCTTTTACGTCCTTCTCAAAGGAATTTTTTCCAGTTAATGAATTTTGTAACTCACTACCTATATTAGTTGTCAAACCATACATTGGGACAACCAAAATTGGTATCATTACAATTTTCATCCACTTTTTATTTATCATTATTCTTCAATCACTCCTTAAAATGCGTTACTATCCTATATTCTACCAAATTTTGTGGCTTGATAAGTTACAGATTTATTACAAAATTAACGAAATTAAATATAGCCTATAAGTTACTATTAGTCAATATAACAATTTTCCTATTAATCTCGAATTCTATTCTTCAAAATTCTTAAGTGTAAAAAGAGACCACTTCTTTTTACATAAATGGTCTCTTTTTTATAACTTAATTTTATGTTGCTTATCTACATATATTATATGCCCCACTTGATTTGTTGTTCCCTCACTAATTAAACTTTTAAATGATTTTTCAGTTGCTACTAAAGTCCCGAATAAAATAGTTAAAATGATTAATACTGTTAAAAAACATTTATCAAAAAGTGTTAAGCGATATTTATTCGCATTTGGATTAGGATAAACTTTTTTCTGTGGAGCTTTTTGATTCTCTTTATGTTCTTTTTGGTATTTTTTCTTATAATCATTTGGCTGTTGATTGAACCATTTTACAAACTCGTCATATTTTCGAGCAACTTCTTGTGCCTCGCCCATTTCTCTTATTTCCCCGTGATGCATCCAAATAATCCTGTCACATAAGCTTTTTACTTGTCCAAGCGAATGACTGACGAACACGATAGTTTTTCCACGAGCTTTAAATTCATTAATTTTATTGACACATTTTTGATAAAAGGTTTGGTCCCCAACTGACAATGCTTCATCAATAACTAAAATATCGGGGTTAGTATGCACAGATATTGCAAAACCTAAACGAGAACGCATACCACTGGAATAATTTTTAATTGGTTGATTGATAAAGTCTCCAATATCCGCAAATTCTATAATACTAGGCATTAATTTATTGATTTCCGAACCTTTCATTCCATGCATAAGTAGTTTTAAGCGGATATTTTCGTAACCTGTTAGCGGGCCTTTTAACCCAACTGCAATAGCGATTAAAGATGTTTCTCCATTAATAATGACTTCCCCTTGTGTTGGAGGAATAACTCCCGACATAATACTAGAAATAGTTGATTTTCCAGAACCATTGATTCCAATAAGGCCGACTGTTTCACCATCATGAATATCAAAAGAGACATCTCGCAAAGCCCAAAAAGATTGCATTTTTTGGCTTTTGGGCATAAACAAGCCTTTTATCTTATCTGATTTATTTTGATAGAGGTCATATTCTTTTGACACATGTTTAAATGATACTTTAATATTTTTATCCATCTGTCTAACCTCCTATAAATAATCCACGAAACGTTCGCGGAATTTCATGTGTAGTGTCGCGCCAACAAAAAGCAATGTAAATGTTATTAGCCAGAAGTACATTGTATACGACGGCGACTCCCAAAAACCTTTATGCATTAGGAAAGTCTCCCTGAAACCATTTACTACATAATAAATCGGATTTAGTTTTAATAAATCAACTAGCCACTGCGGTAACATTGTTTCTAAATTCCAAACAATCCCAGTCACATAGAAAAGTACACGCATGATAGACTGCAACATAATATAATAGTCTCTTACTAAAACACTAATAGTTGCATTAAATAGTGTAACACTAAACAAGAAAGCAATCATTGCTACAAAATAATACAAATACTGTCCCCAATAAACGGTAATAGGTGTTCCATTAACTGCAAACAAACCTAGTAAAATAAGCATCATTGTAAAATAACTTGTTAGGTTAGAAACTATTGTTATATTGGGTAAAATACTCATTGGGAAATTCATTTTTGAAACCATACCTATTTTATTGTAAATACTATTCGCACCTTGTAAAATAACTGCACTAATAAAAAACCATGGGATAATACCTGCAAGCATCCACTCAATATAGCTAGCATCGGATCCTGATTTTGCATTCATACCAAAACCAAACACAAAATAATAAATAGCAATTTGAATTAATGGATTTAAAATTTGCCAAGCAAGTCCCAAATAATGGCTTTGATAGGTCGCCTTATCTTCATAGCGTGCAATGCGAAATATCATTGGTAAATTTTTCACTTGTTCTTTAAATACTTCCATAACTTGTTTCACAAAAACACTTCTTCCCGAAAAATAATATGGTTTTACAACCAGATTCAGCTTTATATGTTATATAGGCAACTCCTCCATAAAAAACTAAATACACCTTGTTAGTATAGTTTGTTGTCTTAGATGCCTAAATCTTGCTATTTATGCCTCATCTTCTATGTGTAAATCGCTTTTAATATTTGATGCATTCATTTACTAATGGAATTTAGTAAAAAATACACCCTATGTTAAATTACCTTAAAAGTTGTTTTTTGTAAAGCTTCATCTGCAATATTAAACAATTAGTTTTCAAGAACCGCCTGAATATCCGCAGCTCCTTCAAGTAATCTTGGTCCTGGGCGGCTTAATTTATTGGCATCCATTTCATAAATTTGGTTATTTTTAACAGCTGAAATATCTTTCCAAGCAGTACGTTTTAAAATAGTTGCTTTTGCGTCCGGATAAACTGTTAGGATAATATCAGGATTTTGTTCGATTACTTTTTCTTCGTTATAAGGAATAAAGCCTGATTCGGTAACGATATTTGTTCCTCCTGCAAGTTCTAGCATCTCATTCATAAAAGTCCCTTTACCGGCCGTATATAAATCCGGGCTAATTTCGATCCAAACTTTTGGAGAGGTTTTTAATTCTTTAGCTTTCTTTTCAATAGTTGCTTTTTGTTCTTCCATCGATGTTGTTACTTTTTTTGCTTCTTTTTCAGTTCCGGTTAGTTCACCTATAGTCGCAATTGTTTTTTCAGTATCTTTTAAATTAGTTGCATCTGGTACTACGAATACATTAATACCAGTGTCTCTTAATTGTTGATACGCATCTTTTTGGGCAGAAAGCATAGATTCATGACCAAGTACTAAGTCTGGTTTTAGTGAAATAATTTTTTCAGTGTCTACATTTGTTGAAACTACTTTTTCGATTTTTTGGGCTTCTGCCGGGTAATCGTCATATGCCGAAACTCCGACGATATCCTCTCCAAGTCCTAGTGCGAACAAGATTTCTGTGTTACTTGGCATAAGTGAGATAATTTTTGTTGGCGCTTCTTTTAATGTAATCGTTTCGCCGGTTGCATCTTTTACCTTTATTGCCTCCGTTTTTTCTGTTGGTGCCTTTGTTTCTGTATTTCCACAAGCCGTTAAAACCACTAATAATAAAACAACCGCAATACCTTTAAACCATTTCATATGTAAGTTCTCCTTTTTAATAGAAAAAACGGGTGGCAACTTCACGCTAACAATCTCAAAAAACGTCTCTTTTATCACGTTTAATTTCTCGATTTTTAAAGTTTGGCACTTTAATTAGCGTTCTATTCCCACCCGTTAGTCATTATGTTTTTAGATTCTGTTTACTTCAATCAATAAATCACCGGACTCAATGGTATCGCCATCAGATACGTGGATACTACTTACTTCTCCATCAAATGGCGCTTGGATTGTTGTTTCCATTTTCATTGCTTCTGTAATAAGTAGAGGATCTCCTTTTTTCACAGATACGCCTTTTTTCGCGACAACTTGGATAACAGAACCTGTCATTGTTGCTCCAACATGTTCCGGATTCGTTGTGTCAATCTTACGTCGCGCAATAACTGTTGATTGAACATTCATATCTTGGATGTTAATTTCACGCGGCTGACCATTTAATTCAAAATAGATAACCCGTGTTCCGTCCGCAATTGGTTCTCCAATAGAATTTAATTTAATTAAAAGGATTTTCCCTTTTTCTAATTCTACTTCAATGGTTTCGCCTAAGCGCATTCCTTTATAGAATGTTGGTGTATCAAGAACGGTTACATCACCATATTTATTAATCATTTCTTGATAATCTAGGAATACTTTTGGATAAAGAATATAGGAAATCACATCTTTTTCAGATGGTTCATAACCCATTTTTTCTTTTAGCTCTACTTTAACATCAGCAAAGTTAACTGGCTCCATTAAAGCTCCTGGACGATCAGTTAATGGTTTACGTCCTTTAAGCACTAGTTTTTGAAGTTTTTCTGGGAACCCGCCATACGGTTGGCCAATTTCACCCATAAAGAATTCAATTACAGAGTCTGGAAAATCAATCGTATCGCCTTTTTCGTAAACATCTTCTTCTGTTAGCTCGTTTTGAACCATAAATAACGCTAGGTCCCCGACAACTTTAGACGATGGTGTTACTTTAACGATATCACCAAACATTTGATTTACTACTGTATACATTTCTTTCACTTCATCCCAACGATCGCCAAGCCCTACTGCAATGGCTTGTTGTTGAAGATTAGTGTACTGACCACCTGGCATTTCGTGAATGTATACTTCTGTTTGTGGTGAGTTAAGCGCATTATCAAAGTCTTTATAGTAATGACGCACATCTTCCCAGTAATGATTAATAGTTTGAGAATTTTGCGCATCTAAGTTTGTTTGACGATTACCGTTAACTAAACCATAATAGAGCCCTGTCATACTTGGTTGGCTTGTCGCGCCACTCATAGCACTAGAAGCTACATCGACAATATCCACGCCCGCACTAACCGCGGCAGCATAAGTATAAATACCATTACCACTTGTATCATGCGTATGAAGATGAATAGGTACATCTACTGTATCTTTTAATTCATTAATTAAACGATATGCTGCTTGAGGTTTTAAAAGTCCCGCCATATCTTTAATTCCTAAGATATGGGTTCCTTGAGCAACAAGTTCTTTTGCCATATCTTTATAATAATCAATGGTATATTTAGTTCTTGTGTCATCATCAATGTCCCCTGTGTAACAAATAGCAGCCTCTACAACCTTACCTGCTTCACGAACAGCGTCAATTGATACTTCCATGCCCTTAATCCAGTTTAAGCTGTCAAACACGCGGAATACGTCTACCCCAGACTGTGCTGATTGTTTAACAAATTCCCGAATGACATTATCTGGATAATTTTTATATCCGACAGCATTTGCCCCACGTAGCAGCATTTGGAACATAACGTTTGGAATTTGTTTTCTTAGTGTTTCCAAGCGCACCCATGGATCTTCATTTAAGAAACGGTAAGCCACATCAAATGTTGCCCCGCCCCACATTTCAAAGGAGAACATATTAGGAAGTAAATGTGCCATAGCATCAGCCACTTGGAAAATATCTTTAGAACGCACACGAGTGGCAAGTAATGATTGATGAGCATCTCTTAATGTAGTATCAGTTAAAAGCACTTCTTCTTGTTTTTTCACCCAATCAACAACGCCTTCTGGACCTTTTGCATCCAAAATTTGTTTGGTACCTGGTGCAATTTGAGAGCCAAATGGAATTTTGGGCAAGCGTGGTTCTGCATATACAGGTTTATCACGATGTTTAATTCCAGGGAAGCCATTCACAGTTACATTTCCGATATAACGTAGTGTTTTTGTACCACGATCACGAATATGTGGAAATTTAAATAGCTCTGGTGTTGTATCAATAAAACTTGTATTGTAATTACCACTTGCGAAATCAGGATGACGAACTACATTTAATAGGAATGGAATATTTGTTTTTACACCACGAATACGAAACTCAATTAAGTTACGACGCATTTTTCGAGTTGCTTGCTCAAAAGTCATTCCCCATGTACATAATTTTACTAATAATGAATCATAGAATGGGGTAACAATTGTACCTTGGAAACCATTGCCGGCATCCAAACGCACCCCAAAGCCACCTGTCGAACGATATGTATCTACTCGACCTGTATCTGGCATAAAGTTGTTAAGCGGATCTTCTGTAGTAATACGGCTTTGAATAGCAGAACCGTGAATATGAATATCTTCTTGTTTAGGAATTGCGACTAATTGGTCATGAAGTGCATAACCATCTGCAATAAATAATTGTGATTGCACAATATCAATACCAGTAATCATTTCAGTAATTGTATGTTCTACTTGAACACGAGGATTTACTTCAATAAAGTAAAACTCATCGCCTTCCACTAAAAATTCTACAGTTCCCGCATTAATATAATCCACATTTTTCATTAATTTTACTGCAGCATCACAAATACGATTACGAAGTTCAGAAGTAATTGCATTACAAGGTGCTACTTCTACTACTTTTTGGTGTCTACGTTGTATAGAGCAATCACGTTCAAATAAATGAACGATATTGCCATGTGTATCACCAAGAATTTGTACTTCAATATGTTTAGGGTTCATAACACATTTTTCAACATAAACTTCATCATTCCCAAAAGCAGCCTTTGCTTCAGAAGATGCACGTTCAAAACTTTCTTTTACATGCTCTTTTGATTCGACAACACGCATACCACGACCACCGCCACCAAGAGAAGCTTTAATCATAAGTGGATAACCGTTCTTTTCACCAAATGCTTCTACTTCTTCAATCCCAGCAACTGGTCCATGACTACCAGGAATAACAGGAATATCTGCTAGCAAAGCTTGTTCTTTTGCTTTAATTTTGTCGCCAAACATATCTAGGTGTTTTGATTTAGGACCAACGAAAATAATGCCTTCTTGCTCACAACGACGAGCAAAGTCAATGTTTTCGGACAAGAAACCATATCCCGGATGAATCGCATCTGCACCAGATTCTTTAGCAATTTCAATGATGTTCTCGATATCTAGATACGCATCAATAGGCTTTTTCCCTGCTCCAACCAGATAAGCTTCATCTGATTTATACCGGTGGAAACTTCCGGTATCTTCTTGTGAATAAATAGCCACTGTTTTGATTTTGAGTTCAGTACATGCACGCATAACACGGATAGCAATCTCACCGCGATTAGCTACTAATACTTTTTTAATTCGATTCATTTTTTTCCTCCTAACCAACACTGATCTGTTTTATACTTGATACGTCGCCTACGATGAAATAAATATGTAGACCCTTTTTTAGGCTGTAAAACGGTATATAACTTCAATTATAGTATTAAATGGCATCAGATGTAAATTATTTTCTTCTCAAATATCGAAAACACTCTTTAAAACACGAATAAAATACAAGTAAATAGCTAGGAACATGCGGTTAAACAGTAAAAAGAAAAAGCCCTAAAAAAGTGGCTTTTTCTAGTATATTATCTTCTCTTTTGTTTTTTTGTTGGAACTTGTTTTGTACCATCTACATTGTACAGACGGTGATATTTGTTAAACATCGAAATATTAGCTACTATCCCCATCATCATGGAAAGTACCATTAAGGAAGAACCGCCATAACTAATGAAGGGTAATGTCACACCCGTAAGCGGAATTAGTCCACTTGCACCGCCTAAATTAATAAAGGCTTGAATCGCAATTAAACTTGCAATACCATAACACATTAATGAAGCAAATGGATCTTTGGCTCTTAAACCTGTACTAATGGTCTTAAATATGAGGAAGAATAAAGCTAAAATAATGAACATTACACCAAAAACGCCCAACTCTTCAGCAACTACTGCAATAATAAAATCGGTATGCGCTTCTGGTAAATAACCTAGCTTTTGAACACTTTCTCCAAGCCCCTGTCCAGACACGCCACCAGAACCAATAGCATAAAAAGAATTAATCAACTGATGTCCTTCTTTATCAGCATACTCAAAAGGGTTCATAAACGTTGTAATCCGAGCTACTTTTGTAGGGGAGACGATTTCACTTCGAATATGGTCGGGTAGTGCAAATAAGACAAGTGTGAGTGCCACAATGACGCCAATTCCAATTCCGATTAGCTTCATTATCGTGCGAAGCCTCATTCCAGAAGTAACAATGATACAGCAGCCTACTAGAAAAATAATAAAAGCAGTTCCAGTATCTGGCTGAATTGCAATTAAGAAACAGACGAATGCTAAAAAGAATATTGGCGGTAAAACACCACGGTTAAAGTCATCAATATAACTTTGTTTTTTCGCATAAATAGCGGACATATAAATAATAACAGCTAATTTTGCGAATTCACCTGGTTGAAGTGAACGTGGACCTAAAACGAGCCAGCTATTCGCATTATTAACGGTCTTCCCGACTAAAAATATTAAAAGTAAAACACCAATCGTCCCAAAAACAATGACCATTAATACTTTGTTATTTTGATAAAATTTAAAAGGAAGTAGCGCAAAAAGAATAAAGAAAATAAAACTAATAATAAAGTTCTTAACTTGGCGCGTATAAAAAAAGTCAGCTGGTAAGTCTTTTCCAATCGCTAACGACCAACTGGCACTATAGATCATAATAATCCCAAATAAACAGAGCACTATAAATACAGCTATAAATGCATAATCATATGATTTTAAAATTCGTTTAAACATTAGCATCGTCCAATCCCTGAGAATTAGTATCCCATCTAGTTTACTGTTCTTTCTATTATAAAGGAAAAGACTGCCAAATGAAAAGGAGAATCCCATCCGCCTTTTGACTCATTTTTTAGTCCTTTTCCTCTCCATAAAAAAGATGCCTGAAATAATCAGCCATCTTTTCAACTAATCGATTATTTTTTGCTCATTGATAATTCATGTAATGCGGACAATTCTTTTTCCAGTGTGGAGATTAATTTTTTTCCTTCCTCTGGTTCAATTAATCCTAGACGCGTTGCAAAGTTTATTTCACGTGATAAGCCATACATTTGCGTATCGAGCACTTCTTCATATGCTGGACATTGCGGCAAGGTTAAATTATCCATTTGAACTTTAATCAACTGTAAGATTCGTTTAGCATCTTGTTTCAGAAGCTCGACCGCCTCTTCTCTGTGATCTACTTTTTTATTTGCCATCACAGAACCCCCTATCACACGCCTTGAAAAGCGCTTTATTTGCATCTTAAGGAAATTCTCCTCAAGTTAGTTTAATACTAGATAGTATAAGTATAGCATAATTTAAACGCCACGCAAGCCAGAATGGACTAAAATTTTTGAAAAATCCGCTTTTACTCGCCTTTTTTAAGAATCATGCTATAATACTTGTGTGAGGTGAAGATAAATTGAATGCAAAATGTATCTTATGTGAGTGTGTAGATGAGCTAGACAATCGTGAATTTAAAACAAAGCAATTACGCAACAAACCTATTAGAATGTATTTATGCCCTGAATGTGAACATCGAGTAGCAATCAATACTATCAGTCGCGTTAATTCTGGTCATTTTAATTTCCATAAACCGATTGTGATGTCGAATAGTGAATTAAAAAATTTGCTAAGTAATAAGGTAGAATAAAAAAAACTAGACTAAAGCAATGAAACAATAGTACTTTTTAGAGCGAAGACTTTCGCTCTTTTTTTATTTCCAAAAAAGCTCCAAAAGATTTAAGTTTACATCTTTTGGAGCTTATTACTATATTAATATTTTTATTTACTTATTGGGAAATTTAATGTGATATTTCCTTTTTCAGTTACGTCAATAGCGGGAGAATTGTACTCATTAGGATTGCTAACAGTTAATGTAGTAGATTGCTTTAACTTATCAAAATCTTCCTGATTTAACATATAAGTGATATATCCTTCTTTTTTCGACATACTCAGGAGTTTATCACTACTTTTTTTAACATTTTATTATTTCTGCTTATGTTCACTATTATTTTGTCCATCTTATCCAGAATAATCTACTTAATTTTATATTATGTTTATAAAATTCACTTAAAATTCTATACTTTTGTATTAAAATCAGATATTATTATTTATATAATAAAATTAAAAAGGGGTTTTTGTATTGAAAAATAACAGAAAATGCATCACAACTATTTTAGCTTTGACACTCTTAACAACTTTCTCGCTATCTACTCCTGTATTGGCAGAAGATTCTCCAAGCAACACTCCTATAGATGCGGAAACAATTCTAAGTGAGGACATAAATGAATCCGTTTACACGCCAGAAATACAAAGCAAAGAGGAAAAAGCAGAGGCAGAAGCAAAACCAACTGAAGAAATAAATCCAGAAGCAACAACCAAGTCCGCTCGTCTTTTTTCAAGCTCAAAAAGCTATTCTGCTGCAAACCAGTATATTATTAGCCAGAACTATACGAATCCTGTCATTGAAAAACAAATAAAGAACTTTGAGCGATTTAATTATAAAGATGGATACGGCAAACCAAGAGGATTTGTTGTTCATGAAACAGCCAATAATAATTCTACTATTACTAGTGAAATTAATTACATGACTTCTAATTGGAAAAACGCATTTGTTCATACCTTTGTAGATAGCAGTCGTATTATCCAAATTCATCCGACTGAATATGGAGTATGGGGTGCAGGCGCAAAAGCTAATTCGTATTTTGTTCAATCTGAGTTAGTACGAGAGAGTACAAAAGAGAAATTTTATAAATCAATAAACAATGATGCTTATTATGTCGCATATAATTTAAAGCAATATGGTTTAGTTCCAGTAAATGCACATAATACTGGTGTTGGAACTGTTTGGTCTCATGATTCTGTCAGCCGTTATCTAGGTGGTACTACTCATAGTGATCCAGTAAGTTATTTTGCAAAATGGGGATATACTTTTAATGAATTTTTTGATTTAGTAAATTACAAATATAACGAACTTTCTGCACCTCTTAATAAAACATACTATGCGAAGTCAGCAGTAAGCCTTAGAACGACTGCAGACTGGTCAAGCAATATAGTTATCAATATTCCAGAAGGTGCAACTGTTACAATTAATGAAAATTCTAAAACAGCAGATGGCTTTTATAAAGTAAGCTATGGTGGAAAAACCGGTTGGATGAAACTGACTTATTTCTCTAAACAACCTGTTCTTAATACATATTATGCCGCTTCTGACTTAAACTTAAGAAAATCCGCTTCATGGGATAGTGCTATTGTTGGGACAGTTCCAACAAATGCTAAAGTAACCATCAATAATACTACAAATACTGATAACTTCTACAAAGTTACCTATAATGGGATGACCGGCTGGATGAAATTATCTTACTTTGCAAGTAAACCTGTTTTAGAAAATGTTTATGCTAAATCAGCTATTGACTTAAGATCCGCTGCTAATTGGGATAGCTCTATAGCTTTCAGTCTTAAAGAAGGCGACAAAGCCACTCTTAATAACACCACAGAAACGAATGGCTTTTATAAAATTACTGTAAATGGCAATGTTGGCTGGAT
>NZ_JAASTZ010000024.1 GCF_014322765.1 Listeria immobilis | reverse complement strand
CGAACAGATGACCGCATAAAAAATACCAACCAGATTTCTCTGGTCGGCATTTGGTCTAACTTTTGGGTCTCACTACATTTCAGGGTGGTTTTTTTGTTCGATTAAAAATTTATAGTATAATAGAAGGAAATTGATTTATTAGGAGGAATTTCATTGCTATTTGATACGCATGTACACCTTAACGACGAGGCTTTTGACGATGATATAGAAGAAGTAATAAAGCGAGCACAAGAAAACGATGTAACTCGTATGGCCGTTGTCGGTTTTAACAAAGAAAGCATTGACCGAGCATTAAAACTAGCAGAAAAATACGATTTCATTTCACTAATCGTCGGCTGGCACCCTACAGACGCATTTAGTTTTACCGACGAAGATTTAGAATGGTTACGCGATTTAGCCTTAACCCATCCAAAAGTAGTTGCTTTAGGCGAAATGGGACTTGATTATCATTGGGATACTTCCCCAAAAGAAACACAATTCGAGGTTTTTCGAAAACAAATTCGTCTAGCCAAAGAAGTGAATTTACCGATAGTTATTCATAATCGGGAAGCAACCGATGATATTATTCGAATTTTGCAAGAAGAGCACGCCGAAGAAGTAGGCGGAATTATGCATTGTTTTGGTGAATCAGTCGAAGTAATGGAAGCTTGCCTAGCGATGAATTTTTACATTTCATTCGGCGGAACCGTCACTTTCAAAAACGCCAAATTACCAAAAATTGCAGCCCAGGCTATACCAATTGACCGTTTATTAATCGAAACTGACGCACCCTATCTTGCTCCGACGCCAAATCGCGGAAAAAGAAATGAACCGGGATACGTCAAGTTAGTTGCCGAAAAAATTGCTGAATTGAAAGAAATGAAATATAGCGAAATCGCAACGCACTCAATGGATAACGCAAAAAGGTTATTTAAAATTAAAGATTAACTGTAATGGAACTGTAACATAAGGCCGACTCTGTAACCCAATCTTAAGCTTTAAAGATATAAAAATAGGCATTTGGACCAAAACCCTTATTTTATGCCTACGACCAGAGACGTAGAAAAATGACATACTTTTGTTACATTTGATATTTAACTATCTTTGTTAATTTTAAAATGGCTTCATGCCAACGTTTATTCCCGAAGTTTGCGCAAATATGAACAAACTATTAAAAAATTGACAGTTGTTTGCTCCCCTGTATATAATCACTAGCGAAGCAGAAAGGGGAGAAATACATGACCATGGAAAACAGCAGTAACGTAGCCCAATCATCAAAATGGAAATTACCAATCATGATTGCAGGATTTGTTATTGTAGTAGCATTGGTTTTTTATTTCGTTTTCGAAGGAACTAAAAACGATATCACTATAGTAAATGCTGGCGAAAAAACAGAATCAAGAACGCATGCAAAAACAGTTGCTGAAGCATTAGATGAAGCAGGAATAAAAGTAAGCGAACATGATGAAATTGCGCCAGGTAAAAAAGCAGAAGTTAAAGACGGTATGGAAATTAAATATCTTCCAGCACGCCAAGTTACAATAAATGATAATGGAACAAAGAAAAACGTGTGGAGCACGAAAGAAAATGTTTCTGATTTACTTAAAGACGAAAACATTACAACAACCCCACATGATGTGTTAAACGTAGCATTAGATGATAAATTAAAAGATGGCCTTGAAGTTGATATTGATCGTGCCATCCAACTTTCCTTACAAAACGGAGCAAAAACAGATACAGTTTGGACAACAAAAACTCAAGTTGGTGATTTGCTAGCTGAGAAAAACATCCAACTTGATCAAGACGACCGTGTGTCACCTGCGAAAGACAGTAACTTAAAGGAAAAAATGACCGTACAAGTTACATATGTTGATTCAAAAGCTGACAAGAAAAAAGAACAAATCAAATTTAATACAGTTTACAAAGAAGACGACAGCCTAAACCAAGGCGTTGAAAAAGTCGTACAAGAAGGTAAAACTGGTGAAAAAATTGTTGAGTATAAAGTAACATTTGAAAACGGCAAAGAGAAAAAACGCGATGTCGTTAAAGAAAATGTCACTTCTGAAAAATCTGATAAAGTAGTTGTTCGTGGTACAAAAGAAAAAGCTGTCGTATCAGAAATAGCAAATGCAAAACCTGCTAAAAAAGCAACATCATCAAACACTTCTTCATCTACTTCATCGTCTGCTCCATCAGGTGGTAAAACATTCACGATGGAATCCACTGCCTATTCTGGTGGGGGAACAACAGCGACAGGAATTAACTTAAGTGCTAATCCTGGAATGAGAGTAGTAGCTGTTGATCCTAGTGTTATTCCACTTGGCTCACGCGTTTGGGTAGAAGGATACGGAGAAGCTATCGCTGGTGATACTGGTGGAGCAATCAACGGAAATATCGTTGACGTTTATTTCCCAAATGAAAGTTCATGCTACTCATGGGGTAGAAGAACTGTAACCGTAAAAGTGTTAAACTAATAATCGCATAAAAACGAGGCTGACTCATAGGGCCTCGTTTTTTCTTTGCCCAAAATGTGGTATGATGTATGTACTTATTTTACTAAAAAGGATGTAATCATTATGAACGAGAAGCCTGTAATACACGAGTTTATTGTCGTAGAGGGCCGCGATGATACAACTGCGATTAATCGTTCTGTTGTTGCGGATACCATCGAAACAAATGGATCGGCACTTTCACAAGAAACAATTGAGAGAATTAGACATGCGCAAGAACTTCGGGGAGTCATTATTTTTACAGATCCGGATTTCCCAGGAGAAAAAATTAGAAAACAAATCGACTCAGCAGTTCCAGGTTGTAAGCATGCTTTTATTAATCGTCAAGATGCTTTACCAAAAGCGGGGCGTGGTCTTGGAGTGGAACATGCTAGTAACGCTACCATTCAAGAAGCATTACAACATTTCCATACAAGTAATACACGAACTGAAAAACATTTTATTTCAAAAGAGATTTTAATGAACTTAGGTCTTCTTGGCGGACGAGGGTCAAAAGAACGTAGAGAAAAACTCGGAAATATACTTAAAATTGGCTACACTAATGGAAAACAGCTACAAACGCGTTTGGAATCATTCGCGATTAGTGAACAGCAGTTGGTAGCCGCGTGCCAAAAGCTTATGCAGGAGGAAGAAAATGAGTAAAGATATTGCAACACCTGGAAGAACAACAGAAATCTTAAAAAAATATGGTTTCTTATTTAAAAAAAGTTTAGGGCAGAATTTTTTAATTGATAGTAATATTTTGACCCGAATTACGGATACTGCTGAAATTACGAAAGAAACAAATGTCATTGAAATAGGTCCGGGTATTGGCGCACTAACAGAACAATTAGCTAAAACAGCCAATGAAGTAGTTGCGTTTGAAATTGATCAACGTTTATTGCCAATTTTAGATGATACACTTAGCGCATATAATAACGTTAAAGTGGTTCACGGAGATATTCTAAAAGCAAATGTAGAAGAAGAAATTGCAACTCAATTTACCAAACCAGAGCTACCACTCAAAATTGTAGCTAATTTGCCCTATTATGTAACTACTCCGATTATTTTAAAACTACTACATGATAATATTCCAGCTGATTCCATGACTTTCATGTTACAAAAAGAAGTTGCGGATAGGATTAGTGCCGTTCCAAGCACTAAAAGCTATGGCAGTTTAACCATTGCTATCCAATTTTATATGGAAGCTGAACTAGCTTTTATTGTGCCGAAAACAGTGTTTATGCCGCAACCTAATGTCGATTCAGCAGTTATTCATCTAAAGCGTCGTAAAGAACCACTAGCCCAAGTTGATGACGAAGAATTTTTCTTTGAAGTTACAAGAGCGGCATTTGCCCAAAGAAGAAAAACGCTTTGGAACAATCTGGCTTCTAAATTTCCGGCTCTAAAAGCACGTAAAGAAGAATTAGTAAATGGTTTAAATGGCATTGGTATAGACTTAATTCGCCGCGGAGAAACATTAGATATCCCTGAATTCGCCAAATTAAGCAATTTTTTAGCTGGTTTTTTAGCAGAAAAATAATTTTTTTGAAAAAAGCGCTTTCTTAGTTGACAGCTAGCCCTTACAACTGTTAAAATATTTGGTTATTGATTTCTTGAGCCATCTGTGCTATAATTGTTCTCAGTGAGGTGGAAAATAAATGCCAAAAACCATTGCAAGCATTAAGACGAATTTAGATTCTAGATTAGGTAAAGCATTGACATTGAAAGCAAACGGCGGTCGTAAGAAAACGATTGAACGTTGCGGCATCCTAGCTGAAACATATCCATCCGTTTTCATTGTAGAGCTTGATCAGGATGAAAACAACTTTGAAAGAGTATCCTATAGTTATACGGATATTTTAACAGACGCAGTAGAACTTGTATTTACAGATGATAATAAAGAATTAGCTTTGTAAGAAGCTGAAGTAGCCGAGCCATCATTAATGGTTCGGTTTTTGCTTTGTTAAGGGTTGTTTTGGACCGTCAGCTACATATTTCTTCTTTCATATGATAGAATAGAAAAAGAGATTTTGAACGCGGAGGCGGGGAAAATGAAAATAAGCATAACGGCGCCAGCTAAAATTAATCTATCGCTTGATGCGCTTTATAAACGTGATGATGGTTATCATGAAGTAGAGATGGTAATGACAACTATCGACCTTGCGGATAGACTATATTTAGAACGGCTAGATGAGGACGTTATTGTGCTAGATGTAAAGGCACACTTCATCCCAGAAGATCGCCGCAATTTAATCTATCAAGCAGCCGCACTTTTGAAAAAACGCTTTAATGTAAAAGCAGGTGTGCGGATTACAATAGATAAACATATTCCGGTTTCTGCGGGGCTTGCAGGTGGGAGTTCGGATGCAGCTGCAGCACTTAAAGGGTTAAACGTTATTTGGGAGTTAGGTCTTTCAATCGAGGAATTAGCAGAAATTAGCTCGGAAATCGGTTCTGATATTGCGTTTTGCGTCTATGGTGGGACCGCTATCGCAACTGGTCGTGGAGAAAAAATCACTTCACTACCGAATATGCCCGGTTGCTGGATTGTACTAGCGAAACCAAGTATTAGTGTGTCGACTCCAACAATCTATAAAGAATTACAAGTGGATGAGGTAGAACACCCGAATACGAAAAAAATGATTACAGCAATGCAGCAAGGGGATTTAGACGGCATTTTCTCATCTACAGGGAATGTTCTTGAATCCGTGACGCTTGAAAAAAATCCACAAGTAAAACGAATTAAAGATAAGATGTTAGCGTTTGGTGCTGAGGCGGCTTTAATGAGTGGTAGCGGGCCAACAGTATTTGCACTTGTCAAACAGTACTCAAGAGCAAAACGCATCTATAACGGCTTACGAGGCTTTTGTGAGGAAGTTTATATGGTTCGACCATGGAGTGAGAGTGAAAACGATACTATTAAAGGTTGAGAGGGGTCAGAAGAATGAAAATTATTTTTAATGCAGATGATTTTGGAATTAGCCCAGGAGCAGTATATGGTATTTTAGATTCTTACAAAAGAGGGGTTGTAAAATCAACGACACTGTTAGCTAATAGCCCGGCGTTTGATTTAGCGATTGAAGTAGCGAAAGAAAATCCAGGTCTAGATATTGGGGCGCATTTGACTTTAACATTTGGTTCTCCATTACTTCAAGGGCTAAAGACGCTTACAGATGAGAACGGCCGCTTCCGTAGAAATTATGATGCACTAGAATCTGGCTTAGCTGATGTCGATATGGGAGAGGTTGAACGTGAATTAACTGCCCAAATCGAGAAAATTTTAGCTTCTGGCATTACTATTTCTCACTTTGATACGCATCACTCCATTGAACCATTAATCTATCCTGTACAACATAAACTTGCAGAAAAATATGGTGTAAGTTTGAGACGCCACGCAGATGTTTCTGATTTTGGTGCGATTAAAACACCAGATTTATTTGCTACTGATTTTTATGCAGATGGTGTTAGCTGTGATACGATTAAAAAAATAGTTCAAAAACATATCGGGACAAATGATGTGGTTGAAGTTATGACCCATCCGGCTTTTATAGATGATATTTTACTTAATATTTCTAGTTATGTTAAGCCAAGGACAAAGGAGCATACAATACTTACATCAAGAGAATTGCAAGCTTATTTAGGTCAACAAGAAGTAGAAATTATTAGTTTCCGCGATTTATAAAAAATACTGACCTGTCAAAGGATGTTTATTTGGCGGGTTTTTTAATGCGTTACAATAATAAAAGTTGTCATTTTCATGGAAAACGTTTTATAATAGAGAAAATACGGACAAAATACATGAATTTGCTTTTTAATATACGGAATTTTATCAAAGGGAGAGAGATTATGAAGATTCGTCGCAGTGAACGATTAATTGATATGACCCAGTTTCTTTTATCGCATCCGCGAAAACTAGTGCCGCTTACGATGTTTGCTGAACGTTATGGCTCAGCTAAGTCTTCTATTAGTGAAGATTTGGTTATCATAAAGAAAACATTTGAAGATAGAGGAATTGGTACGCTTGAGACAGTTCCGGGAGCTGCAGGTGGAGTGCAGTATATTTCTATTGCTGGGAATGATGATGTGCTTGATTTCGTGCATACATTATGTAACCGAATTGCAGAACCAAATCGTTTGCTACCAGGTGGTTATTTGTACCTTTCAGATTTATTGGGCGAACCAGTTACACTGAAGGCGATTGGTAAAATCTTAGCAACGAAATTTAACGATAAGAAAATAGATGCAATTATGACTGTTGCAACGAAGGGTATTCCGATTGCGCAAGCTGTTGCAGAACATTTAAGCGTGCCATTTGTCATTGTAAGGCGAGATAGCAAAGTGACAGAAGGTTCGACTGTTAGTATCAATTACGTATCCGGCTCATCCAAAAGAATCGAAAAAATGGAACTATCCAAACGCAGCCTAGCAGAAGGTTCTAATGTTGTTATAGTGGATGATTTCATGAAAGCTGGAGGAACAATCAACGGAATGAAAAATTTACTTGAAGAGTTTAATGCTCATTTAGTCGGAATTGGCGTTTTAGTTGAATCAGAATATGCCGAAGAACGCTTGGTAGATGATTATGTTTCGCTTGTAAAAATTAAAAACGTGAATATGAAAGAGAAACAAATTGAAGTAGTTGACGGAAATTATTTTAATAGCTAAACATACAACCCTAGGCGACTCTAGGGTTGTTTTTTTATTAAAGTGATGATATGAACAAATCAGCCCTGCGATGTACTTCACTCACTTAAGTTTTATGTTAAAATAAATCCTATCATTGTTACATAAAATCTAAGCCTTTCAAATACTTGGGAGCAGAAGGAGAACGTTCATGAAAAAATGGGTTAAATGGTTAATTGTTATTGTTATTATTGCAGTTGTAGCCGTTGGTGCGGTTATGTTGCTTGGAAAAGATAGCGGTTCTGTAACACAAGAGAAATTAGTTACAACAAAAGTGAAACAAGGAGAAATGAAAATAAATGCTACCGGAACAGGGGCGATTTCACCAGAAAACACACAAGTTCCTGATTATGACGAACTTCAATTAGTAGCGCAAATGGACGAGCTTGATATTCCAAACATCAAGAAAGACCAAGAAGTAAAAGTTACTGTAACAGCACTTCCTGATAAAACATACACAGGAAAAGTGAAAGAAATCGCGGAACAAGGTCAGGTACAAAACGGTGTGTCTAGTTTTTCAGTAATTATCTCACTTGATAAAACAGACGATCTAAAAGCGGGAATGACAGCAGATGCATCTATTTTAGTTAATGAGAAAAAAGATGCGCTTTATGTGCCGATTGAGGCAGTTCAAAAAGATAGCGACGATAAATACTATGTGTTAGTTCCAGAAGAAAAAGATAATGGTAAAACAAAGAAAGTGAAAAAATTTGTAGAGACAGGTCTGCATAACGAAGACAATATTGAAATCACTAAAGGTGTTAAAAAAGACGAAAAAGTAATCCTTCCTACACAAGAAACTGAGACGCTTCCAGGTGCTCCAAGCTAAGTTTTATGTAAGCAAGAATCAGAAAAATTGTATGAAGGAGGGATAAACATGCCAAAACCGCTAATTGACATGAAAAATTTAACAAAAACATATACTTTAGGCGGAGAAACTTTTAAGGCATTAGATGATGTTACTTTTACCGTTGACCAAGGCGAATTTTTATCCATCGTTGGTCCATCCGGTTCAGGAAAATCAACATTAATGAATATGATTGGTTGCTTAGACGTGCCAGATGAAGGAAGCTATCATTTGGATGATGTCGACGTCTTTACATTGAGCGACAATAAATTATCCGAAATTAGAAATAAGAAAATCGGCTTTATTTTTCAGCAGTTTAATTTACTTACAAAATTATCGGCTTTTGAAAATATCGAATTACCTTTAATCTATGCAGGTTTAAGCGTTTCAGCACGTGAAAAAGTTGCGCTTGAATGTTTGGAAAAAGTTGGCTTACTTGAAAAACGGAGAAACTTACCAACACAGCTTTCTGGTGGACAACAACAACGGGTCGCTATTGCAAGAGCGCTCGCTGGAAAACCTCAAATTCTGTTGGCAGACGAACCAACCGGAGCACTAGACTCCAAAACTGGTAAAGAAGTAATGGGTATTCTTCAAGAATTAAATCGGGCAGGCAATACGATTGTTATGATAACCCATGATCCAACAATTGCGTCTTATGGAACGAGAAGTATTCGTATTCAAGATGGTAAATTATTCCACGAGGAGGCGACTAAAGCATGAACGTTCTCCAAAGCATGAAAATGGCGTGGAAACAATTAAAAGCAAGTAAATTGAGGTCTTTCCTAACCATGCTAGGTATCATCATTGGTGTAGCATCTGTTATCCTATTAGTTTCACTGGGGAATGGAGTTACTCAAGAAGTGGATGAACAAATGGGCGATTTAGGATCTAATTTAATCACCGTTGTAAACAGCTCAGTTAATCCGAATGATAAATACACCTATGATGAAGTAATGAAATACCAAAATATTGATGGGGTCAAAAGTGTTTCCCCAGAACTATCTGGACAAGTAAATGCAACATATGATTATAAAAATTCAAGCAATAAGGTCATTGGTACGAATGATCAGTACAGAGCGGCTCGTAGCTTGGAAATGGATGAAGGGCGCTTCTTGCTACCAATTGATACAGAATATGGTCAGAAGGTAGCTGTAATAGGCTCTACAGTCGCGAATGATTTGTTTGGCTTTGGGAATCCAATTGGTGAAACAATTAGGTTAAACGGAATGCCGTACAAAGTGGTTGGAGTTCTAAAAGAAAAAGGCGCTTCAATGATGGGTTCAAGCGATGACCAAATTTTCATTCCAATTTCTTCTGCGCAAAGACTACTAAAAGATACGAATGTCCGTACAATTTATGTAGAAACAAAAGCTGCTGAAGATGTTGACTTTGTTGTAAACACGCTGGAATCTCGTTTAGCCATTAAGTTTGGTGATGAGAAAGAGCAAGAAGAAAATGCTTCTTCCGCTCAAATGGGACCATCTTATCAAGTTATCAATCAACAAGAAATTTTAAATGCATTTAATACAATAAGCGCAACTTTAACAACTGCGCTAGGTGCGATTGCTGCTATTTCGCTTGTCGTGGGTGGTATCGGAATTATGAATATCATGCTCGTTTCGGTAAGTGAACGTACGAGAGAAATTGGTATTAGAAAAGCACTTGGAGCTAAAAAACGAGCTATCTTACTACAATTCCTGATTGAATCAATTGTTATTAGTGTTTGTGGTGGGGTTATTGGAATACTCATTGGTGTATCTGGTGCGTTAATATTCGGCTCATTTGCTGGGATATCATCAGGAATAACTGCTGGGACGATTATTTTCTCCTTTGTATTCTCGCTTTGCATTGGAGTAATATTTGGAATCGCTCCTGCCAACAAAGCATCAAAATTAAGACCAATTGATGCATTAAGGTCAGAATAAACCTAAAAAGGAATTCAAAACATTTTTGGATTCCTTTTTTAGTATTAAAAAAGGGCTATTTATGTATAAATGAACCACTAGTTGTCTTGTCATCTAGATTTAACATTTTTGTCACAATTAAGCGTTATCAATCCAAAAAATAAATTTAGAAAAATAAAGCATACGATGAAAACGTGCATGGCTATGCTGTTTTTAGGGTAAATATACAATAATAAGAAGAAGTATGCATAGAGACTGGGAAAAGTACAAATTTTAAAAAATAGGTGCCATTAAGGGGGAAAAACTCGTTATATTGTATACAATGGCTTGTAAGAAATGAATTGATTTCAACCATTTTACTGGCATTATTGCCTATAAAATAGTATGATGAATACATTGTAATTCAGCTCTAGCAATGGTTTGAGAGTTTTTTACATATAAATAAATAACATTGTATACAAAGGTCATTTCATAGTGAACAATTCAAAAATGTCAATACTTTTTGAAAAAAAACTATTTTTTTTGATTCCGAATTCACAAAGTTGTCAAATTTAGTTTTTTTTATTATTATGTTTGTAGGGAATAATTTTACGTAAATGTTGCTTGTTTCAAAAGCGATTTTTTCTATGGGGGAATTTTTCTCGAGTGTGTACTTAATGTTGCATGTGAGCATTGGTTATTAACAGAGCAACTAGAATAAGGTGGTGAAGATAATGGAGATTACAGATGTGAGATTACGCCGTGTTGAGACAGATGGGAGAATGAAAGCTATTTCTTCAATAACGATTGATGGTGAGTTTGTTATTCACGACATTCGTGTTATCGATGGCAACGAGGGACTGTTCGTAGCTATGCCAAGCAAACGTACGCCGGATGGAGAGTTTAGAGATATTGCACACCCTATTAACTCGAATACCCGTGCGAAAATTCAAGAAGCTGTTTTAGCTGCTTATGAAGTGGCGGAAGTACCAACTGCAAGTGAAGAAACATCTGCTGACGAAAGTGTCGCAGAAGAGAATTAAAAAATCCTCATTTCGGGAAGGACATTGTTGTGAACAGCTTGAGAAGGGGATTTAATGAACCTGATGTTTGGCTGGGAAAAGCATATTCTTTTTGATCGAGGCAAATGGGATAAGGAGTGACTAATAATGCAAGTAACAGATGTGAGATTACGTCGTGTAGAAACTGATGGAAGAATGAGAGCAATTGCTTCAATCACTTTAGATGAGGAATTTGTAGTTCATGATATTCGCGTTATTGATGGGAATAACGGTTTATTCGTAGCTATGCCAAGTAAGCGTGGCGTTGACGGTGAGTTCCGTGATATCGCTCACCCAATTAATTCTGACACTCGTGCAAAAATTCAAGAAGTTGTTTTAGCTGAATATGTACGTGTTGGTGAAGAAGAAGCTAATGCGGTGACAGAAGAAGAATCTGAATCCGTTTCTGCTGAATAATTAAAAATTTCCAAGGGCTAGCCTCGTGCTAGCCCTTTTTGCGTTTTTAAATATAGGGAAAATGATAAATAGTCTTGGTGTTCCATTTTAGCTATGGTATAATTAAAAGTAGATTGAAATTTGGGAGGGGAATTCGGAATGATGTTGCAAAATCAGGCACAATCACGAAACTATTATTGTAGCACGACTGTAATCTCTGCTTTCAATAAACAAATAAACAATCATGCTATATCTTTCGGAATTTTCAAACAAATAAAACACTAAATTTACTCTTTACCTAAAAATATGGTTAAGAGTTTTTATTTGGGCGCAATCTTGAAAAAATGCAATTTTTACGTTATCATTCATAGTGGAAGAATAGTGAAAAATGGAGGTTCTATATAATGTCAAAACGATATGCTGTAGTGCTTGCTGCTGGCCAAGGCACGCGGATGAAATCAAAACTTTACAAAGTATTGCATCCTGTTTGCGGAAAACCAATGGTCGAACATGTAGTAGATCAAATTTCGACGCTTGATGTTGATAAAGTGGTTACAATAGTTGGGCATGGAGCGGAAAAAGTACAAGAGCATCTAGCTGGTAAAAGCGAGTTTGTAAAGCAAGAAGAGCAACTTGGAACAGCCCATGCGGTACTTCAAGCAAAAACAGCCCTTGCTGATAAAGATGGTGTTACGTTAGTTGTTTGCGGAGATACTCCTTTAATTGAGGCTAGTACAATGGAAGCTCTATTGAAATATCATCATGAAAAACGTGCAAAAGCAACGATCCTGACAACAGTGATTGAAGATCCTACTGGTTATGGACGTATCATTCGTGATGACCTTGGCATTGTAGAAAAAATTGTCGAACATAAAGATGCGACTGAAAAAGAACAACGCATTTCAGAAATTAATACTGGTACTTATTGTTTTGATAATAAAGCTCTTTTTGAGGCGTTAGAAAATGTCTCTAATGATAATGTGCAAGGAGAATATTACTTGCCAGATGTTATTAAAATTTTAAAAGATTTAGATGAAGTAGTAGCGGCATATCGAATGGAATCTTTCGAGGAATCGCTTGGAGTGAATGATCGAATCGCTTTAGCTGAGGCATCTAAATTAATGCAACGCCGAATTAATGAGAATCATATGCGTAATGGGGTAACGCTTGTTAATCCAGAAAGTACGTATATTGATATAAATGTAAAAATTGGTCAAGATACTGTTATTGAACCTGGTGTTATGTTGCGTGGTAATACAGTGATTGGAGACGATTGTATTGTTACAAGTGGCTCGGAAATCGCTAATAGTGTTATTGGTGAACGCGCTCATATCAGAAGTTCTGCTATTTTTGAAAGCAAGGTTGGGGATGATGTTCAAATCGGACCTTATGCGCATCTAAGACCAGAATCCGATATTCATAATAACGTGAAAATCGGCAATTATGTTGAAACCAAAAAAGCGGTTGTCGGTGAAGGGACAAAACTGCCACACTTCATTTATATGGGGGATGCAGAAATCGGCAAAAACGTAAATATTGGTTGTGGAAGTATTGCGGTTAATTATGATGGCAAAAATAAAGCGAAAACGATTATTGGCGATGATGTTTTTGTAGGTTGTAATTCTAATTTAGTTGCCCCTGTCAAAGTAGGCAATCGCGCTTTCATTGCAGCTGGTTCAACTATTACAAAAGATGTTCCAGAAGACGCGCTTGGGATTGCTCGCGCGAAACAAGACAACAAGATAGGTTATGCAAAACGTTTGAATCACGGTAAATAATTTCCAATTGGAAAGTTTAAAATTTTAATAAAAATAGTGGAGGCTGATTATGTCAAACGAGTATTTTGATCCAAAGTTGAAGATTTTCTCGCTAAATTCTAATCGTGAACTAGCTGAAGAGATTGCGAAAGAAGTAGGTATTGAGTTAGGAAAATCAAGCGTTACTCATTTTAGTGATGGAGAAATCCAAATTAATATTGAAGAAAGTATCCGTGGTTGTCATGTTTACGTTATTCAATCAACGAGTAACCCTGTAAACCAGAATTTAATGGAACTTTTGATCATGATTGATGCGTTGAAACGTGCTTCTGCGGCGACAATTAATATTGTTATGCCTTATTATGGTTATGCACGCCAAGACCGTAAAGCGAGAAGTCGCGAACCAATTACGGCAAAATTAGTTGCAAACTTAATCGAAACAGCTGGAGCGACAAGAATGATTACGCTAGATATGCATGCGCCGCAAATTCAAGGTTTCTTTGATATTCCAATTGATCATTTGAATGCTGTACGCTTACTAAGTGGTTACTTTGGGGAACGTCATTTGGGTGATGATTTAGTAGTCGTTTCGCCAGACCATGGTGGAGTTACTCGTGCTCGTAAAATGGCGGATCGTTTGAAAGCGCCGATTGCTATTATTGATAAGCGTCGTCCGCGTCCAAATGTGGCGGAAGTAATGAATATTGTTGGTAACGTAGAAGGGAAGGTTTGTATCATTATTGATGATATTATTGATACAGCGGGAACTATTACGCTTGCTGCAAAAGCGCTTCGTGAAGCTGGGGCAACAAAAGTATATGCTTGTTGTTCGCACCCGGTATTATCCGGACCTGCAATGAAACGTATTGAAGAATCACCAATTGAAAAATTAGTTGTTACAAACTCTATTGCACTTCCAGAAGATAAGTGGATAGACAAGATGGAACAACTTTCTGTAGCGCCACTTTTAGGTGAAGCAATTGTGCGCGTACATGAAAACGCATCTGTAAGTTCGTTGTTTGAATAAAAAATCGCTTAAACTAAAACAGAAATTCTCTATTGATGAGGATTTCTGTTTTTTATTTTTAATAGAAGAAAAAGATGTGTTTCTCTTATAAGGGTTTAACTAAAATGAAAATAAATGTTATTATGTTCGCCGGATTTTTTAAGTGTTAGTATTGTTTGGAAGAAGAGTGGCGCATTCTGGCATAATAGTTTAAAATACTAAGATGAGATTGAGAAACGCAAAATGAAAAGGGCTAAAATGAGCGAGGGGATAGCTCTGTAAGCGTCACATAAGGATTGGGGGGAGTTTATGGATAAAGTGAGAGTTGCAATTATATCGGATGTTCACGGTAATGTAGAAGCTTTAAAAGCAGTGTTAAAAGATGCTGCGAATGAACATGCGGAAAAATACATAACGGTCGGTGATATAGCTTTAAAAGGTCCAGGTACAGATATTTGTCTGGAACTTCTGGAAAAACTCAATCCGCTTTCTTTTGTGCTAGGAAATCATGAACAGGTGTATAGGGACTTTTTGGAAGGAAAATCATTTAATTATTCTATAAAACGACGGATGATTGAGGAATTAGTGAAATATGATTATGCTTTTTTAGGTGATGAAAAATTTCGTTATTTAGCTACATTGCCCAAAAAAGTATCAATTCAAATATTGGGGACGAAAATAGATGTTTTTCATGCGATGCCAAAATCCGCTAGCTTCCCGATTTATGCGACGGAAGAGCAAGCCTATTTTGATGAGATGTTTTCGGATACTGATGCGGATGTCGCGATTAATGGACACGTTCATCGGCAATCGCTTAGAAGAACGGTGGATGACAAGTTGATTATTAATTCTGGCTCGGTCGGACTACCAGGCGGGGAAAGTCGGAAAACAAAAGATAATCTAGCTCAATATGCTCTTATTGATATCGCTGCTACAGGTGTTGTTGACATCCATTTTAAAAAAATCGCCTATGACATTGATGCAGAAATTGCTTTTGCGAAAAAAAGAGCTTTGCCATATGTGGATATTTATGAGAAAACACTTCGGTCAGGGCAATATTTATATATAGATAGTCAAATTGAGCAATACCTTGATTGAAAATAACCGTAAAAAAATGGAAATCAGCTTTAATGACTGATTTCCGTTTTTTTTAATAGTCTTGGGTTTCTGTAACGACAGCTGTACCGGATGCAGTGACCATTAACATGCCATTATCTGCTCCAAGTACTTCATAATCAATATCTACACCAATCACAGCATTTGCACCGATGTCTTGTGCGCGTTGTTCCATTTCTTTAATAGCTTCCTCACGTGCGTTAATCAGCTCGTCTTCATATCCTTGTGAGCGTCCGCCAAAGAAATTTCTGAATCCTGCTCCAATATCTTTCATAACGTTAACCCCGGTAATTACTTCGCCGAAAACGATTTTTTTATATTCGATAATTTGTTTGCCTTCGATATTTGGTGAAGTTGTTACAATCATTGTTTAATCCCTCCAGTTTTTCTTTTATCATACCCCTAAGTAGTTTTTTGAGTCAAAGGATAGCTAATTATTTTTTTCGGCTACGCGCTCTTTCAATATAAGGAATGGCGTCAGGGACTTTGCAGGCGGTTTTCCCTAAATCAACATGAACTTTACCTACAAAATTAGCTGCTTCTAATGCTTTTTCATATAATTCGTCTTTATAAATTCCACAAGCGATAATATAGCTATTCATAGAATAACGCGTTCTGTTTGTTTCAGATTGTAAGTTTTGCTTTGCGAATTCAAGCAATTCTTCTGCTTCAGGCAAATTGGCAATATGTTCTGAGAAAATTTGCCATCCCATCGATTTAGTTAAATCAAAATCACTTTTCATCCATTTTCTTGCAAAAGTGAGTGCGTCTTCACGTTTGCTTACGACGGAAGTTAAGCCGGAAGTTAGCATTGTCCATGTTTCGCGAAAAGCGCTATTCCATTGTTCGATTTGATTTACGTCTAGTTTTTTAGGGTCGACAGCAAGTAAACCTAGGTAAATTAAGTCGCTATTATTAGACTCAATTAGTTGAATCGCTAGTTCTTGATTTTTATTTAGTTTTTCACGACGAATAATTTTCTTTAAGTCGCCGATTTTTAAACCGTATAGTTCTAATGTTTCTGGGCAGCCATGGTTTCTAAAGATTTTGATAGTATTAGGGTTTTGAAGAGCACTTAGTTCGGCATCCAGCTGATCAAAAGTAATCATGAGTAGCCTCCTTTCGAATAAATTAAGTATAACAAAAAAGCATGCAAGGTAGCATGCTTTTTTGGTGGAAACATATTAATCAATTTGTTGCATTGCATCATCTAATACTTTTTTAAGAGTATCAGCGGATTTTTTCATTTGTTCTTTTTCTGTGGCATTTAAATTCATTTCAACAATATGGCGAACGCCTTGACGGTTAACTACGGCAGGTGCTCCAATGAAAATATCGTTCATTCCATAATGGCCATCTAAATATACGGAAAGAGGTAGAATCGCATTTTCATTATTTAAAATAGCTTTAGTAATACGGGCAAGAGCAGCTGCAACACCATAGAAAGTAGCGCCTTTTTTATTGATAATTTCATAAGCTGCATCACGAACGCTTACAAAAATAGTATCCATTGCACCTTGTTCATCCTCGCTTATCCATTCTGTAATTGGTAGTCCCCCAACGGTTGTATGGCTCCATGCTGGGAATTCTGTATCGCCATGTTCCCCTAAAATATAACCGTGGACATTACGTGCATCCACTTTTAAATAATCGGCAATTGACATACGGAAGCGGGCTGTATCAAGGCTTGTTCCTGAACCGATAACACGTTCTTTGGGAAGTCCAGAGAATTTCCATGTCGCATAAGTTAAAATATCGACTGGGTTTGATGCGATTAAGAAAATACCGTCGAAACCACTTGCCATTACTTCATCAACAATGCCTTTCATAATCTTAATGTTCCGGTTAACTAAGTCTAAGCGAGTTTCGCCAGGTTTTTGTGCTGTACCTGCAGTAACAACAACTAGGTCTGCATCATGGCAGTCGCTATAATTAGCTGAGTAAATTTTCTTCGGTGTCGAAAATGGAACAGCATGACTTAAATCCATCGCATCCCCGATTGTTCTGTCTTTATCTATGTCAATAATACCGAATTCTTGTCCAATGCTTAAGTTCACACAAGCGAATGCGTAACTAGAACCAACTGCTCCGTCGCCAACTAAAATAATTTTTTGATGATCTTTCATTTCGAATTCCTCCTATAAAAAATCTATTTACTAGTACAGTATAACATGTATTTTTCATTTGTGAAGCATTGAACGTCCTGAAATTTTAAAAGTTGTTATAATAAAATACTGAAAACGTTATAGTACAGTTTTAAAACGTTTGCATAAGGTAGCAACCGCTATTTTCTGTTTACCTTTTATTGAGAATTATAAACCTCTTAATCGTGATCAACCCATTTGCTTTGTTTTGCTATTTTTTTAAAGGGTAGATATAATAGGAGTGTACCAAAATTGAATGAGTGGAGTGATTTTTTATGGCAACAACATTAGAGGTCCAGAAAAGAGAAACAACGCAACATTCAGAAGTAACGAGATTGCGTAGTGAAGGAAAAGTACCTGGAATTATTTATGGTTACAAATCGGAAAATGTTCCAGTTTCCGTTGATTCTTTGGAATTAATCAAAGCAGTTCGTGACAATGGTCGAAATGCCGTATTTGCAGTGACTGTTGGCGGCAAGAAATTAAATGTTTTATTGCATGAGTATCAAGTGGATCCGTTAAAAGACACATTAGTACATGTGGACTTGCTAGCGGTTGATATGAATGAAGAAGTGGAGACCGATGTTCGTGTGGTATTAGTTGGGGATGCGCCTGGTGTTAAAGCTGGCGGTGTGTTACAACAAATTATCCATGATGTAAAAGTTTCGGCAACACCTGAAAAATTACCAGAAACGATTGAATTAGATATTTCCACATTAGAAATTGGTGATGTATTAACGACAAATAATCTTCCAGAAAACAAAGATTATGTTGTGCAAGTGGAAGAAGAAGAAACAGTTGTAACAGTTTCTGCCCCTCGTGCTGAAGAAGAGCCAACAACTTCAGAAGCGCCAGAACCAGAAGCTTTACATGGTAATGATGAAGAACCAGTAGAATAATTTTCAAATATATCCATTCGGAGGTACGCGTTTACTCGCGCGCCTCCTTATTTTTTTGTATAATATTAGAAAAGGAGGCGTTTTTATGCTGGATCAATCTGTTCCGAAAATTTCTGTTGCTATGGTTAATTATGATGCTACTAATTATCCGGAATATAGCTTGCCGGATGGGTATTTCTTTCGTTTTTATGAAGACGGGTTGGAAGAAGAATGGTGCAAGTTACAGTTAGAATCAGGACAAGTTACCTCCTCAGAAGAGATTCATGCCCGTTTTAAAACAGAATTTAGCGGAGAAAAAGAAAAATTAGCTAAACGTTGTGTTTTTGTTCAAGCGCCAAATGGGGAAATCGTTGGAACGGCAATGTTGTGGGATGGGGATACTTTTGGTGGGATGGAAAGTCGTATTCACTGGGTTGCTGTACTAGATTCGCATGGAGGAAAAGGAATCGCAAAAGCATTATTATCTGAAATTCTACATTTAAATAAAAATGATTTTGTCTATCTAACAAGTCAAACCGGTAGTTACCAAGCAATTTATCTATATCAAAAATTTGGTTTTAAAAAATATCTTGGAAAAACACCAGTAAATTGGAAAAAAGTGAACTTTCAAGCCGAAAATGAAAAAGCATGGGAGATAATTGAAAATAAAATTGCGGAACATAAGCGTTGATTGGAAAACTTTCAACCAAATCAATTCCGTGGTATAATCAAAAAAACATCGAAACAAAAACCAGTTCATTCGTGAAGTGGTTTAGTTCATGTAAGGAGAAGCTTTATGAAAATAATAGTTGGTCTCGGAAATCCGGGCAAAAAATACGAACGCACCCGGCATAATGTCGGTTTTATGGTAGTAGATGAATTAAGTTTTCGTCATCAAACTCCTTGGAAAAAATCTAAGTTTAATGGAATGATAAGTGAAATCAATGTAAGTGGAGAAAAAATGTTGTTAGTAAAACCTTTAACCTTTATGAATGCTTCTGGTGAGTGCATTCGACCGCTAATGGATTATTACAATATCCCGATAGAAGATATGCTTATTATTTACGATGATTTAGATTTACCAGTTGGGAAAATCCGCTTGCGACAAAAAGGCAGCGCGGGTGGACATAATGGAATGAAATCAATCATCCAACATGTGAAAACACAAGAGTTTAACCGTATTCGAGTTGGTGTGAGTCGTCCAAGTCATGGGGAAGTTATTAACTACGTGCTAGGTGACTTTCCAAAAGCAGAACAACCAGATATTATTGAAGCAATTCAAAAAAGTGCAGATGCAATAGAAGATTTCGCGCAGTTGCCATTTATTGAGGTAATGAATAAATATAATTAAAAACATAGACTAAAACGAGGCGTGGCAATATTTTTGTCACGTATTTCGGTCTTTCTTCGAGGCGTTGATTTATTTTCGCATTACATAGAATGAATTTTCTGAAAAAAGGAGCTGTTTTCCCTTGAAAGGATTACAACAATTAATATATGAACAAAAAGATATTCGAGCGATATTAAATGCGCTCAACGAAAAAAACAAAGCACAACTGGTTACAGGTCTTACCGGGTCTTCACGCGCTTTATTTGCAAGTGTCGTAGAAGGCGCTTCAAAACGTCCAGTTGTATTTGTCACACATAATTTATATCATGCGCAAAAATTATACGACGATTTACTTTCATTAATGGATGCAGATCGATTGTTTTTATATCCTGCAGACGAACTAATTTCTTCTGAGCTAAGCATTTCTAGCCCGGAACTTCGAGGTCAACGAGTGGAGGCGCTAGATTTTCTGCTATCTGAAAAACCAGGAATAGTAATTGTTCCAGTCGCGGGACTTAGAAAAATGCTGCCCCCAGTATCACTTTGGAAGCAATTTAATATATCTATCGTAGAAGGCGAAGAACTGGATCCAGAAATTTTACGCCAAAAATTAGTGACAATGGGTTACACGATGAGTGGCATGGTTAATACACCAGGTGAATTCAGTGTTCGTGGCGGCATTATTGATATTTATCCGATTACGGAAGAATTCCCAATTAGAATAGAACTTTTTGATACCGAAGTGGATTCCCTTCGTTTCTTTGATGTGGAAACGCAGCGCTCTACTTCACGTGTAGAAGAGTTTCGTTTGCTTCCTGCGACTGAAATTATCCTTGATCAAAGTTATTATCCAGATATTGTTCAACGTCTGGAAAAGAAAATGTCACATACATTAAATGAACTAAAAGAAAAAGAAGATAAACAAGCACTTGTTGAAAATTTAGAAGCAGACTTAGAAATGCTACGTTCAGGGGTAAAACCAGATATGTTTTTCAAATACATTGGTTTAGCTTATCCAGATCCAGCATCTCTTTTTGACTATTTCTCAAAAAATACCGCAATTTTACTAGATGAATTTGCAAGAATTTTAGAAACAGAAGAAGGCTTGGAAAAAGAAGAAGCAGAGTGGCAAACGGAGACATTGAGTCGAATGGAGACTGTGCGTGATGTGCAAGTAAGTCATTCTTTTAAAAAATTACTAGATGAAAACCGCTCACCAAAAATTTATTTAACACTTTTCCAAAAGCAAATGGCGAGCATGCGAGTATCTAAAACAACCAATATTGTCTATAAACAGATGCAACAATTTCATGGTCAAATGAACGTATTAAAAACGGAACTAGAAAGCTGGCATAAGAATAATTATGCAGTTGTAATTCTGGCGCCAAATATGGAACGTGCAGAGAAAATGCAGCAAACTTTAACTGACTATGATATGGAAAGTACCATTTTAAAAAGCGAATCGGATGTCCCTAAATACGGTCTTGTTCAATTCGTTATTGGGACATTCCAGAACGGCTTTGAACTACCGCTTGCCAAAGTAGCAATCATTAGTGAATCGGAGCTTTTTAACAAAAAAGTGAAAAAAGTAAAAAAACGTCAAAAACTGTCTAATGCGGAGCGAATTCAAAGTTACTCCGAATTAAAAGTGGGCGATTATGTTGTGCATATTAATCATGGTATTGCGCGGTATGTTGGGATGGAAACATTAGACATTAATGGGGTGCATAAAGATTATTTATTGCTGGTTTATCAAGGAGAAGATAAACTATTTATTCCTGTTGATCAACTCGATTTAGTGCAAAAATATGTTGGCGCAGAAGGCAAGTCCCCGAGATTAAACAAACTTGGTGGCGCAGAATGGAAACGCGTTAAGAAAAAAGTACAAGCCTCTGTCCAAGATATTGCAGATGACTTAATCAAACTATATGCAGAACGAGAAGCAGAAAAAGGCTATGCATTTAGTCCGGATGAAGAAATGCAACGAGAATTTGAAGATGCTTTCCCTTATCAAGAAACCGATGATCAACTGCGCTCTGTTGCGGAAATTAAAAAAGATATGGAGCGACCTCGCCCGATGGATCGTTTGCTTGTTGGTGATGTTGGTTATGGGAAAACAGAAGTTGCGCTTCGTGCGGCGTTTAAAGCGATTATGGATGGTAAACAAGTGGCATTCTTAGTTCCGACAACTATTCTAGCGCAACAACATTTTGAAACAATGAAAGAAAGGTTTCAAGGGTTCCCAATAGAAATCGGTCTTTTAAGTCGCTTCCGTACGAAAAAACAACAAACAGAAACCTTAAAAGGAATGAAGAATGGCACAGTGGATGTTGTTGTTGGAACGCATCGTCTATTGTCTAAAGATGTGGAATACCATGATTTGGGACTGCTTATTGTTGACGAGGAACAACGATTTGGTGTGACTCATAAAGAAAAAATCAAGCAAATGCGTTCAAAAATCGACGTACTAACCTTAACTGCAACGCCAATACCAAGGACGTTGCATATGTCTATGTTAGGAGTTCGAGATCTATCTGTTATTGAAACACCGCCAGCAAACCGTTTCCCAGTTCAAACATACGTTGCAGAACAAAACAATGTACTTGTTAGAGAAGCAATTGAACGAGAATTAGCCCGTGATGGTCAAGTTTATTATCTTTACAACCGAGTAGAAACAATTACTCAAAAAGCAGACGAAATTTCAGCAATGGTTCCAGATGCTCGTGTGGCAATTGCTCATGGTCAAATGGGCGAATCTGAACTAGAATCTGTCATCTTAAGCTTTCTTGAAGGAGAGTTTGATGTTCTCGTAACTACCACTATTATCGAAACAGGTGTAGATATTCCTAACGTTAATACTCTGTTTGTTCAAGATGCCGACCGAATGGGTCTATCGCAACTGTACCAATTACGCGGACGAGTAGGTAGGTGGAATCGAATTGCTTATGCTTACTTTATGTATCAAAAAGACAAAATTCTTCGTGAAGAAGCGGAGAAACGTTTGTCAGCTATTAAAGAATTTACAGAACTAGGCTCCGGTTTTAAAATTGCGATGCGTGATTTATCAATTCGTGGTGCAGGTAATATTCTTGGAGCGCAACAACATGGCTTTATTGATTCTGTAGGATTTGACCTTTATTCGCAAATGCTAAAAGAAGCAATCGAAGCCAAAAAACCAAAAGAAGAACAAAAACAAATCGTACCAGTTGAAATTGATATCCAAGTAGATGCTTATATACCGGAATATTATATAACAGATGGACGACAAAAAATCGAAATGTACAAACGGTTCCGCAACATAGAAGTATTAAATGATTTGGAAGAATTGCAAAGTGATATGATTGACCGTTTTGGTGAGTATCCGGAAGAAGTCGAGTATCTATTCACGATGACAGAACTCAAAGTACATGCACTTGAAGTGGGTATCGAGTCTGTAAAACAAGAGCAAAATAAAATTACCATGTTGTTTTCCGAAAGTGGAACAGCAGGCATTCGTGGGGATGTCGTTATGCAAATCATTGGTGAATTTGGACGAATGATTGGTGTTGGCATGGAAGGGACACAATTGAAAATCACTGCCAATATCCAAAATAAACCATTAAAAGAATGGCTCTATCAAATTAAAAGTTTGGCTGAAAAACTTCGCGGAGCTTTAAAAGAAAAAGTATCTACCGAAAAATAACCAATAAGTAAAAAGAAAGGAGGTGGCGGGATGTCAGAACGTTCCATGAAGCGACTGATGAAAGGAGCAGCTTGGCTAACCGCTGCCTCGCTTATCTCTAAAATACTTAGTGCAGTTTACCGTGTACCTTTTCAAAATATGGTGGGAGATGTTGGGTTTTATATTTTCCAACAAGTATATCCGATATATGGAATTGCGATGACCCTTGCTTTAGGGGGCTTTCCAGTTGTTATCTCTAAAATGTTAGCAGAAGCAAACGGTGATATAAGACGACAACAAATTATAATGCGAGCTGTTTTTAGGATGCTTCGAATTGTTAGCGTCTCTCTATTTGCCTTTTTATTTCTGTTTGCTAACATTATTGCAATGATGATGGGAGATCCGGCGCTTTCTGAACTTATTCGAGTCATTAGTTTTGTGTTTTTGCTTACACCATATCTTGCTTTTATGCGTGGCTTCTTTCAAAGCACAGGAGAGATGATACCAACAGCGATTTCTCAAACAGTAGAACAAATTATCCGTGTCGCCGTCATTCTTTTTGGGGCTGGTTTAGCTCTTCATATGAAATTAGATTTATATGATGCAGGAGCGATGGCGATGAGCGGCGCGATTTTCGGTGGCGTTTCAGGAATTTTGGTATTGCGCCATTTTTACAATAAAAAACTTACATCAGGTCAAGGGATACAACCAGCTGTATTTGCTGAAAAACAAGAAAAAATCGGAATAGGTCGCGATTTTCTTCGTCAAAGCATGGCGATATGTATCGTTAGTTCAATGCTAATATTGTTCCAACTAGTGGACTCTTTTCAAGTTTATCGCTTAATGAGTGATTCGGGAATTCCAGATTTTATTGCCAAATCACTGAAAGGGATATACGACCGTGGACAACCGATTTTACAGTTAGGGCTAGTGGTTTCAACTGGGCTCGCGCTTGCACTCGTACCAATGATTACTGCTGCAAGGGTTCAAAATCAGCAAAAAGAATTAAAACGTTCTATCCTTCTAGCAATCAAAATTACACTCATTTTGTCTGGAGCAGAAACAGTAGGACTAATTGTCATTATGCGCCCTTTAAATCAAATGCTCTTTCAAACGCCGGACGGTACTTTTGTTTTGCAATTATTTATGCCAGCAGTTTTTCTTAGCGCTTTAATTGTTATGTTAAGTAGTATTTTACAAGGGTTTGGAAAAATTATTGTCCCTGCTATTGGTGTTGGAATCGGACTTGTTGTAAAATGGATAACAGGAAGTATATTGATTCCGCATTATGCAACAGTCGGAGCGTCAATATCAACATGCGTTGGTTTAGCAGTAATCTTACTAATTTGTTACGTATCATTAAAACAAACAATCCGAGTTCCCTTCGTTGAAAAATCAATGCTACTAAGGTTAGCCGCAGCATTAGCTTTAATGGCGATAATTCCTTGTTTAATCGAATGGTTTGTCCCGTTTGAAACAAGGATGGGCAGTGCGTTTCAAGCGATTATAAGTGCGTTATTTGGCGGCGGGGTTTTTCTCGTTTTTGCACTAAGATACAAACTACTTGGACCGAAAGATTTTGTTTTCCTTCCGTTTGGCTCCAAGTTACTAGCGCTCAGCAAATTAGTTGCGCGAAAATAAACATAAAAGTAGGTGAATAAAATGGCAACAACCATGCGATTAGATAAATATTTAAAAGTATCAAGATTAATTAAGCGTCGTACAGTAGCGAAAGAAGTAGCTGAAAAAGGACGTATTGCTGTCAATGGCATAACCGCGAAACCAGGAACAAATGTGAAGTCTGGTGACGAATTAGTTATCCGTTTTGGTCCAAAGATTGTTACTGCGAAAATCGAACGTTTAGAAGAAAACGCAAAAAAAGAACAAGCAACAGAAATGTACACAATTATTAAAGAAGAACGCACAGATGAAAGTAGATAGAAAAATCGTTTGAAACGGGTTAATATAGCCGATTTCAAACGTTTTTTTTCTTTTTAAAAAAATGCACAACCAATTTTTTATGAAAAAGTCAAGAAAAAAATGATAAAAATCGTGGATTCCAATAGACAAATGGCTGATTTATTGATATTATTTTAATCAAGAAACGTTTTTTTCTCTACCGAATTTCACAAACGAAAAGCAAATAAGAACATGGGAGGGACGATGTATGAAAAAAGCTAAAACAAAAGTAGCGAGAATAGAAAATCGCTACATCAAAGATACTGCAGCAATGAAGAAAACTCGTAACCGTCGTCGCATTGCCCTGTTTCGAAGACTTGCTTTTATGGCTATTATCTTTGCTGTTGTTGGTGGGTTACTAACTGTTACCTATACACAACAAGTTCTATCACTAAAAGATAAGAAAGAACAACAAGTAAAAGTAGACAAAAAAATGGTTGCAATGAAAGATGAAGAACAAGAGCTAAATGATCAAATTAAGAAACTTCATAATGATGAATACATAGCTAAATTAGCTAGAAGTGAATATTATTTATCCAAAAATGGAGAAATTATTTTCAACATTCCTGAAGAGAATTCGAAACAAGAAGAGTAAGTCAAGGTTGAGCCATTATTCTCCATTACAGAATCAAAGGGAAAATTAAGTGGTACATTTTTGGGGATTACGAGTTTGACTGTTTGACACTCTTTTTATTATAGCTATAATTAAGCAATAGAGTGATATTTTAAGGAGGACGCATTTTTTTATGTCGATCGAAGTAGGCAACAAGTTACAAGGGAAAGTTACTGGGATTACTAATTTTGGAGCATTTGTGGAGTTAGAAGGTGGCAAAACAGGTTTAGTCCATATTAGTGAGGTTGCAGATAACTATGTTAAGGACATTAACGACATCTTAACTGTAGGAGATGAAGTTACTGTCAAAGTAATGAATATTGGTGATGATGGCAAGATTGGTCTGTCCATTCGTAAAGCAGTAGATCGTCCGGACCGTCCAGAAAAAAGTTATGATCGCAAACCAAAATACAGCAAAAAACCTGCTGGAAACTATGTAAAACCAGCCGAGAGCTTTGAAGATATAATGTCTAAATTCTTGAAAGATAGTGACGAAAGATTAACGACTATCAAACGCCAAACAGAATCCAAACGTGGTGGCCGAGGAGCAAAACGCGGCTAAACCGTGAAATTTATTGTAAATGAAGGATGCACCGTATGGATTATTAATACGGTGCACTTTTTAATAAAATGTATGAGCCGAATTTCGAAGGAAGGGTTTCTTGAATGGATGACACCAAAAAACGAGTACATAAATATATTGAGAAACACGACTTAATCCGGTCCGATGACAAATTGCTTGTAGCAGTTTCTGGTGGTCCGGATTCTTTGGCATTACTACAATTTTTACAAACAGCTAATCTAGTTCCAAAAGAAGCAATTTATGTAGCCCATCTCAATCATGGTTTACGAGAAAATGCAGCAAAAGAACAAGGTATCGTCCAAAATTACTGTGAAAAGTACGATATTCCTTTCTTTACAGAAGAAGTAAATGTGAAAAAACGCGCCGAAATGATGCAAAAAGGCATTGAAGAAACAGCGCGAATAGTTAGATATGAGTTTTTCACAAAAATAATGATTGAAAAAAGTATCAATAAATTAGTGCTCGCACATCATGCGGATGACCAAATCGAAACCATCCTCATGCGCTTAGTTCGTGGAAGTTCAAGTATGGGATGGTCCGGTATCCAACCGAAACGCAGTGTGCAAGGTGGTTTTGTAATTCGTCCATTCTTATCAATTACAAAGTCAGAAATTATAGAGTATGCTAATAAACATGATTTAGCATATGAAATAGATGAATCCAATGCTAGCCCAGAATATACTAGAAATCGCTATCGACAAGAAGTGCTACCATTTCTTACAAAAGAAAATCCAGCTGTATATGCTCATTTTGAGAGATTTTCTGAAGAAACAAGTGAAGATTTCCGGTTTTTGGAAGATTTAGCGAAAGATTTATTAAAGAAAAACCTTATCCAAAACCAAGAACAAACAACACTTTTACTTAGCAACTTTAAAAATGAAGCGAATCCTTTACAACGCCGTGCAATTCATTTAATATTGAGTTATCTGTACAATGAGGATGTTCGTTCTATTACGGCAAATCACATATATCAGATTATCCAGATGATTCAAAATGAAAATCCGTCTAGTTCGCTCAATTTACCCAAAAAACTCATTGTTACTAGATCTTACAACGAACTCCATTTTCAATTTGGAGAAAGACAAGCATCTGCTGAGTTTTATCATCAATTAGAACTAAATGACCGCATTGAATTAGAAAATAAAGCAAGCATCCGTTTAAAATTAAAAAGTTCAGTCGTACAAACGAATGGATTGAACGGAATGCTTCTAGATGCAGCGGATATTACACTTCCATTAATCATCCGGAACCGTGTGAACGGGGACAAGATGACAATGAAAGGACAAGCAGGTAGCAAGAAACTAAAAGATATTTTCATCGATGCCAAAATACCAAGGCAAGAACGCGACAATCTACCCGTGATAACAGATTACACTGGGAAAATTCTTTGGATCCCTGGCGTGAAAAAGTCTGCATATGACCGAGAATTTAGTCGTAACAAAAAGCAGTACATTATTAGGTACACTCGAAATATAGGAGGAAACGAGAGCATGCATAATGATATTCAGAAAGTGCTGATATCGGAGGACGAATTACAAGAAAAGATTCGTGAACTCGGTCGTGAGTTGACAGCAGAATATGAAGGACGTAATCCACTTGTAGTGGGCGTATTAAAAGGGGCAACTCCTTTTATGACAGACTTACTTAAACGCGTAGACACATACTTAGAAATGGACTTCATGGATGTATCCAGTTACGGAAATGGTACAGTATCGTCTGGAGAAGTAAAAATAATTAAAGACCTTAATGCATCCGTAGAAGGACGTGATGTGCTAGTAATAGAAGATATTATTGATAGTGGTCGCACACTTAGTTATTTAGTAGATCTCATTAAGTATCGCAAAGCAAAATCAGTAAAATTAGTTACTTTACTAGATAAACCAGCAGGACGAAATGTGGCAATTGAAGCGGATTATGTAGGCTTTGTAGTACCAAATGAATTTGTTGTAGGCTACGGTTTAGATTTTGCAGAACGCTATCGCAATCTACCATATATAGGTGTTTTAAAACCAGAAATTTATAGCGAGTGAAATTAATTAACAAACAGAACCATTTTTTGTTAAAATATAATAGCTAGCTTTTTAAGAAAACAAAACGAAAAAAGATTCATGAGAGCCGTGCAAAATAGTGGGCAAGATAGATTCGGTATGCTATCATTAGTCTTAGTTTTCGAAGGTGAAAAAAGTATCAATAAATATTAAAAAATCTAAATTAATAATAGAATAACTTCGTAAGAGAAAAGGCGAAACGGATATGTTTTTATTAATCAGGGGAATCTGCTATTAGTCGAAAACAACTTTTAAAGGGATTAAATCCAGAAAAAGTAAGATCCAAGCTCTTGCGTGGGAGGAGGTAAGGAATGAACAGGTTTTTTAGAAATGCAATATTTTATGTCATCATATTCCTAGTTATAATCGGAATCGTTGCATCGTTCAATTCAAATAAAGAGGCAGCGAAAGATATTAGCTATACGGAATTTATGAGTAAATTAGAAGATGGTAAAGTTAAATCATTAACCATACAACCAGACCGAAGTGTTTATACAATTGAAGGAGAATTCAAATCAAGCGATAAAAGTTCTTCTGATGACAAAAAAACTGGTCTAGGACAAAGCAAAACAAGCAGTACAGCTTTTACAACTTATGCTTTAAATAGCGATACTTCGTTGGAAGAATTACAAACTGCAGTATCTAAAGAAGATGTGAAAATGGAAGTTGAACCCGCTAAACAAAATAGCGGTTGGGTTACATTCCTAACCTCCATCGTTCCGTTTGTAATCATCTTTATCCTCTTCTTCTTCCTAATGAGCCAGTCTCAAGGCGGTGGCGGTGGTAAAGTAATGAGCTTTGGTAAAAGCAAAGCCAAACTTTACAATGATGATAAGAAAAAAGTTCGCTTTACTGATGTAGCAGGAGCGGATGAAGAGAAACAAGAGCTTGTAGAAGTAGTTGAATTCCTAAAAGATCCACGTAAATTTGCGGATCTTGGTGCTCGTATTCCAAAAGGTGTTCTTTTAGTAGGGCCTCCGGGTACTGGTAAAACCTTGCTTGCTCGTGCAGTTGCAGGTGAAGCGGGTGTGCCGTTCTTCTCTATCTCAGGTTCTGACTTTGTAGAAATGTTTGTCGGCGTCGGTGCAAGCCGTGTCCGTGATTTATTCGAAAATGCGAAGAAAAATGCTCCATGTATCATTTTCATTGATGAAATTGATGCAGTTGGTCGTCAACGTGGTGCAGGAATGGGTGGAGGTCACGATGAACGTGAGCAAACCCTAAACCAATTACTAGTTGAAATGGATGGTTTCGGCGGTAACGAAGGAATTATCATCATTGCAGCAACTAACCGTGCCGATGTACTTGACCCAGCACTTCTTCGTCCAGGCCGTTTTGACCGTCAAATTATGGTTGATCGTCCAGACGTAAAAGGTCGTGAAGCAGTACTTCGTGTTCATGCTCGTAACAAACCACTTGCTAAAAGTGTTGATTTAAAAGCAATTGCACAGCGTACGCCTGGATTCTCTGGTGCTGATTTAGAAAACTTACTAAATGAAGCGGCCTTAGTAGCAGCTCGTTCCGATAAGAAAGAAATAGATATGAGTGATCTTGATGAAGCAAGTGATCGTGTAATTGCTGGTCCTGCTAAGAAAAATCGAGTTATCTCTGAAAAAGAACGCCGTACAGTTGCGTATCATGAAGGTGGTCACGTAATCGTTGGAATGGTTCTTGATGAAGCAGAAGTAGTGCATAAAGTTACGATTGTCCCACGTGGGCAAGCTGGCGGTTATGCCGTAATGCTTCCAAAAGAAGACAGATTCTTAATGACGAAAGCCGAATTAATGGACCGTATTACTGGTTTACTTGGTGGACGTGTAGCCGAAGAAGTTACGTTTGGTGAAGTAACAACTGGTGCAAGTAACGACTTTGAACGTGCGACCGAACTTGCTCGCCGCATGGTAACTGAATGGGGTATGAGTGATAAAATTGGGCCACTTCAATTCGCTTCCGGAAATGGTCAAGTATTTATGGGCCGTGACTTTGGTAGTGACAAAGGATACTCAGATAAAATTGCTTATGAAATCGATACAGAAGTTCAAAGTTTAATTCGCTACTGTTATGACCGCGCTAAAACAATTATTACTGAACACCAAGAACAACACAAACTTATCGCGGAAACATTACTAAAAGTAGAAACTCTAGATGCTCGTCAAATCCGTTCCCTATTTGATGATGGTGTAATGCCTCCAGATATTGATACAATTGACGTAGAAGCAGAATATCCTTCCGAAAAAGACGAAATAGTAGCAGGTAAATCTTTTGAAGAAGAAAAAGAAGACTTAAAAGAAGAAGGGCACATCAAAGAAACACAAGATGAGCCAAAAGAAGTAACTTCTGAAGATGCTCCGGACGTTGAGCAAACTCCAAATGACAAAAAAGACGAATAAGATTAAAGAGGCTGGATATTCCAGTCTCTTTTTTGAAGCTGTATTACTCGGATTTTACATTAAAACATGATATGATACGTTAGAAAAATCTTCTAAAGGACGGTAGACAAACTTATGATACTTGTAATTGATGTTGGAAATACTAACTGTACTGTTGGAGTGTATAAAGAGCAAAATCTATTAAAACATTGGCGCATGACAACTGACCGCCACAGAACATCTGATGAGCTTGGCATGACAGTTTTAAACTTTTTTTCTTATGCAAATATAAATCCAGCTGATATTCAAGGAATTATTATTTCGTCTGTAGTACCGCCAATTATGCACGCCATGGAAACGATGTGTTTGCGCTATTTTAATATTAGACCGCTAATCGTCGGACCGGGAATTAAAACTGGTCTTAATGTAAAAGTAGATAATCCTAGAGAAATCGGTGCTGATCGTATTGTAAATGCCGTAGCAGCATCAGCAGAGTATGGAACACCGGTTATTGTTGTTGATTTTGGAACAGCCACCACATTTTGCTATATTGATGAATCTGGCGTTTATCAAGGTGGTGCAATAGCTCCGGGTATTATGATATCAACTGAAGCTTTGTATAATAGGGCAGCGAAACTACCTCGTGTAGATATTGCTGAATCTAAGCAAATTATCGGGAAATCTACAGTAGCATCCATGCAAGCCGGCGTTTTTTATGGCTTTGTTGGGCAATGCGAAGGAATTATTAACGAGATGAAAAAACAATCTCAATCAAGTCCAGTAGTTGTTGCTACCGGAGGGCTTGCTAGGATGATAACGGAAAAATCTTCCACAGTAGACATATTAGACCCATTTTTAACACTAAAAGGGTTAGAACTTCTGTATCGAAGAAATAAACCAACAACAGAAAAAAAGGAGTTTTAGATAATGAGTGATTATTTAGTAAAAGCGTTGGCCTATAATGGAATGGCGCGTGTATATGCAGCAGTAACAACAGAAACAATTAATGAAGCGCAAAAAAGACATGATACATGGTCTGTCTCTTCCGCAGCGCTTGGTAGAACAATGACGGGGACACTATTCCTTGGAGCAATGCAAAAAGAAGACCAAAAAATCACTGTGAAAATAGAAGGTGACGGTCCAATTGGTCCAATCGTGGCGGATAGTAACGCACAAGGTCAAATTCGTGGTTATGTCACAAATCCACATGTTCATTTCAGTGAACTAAATGATTCAGGAAAGCTAGATGTTAGAAGAGGTGTTGGAACGTCAGGGATGCTTTCAGTTGTAAAAGATTTAGGCTTTGGAGAAAATTTCACTGGTCAAACTCCCATCGTTTCAGGAGAGATTGGCGAAGATTTCACCTATTATCTGGCTACTTCCGAACAAATAAATTCTTCAGTAGGTGTTGGTGTTTTAGTAAATCCAGATGACTCCATCGAAGCGGCTGGTGGTTTTATGTTACAACTTCTTCCTGGGGCAACAGATGAAGTTATTGATGAAATTGAAAAAAATCTAAACGCTCTACCAACTGTTTCCAGAATGATTGAAGCAGGAGAAACACCAGAAACGATTTTAGCTAAACTTGCAGGTGGCGAAGAAAATTTACAAATTCTCGAGAAAATCCCAGTATCTTTTGAATGTAATTGTTCTAAAGACCGTTTTGGCAACGCGATTATCTCCTTAGGAAAAGAAGAAATTCGCTCAATGATTGAAGAAGATCACGGTGCAGAAGCGGAATGCCATTTTTGCCGGAACACATACGATTTCTCAGAACAAGAACTGGAAAAACTATATGAAGAAGCAAAATAAGCTAAAGGAGTACTCTATTTGAGTGCTCTTTTTTTAAAGACGTTAAACTTGACAAAATAGGTCGGAATTAATTAAACTATATGAAAGACTTAAAATGATAGGAGTGCTTTAATAATGACGATTGCAAATTCAATAACTGATTTAATAGGAAAAACACCAATTGTAAAACTTAATCGTTTACCAGAAGCAGGAAGCGCAGATGTATATGTAAAATTAGAATTTCAAAATCCGGGTGGCAGTGTAAAAGATCGTATTGCAAACGCGATGATTGAAGATGCAGAAAAGTCGGGCGTATTAAAACCTGGGGATACAATTATCGAACCAACAAGTGGTAATACAGGAATTGGACTTGCAATGGTGGCAGCAGCAAAAGGTTATCAAGCAATTTTTGTAATGCCAGAAACAATGAGTCTGGAACGTCGCAAGTTACTTCAAGCATATGGCGCGAAATTGGTATTAACACCTGGGCCAGATGGGATGAAAGGCGCTATTGCCAAAGCGGAAGAATTAGCGAAAGAAAACAATTATTTTGTACCGCAACAATTTCATAATCCGGCGAACCCAGCAGTTCATGAAGAAACAACGGGTCCGGAAATTGTCGAAGCATTTGGAAAAGATGGATTGGATGCATTTATCGCAGGAGTCGGCACAGGTGGGACAGTATCAGGTGTAGGACATGTACTTAAGAAAAATTATCCCGATGTAAAAATATATGCACTTGAACCAGAGGAGTCTCCTGTTCTTAGTGGAGGATCTCCATCGCCTCATAAAATCCAAGGAATCGGTGCAGGTTTTATCCCGGATACACTGGACACAAAAGTGTATGATGGAATTCTAAAAATTTCTAGTGAAGATGCAATAGAAACAGCTCGCGAAGTAGCTAAAAAAGAAGGAATTCTAGTGGGTATTTCATCTGGAGCAACTATTAAAGCTGCTCTTGATCTAGCAAAAGAACTCGGAACAGGAAAAAAAGTATTAGCTATTGTTGCAAGTAATGGGGAACGTTATTTAAGTACACCGCTTTATAATTTTGAAGATTAATAAAGGAAAAGCGATATGTTTGGGGGAGTGCCCGAATGTATCGCTTTTATTTATTAAATGAAATAAATATATTTCTTACTATTTTCTAATCAAACGCACAGGAGAAATTTTCTTTTCCTGGTTAATATATAGTCATAAGCTAACAACAAGCAAAACATTTTCATTCTTCCCCCTTTTTAGAATGAAAATCCCAAACTCCCTTTTTGACCAGTGTGGTTTACTCCCTTTTTCCACACTGGTTTTTTTATACAAAAAATGAAAAGAAAAACTGGGAAATCTCATGAAACTTTAACAAAAATCACAGCATATCCACCAAAATATTGGTTAATATATAGTCATAAGCTAACAACAAGCAAAACATTTTCATTCTTTCCCCTTTTAGAATGAAAATCCCAAACTCCCTTTTTGACCAGTGTGGTTTACTCCCTTTTTCCACACTGGTTTTTTTATACAAAAAAAGAAAAGAAAAACTGGGAAATCTCATGAAACTTTAACAAAAATCACAGCATATCCACCAAAATATTGGTTAATATATAATCATAAGCTAACAACAAGCAAAACATTTTCATTCTTCCCCCTTTTTAGAATGAAAATCCCAAACTCCCTTTTTGACCAGTGTGGTTTACTCCCTTTTTCCACACTGGTTTTTTTATACAAAAAAATGAAAAGAAAAACTGGGAAATCTCATGGAACTTTAACAAAAATCACAGCATATCCACCAAAATATTGGTTAATATATAATCATAAGCTAACAACAAGCAAAACATTTTCATTCTTCCCCCTTTTTAGAATGAAAATCCCAAACTCCCTTTTTTGACCGATGCGGTTTACTCCCTTTTTCCGCATCGGTTTTTTTGTGCGCTAAAATTGTGGAATTCTGCTATAATAAATTTCGGAAAGAGGTGTTTGGGTATGAAAAAGTGGGAAAAGGATCATTTAGGTATGGTCATGGGGATATTGAATGTGACACCAGACTCTTTTTCAGATGGTGGTAAATATATGCAATTGAAAGAAGCGGTTGCACATGCCTTGCAAATGGCGAAAGATGGAGCGGCAATTATTGATATAGGGGGAATATCGACACGCCCGGGTTTTTTGGAAGTTTCTCCAGATGAGGAATTAACAAGAATACTTCCGGTTATTAAAGCCGTAAGAGAAGTGCTTCCGGACATTTGGATATCAGTGGATACATGGCGTGCGGTGGTTGCTGAACAAGCTATTTTAGCAGGAGCAGATATAATAAATGATCAATGGGGTGCGAAAAAAGAACCGCAAATTGCGCAAATTGCAGCTAAATATAATGTGCCGATTTGTTTAATGCATAATCGAGAGAACGCTAATTATGGTGATTTTCTAGAGGATGTGAAGCAAGACCTATTAGAAAGTGTTGCAATTGCAAAAGATGCACAAGTGCCAGATGAACATATCATCCTTGATCCGGGTTTTGGTTTCGTTAAAACGCCGGCGCAGAATTTAGAGATTTTACGCCGAATAGATGAGATTGTGGCGCTCGGATATGAAGTTTTGCTGGGTACCAGTCGCAAATCAACCATTGGCTTAGTTTTAGGGGGATCGCCTGAAGAGAGAATGGAAGGAACCGGAGCGACAGTAGTATATGGTTTTACAAAAGGGTGTACAATTACACGAGTACATGATGTTCTGCCGATTGCTCGAATGGTTCGGATGACCGATGCAATCACTGGGAAGTTAGATATTACAAAATTATAAAGGGGTGCCCTAATTGGATAAAATATATTTAAACGAATTAGCATTTTACGGTTATCATGGAGTTCTATCAGAAGAAAATAAACTTGGTCAAAAATTTACCGTGTCTTTAATACTAGGCCTTTCCACAAAAAAAGCAGGAAACTCGGATGATGTAAACGATACAGTTAGTTATGCGGACGTCTATGAAACGGTTAAAGAGATTGTAGAAGGAAAACCTTTTAAACTAATCGAGGCACTCGCGGAAAAAATTGCGACAGAGGTTCTAGTAAACTACCCGCTTCTTCAAGAAATAACTGTAAAATTAATTAAACCAAATCCACCAATTCCAGGACATTATCATTCTGTTGCGGTAGAAATTGAACGCAAAAGAAGTGATCTAAATGGCTAAAGCTTTTTTATCGATAGGAACAAACATTGGAGAGCGATTGGATAATTTAAATAATGCGGTCAGTGGATTAGCTGAAGCAGAACAAATTGGTATAGTCAAAGTATCTAGTGTTTATGAAACCGATGCAGTAGGCTTTGAAGATCAAGCAGCATTTCTAAATATCGTTATAGAGATTGAAACAAGTTTTGCGCCTGTTGAATTACTAGAATTTTGTTTAAAATTAGAACTTGAGTTGGGGCGTGTCCGCTTATTTAAATGGGGGCCGCGGTTGATCGATATTGACATATTATTATATGATGATGTTAAAATGGACACAAAAAAGCTGAAAATCCCGCACCCTTATATGAAGGAAAGAGCTTTTGTGATGATTCCGCTAGTAGAAATCTCGCCCGACAAAGCCGGTATTCATGTTAATCATGCTGTTTTGGCTGAGCAATGTGTCCGGAAAACAAAAAAACAAGTGAAGTGGTAAAAATGGCACTTGCAGAAAAAACTGTTTATGATAACATATCACTAGCGCAAAGTAAGAGGAAAGGGGTTTTAAAATGTTTAAAATAGGCAATGTAGAAATTAAAAATCAAGTAGTTGTAGCTCCAATGGCGGGGATCTCTAATTCCGCATTCCGTCTTACAGTCAAAGAATTCGGAGCTGGACTTGTTTGCTGCGAAATGATTAGCGACAAAGGAATCACATACCGAAACGCCAAAACACTTGATATGCTATATATTGATGAAAAAGAAAAACCGCTAAGTTTACAAATTTTTGGTGGCGAAAAAGAAACGCTTGTGGAAGCGGCTAAATTCGTTGCTGAAAATACAACCGCTGATATTATCGATATAAATATGGGTTGCCCAGTTAACAAAATAATTAAGTGTGAAGCCGGAGCAAAGTGGTTGCTTGATCCAAATAAAGTTTATGATATGGTTGCTGCTGTTGTAGATGCTGTTGACAAACCAGTGACAGTAAAAATGCGTATTGGCTGGGATGAGGAGCATGTATTTGCTATCGAAAATGCATTAGCCGCTGAACGTGCCGGAGCTGCAGCTGTTGCAATGCACGGACGCACACGTGTTCAAATGTACGAAGGTAGCGCAAACTGGGATGTACTTAGAGATGTGAAGCGTGAATTGAAGATTCCGTTTATGGCCAACGGAGATGTTAGAACTCCCGAAGATGCAAAACGGATTTTAGAACACACTGGAGCGGATGGTGTGATGATTGGGCGAGCAGCACTTGGGAACCCATGGATGATTTATCGAACCGTTAAATATCTAGAAACTGGGGAACTTCTACCAGAACCAGAACCACGTGAAAAAATGCAAACGGCTATGCTACATTTAAATCGTTTAGTCGAATTAAAAGGGGAAAATATTGCTGTTCGCGAATTCAGACAACATGCTGCTTACTATCTAAAAGGCGCTAGAGGAAGTACTCGAGCTAAAGTCGCTGCAAACCAAGCGACAAAACAAGCAGAAATGGAAGCAATTTTAAATGAATTTGTTCTTCAATATGAAGAAAAAGAACTAGCAAAACAAGATTAATCAGTGTTGCCCCGAGTTTTCGGGGCAATTTTTAAATTTATACTAGAAAAACAACCCTAAAAGAGCGTATAATGGAAACATCTGTAGAAATGAATAGAATAGGAGTGTACCTATATGAGTAACGAGAATCACGAAGAACTAAATGACCAACTCATCGTCCGTCGCGAAAAAGTAGAAACATTGCGCGAAGAAGGCATTGATCCCTTTGGTGGCAAATTTATCCGTTCCATCAGCCCAGAGGAGATTGAAACAAAATTTGCGGATAAATCAAAAGAAGAACTTGAAGAAGCTTCTATTGAAGTAACAGTAGCAGGGCGTATTATGACAAAACGTGTAAAAGGAAAAGTTGGTTTTACACATATTCAAGATCGTTTCCACCAATTGCAAATTTATATCCGCAAAGATGCCATTGGCGAAGACGCATATGCGGTATTCAAAGTAGCTGATTTAGGAGATATTATTGGTATTAAAGGAACTATCTTTAGAACAAATACTGGCGAACTATCTGTAAAAGCAACAGAATTCACATTGCTATCCAAGTCGTTGCGCCCCCTACCTGATAAATATCATGGTTTAAAAGATGTGGAACAACGCTATCGCCAACGTTATTTAGACTTAATTACAAATGAAGAAAGTCAAAATCGATTCGTTATGCGCAGTAAAATTTTGAAATACACACGTGATTATATGGATAATCAAGGTTTCTTAGAAGTGGAAACACCTGTACTACACACAATTGCTGGTGGGGCTGCGGCGAAACCGTTTATCACACATCATAACGCGTTAGATATGGAGCTATATTTACGAATTGCACTAGAATTACATTTAAAACGATTGATTGTCGGTGGAATGGATAAAGTATACGAAATTGGCCGTGTATTCCGCAATGAAGGAACATCCACGCGCCATAATCCAGAATTTACTATGTTAGAATCTTATGCAGCATATGAAGATTATGAAGATGTAATGGATTTAGTGGAAGGATTAGTTTCTACTGTATGTGAACAAGTAAATGGAACAACAAAGATTACTTACGGTGAATATAATGTAGACTTAACACCAAACTGGCGCCGAATCCACATGGCAGATGCGGTTAAAGAATATGTTGGAGTAGACTTCTGGAAAGTAACTTCTGATGAAGAGGCCCATAAATTAGCTAAAGAACATCATGTACAAGTTACAAAACACATGACATATGGCCATATTCTTAATGAATTTTTCGAAACGTTTGTTGAAGAAAAACTCATCCAACCAACATTTGTATATGGACACCCGGTTGAAATATCTCCACTAGCTAAGAAAAACACAGAAGATGAACGTTTTACTGATCGTTTTGAATTATTTATTGTTGGACGTGAACACGCGAATGCCTTTTCAGAATTAAATGACCCTATAGATCAAAGAGAACGTTTTGAAGCCCAAATGAAAGAACGAGAACAAGGAAATGATGAAGCGCATGGAATGGATGCTGATTTCCTAGAGGCGTTAGAATATGGGTTGCCGCCAACAGGTGGATTAGGGATAGGGATAGATCGTTTAGTAATGCTCCTAACTGATGCACCATCCATTCGTGACATCTTACTATTCCCAACAATGAAACACAGAGATTAATCAAAATCCAGGACTGTTATATTCGGTTCTGGATTTTATATTTTTAGTCAGAAAAACAAATTTTCCAAAGAGAAACTTTTTCTTAAAATTTGCTTGCAATACCTGTAAAAACATGATATATTTATAAACGTTCCAGTTAAACAAAGACAAAATGTCTTCGAAGAAATTAATTTTTTTTGAAAAAACATCTTGACTTTGAATAATGGATAGAGTAAGATATAAGAGTTGCTGCTAAACAAGGTAGCGAAGAAAACTGACCTTTGAAAACTGAACAAAGAAGAAGACGAAAAGCAATGAGACGTAAAGTCTCACTGGTAATCGCAGGGC
>NZ_JAASTZ010000023.1 GCF_014322765.1 Listeria immobilis | reverse complement strand
ATATAAAACACCATTCCAAGCTAAGTTTTCCGCTTAACTTTCTCTAACACCTTGTCCATTTTTTCTTGACTATGTCACCATTCCATTTTAATACAATAAAGAAATCCAACAATTTTTTATTAATTGTTGGATTTCTCAGACTGTAGAAAAACGGAAGTTCTCAAAGGTTAAACAATGAGAACTTTCGTTTTTTTCTGTTTATAGGCAAAAAAATAAAAAGGCATAGCCTTTTTCCATAGCCAGTTAGCCATCTTTTTCAGGTTCATGGCTGCAAAAGTAAGCATCGCTTGGAGAGTTACTTTCGCAAGTCCACGATAAGTAGTCCATCTCATACCATGCTTTTCTTTGGCATCCGCAAAACATCTTTCGATGGTTTCTTTTCTGCGTTTATACCATTTTTTATGCTGTTCTGTGTAACGCAATTCCTCTGATACTTCTAAGTAAGGCTCCCAAAGATGTCGCAGAATTGTTTTTTCCTTTTGTTTATTTTGCGTGCAATCCTTTAATAAGGAACAACTACTACAGTGAAGAGGAGTAGATTTATAAAGACGATAACCATCTCTTGTAGTTCGAACATAAGATAATAACGAGTTATTGGGACAAATATAACTGTCTAAATACTGATCATATAAAAATGCCCGTTTTGAAAATAACCCTTCTTTTCCTTTTGGTCGAGTATAAGGAAGCACCGCTTCTATGCCTTGACTCCAAAGATACTTAGCGATAATTGGTGTCTTATAACCTGCATCAGCAACCACCACCGAAGGCGTCGAAAGGGTGTTTTTTAATTTTTCGATAAGTGGAATTAACTGTTGACTATCGTGAATGTTTCCTGGAGTAATAATAGAACCCAGAATAAAACCATTGGTATCACAAGCCGTATGGAAAGAATAAGCAAATTGTTTTTCTCGTTCACCTTTGACATAGTAGCCGCTTTCGGGATCAGTATTACTTATTTTAATTTCTTTCTCCTCCTGACTTTCTTTCCTGGCGAAAGGCTTTTTTCCTTCGGCAACCCGGCTTACATTAATTTCCTCTTCTAGTACTTCTTGATAAACGCGTGTTTCTTTTCGAACCAATTTTTTATGAAATTTATGTTTATTCGCATTTGCTTTTACATGTGTAGAGTCCACAAAAGCAACTTCAGGTTCGACTAAACCAGCATCCATTGCTTGTTTTAAAATGCGATAAAAAATTTGTTCAAATACATCTGTTTCTGCAAAACGTCGGACATAGTTTTTACCGAAAGTAGAGAAATGCGGAATTTTCTGATTGAAATCATACCCTAAAAACCAGCGATAAGCCATATTTGTTTCTACTTCCTTGATGGTTTGGCGCATGGAACGAATACCAAAAAGATATTGAATGAGGACTAACTTTATGAGGACTACCGGATCTACACTAGGTCTTCCAGTAGGAGAATAAGTATGTTCTACCAATGGATAGATAAAGTCAAAGTTAATCACATTATCTACTTTTCTTACTAAATGGTCCTCTGGGACCAAATCATCTAAAGAAATAGCTACTAATTGATTTCGTGCTTGTTGTTGATGTTTAGAAAGCATTTTTATCACCTCATCATTTTATGTAAGCCTTACCATTATTATAAAACAAAAAAGACTGCAAATAAAATGATTTCTCACTTTGTCTACAGTCTAAAATGCCTCGTTAATCATTAAGGGGTATTTTAGTTAGCTTTGGGCGATTTTTAATGCTTTCTCGGTATTAGCAAAATGTTTTTTGGTATATTTTGCTAATGTTTCCATATCAAAACGCTGGATAATTTCTGCTGCAACGACATCAACATGTGGTCCAGCTCCTTTTGGTAAAAGGATACCAACTTCGCGTGACATTTCGTCAAAAGCTTGGACAAATTTATAACGTGCGATAATGGATGCAGCAGCAACTGACAGATGTAACCCTTCTGCTTTTGTTGCAAAAAAAACATTTTCACGAATTATGTTTGGTTCTTTTGCTAAATAACGGTAGTATGTAGTTTTTTCGGCAAACTGATCGATTAAAATAGCATCTGGTTTTATCGGTGCAATTTTTTTCAAAACATTTTCGAGTGCTCGGTTATGTAGAAGTGCTTTCATTTGACCTTGATTCATCCCACGACTTTGTAGTTCATTGTATTTAGGATTTGGACAAAGTAATACGCTATGTGGAACGACAGGAATAATTTTTTCGGCGATGCGACAAATTTCTGGGTCTTTCATCGCTTTGGAATCTTTAACACCAAGCTCTTTTAAAAGTGGCATCATGGTTTCTTCCACATAAGCTGCACAAACAGTAATCGGACCAAAAAAGTCACCTGTTCCAACTTCATCAGATCCAATAACGTTTTTACTAGCAAAATTTAGTGGTAGAACACCTTTTGATACACTAGGCGTTTTTTTGGTAGCTACCGGAAGAGAGGTAACCCATTTTTTGGCTTCTATTTCGCCATTTACTCCTTGAAACATAACTTTTAAGGATTTATAGCCGGTAATAGATACACCAGGTTTTTTAGCTGCAAAAATGGCACCTGGTGGAAGTTTTGGACTTGAAAAAGGGAGATAGGTTTGTTTCATTTTTTCCATGGTTGTTTGGTTGACTACAATGACAGTATTTGCGATAAAGCATCATCCTTTCAAAGTTCTATTGTAACATACTACGACGAAAGACTGAATATCGTCTAGTTGGGGAGTTGCCTCTTTTCTTTCCCGCTTTTTCATGATAAGATTATGACAAGTAGCGTCTTATATGAACTTGGGCGAGGAGGAATTTCACGTGGCAAATGAGAGAAATAAAGTAGTGACAACAATTTATGGCAGAGAATATACGATTGTTGGAGTTGAAACAGCAGATCACTTACGAAAAGTAGCTCGCGAGGTCGATGAAAAAATGCACGAAATCGGCTCCCAAAATCATGCGCTCGATAGTGGCAGACTCGCTGTCTTAACAGCAGTAAATGCAACTCATGATTATTTAAAACTAGAACAAAAATTCAGAGAGTTGGAAGAAGAGCTAGCTCGAATTAAAGGAAGAGATTAATGATATTAAATGCGATTATTTTAATTATACTTGTTTCTAGCTTTTTTGCTGGATTTCGAGCAGGGCTAATTAAACAATTTATCTTACTAGTAGGCTATATTTTGGCATTTTTTGTTTCGTACACATATTACGAAGATTTAGCGCCACACCTTACATTTATTCCTTATCCGAATGTGGATAGCGCTAGTGGATTATCAACTATACTTCAAGAACTAAGAACAGAGACGGCGTATTATAATGTTTTAGGCTTTGTGATTATTTTTATTATTGCGATTATTATCGTCCATATGTTAGCATCACTTGCCGGCGGACTTACTAAAATTCCGATTTTGCGTCAAATCAATGGCTTACTTGCGGCTGTTATTGGCGTAATTAATGCATACTTATTTATCTTTGTAGCTTTATTTATAATGGCAATTTATCCATCAACTTGGACTGAAAACGTACTTCACGGATCGAGTATAGCACAGTGGATACTTGAAAATACACCAATTCTATCTTCCCAATTTTATGATTGGATGACAGATATTCTGCCAAAATAAAAAGAAACAATCGATACCAGATGTATATTCTTAGCCAATTTTGGATAGGATTGCGCTGGTATTTTTTAATGAATGAAACGGGGGATATAAATGGCCAGCAATAAAAAAGAAATTATTCGTTTGTTAGAAGAAATCGCCACTTATATGGAATTAAAAGGAGAAAATAGTTTTAAAATAGCTGCGTTTCGAAAAGCAGCTCAAGCAATAGAACTAGATAGTCGAAGTTTGACTGAAATAGATGATTTTACCAAAATTAGTGGTATTGGTAAAACAACTGGAGAAATTATTCAACATTTTTTAACGACAGGAGAGTCACCAGAACTTGAGGAACTAAAAAAAGAAGTGCCAGTCGGATTAGTTCCATTACTAGATGTTCCAGGACTGGGTGGTAAAAAATTGTCGCGGCTTTATCATGAACTAGGTGTGACCGATAAAACAAGTTTGCTCGAACAATTTGAAAACGGGAAGATAGAAGCATTAAAAGGTTTTGGGAAAAAATCAGCAGAAAAAATGGCGGAAGCAGTACGAGAAATGGGTGAACGACCAGATAGGTATCCTTTAAATGATGTACTACCTATTATCAGGAAAGTAGAGGGATATTTGGCTAGTTTGGAAGAAATTGATACATTTGCTCAAGCAGGGAGTCTCCGAAGATTGCGAGAAACGGTCAAAGATTTAGATTATGTCATTGCCACGGAAAAACCAGCAGAAGTTCAAAAAGCATTACTAGCATTTCCTCTTATCACAGATGTGACCGGTGCAGGAGATACAAAGGTTTCAGCTGTTTTAGAAGATAAGATAACTATTTCGGTGGATTTCCGTTTAGTAGAAAACAAAGCTTTTGCTACAACGTTACATCATTTTACCGGCTCAAAAGAACATAATATCAAAATGCGCCAACTTGCCAAACAATCAGACGAAAAAATTAGCGAATACGGTGTTGAACAAGCTAACGGAACGATACGCCACTTCGATTCGGAAAAAGCTTTTTTTAATCATTTTAATATTCCCTTTTTACCACCAGAAGTTCGGCGAGATGGTTCAGAAATTGAACGCGTCAATCAAGACACTAAGTTTCTTGAGTTAGACGATATTCGCGGGGATTTGCACATGCATACAACTTGGTCAGATGGAGCTTATGCGATTCCAGAAATGATAGAGGCTTGTATTGCAAAAGGGTATGAATATATGGTGATTACCGATCATGGGAAATTTTTACGCGTTGCAAACGGACTAGATGAAAAAAGACTGCTGGAACAACAGGCTGAAATTAAAAAAGTAGCTGCTAATTATCCAGAAATTGATGTTTATTCCGGAGTTGAAATGGATATTTTACCAGATGGCTCACTTGATTTTAAGGATGAAACCTTAGAACAACTTGATTTTGTTATTGCTTCAATTCATTCGAGCTTTGGACAATCAGAACAAGACATTATGAAACGTTTAAAAACAGCTTGTGAAAATCCATATGTTAGGCTAATTGCACATCCGACAGGCAGAATTATCGTGAAAAGAAAGCCATACCATGTTAATATGGAAGCATTAATTGAACTAGCTAAAAATACCGGAACAGCATTAGAGCTTAATGCCAATCCACAAAGACTAGATTTGAACCGAGCACATTTGGAATTAGCACATAAAGCTGCTGTTCCAATTGCTATCAACACAGATGCGCATGATACAAAGCATTTAGAGTTTATGTCATTAGGCGTTCGTGCAGCCAAAAAAGCTTGGTTAGACAAGTCAGCAATACTTAATACAAAATCCGCAGCAGAGTTTAAACAATTTTTACAGAATAAATAACTAAGAAAAAGAAGGATGACAAATGGAAAAAAAAGTGGAAGCTATTTTAGAGTTTGATAAAATAAAAAAACAATTAACTGAATTTGCTTCTTCTTCATTAGGAGAGCAAGCTATTTTAGATTTATCTCCAGACACAGATTTTCAAGTAGTTCAAAAAGCACAACTTGAAACAGAAGAAGGAGCAAAAATAATTCGTTTACGAGGTAGCGCACCGATTACTGGTTTAACCGATGTAAACGCCCATTTAAAACGTCTTGAAATAGGCGGCAATTTAAATGGACTTGAAATTTACCAAATTGGCAGTAATCTTCGTGTTAGTCGTCAAATGAAGAATTTTATGGCTGATTTGCTTGAAGTAGGAGTAGAATTGCCGCTTCTTGACGCACTTGCAGATGAACTTTTAGTATTAAAAGAAGTTGAGGATGATATTGCGATTTCAGTAGATGAAAGTGGTAAAGTCCTTGATACAGCTAGTGACGCGCTTGGTTCCATTCGACGTACACTTCGTCGAACAGAAGACCGAGTTCGTGAAAAATTAGAATCCTACTTACGAAATCGTAATGCAGCAAAAATGTTAAGTGATGCCGTGATTACGATTCGAAATGATCGTTACGTTATTCCTGTGAAGCAAGAGTATAAGAGTCATTACGGCGGTATTGTTCATGATCAGTCTGCCTCTGGTCAAACTCTTTTTATCGAGCCACAAAGTGTAGTAGACTTAAATAATGAGCGAAAATCCCTTCAATCAAAAGAAGCCCAAGAAATTGAACGTATTTTTGCAGAAATTTCTACTTCACTAGCTGTTTGGAATAAAGAAATTCATCATAATACCTTTATTCTTGGCCGTTTTGACTTTATTCTTGCCAAAGCTCGTTTTGGTAAAGCGATGAAAGCTATCACACCACATTTAAGTGATAAAGGTATTGTTCGCCTTTTAGGAGCAAGACACCCACTACTAGAGGCAGATAAAGTTGTTGCCAATGATATTTATTTAGGAGAAGATTTCACGACGATCGTTATTACGGGACCAAATACAGGCGGAAAAACCATCACATTGAAAACATTAGGATTACTCACTTTGATGGCACAATCTGGGTTACAAATTCCGGCACAAGAAGATTCCACCATCGCTATTTTTGAACATGTTTTTGCTGATATTGGTGATGAACAATCAATTGAGCAAAGTTTAAGTACTTTCTCCTCACATATGACTAATATTGTTTCGATTTTAGCAAATGTAAATCAACAATCACTTATTTTATACGACGAGCTTGGCGCCGGAACTGACCCTCAAGAAGGAGCGGCTCTCGCGATTTCAATTTTGGATGCGAGTCATGCTAAAGGAGCTAGTGTAGTTGCGACAACCCACTATCCAGAATTAAAAGCTTATGGCTATAACCGAGTTCACGCAACCAATGCCTCGGTAGAATTTAATGTTGAAACACTAAGTCCAACCTATAAATTACTAATTGGCGTGCCAGGTAGAAGTAATGCTTTTGATATTTCACGTCGTCTAGGCTTAAGCGAAACGATTATTACCGAAGCAAGAAGTCTAGTGGACACGGAAAGCGCTGACTTAAATGATATGATTTCTAGTTTAGAAGAAAAACGAAATTTAGCAGAAGCAGAGTATGAAGAAGCACATGATCTAGCACAAGGCGCCGATGCTTTACTCAAAGACTTACAAAAAGAAATTGCCAGCTATTATCAACAAAAAGATAAATTAATCGAACAAGCGAGTAATAAAGCTGCCATGATTGTTGAAAAAGCAGAAGCAGAAGCAGAAGAAATTATTCACGAACTCCGCACCATGCAACTAAACGGAGCGGCAGGAATTAAAGAACATGAGCTAATCGACGCCAAAACAAGATTAGGAAAAGTAAAACCAAAAACAATTAATAAAACAATTCCACAATCGCCAAAACAAAAACCCCATGTTTTCCAAGATGGCGATAATGTTCGTGTTTTATCACTCGGCCAAAAAGGTTCGCTCTTAAACAAAATAAATGACACTGAATGGAATGTTCAGATCGGTATTATCAAAATGAAAATTAAAACAAGCGATTTAGAGTTCATTCAACCAGAAAAACCAAAGAAACAACGTATTATCACATCCGTCCAAAGCAGTGATTCCCCAGCCAAAAGCGAGCTTGATTTGCGAGGAGAGCGTTATGAAGATGCGCTCCAAAAAGTAGATAAATATTTAGATGAAGCTTTAATGGCTGGTTATCCACAAGTCGCAATTATTCATGGTAAAGGAACAGGTGCCCTTCGAACTGGAGTTACCGAATACTTGAAAAATCATCGTATGGTGAAATCTATTCGTTTTGGTGCAGCAGCTGAGGGTGGCAATGGTGTGACAATTGTAGAGTTTAAGTAAAATACTGAGCAAAAACATAGCTCGAAATAGGTGTAAATGCTATACTGTGAATACAAAAGTCATAAGGAGTGAATAATCATGGTAAAAGAAATTACAGATGCAACATTTGAACAAGAAACTAGTGAAGGTTTAGTATTAACAGATTTCTGGGCAACATGGTGTGGTCCTTGCCGCATGGTGGCTCCAGTTTTAGAAGAGATACAAGAAGAACGTGGCGAAACACTTAAAATCGTCAAAATGGACGTAGATGAAAATCCAGAAACACCGGGAAGCTTTGGTGTACTGAGCATTCCAACCCTTCTTATTAAAAAAGATGGAGTGGTAGTTGATACAATTATTGGTTATCGTCCAAAAGAAGAACTGGATGAAGTCATTAACAAATACATTTAAAATTATGCTAAAATAAAAGAAGCTTCAGACTAACCAAGTCGAAGCTTCTTTTTAAATGCGTAACTGGAGTTGATAAAATGTCTTCTGAACATATCCAAAATAAATTAGCGCTATTACCTGACCAACCAGGTTGTTACTTAATGAAAGATAAACAAGGAACCATCATTTATGTCGGTAAAGCAAAAATTTTAAAAAACCGTGTTCGCTCTTATTTTTCAGGAACACATGATGGCAAAACGCAACGCTTAGTTCAGGAAATAGTGGACTTTGAATACATCGTAACATCTTCCAATGTAGAAGCCTTGTTACTTGAAATTAATTTAATTAAAAAGCATGACCCGCGTTTTAATATTCGACTAAAAGATGATAAAACATATCCATTTATTAAAATTACCAATGAAAGACACCCACGTTTAATTATCACCCGCCAAGTAAAGAAAGACAAAGGTAAGTATTTTGGCCCGTATCCTAATGTATATGCGGCGAATGAAGTCAAACGAATTTTAGATCGTCTATACCCACTACGGAAATGCAGCACACTACCTAATAAAGTTTGTTTATATTATCATTTAGGGCAATGTCTTGCTCCATGCGTTTTTGATGTAGAAGCAAGTAAATATAAAGAAATGCAAGATGAAATAGTTGCCTTTTTAAATGGTGGCTATAAAAATGTTAAAAATGATTTAAAACAAAAAATGCAAACAGCTGCTGAAAATATGGAATTTGAAAAAGCTGGTGAATTTCGTGACCAAATCACAGCGATAGAAACTACTATGGAAAAACAAAAAATGACGATGAATGATTTCGTTGACCGAGATGTTTTCGGATATGCTATTGATAAAGGCTGGATGTGTGTCCAGGTTTTCTTCATTCGCCAAGGAAAGTTAATTGAACGCGACGTTTCCCAATTCCCTTTTTATAATGATGCAGAAGAAGATTTCCTTACTTTTATTGGGCAATTTTATCAAAAAGCAAATCACATTCCACCAAAAGAAATCTATTTACCAGATGATGTAGATAGTGAAGCTGTACAAGCTGTTGCACCAGATACAAAAATTATCGTACCACAACGCGGCAACAAAAAAGATTTAGTCAAACTAGCCTATAAAAACGCCAAAATAGCCCTAAACGAAAAATTTATGCTGCTAGAACGAAACGAAGAGCGTACAGTCGGGGCAGTAGAGCGTCTTGGAGAAGCAATGGGAATCCCGACTCCATCTCGTGTAGAAGCCTTTGATAACTCAAATATTCATGGAACAGATCCAGTTTCCGCAATGGTGACATTCCTCGACGGAAAACCAAGCAAGAACGATTATCGTAAATATAAAATTAAAACCGTCGAAGGACCAGATGACTATGCAACAATGCGCGAAGTAATTCGCCGTCGCTACTGGCGGGTTCTTAAAGAAGGACTACCTATGCCTGACTTAATCTTAATTGATGGCGGGAAAGGGCAAATTGATAGCGCCAAAGATGTTTTAATCAATGAACTTGGTCTTGATATCCCGGTAGCTGGTCTTGCAAAAGATGATAAACACAGAACGAGTCAATTACTTTTCGGCGACCCGCTCGTTATTATTCCGTTAGAAAGAAACAGTCAAGAATTCTATCTACTACAACGGATGCAAGATGAAGTTCACCGCTTTGCCATCACATTCCATCGCCAATTACGCAGCAAAACAGGCTTTCAATCCATCCTTGACGGCATTCCAGGCGTTGGACCAGGTCGCAAGAAAAAACTACTCAAACATTTTGGCTCAATGAAAAAATTAAAAGAAGCATCCATTGACGAGATAAAAGAAGCAGGCGTTCCACTCAATGTTGCAGAAGAAGTCCATAAACATATCACCGCTTTTAATGAAAAAGCCAAAAACACAGAACAAAAATAAATTTGCGGATTAAGAGTCAATGACATGTTAAAGTTATTGACTCTTTTTACATAAATGAATCAAAGTTGATCCAATCCCTCTTCCCTTCACTACATAAATGCGCTAAAATAAGAATATTGATGTAAAAAGATAGAAAGTCAGGAGGAACGATTGTGGGTTTAGTAGTATTAAAATTTGGCGGAACATCTGTTAGCACCGTAGATAAAATTGGAAAAACAGCCGATCAAGCCATCTATGAGAAAAAACAAGGAAATAAAGTCATTGTCGTCGTTTCTGCAATGGGGAAATCAACGGACAAATTAGTAGCAATGGCCGAAGAAATTAGCGAAGCGCCAGATAAACGCGAAATGGATATGTTACTGTCGACTGGAGAACAAATTACAATTTCACTGCTTGCAATGACACTAAAAGAAAAAGGGCATGATGCTATTTCTTATACAGGTTGGCAAGCAGGTATTGAAACCGAAGCAGTTCATAGTAACGCACGAATTGCGGACATTGATAGTGCACGTATTGAATCAGCGCTGGATGCAGGTAAAATTGTAGTTGTTGCAGGTTTTCAAGGTTTAACTGCAGACGGCGAAATTACAACACTAGGTCGTGGTGGTTCTGACACAACAGCCGTAGCGATTGCATCAGCTTTAAAAGCAGAGAAATGCGCTATTTGTACAGATGTAGTAGGTGTTTTTACAACAGATCCCCGCTACGTGAAAAAAGCCCAAAAACTAGAACAAATTACATATGATGAAATGTTAGAATTAGCTAATCTTGGTGCAGGCGTTTTACATCCACGCTCGGTTGAATATGCAAAAAATTTCCGGATTCCATTAGAAGTAAGGGCAAGCCATGAACAAGTTCCCGGAACAATGATAGAGGAGGATTTAACTATGGAAAATACCAAAGTAGTTCGTGGTATTGCTTTTGAAGATCAACTTACACGTGTAACAATTCATTGGAAACAAAAAGAAGCAATGCGCGTTTCGAAAGTGTTCACAAAATTAGCAGATAATAATATTGATGTGGATATTATAATCCAAGGAATTACAGGATTAGGGCATGGTAATTTGTCCTTTACAATTAAAACGAGCGCACTGCTCTCCACGCTAGCTGTTTTAGAAGAAAGCAAAGAGCTTTTACAAATAGAAAAATTAGAATCTGAACAAGAACTAGCAAAGGTCTCTATAGTTGGCTCTGGAATGGTAAGCAACCCAGGAGTAGCAGCACAAATGTTTGAGGCACTTACCGAAAACAACATTCCCATCAAAATGATTAGCACCTCAGAAATCAAAGTTTCTACTGTAGTTCCAGCAAGAAAAATGGTAGAAGCCGCTCAAGTATTACATGATCAATTTGACTTAGATAAATAAAAAAAGCACTTGAAGTCGCTGATAAACTCCTTAAGCGGAAGTTTTCAGTTACCTCAAGTGTTTTTTTAATAACGTTCATCATTATTAATGGTTTCTTTGCGGTCCCATTTTACAATAATCATTACTTGATTTTTTCGTTTATCCATTTCGTCATAACTTTCTGTATAAAACTCTTTTTGCGCCTGTAGTTGTTCGGCGATAAAACCTGCTTCTAATTTAAAGGTTGGATTTTCTTGAGAATCAAAGCGAACGGCTATCACATCACCTTCTAAAAGTAACCGTAATTCATCGTTCTTTTCTTTCACTATACTAAGTTTACCCCATGAAGCTTTTTCAAAGAAGTCGATAACTGCTTCTAGTGAATTAAGCGGGAATTTACGTGCTAAATCTTTTCCAGCCCAGTACATTATGTGAGGTGCTTCATCTCCAAGAATTTCAGGGATTAAATAATCTCGTAGTAAATCTAACCCAAAGCTAGGAATAAGGACTCTTTCTGAATGTGTATTTTGTTCATTTTCTGTCATTTTTGATAACCCCACTTTCATACACCATTATAACCAAAATCAACCTAAAATGGAAAGCACAACAAAGAAATTTCTATAAAAAACCTTTTTTCATAAAAAAGACTTGCGAAAAAGCGGAAAAAATAAGAAAATGGAAGGTATAGATAAAAAAATTGGAAACTAATAGAGAAATTGAGGCGAGACTGTGAAACAAGCTATTGGATTTATTGATTCGGGAGTTGGCGGTTTGACAGTAGTGCGAGAAGTACTAAAACAGCTACCCCATGAACAAGTATATTACCTAGGGGATACCGCCCGTTGCCCATATGGACCACGAGATAAAGAAGAAGTTCGCCAATTTACTTGGGAAATGACTAATTTTCTAGTAGAACGTGGCATCAAAATGCTCGTAATTGCATGTAATACCGCAACCGCAGCAGCTTTATATGATATTAGAGCAAAACTAGATATACCTGTAATTGGTGTAATTCAACCAGGATCTAGAGCAGCATTAAAAGCGACAAGGAATAATAAGATTGGTGTATTAGGAACAATTGGAACCGTAGAAAGTATGGCTTATCCAGCTGCACTCAAAGGTTTGAACCAACGAGTAGAAGTAGATTCACTTGCTTGTCCCAAATTTGTGTCTGTCGTAGAATCAGGCGAGTACAAAAGCGCGATTGCCAAAAAAGTCGTAGCGGAATCCCTTTTACCACTTAAAAGCACAAAGATTGATACTGTGATTTTAGGCTGTACACATTATCCGTTATTAAAACCAATTATTGAAAATTTTATGGGAGAAGGTGTGGCGGTGATTAATTCCGGCGAAGAAACTGCAAGTGAAGTAAGCGCGTTACTTGATTATCACAATTTATTAGATGCATCCGATAAAGAAATTAAGCATCGTTTTTTCACTACAGGCTCAACACAAATTTTTCAAGATATTGCAAAAGATTGGTTAAGTATGCCAGAAATGACTGTAGAACATATTAAATTAGGAAAACAAGAGGTGCAATAAATGAGAGTTGATGGAAGAGAAAGTAATGCACTACGAAAAATAGAAGTAATCCCAAACTATTTAATGCATCCAGAAGGTTCGGTCTTAATCGCATCAGGAAATACAAAAGTTATTTGTTCCGCAAGTGTAGAATCCAAAGTACCACCATTTATGCGCGGAGAGGGTCGTGGCTGGATTTCTGCTGAATACGCTATGTTACCAAGAGCAACCAATACGCGTAATATCCGTGAATCATCCAAAGGGAAAGTGACCGGTAGAACGATGGAAATTCAACGTTTAATCGGTCGTGCTTTGCGTGCCGTTGTTGATTTAGACGCACTTGGTGAAAGGACTATTTGGCTAGATTGTGATGTTATTCAAGCAGACGGAGGCACAAGAACCGCTTCTATCACTGGTGCATTTATCGCTATGGTGATGGCAATCGCTAAATTAGACGCAGAAGTACCATTTACCAAATTCCCTGTAAAAGATTTTTTAGCAGCAACTAGTGTAGGTGTATTAGAAGAAGGCGGAACAGTACTTGACTTAAATTATGTAGAAGACAGCGCAGCGCAAGTTGACATGAATATTATTATGACCGGAAGCGGTGCATTTGTTGAGCTTCAAGGTACAGGGGAAGAAGCAACTTTCTCTGACGCTGAACTTGCAGAGTTAATTGCACTAGGTAAAAAAGGAATTAGTGAATTAATTGAAATCCAAAAAGAAACACTTGGTGAAAATGTCATAGCAAGGATAAAAGGAGAGTAATCACATGAGCAAAATTATTATCGCGACAGCCAATAAAGGAAAAGCGAAAGAATTTGAAAAAATTTTTGCTAAATTTAATATTGAAGTAGCTACACTTGCCGACTTTCCAGAAATCGGTGAAATCGCAGAAACAGGAACTACTTTTGCTGAGAATGCTGCTCTCAAGGCAGAAACAGTCGCTAGCTTGCTTAATCAAACAGTTATCGCTGATGATTCAGGTTTAATTGTAGATGCGCTTGACGGAGCTCCTGGTGTCTATTCAGCACGTTATGCAGGAGTAGCGCATGATGATGCTAAAAACAATGAAAAACTGCTCACTAATTTACGAGGTATCTTGCCTGAGAAAAGAACCGCCCGCTTCCACTGTACACTTACAGTAGCAACACCTTCAGAGAAAACTCGTTTTTACACTGGCGAAGTAGAAGGAGTTATTGCGGAACAACTATGTGGAACAAATGGTTTCGGTTATGACCCATTATTTTTCTTACCTGAATTTGGCTGTACAATGGCAGAAATTCCGGCAGAAAAGAAAAACGAAATAAGCCATCGTGCAAATGCAATTAAAATGCTAGAAAAAGATTTAGCGGAAGTAGTAGAAAAAGTCAACAAAAAGTGAGAGAATAAGAAACAGTAGGAGCATTAGGGGGAGGAAATAAAATGAAATTACTAGTAGTTAGCGACAGCCACTCAGAACGTGACTGCTTAATACATTTAAAAGAAAAATACGAAAACACAGTTGATGCAATGATTCATTGTGGGGATTCAGAACTAGAGGCAGATGATCCAGCAATTCAAGGGTTCCATACTGTTCGGGGCAATTGTGATTTTGGCGGGGGATTTCCAAACGATTGGGTTGGTGAAGTAGATGGATATCGAATTTTAACGACCCATGGACACTTATATAATATCAAAATGACACTAATGAATTTAAGATACCGTGCTCGTGAATTAAATGCTGATTTTGTTTTCTTTGGTCACTCTCACGAACTTGGGGTGGATATGCTTGATGACACAATTATCTTAAACCCAGGTAGCATTTCACTACCAAGAGGACGTATTCATATAAAAACGTACGCACTCATTGATACTACACCAAATGGAATTCAAGTTCGTTTCATGGATCGTGATGATAACGAACTAACAGAACTAACACAAATTTTTCCAGTAACAAAACACAACTAGGTCAAAAGTCACTCGAAAAAGAAAAAATCCAATAACTTAAAGAAAACCATTGACAAACAAGCAATTTAAACATAAAATGGTATTTGGCTGTTGAAAAAACAGTGCCATTTGTCCTGATAGCTCAGCTGGATAGAGCAACGGCCTTCTAAGCCGTCGGTCGGGGGTTCGAATCCCTCTCAGGACGTTAAAAAGCAATTTAAAGAAATCTCTAAAACATTGAAAGCCCATGATATTTAAGGGTAGATGAATGTTTTAGAGATTTTTTAATATCTTATAATACCCGTTTTATTTCGTTGTTTTTGTGGCATTTGTGGTATCTACATCTGTTTTTAGTGTGAAAAAAGCATCTACTTTGAACTGATTATGTTGACACAAAAATTGATACAGAAACGAGTAAACTGCAAACAGAAGTGAATAATCTACAAACGTAATTTGCCAGTTTTAATCCGTCACAATTCGAACAACAAGAAGTCAAATAAATATAAATTTTTTTATGATAATAAAAGTTTAAAAAAATCCTTTCTGTCAAGGGGTTATTGTGCAATAGTAGCGGTTTAGTTCACGCACCACACATAGAAAATATCATATTCTTAGAAAGAAAAATTAAACTCTTATAAAATCAATTTAATTAGTGAAGTCAGACTACAACCATAAGGATAACTTTGGAAAATCATGTTTAGATTATGCGGAAGAATATAGTTGGCGGAATGGATTTATTGATATTGTAAAGGAGTTTGAAGATGAAAATAAATAATAGTGAATATGGTGGATTTGTTGTTTCTAATAATATTATAAGTGGACAACTGGTTCATTTCAGTTATTGAGAAAAAAATGCTATCCCACAACTGAATGATTGAATATTATATTTTATTATTGATAATCAAGAATATGTAAGTGAGGCGAGTAACTTTAAAATTTAAAATGCAGAATCATTATTTCGGCTTGTTCCTGTTATGGCTGAAATTTTTAGTGCTCCTTATGGAACGGATATAGAATGGTTACATGAAGAAAATGTGCATATAGGATTTTCTGATTTAGTTACCGAAAAAACAACAACGATAGAAACAATACTAAACCAGTAATAATTGTTATAAAAGTAACCCTCATAAAATTTTGTGGAGGTTTTTCATACATAAATAAATATCATTTTATATCAAAACAGACGAAAAAAAAGTTAGAAAATCGCATATATTGTGAAAAATAATTAATTTGTTTGAAAAGTAAGCGATTTCAATGTAATATAGAACTACTAACCAAGAAAGGAGCTAACGATGAAATACTGATAAAACAAACGTTATATAGGAGATTATAGTATTAAAAATAGCGGTTAAATTTAGATAGAGGAATTGAACAAGAAGGAAATTCTATCTATCAAGTTGTTGAATATAGTGGTAGTAATTATCCCTTAACAGCAGATCCATTATTTTGTAGTGATACAATTGATAACACAAGTACCAAATACGATGCAAAAGCAAAGTCTGGAAGGTTTACAGGAATATTCAGAGTTTATGCTAGAACCTGTGCCAAAGTATACTTATCTTCCCATTGGTTGCTTTCTGTTAAAAAAACGGCAATAGGTATTTTCCATACAAGTGCAATCGCTAATGATATGTGGGCAGAAGTAAGAGCTGATTCAAGTTATGTTAATACACCTATTTTGAAAAGAAAAAGCGCTAGTGTTGCTAATCAATTTTACTGTCATGCGATAAATCCAGGAACTGTATGGAAAGCTTCATGGAATTTAGAACCTACACGTCCTAATGTTGGATTACAAAAAACTTATGTAGCACTTTGTTACCCGAATTAAAATACTTAAGGAGATTATACTTATATGGAACCAGTTATTTTTGACCCATGGTACATGCTTATATATTTATTTATTATTATAGGAGTGTTTGGATCAATATTTGCTTTGGTATTAGAAAAATACAAATTCACTTTAGCAGGAAAAGCATTAATAGGGCTCACATTTTTTTCTTTAGCAGTGCTATTTGTGTATGTATTACACATGGCTTTCATGAGTGATGAATTAAATTTGTTATTTTATCAAATAGGAGTATTGGAGGTCTTATTATTCACTCATCCATATATATTCTTGATACTTGCAATACTCTTAGGTGGAGAGAAAAAACCAGTACGAAAATCAAAAAAATTTAATAATTAAATAATACCTTGAAAAGCACAGAATATCTTTCTGAGATATAATTTGATTATAATGAAAAGAGAAAAATATAGGACTTGAAAGATAGAGAGTAGAAACGAAAATTGTTTAAGTAGATTTTTGTTTCTGGTTTTTGTTAGAAATTGAATAATTAACCATTGAGCTAAATAAAGAAGCTATAATTTAGTTGATAAGGATTATTCAAATGGTTAAGCACATAGAAGTTATAAAGTGTTCTTCTGATAAACTTATGACAGATTAATTTTGCTAGTTCCATGCGAAAAGGTAATAAAGAAGATTTTATAAAAGAAAATTTAGTGTTTTATGTGGTAAATTCAACTTTCGTAAATATGAAAAGCTATTTATTTTGTCTGATTATGTTGTTGTAAAATAGTTTGTAATAATAATTGTATTTTAAAGTTGCATTTTATATCCAAGCCATATATCTGAACCATCCCGCTACATAAATAGCATCCATATTAGCTTGAACAATATGTGTTTCTAAATTTATAATCATTATCCATTTTTATCATATTTTATTGCAAGATTGGTTATTAGTATATCTCGTTATCCTATATATAAGTATGGATTTTATGCTGTCTCAAATAGTTTCATATCTTGTAAATAAAGCGCTATGCTATTATACTGTTTTAAATTTTAATCTGAGGTATATTAATTGGGAGGGAATATAATAAATTACATAACTATTGGAGGAGAAAAATTGAAAGAAAAAGGATATGATATTCAAATATCTAATATGAAAGGGCTGCTTATTTTTCTAGTAATGTTTGGGCATATCTTACTAATAGTGGGATCTAAAGAAAAAGTATTGGTTGATATTATTTATGCCTTTCATATGCCAGCTTTTATTTTTATTAGTGGGATATGTACACAAAGAGCAAATTTTAAGAAAATTGGTAAACTTATTGGTATTTTTATTGTATTTCAACCATTATTTTTATTATTAGGGCTGATAATCGGCTATTATCCAACAATTAGCATGAAAACATTAGTTACACCAGCTTATCATTTATGGTATTTATTGGCATTAGCAGCTTGGACATTATTCGCAATTTATGCTAATAAACGTGGGAAATATGCAAAAGATACATTGTTTTTAGTTGCGATTTTGTTAGTCTTAGCGGTGGTTAATAGATATTTTTACGGGACGCAGTTTTTAACAATTACAAGAATACTTAGTTTTGCGCCTTACTTTATAGCCGGATTTTATTTAGGTACAGACGGTTTGGTTAAAGTTCGTAATTTAATTGGAAAATATAAATACATAGGTATAGCCGCTTTTGTAGTATTAATTGGCGCTTCATATTATTTATTTTCAGCGAATTCAAATGCATATTTTTCTTTATTTTCTGTTTTTTCAGACAAAGCAGCATTTAGCGCATCAACAATGGGATATTTAATTAACATAGTTGCATCATTTGCATTAGCATTTTTATGGATTGCATTACTTATTATATTAGTTCCTACTAAAAAAACAAACTTAGTTGTGGTTGGTAATAATACGTTATATCCTTATGTTTTACATCCAATCATAATTTTCTTCATGGTACCAAAGGCAGCTTTTTTTGCAGAACAAACAGCCACATTCCAGTTAACCTTTGCTTTAATGCTTGCTATTTCCATTTACTCTATATTTACTTTGATATTTAAAAAGAAATAAGTATAAAGTTTGTAGGATGATAATTTTAACCCGCTGATTGGCGGGTTTTTTTATGTATAGAATGGAAGTTGAATTATAATTTTTCTCTCAGATAGCACCTCATAAATATACATACATATACATTATTTATTTTCCTTTTTTATTAAAAATAATAGTTAAATTGCTGTATTTAATATGAAAATGGGCATAAATATGATTCAGAAATGAACTTTTTGTGACAATTTAATATAGCTGTGCATAAATTGTAAGTAATGACTCAAATGAAGAATATTTAGAGTGGGAATATCCATTTCATAGACAAGCGAAAATAAAAACTTTCTTAAATTAGCCATCTTTTTTATCAAATAAAATAAGAATATCTTGCTTCTTTACATTTTTGGTTATACATAAAGCTAGGATGTTACAATTTTTTTGAAAACAATATCGAGTTTACCTGCTCTTTATTATTTTAAAAAAAAGGAGGCAACTAAGAAATGCTAAAAAGGAAATTTGTGTTTATTTTGTTCGCTGTTTTTTCTATGTGTGCAGTGCTGTTAAATCCAGTGGAAGGGGAGGCCTATATTCTAAACGGTCAAAAAGCAACTAATCCTAAATTTATTAGTTATTTTAATAATTCATCTATTGTAAAACAAAAAATGGAGGGCTATATGAATTATGCAACAAAATGGAACTATTCTGGCAGCCCGGTGAAATTAGTGAAATGTTCAGGTCCATTCGGAGTTATCATTACCAATTCGTATAGTAGTGAAAGTAATGGAACCTATGCTACGACGTATTACAAGACTAAAAGAAGTTCAAGTATTGTCTATTATGCTGCATTTAAAAAAGCTAGTGATGCAAATAAAAAAGAAACAGTAGTCCATGAAGTAGGGCATGCAATTGGATTATCACATACTCAAGCTAAAAATAATTCAATTTCCGTTATGCGAAAAACGAAATTTAATGGAAAAGCATATCCTTTATCAGATGATAAAAAAGGTATAAATGTAAAATATTAAATAGAAAGAGTGGATGATGTTTATGACGAAGAAAAAAATAACTATTATTAGTATAATCGCCGTTTTTTTACTAAGTGTAGGGGGTTATATCACTTATCAAAAAATGAAACCATCTAACGTTTCTGCTAAACCAAAGGAAATTTCAGTAGAAGCTAAAATTGATGGTTATTCTACAGAAGAAGAGTTAACAAACGCTAGTGATCTGATTGTTATCGGTAAACTTGATAAACAAGGTGATTCCGAAGTGAAACGTAGCGAAGAAGGAGATATTTTAAATGTATATAGAATGTCTGATTTCAAAGTATCGCAAGTAATTAAAGATGCAACCACGCAAAATATAGTAGAAGATTCCATTATCCCAATTTATGAAAATGAAGGTTATGATAAAAAAACCAATACTACTTATCATGTAGCTGGCTATGAAAAAATGGAAATCAATGAAACTTATATGCTATTTTTATCCTATGAAGTAGAGAACAAATATTATATTCCATTAGGCGTTAATTTTGGAAAAATGAATATTGATAGTGAGAAAGAAACGGAATTGTTTGGTGAAAGCGGTGAAACAGAAAAAGAAATTAATGATGTACAAGCCGATGCATTAGATGAATATAAAGAGGAAATAAACGAAGAAAATAACTAAAAAATAAGCGTTGATGGGAGAACTTCAAAAGGCTCCTATCGACGCTTATTAAAATTTAATCTTTAAGCCCTAAACCATCGAATATTTGCTCTTGATATTTTTCAATCCGAGAAATCCGTGTTTTAGATTGCTTTGGAGCTGCAAAAAATAACAAGTATGCTCTTTGACGTCCAGGTGTGAGTGCTTCAAAAGCTTCTTTAAAGGCAGGCAATTCATCAAATCTTGCTTGAAGTTCTTCAGGAATAGGAAATGTTCTATCTTGTTTCACTTCCACTTTTAATCCAGCTGCCTCCACTTCAATTGCGTTTTGAATGTAACTTTTTAAAGTATCCTTCATATCTAAAATTTGTTGAAGGTTGGTAAATCTGATTTGTCTGGCTGCTTGTACATTTTCAGTTTGTTGAATTAAAATATTATCGGGATCGCGTAGAAGAGCTCCTTTCATAAATAGAAGAGCGCAATACTCGTTAAAACCATGAATAAGAAAGATATTACCACCATTTAAAGCATAGCAAGGTTTGCCCCATTTAAACTCTTCTGTTAGTTCAAATTCAATTGCAATTGCTCGTAATGCTTTAAATTCAGCTTGCCAATTACTTGGTTTGTTAAGTAATGAATCTACTTTTGGATTTAATTCAGTTTTTGTCATCTAAGAATTACCTCGTTTCTGTTGATTACCATGCTAAAAATTACTTTTTGGTATGTGTTAGTTTACCTTAATAAGAACGCCTCGTGCAAATTTGCTGAGAAGAAAGTGGCTAATATTAAGATAAATTAAATTGCCATCCTGTACCAAAACGATCAGTAACCTGCCCATATTTATCTGACCAAAAAGTCTTGGCAAGCGGCATAGTGACCGTACCGCCTTCAGCAAGTTGGTTAAATTGCTTGGTTAGTCGCATTTCGTCAGTTGTGTCAATCACTAAGGTAATATTATCACCAAAAGTGAGTGGCATAGATTTGGGAATATCCGAAAACATTACTTTTACACCATCAATGAGCAAACTAGCATTCATAACTAAATCTTTTAATTCGTCATCAATAGGTTCGTTTTCTGGATGAACTTCACCGTATGTCTTTAAATCCATGCATTTAGTCCCAAAAACCTCTTCATAAAACGTAATAGCCTCTTTGGATTGTGTCCTGAAAGTTAAATAAACATTTAAAACCATTGGAACTCCTCCTCGATTTATATTCGTTTAAGTAAGAATTATTTAAGTGGTTTTATTATAGCAGATACGAGTGAAAAGAGGAAAAGTTAAGATAATCATTTACTTGACTTGGAGTTACTTCAGGGTGGTAGACTATAAATAAGCTATATTTTGGAGGGAATTGTATGAAAAAAACATTATATTTAATGCGTCATGGACAAACATTATTTAATGAACGAAAAAAAATTCAAGGCTTTTGTGATGCACCGCTGACAGAACTTGGAATCAAACAAGCCAAAATAGCGGGAAGCTACTTTCAAGAAAATAATATTCAGTTTGATAAAGCCTATAGTTCCACATCAGAAAGAGCTTCAGACACTTTAGAATTAGTCACAAAAATGGATTACATAAGATTAAAAGGATTAAAAGAGTGGGATTTTGGAACATTTGAAGGAGAAAGTGAAGATTTAAATCCAGCACTGCCATACGGGGACTTTTTTGCAGCATATGGAGGGGAACGAGAAAAAGACTTTCAAAATCGAATAGTTACGACGATAGAGAGTATTATGAGTCAAGGGGAGTATGAAGTGATTTTTGCTGTTTCTCATGGAGCGGCATGTGCGCAATTTGCTCGTTACTGGGAGAACACAAGTAAGATTGGCATAATAAGTGGGTTAAAAAACGGGTGTATTTTAAAATTCGAATTTGAAAATGGCGCATTTAGTCTAGTTAACTTCATCAATCATGATTTTGAGAACGGAACACATATCGAGGCAGTTAAAACAGCCACAACTTAAAAAATAGCCTCTTATTAGAAATAGGTTCTAATAAGAGGCTATTTTTATTGAAATAAATTCTTTATCTTATCCAAAAAACCACCAGTTAGTTCATTTGCAGTATCTTGCAAGTTTTCTGTGAGACCACCTGCTTGATCTTGCAAGGTCTCTGTAATATTGGTAGCTTTATCTTGTAGATTTTCGGTTACATTAGTTGCTTGCTCGCCGAGTTCAGAAGCTTTAGTAGTTGCATCTTCTGTCAGTTGTCCTAAATTTTCCAGTGGCAATGACTCCGTTACTTTATTCTGTAAATCCTCTAAATTCATCATTTTCCTCCTTATTTTGGGGGCTTATAGTTCATTTTAGAGGAAAAAAGCAGGAAGTTCAAACAATTTGTATTATCCTTGATGTCCAAATATGATATGATGGGATGAGGAAATGAGGACTGACATGAATAATTTAAAGTTAAGTGAAGAAATTAAACGAGCAATTAATGAGCTAGGATATAAAGAAGCGACCCCTGTTCAAAAAGAAGTAATTCCTGTAGCATTAACAGGTAAAGACATTGTCGCAAAATCACAAACCGGAAGCGGAAAAACAGCTGCATTTGCAATTCCACTTTCTGAACAAGTTATTTGGGAAGAAAATAAACCTCAAGCTTTAATTATTGTGCCGACAAGAGAGCTTGCCATGCAAGTAAAAACAGAATGTACTAATATTGGTAGATTTAAGCGAATTAAAGCAGCCGCAATTTATGGACAATCACCATTTGCTAAACAAAAACTAGAATTAAGTCAAAAAAATCATATTGTAGTAGGAACACCAGGACGATTATTAGATCATATTGAAAAAGGATCACTTAAAGTTGATAAGGTGACACATTTAGTACTAGATGAAGTAGATGAAATGCTTAGTATGGGCTTTATAGACCAAGTAGAGGATATTCTTCAATTTTTACCTAGCAAACGGCAAAATCTATTTTTCTCCGCTACATTACCAGAAGAAATGCAAGCGTTAATAGAACGTTATCAAGTTAATCCCACTGTTATTGAAATTGCTTCCGAAAAAGCAAATCCGATTATCCATATGGAAATGCAAACTGACAATAAAGAAAAAACACTTCAAGACGTTTTAATTACTGAAAATCCGGATAGCACCATTATTTTTTGTAATACCAAAAATCAAGTAGATGAACTAAGTGACTTACTTCAAGTAAATACAGCTAAAATCCATGGGGGATTACGACAAGAGGACCGTTTTCGTGCACTGGATGATTTTAAAAGTGGTAAATCGCGCTTTTTAATTGCCACAGATGTAGCAGGTCGAGGCATTGATGTGGAAAATGTGACGCTAGTAATTAACTATGATTTACCAATCGAAAAAGAAAATTATGTGCACCGAATTGGTCGTACTGGTCGCGCAGGAAATAGTGGCAAAGCAATCAGTTTTGTCAAAACAAACGAAAATCCCTTGCTTAGAGATATTGAATCTATGTTAAATATCACGATTGAAAAGAAACGCAAGCCAACCGTTATCGAAGTAAAAGCAAATGAAGAAGCATTCCGCAAAAAACAACAAAAACGTCCAACTATCAAAAAAGCTCGTGGCGAAAAATTAAATAAAAATATCATGAAACTTTATTTTAATGGTGGGAAAAAGAAAAAAATTCGTGCGGTAGATTTTGTAGGTACCATTTCCAAGTTGGATGGAATCACATCAGAAGATATTGGAATTATAACTATAGAAGATCAAGTTTCATTTGTAGAAATTCTCAACGGAAAAGGTCCTGCTGTGCTTGAAATGATGCGCTCACGTAAAGTAAAGGGCAGGAGGCTAAAAGTGAATGAGGCAAGAAAACGATAATTTAATGAAAAGAAGGTTGCTGGCATGGAAAGACCTAGAAATGATCTTATTTTTATGGTGTTAAATATCGTTAAAAATCCAGCCTATAATATAAAATCATTAACCATTAATTTCTTGGAAAATGACATCGTTGGAGATGCTACTCGAAATGAGCTCCTCTACTGCACCTATTGGTTGGAATTTCACGGTTTTATCCAGCGTGATAAGAATAACCTTCAAAAAAAGTATTATAGCATCACCAAACAAGGAGACTTTTTACTGCAAAAAATAAAAAATGAATCTTCATAGTTTGTTCATAGTCTATTCATATTTATTCGGTATATTAAAAGTAACCTTTTTTTCAAAATCATATCTCACCTGACAGCATCCGCCTCCCTACTAAAAGCGGATGCTGTTATTTTTATGCAATAATGATAGAAAAATGAAAATGCTTCTGCAATACTTTCAGGTGAAATAGCTAACTTTCTAATTTCTTTAAGTCCGTTTATACTGTCTTCTTCTGTAATATCTGCTCCTAATTCAGTATCTGTCACCCCAGGAGCCAGTAGGGTAAGTTTGATACGTCCATCAAGTTCTCTTCTAAGACCTTCATGAATTGCACGAATAGCAAATTTTGTTCCAGCATAAATAACGCCTGTGGGTTCTGAATTATAACTAGCCACTGAACCTGTTGTGATAATCTGACCATCGCCTGCTTCAAGCATAATTGGCATAACGGCTGCTAATCCATGTAAAACTCCTTTGATATTCACGTCCACCATTTTATCCCATTCATCAGTTTTAAACGATTCTACATGAGATAATGGCATAATTCCTGCGTTGTTAAACATAACATCCACTTGACCAAATGTAGCTAATGCTACTCGAACTAATTCATCGACTTCTTCTTTCTTTGTGACATCTGTCATGGAATAAGTTGCTTCACCACCGTTATCGACAATTGTTTTGACAATCGTTTTTAAGCGCTCTTCACGACGGGCTCCCAAAACAATTTTCGCTCCTTTTTTCGCTAATAGTAAAGCAGTCGCTCTACCAATACCACTACTTGCTCCTGTAATTACAATAACTTTTCCTTTGATATTAGACATATATGATATTCTCCTTCCTTAATATGATACAATAAAAGCATAGCACCTTAGAGTGAGTCTCAGTCAAGTAAATATAAGTAGGAGCATGAAAAATATGTCTTATACAATTAAAGAAGTAGCGACAATAATGAATATCTCTGCACACACATTACGATTTTATGATGATCATGGATTATTTCCTTTTGTACATCGGGATAAAAATAATGTACGTCAATTTTCTGATAAAGACCTGGAATGGGTATATGTTGTTCAATGTCTGCGAACAACTGGACTTCCCATTGAGCAAGTGAAGCATTATATAAATATGTGTGTTGAAGGTGACGCAACAACAGAAGAGCGTTACAACCTAATGTTACAACAACGCGAGGTCATGCAAGCTGAATTGCAAAAAATTGAAAAACAATTGAAAATGCTTGATTATAAAACGCAATACTACCATAATATTTTATTTAATGAGAAAAAAGATTTGCATAATCCTTTCATTTTTGATAGTCCTATACAAGAAGTGTAAGATTAATTTTAATGCTAATTACGTATATAGCAATGTATCTGTTTAGTTTTTTTGAAGTGCTATCAATTGTGAAACACTCACTTTCGAACTATTACTTGCACGAATTGATGAGATAATTATTCATGAAAGAATCCCAATTGAAGTACACTATAAATTCGGCTTAAGTGATTTAGGTGTATTTACTGAAAAAATGGTATGAAAAAAGAGGCATGATTTCAATGCCTCTACTGAAATGAAACTATACTTGCTTATGAATAACTACCATTAGCGCAATGCTTTTGCTAATATCATGAAGTGGTAAAGTAGTTTGCTTGCCATCTACTAATTAAATCTTTGGCATTCTCTGTGGATAACTTTTTGTGGCCGATAATTTGTTCTTTAACAATTTCTAAGCTTTCAAAGTGATCAATTATTCGCTGTGCAGGGTTATTAATATATACATCACTTAAAAGAATGGAAGCTGTTTTTTCTGTCTCAGCAGCGCGAATTCCAACGATATATCCAGCTGCTGTAACTAATAATAATTTATTCATATTTCTTCGCTCCCTTGTATTTGTTCTACGGTCTTATGAACCGATTTTTAGATAAAAACATATAAATGAAAATGCAGGAAAAGGCAATCAAACCAGCGATAATATAAATGCCTTGAAAAGATAAAACATGATGAATTTCTCCCAAAATATATGGACCAATCCCTAAACCTAAATCAAGCCCAATAAAGTAAGTAGAAAGCCCAATTCCAATTCGATGTGGTTCACAAACTTTTAAACAAACTGCTTGTCCATTAGACATAAAAGTACCATAACCGAGTCCAATCATTCCCCCAGAAATTAATAAAACTAAACTAGAAGAACTCATACTAAGAACAACTAAACCAACTGCTAAAAATAGGTAACTAGGATACATTACATATTTTTCCCCTTTAGCATCAAAAATTTTTCCAGACATGGGTCTTGTGAAAGTAATGACTAATGCATAAACTACAAAGAAAAAAGTACCAGCGCTAACTAAATTAATTTCTTTTGCATATGAAGCTAAGAAAGTAAGCACACTTGAATAAGAAATCCCCATTAAAAAGGCAATGAAAGTTATTGGAATCACTTTGTACTCGATAAAACTTTTTACAGTCCAAGTTTGTAAAGCTTTCTTGTGTTCTGAAGTTAATTCGATATTTTTAATTGGAAGGGAAAAACATAAAATAGTTGTTAAAAAGACAATAACTGTAGAAAAAATAATAATAGTATAAAAACTAGTGTTGCTTAATAAAATCATCCCAATAAACGGTCCAATAGCAGCGGCTAAGCTTGTACTAAGACCATAATAATTAATTCCTTCCCCATTTCTAGAATTCGGAATATAAGCTGTTACAATCGCGTTGGTGGCAGTCGATGTTGTTCCGTACGCAAAGCCATTTAAAAAACGAATAAAGAACATTACCCCAATAGTCGGCATATATATGTAAGCCATCGTAGTTATTAAGAAAAAAATAATCCCATATCTTAAGACTTGTTTTCGCCCAAACAACTCTAGCTTTTTCCCCATATATAATCGTGCCAATAAAGTGCCAATAATATAGATGCCAGAAGCAAAGCCTGCCTCAGCAAGTGATGCATTTAATTCTTCCTGAGCAATCACAGCGATAATAACCATTAGTAAATAATATACAAGATATACAACGAAATTAATCAAGGTAATCAGTATAAAACCCTTATTAAATAGTTTTTCTTTCATAAATAAAATCCCTCTCTACTTGTAATTTGCTATTTATCTTAGCAACAAGCCATATTATAGGTGATTTTATTGTAATGCACTTTTTAATTTGTTAAATCTTTCTGATATAGACAAATATATATAACATATGTTGAAAAAAATGGTAATATTATTTTGTATGATTAGTAGGGCGTTTGGAGAAAAAGACGAAAAGGAGGGGGAGAAATGGATCATGACATTCTAAACAACTATGTTAGCTCCAATGACTTCCAAGTGATTACTAGGAGAAAACGAAAATATTTAACATATGAAGGACTTGAAGATTCCTACGTTTACATATTAAAAAAAGGCATTATTAAAACCAGCATTATTTCAAGAGATGGTCGGGAATTTAATTTAGTATATATCAATAAAATGGACATTGTTTCCCTATTAAAAGATGAATATTCCCAGTTTGCAAATGCACCATTTAATATTCGGGTTGAATCAGATAGCGCGGAGCTTTACCAAGTAGATAGAGTTCTGTTTTGGCGTGATGTCAATCAGGATAATGATTTGCAGTTTTATGTAAAAGATTATTATCGGACAAGATTATTACAATCTATAAAAAAAATGCAACAAATGTTGATGAATGGAAAATTAGGCGCAATTTGCACTCAATTATATGAGTTGTATACTTTATTTGGTGTTGAAATAGCAGAAAATCAATTTTTGATAGACTTTTTAGTTAGTAACGAAGAAATTGGTCATTTTTGCGGGATAAATTCAGCAAGCAGTGTTAATCGTATTTTTCAGCAATTAAAAGCAGAAGGGGTTATTACAATGAAAAATCGCTATATTATTATAAAAAAAATTGATGTTATCCAAGAAAACGTCATTTTTTAAAAGAAGGTATTAGAAAAGCACTACAAATTGCTTGCAGTGCTTTTCTAGCCCTTTTTTTTCGTATAGCGGATTTTTAATGTAACTATTCCGATGATTATTAATAAAAAGCCAACCATCAAATTCTCCCAGTCACTAAAATCCCAGAAAATCGAAATGCCGATATTTGATAGCCCTAAAAAAACAAAAACCAAGCCAACAACAAGTAAAAAACAATACGCCGGTTTAGATATTTTCATAAGGACGCCTCACTTAATTAGAATAATTTCTTCATCATTGTATCATAAGTTTTGCTAAACGACATTATTCACTAGTAATTTGTTTTGTAAATCCTTCGCCAACCACACTTTGTACATCGTTTATTATAAAGAAAGCTTTTTCATCATATTTATTAACGATTTTTGTAAGGGGGAGAAGTTGATCGCGACTAATTACAATATAAAGAATTTTTTTATCTTGACGCATATAAAAACCTTGACCATTGAATAATGTAATTCCGCGTTCTAAGTTTGCATCAATTTCTGCTGCAATATCTTCATAATGGTCAGAAATAATTGTAACAGATTTCTTCGGATTATAGCCTTCTAAAATGAAATCAAGTACTTTTGTTGAGATGTAGAGGGAAACCACTGTAAATAACATGTTTTCAAAACCAATAACAAATACAGAAGGAATAACGACAATTAAATCAAAGAAAAGTAATGCATAACTTGTATTCCAACCAAGATATTTATTAGCAATTTTCGCTAAAATAGCACTCCCAGCAGTTGTTCCACCACCGTTCATAATAAGTCCCATACCAAGTCCCATCATAATCCCAGCAAAAATTGCAGCTACGATTGTCTGATTTGCAACAAATGCAAGAGGTTCCGAAAAATGTAGAAATAGTGAGGTAAAGCTGATGGCAACAATTGTCCAAACGATTGTCATGCGGTCCAAAAATTTATAACCAATAATAAGTAAAATACCATTAAATATTAGCGTTGTTATAGCTGGTGTCCAATCGAATAAGTAATAAAGCATCATCGTTAGTCCCGTAACCCCGCCTTCACCAAGATTATTCGGAATCGCAAAGACATTGACTGCAAGCGAGAAAATCAGTGCTCCCACGATAATTTTTGCAATGTTCCAACCTGTTTTCTTTTTCATTTACATTTCTCCTTTCCACACAAAAAAAGACCCAAGAATACCACCAAATCGGCACTCTGGAGTCTTTTTATAAAAAAAGCATTAACTGACATCCCTGTCATTAATTGTCTCACCATAAAAAATTGCTATTCATTTCAACACAATTTAAAATATAACATAAAAAATAACGACCTTCAAGCAGTTTGAAGAAAAAAAGTTAGCCAAATATAGCTAAAAATGGCATTAAATTAAGTAAAAATAAACCTATTAGAACGCTAATAACGATTTTAATGACTAGTGGTTTTTCGCTTGCTGCTTTTTTCATTTTGTTCCCCCCCTTAACTCACGCTTACTTTGCCCAGTGCACAAATTCATTTTTAAGTGGCATATAAGTGGTAGTTTTTTTCTTATAAATTTGATAAGCAAATAAAAATCCTAAAAATGCTGGAACGATAATTGCGATAATAGTTAAAATAACTTTAGTCAAAAAAATTACCTCCTCTTATTCAAACACTTGAACAAAACTGTCTACTCATAGTGTACCAAATTTCACGTGATTTTGGTAATAAAGTGAGTTAATGAATTTCGGTTACAATTAATAATAAATGTGCTACAATTACGTTGGGTGAGTTAATTTGAATAAGAAAAATAAATTTTTTGATATTTATCTAGAACTAGAACAAGATATTACATCTGGTGTATACCCAGCAGGAACATTACTACCTAGTGAAAATGTTCTAGCCAAGCGCTTTTCGGTATCTCGTGAAACGATTAGAAAAGCATTGGTTTTATTACTCGAAAATGGGTGCATTCAGAAACTTCAAGGAAAAGGGTCTGTTGTACTTGATCGTGAGCGTTATTCATTTCCAGTTTCTGGTCTCACAAGTTTTAAAGAATTACAAAAATCAGAGCATATGAATGCCACCACAAAAGTCATAAAAAACAAGCAAACAACTTTGCCAAGTCAGATAGCTGATTTTGCTGGCCTTCCTAAGGATACTAAATGTCTGGAGATTCTTAGAGTTAGATATTTAGAAGAAGAGGCGACCATATTAGACTATGATTATTTACTAGGTGGAGAAACTGAGCCAATTGCAACTAACATTTTAGAAGATTCGTTATACCAGTATTTAGAGAATGAAAAGGGCTATGAAATCAGTTATGCGCAAAAAGAGATTACAGTGGAACCATTGAATGCGAATGATAAAAAATATTTAGCTTTGCATGGTGATACGCATGTTGTAGTTGTGAAAAGCACTGTGTTTTTAAAAGATACAACACTATTTCAATATACAGAATCACGGCACCGAATGGACAAGTTTCGCTTTATTGATTTTGCACGTAGACGATAAAAAACCGAGAAAATCTCTCGGTTTTTTTATTAAAGCAATGTTAATGTTTCATAAGGAGAAAGTTCCATTATTGGAGTGATTTCTGTTCGGTGATAGTTTGAAAGTAAAATCTGAGCGTTTAAAAATTCGTTCGGAATAACAATGGATTTTTTCCTTGTTCCAAAGTAGTGAATGGAAAGCAATGTAGCTCCATCAGTTGATCGCGTGTAAGCAATAATATTCTCTTCATTTGTAAACGCTGGTGTATAATCGCCAGTTTGAATAACAGGGTGTTTTTTACGCAAAGCAATTAATTTTTGATAGAAATAAAAGATACTTGCTTTATTAATCAGTGCTTCCTTAACGTTTATTTTTTTTGCATTATCAGCTACTTTTAGCCAAGGAATTCCAGTAGTAAAACCAGCATTTTTAGTGGTATCCCATTGCATAGGTGTTCGACTATTATCTCTCGAGCGCTCCTTAATAATGGACATTACTTCTGTTTCACTAAATCCTTGTTCTCGCAGAATATCAAAATGGTTTAGCGTTTCAATATCTACATATTCATCTATAGTAGCAAATTTCGGATTCATCATCCCGATTTCCTCTCCCATATAAACAAAAGGAGTTCCCCTCATAAAGTGAATAGTCGCTGCAAGTAGGGTAGCTGAATGGTAGCTAAATTTAGGATCATCCGAAACAAAACGTCCAAGCGCTCTCGGTTGATCATGATTATTCCAAAATAGTGCATCCCAACCATTTTCTTTAGACATGGCAACTTGCCAAGTATGGAAAATCGATTTTAAACTTGTAAAATCAACTTCAGCTAAACGCCATTTTTCACCATTTGGGTAATCCACTTTTAGATGATGGAAATGAAATACCATGGATAGTTCTTTTTCTGTTGGATTACTATAACGAACACAATTATCAATATCGGTGGATGACATTTCACCAACTGTAATAATCGGTTTTTCGCCAAAAGTAGCTTGATTTAATTCTTTTAAATAATTATGAATACCTGGTCCATCAGTATAGAAACGACGTCCATCACCTTCAAAATCATCCTCTAAAAATTTAGGTTTTGCAATAACATTAAGCACATCTAATCGAAAACCTTCGACACCTTTATCTATCCAAAAATTAACTACATCATATAATGCTTTTCGAACATTTGGATTAGCCCAATTTAAATCTGCTTGTGTGACATCATATAAGTGCAAGTAATAGTCTGTCGTATCAGGCAATTTTTCCCATGCACTGCCTCCAAATTTAGATTCCCAGTTTGTAGGAGGGGGGCCATTTAACTTACCTTGACGGAAAAAATAAAAATCTCGATAATAAGGATCCCCATCTAGTGCTTTTTGAAACCAAATATGTTCTGTTGACGTATGATTTAGTACTAAATCTATCATAATGCCAATATTTCTTTTTTTAGCTTCAGAAATTAATGTTGTGATATCATTCATTGAACCAAACAGTGGATCAACTGCAGTATAGTCTGCTATATCATAACCATTATCATTTTGAGGAGAGGGGTAGAAAGGATTAATCCAAATCATTTCTATTCCCAATTGTTGTAAATAATCAAGTTTTGCTGTAATACCTGGAATATCACCAATCCCATCACCATCAGTATCGTAGAAAGATTTCGGATATACTTGATAAATTGTTTTTTGAGAAAAATTTTTCATAAAGAAATGCCTCACTTTTTAGTTGGTTGTTTTTGCTGTTTTCCGATACTCATTGTTACCAAAAGTACGAATTGGCTCAGTATCTACTTTATTTAGAATATTATATTTGCGGAATAATATAGTAAGGATAAATGGAACAACTATCGTAATCAACATACAAATTGCAAAAATTGTAAAATATTTTGGATTAATTGATAGAATACCTGGAATCCCACCGACACCAATAGAATTGGCCATTACACCACTTGAAACAGAAACAACGGCAGCAATCGAAGACCCTATCATTGCAGCTACAAATGGATATAAATATTTTAAATTAATCCCAAACATGGCAGGTTCAGTTACACCAAGATAGCAGGAGATAGTCGCTGGAATGGAGACTTGTTCTTCTTTTTTATTGCCACGATGTAAGAAAATTACTGCTAAAACTGCAGAACCTTGCGCAATATTAGAGAGAGCGATCATTGGCCAGAGATTGGTACCACCAAATTGGCTCATAAGTTGTAAATCAATCGCATTTGTCATATGATGCAAACCAGTAACGACCAGAGGCGCATATAAGAAGCCAAATAAAGCAGCGAATAGCCAGCTTAGCCCACCAGTTAATCCCGCATATACTACGTCCGAGATGGCATCACCAATTTTCCAACCAATTGGTCCAAGGATGACGTGAGCCGCTAAAACAGTGGGTACGAGCGCAAAAAACGGAACAAATATCATGGAAATTGCATTTGGAATAAATTTTCGTAGCCAAATTTCAAGATAGGCCAACATAAATCCAGCCATAATTGCTGGTATAACTTGAGCTTGATAACCAATCATTTGTACTTGAGCAAAGCCAAAATCCCAAACTGGAATATCGCCAGCTTTTGTCTCAACAACACTGTAGGCATTAAGTAATTGTGGGGAAACAAGTGTTAAACCAAGTACAATCCCGAGAATTTGTGTTGTTCCCATTTTCTTTGCAATAGACCATGTAATTCCAACAGGTAAGAAATGAAATACCGCTTCGCCTATAAGCCATAAGAAGCTATAAACACCAGCCCAAAATGGATAAACATCTACAATTGTTTTTGTACCTTCTTCTAAAAATTTAATATCACCAATAACATTGCGGAAACCTAAAATTAGTCCCCCAACCACAATAGCTGGAATTAATGGAGTGAAGATTTCTGCTAGACCAGCAAGCATTCTTTGCAGTAAACTCATATTTTTCTTTGCATCTACTTTGGCATCATCTTTATTAACGCCTTCAATACCACTAATTTTTGAAAATTCATTATAAAAAATAGCAACATCATTACCAATAATTACTTGAAATTGCCCAGCCTGTGTAAATGTCCCTTTTACAGCTGGAATGTCTTCAATTGCTTCAATATTCGCATTATCTGGATTGTGTAAAACGAAGCGCATCCTTGTAGCGCAATGCGTAACGGATGAAATATTTTTTTTACCACCAATTAAATCTAAGAGCGTTTTTGCATCTTTTTGATAGTCAACCATAAAACTTCCTCCTTTTTAACTTGTATATACAAGTTGTTCGCCATTACTATACTATAAAAAAATTGAAAGCGCAACCACTTTTTCTATGATAAAATAAAAAAGAAGGGGTGAATTTAATGAAACATATTAGAACGGCGGCAATTATACAGCATAAAGACAAAATTTTACTACATTCAGCTCAAAATGAAAATTATTGGACACTTCCAGGTGGAGCGGTGGAGGAAGAATCTACAAAAGAAGGGTTAATCCGAGAAATGATGGAAGAATTAGGTGAAGCAGTCGAAATTAAGGAGTTAAAAATCATTGCGGAAAATCAGTTTTTCTATCGGGGGAAAAAAATCGATAGTGTGGAGTTTTACTATCAGGTTGAATTATTACCGAAAAGTCTTTTAATTGAAAAAGAATCATTTGTAAGAACAGAAGCATTTGGACAGTTTGGAGATCAGCCATATGAGTTAATGTTTAAATGGTTTAATCTAAATCAGTTGGATAATCTAATACTATTACCAGCGTTTCTTGCTACTGAATTACAACAAATGGAACCAAATCAGATGAAACATATTGAACAGCTTACATAAAAAAACCACGAAATTTGATTTTCGTGGTTTTTACGTTTATTTTGTTAAAGAAACAAGTGTAATTTCTTTTTTACTAATATCTAAAAATGGTAATTTAACTCTTGTATCCAAGCAGTAAGCATTATAAAGTAATGGTTTTAAGGTGGTAGTAGAACTTTCTACTTGTCTGACGAAGCTACCAATCTCTTGATATAAAATCTCGATATTTTTTAGACTACCAATTTTGGAATCAATGCGGTTTTCACTAACATTAACATTAGAGTTAGTTACTTTTTCATTAAATTCATCATTGATTGCATCTTTTGTACGTTCTATTCTGGTAAATCTTGTATCTTCCCAATCAATTTCAATAATGTGACAGTCATCAAGCTGTAAAAAATCACCAGTCCAAAGTTTTCCATCAATTTCGACAATCATTTTAGTTTCTGGGAAAATCTCTTTATTACGGTATTTTTTTAGTAAATAATCATACATTTGTAATTGCGCTAAACAGTTATCCATGTGTGTCATCTCCTTATGGCAATAGTATATCATATTGTGATTATGTGAACAATCTTATCCATGTAAATGAATAGTTAGAACTGTAACTTTTTAACTAGTTATACAAAAGTCCTAATATAATTGCTTCGAATAGTGAAAATAAATCCTCGATGTTATACTAAATATAAGATGAGCTGGGGGGAAGACTTATGTATAAAGAAATAAAATTAAAAGCAGCTGATGGATTGAATTTGCATTTACATATATGGGATAAAGTAGAAAATCCAGTCGGCATTGTTCAAATTGTTCATGGAATGGCTGAGCATGGTGCAAGATATAGCCTATTTGCAGAACGTTTAAATCAAGCTGGTTATATAGCAGTTGCCGATGATCATCGTGGTTTTGGTAAATCTGCTATAGACGAATCTGACTTAGGTCATTTAGACGGAGAATCAGGTTTTAAAGATATGCTAGAAGATGAAGTAATGGTAAAAGACTATTTAATGAAAACTTATCCAGAGTTAACTTATTTTATATTTTCACATAGTATGGGGAGTTTTTTAATGAGAAATTTTGTTGCAAAATATGAAGCAGATGGAGTAATTTTTTCAGGTAGTGGTTTGCAACCAGATGTATTACTAAAAATGGGGCAACTCATTACAGCGAAGCGAATTAAAAAAGATGCAATGAAACGAAGCGGCTTTCTCAATAAGTTGGCATTTTGGGGATATAATAAACCATTTAATGAAAATCATCGTTTCAGTTGGCTTACAAGAGATGTATCTAGTTATAATGCATATGAAGAAGATCCATTCTGTGGTCCTGTCATTGGAACAACAGGTTTCTTTCACAATCTGTTTGAAGCAGTGAAAATTAGTCAACAAACAGAAACATATCAAAATGTGCCCAAAACATTGCCGATATTATTACTATCAGGAAGTGACGATCCAGTGGGACATTTTGGAAAAGACATACCCAAAATTGCTTTAGCCTTTGAAAAAGCAGGAGTAGAAGATGTAACATACAAAATATATGAAAATGCCCGACATGAATTGGTAAATGAACTTTGTAAAGAAATTGTTTTTCAAGACGTAATAAATTGGATGAACAATAAAATAAAACAAAGAGGCTGGGACATAACTAAATCTCCGCAATAGAAGTTAGAAAATAGAAAAGCAGAAATCATTGTATAGAGCCATTTCGAAAAATGGGATAGACATGATTTCTGCTTGTTTTTCATTTTAGAGACCCTTTTGTTTCAGCCTCTTTGTTTTTAATTTCTAATTTGCCCATCTCCAAAAATGATATATTTAGTAGATGTTAGTTCTGCTAATCCCATAGGACCACGTGCATGAAGTTTTTGTGTGCTAATACCAATTTCTGCACCAAAGCCCATTGCAAAACCGTCAGTAAAGCGAGTAGAAGCGTTGATATAAACAGCAGCAGCATCAACTTTTTGGTGGAACGATTGGCCAGTCGCATAATCATTTGAAACTATTGCTTCTGAATGTTTGGTACCATATTTATTAATGTGCGTAATTGCCTCATCAGCGGAATCAACTACTTTTATAGCTAAAATAAAGTCTAAAAACTCATCTTCCCAGTCAGATTCTGTTGCTACTTTGGCATCAGTTAAGATTGCTCTAGCTCTTTCATCAGCTCGTAGTTCTACTTGATATTTATTTAGTTCGGCTTCCATTACTGGTAAAAATTTCTCAGCAACATCACGATGAATGAGTAAAGTTTCAGCAGAATTACATACAGAAGGACGAGAACATTTTGCATTTACTAAAATATCAATTGCCATTTGTTGTTCAGCGCTTTTATCTACATATATATGACAATTTCCAGTACCAGTCTCAATCACAGGAACTGTAGCATTTTCAAGAACAGTTTGAATTAATTTAGCTCCTCCGCGCGGGATAAGTACATCTAAAAAACGATTAAGGCGCATCATATCTCGAGCTGTTTCTCTTGAGGTATCTTCAATTAATTGGACACTAGCGCGCGGGAAACCTGATGACTCAATAGAATCTTGAATAACAGACATTAAAGCTGTATTGGAGTTTATTGCATCGCTTCCACCACGGAGAATAACAGCATTACCAGTTTTAAAACAAAGCGCAGAAGCATCCACAGTGACATTTGGCCGAGATTCATAAATAATCCCTATAACACCAAGTGGGACTCTTGTTTTTCCAATTGTTAATTCTGCTTCATTTTTCCACATATGGATTACTTCACCAATAGGATCACTAAGCGTTACTACTTGCTGAACAGCATCTGCTATTTCCTTGATACGCTCCTCAGTTAAACGTAATCTATCAATCATCGTTTCTGGTGTTCCTTTTTGCCGCGCCCGGGTAATATCTTTCTCATTTTCTTGAAGGAGTTTGGCTTTGTTTTTTAGCAAATCGGTACTTAATTGCAGTAGCGCTGTATTTTTTTCTTTTGTACTAGCCTGTGCTAAAAATGTTGCAGCTTCTTTTGCAGCCATGCCTTTTTTTATGAGTTCAGTCATGCGAATATTCCTCCTTTGGGCTAGCGAATAGTGTTCCAATTGATTTGCCTTGCATAATATCAAAAATAATGGCAGGATTTTTTCCATTGGTTAAAATCATTTTTTGACCAGCATTGATGCAGTAGGAAGCAGCTGAAAGTTTTGTTAACATACCACCAGTTCCAAATTCTGATCCTTTTCCTCCAGCAAGTGTTTCCATTTCAGGGGTAATTTGTTTTATTTCTGAAAACATAACTGCATCTGGATTTGTTGATGGATTCGTTTCATAAAAACCATCAATATCAGATAACATAATAAGTAAATCCGCTTTAACTAACTTAGCTACGATTGCAGAAAGGAGGTCATTATCACCGTATTTTGTAACATGCTCAAGTTCCTCTACAGCCACGGTATCATTTTCATTAACAATGGGGATAATCCCGCTGTTTAAAAGACTTTCTAGTGTATTCATCACATTTTCACGACTAATAGGAAAGTCGGTCACATCACGAGTAAGCAAAACTTGTCCAACCACTTGTCCATATTCACCAAAAAATTTACTATAAATATGCATTAACTCGCTTTGACCAACGGAAGCAACTGCTTGCTGTTCTGGAATAGTAACTGGTCTAACCGGGAGTTGCAATTTGTGACAGCCAACTCCAATTGCACCAGAAGAAACGAGAATTACTTCTTTTCCTTCATTTCGTAAATCAGATAAAACCATTGCTAATTTTTCAATAGTGCGTAAATTAATATGGCCATTTTCATACATCAATGTACTTGTACCAACTTTAATTACTAATCGCTTGCTATTTTTCAAAGATTCGCGCATTTCTATGACCCCTCTGCTAAATAGATAATACTTCTATTTTACATGAAAATCGGGATATGTCTACATTAGTTATCGTTTTAAAAGCAGAATACCCAGCTTCATTTCTTAAAAATGCATATAAAAAGAGTGCTAAGAAGGTATTATTCTTAGCACTCTTTAAAATTATTTAGCTGTTTTACTTGCAGCGGATATAGCAGATACTTGTTTTAGCCCTCTACTAATTAGCTGTAAAATAACAAACCAAACAATGATAATTAACACAATTTGTTTAAATGCAATTGCTGGAAGTGGGTTTAACGGACAATCCCATACAAAATGAAGTAAAATCGGGATTATAAATAATTTCCAGAATGTACCAGTAAAGATATGTTGCATACCTAGTTTTTGGTCTCCTTTAGCAATAACAAGCGCTGCCCCAGTTATTGCTGCCCAAACCACATGACCACCGATAGACTGCCAGCCGCGACTGAAAATCACATTAATCATTGTTTCGCCAGCAATATGAATATCTTTAAATAAAAATGCAGCATCCACACTATAATTAAATGCATAACCGAGCGATTCAAAGGCAGCAAATCCAGCGCCAACAGCTGCTCCAATTAGTAAACCATTTAAAATATATTTAGAATTTAACGAGCGAATGAATAGTGCTACAATAATCATTTTTCCAGTTTCTTCAATAAAACCAACTAAAAGAGCATTAAAATAATTCAATTTACCAACTGGAATAATCGAATAAATAATAAGTGTTGCAACTAATGCTGCTACTCCTCCGATAAAGAACATGCGAACAACATCAAAAACACTAATATTACGAGGTGCATTCGTTTCAAAAAAGAATAGTAACACGGAAAATGGTACAGCGAATGAACCAATCACCATAAGACCAGGGATAGTATTGCTATTATCAAATAAATATGTACATGCAAGAAGTAAGAAATAAGTGATGATTAAAACTAAGAACACTCTTGCGAATACCCATGGATGTGGCCAAGTATGCGGAATGTCACTAGTTGCTGGAGTGGTATATTTTGTCCCAGCGATAAATACTTTTTCTCCTTCTTCTTTAGTGTGTTTTTTGAAAACAGACGAAAATAAGTCTCCAATTTTTAATTCTGAATTCCCGCGGCTTTGAACACGTTGGTGCAATTCGGTTTGTTTAAAGGCTACCCACTCTGGATGAGGGGATTTTTGAACTAAGGTAGTGTCGTTGATTTCCTTTTTTTTGTACAGAGTAACCATCTCTAGATTAGTAAAAGGTCCAACTTTCTGTTCATTCTTTTTGAAGTACCATTCTGACAAATGAAACTCCCCCTTTGTATTTTATTTTTACAACTTTAATTATTCCCGATAATAAAAGTTGTTAAACAAAATTAGCAATTAATTATTTAATTTTTTTGCTTGCTCGTAAATAAAATCAAGGGAGTCAGCTAGATAATGTGTAGTTTTATCTGTTAAAGGTTGACCGTCAAACTTTAAGTCATCTTCATATTTTAAATCTTCACTAATTTTCATGATCCTTTGTGCAATTTCTTTTTCACTCTCAAGTTCACTAGGCGCATACGTCGGTAAGCTATGTTGCCCTAGTAAATAATCAACACTAACATCATAGAGTGTGGCAATTTGTGTGACCATTTCCAAATCTGGTTCGCGAATACCATATTCCCAATTGCCGTAAGTAGATGGTGCTTTTAAACCAAGTCTTCTAGCTGTTTCTGCTTTCGACCAACCTTGTTTTTCTCTGAGCAGTGTAAGTCTATTACTTAAATTTGGCATTGTTTCACTCCTTTTTGTTCGATTATACAATATCTTACTCAATTTAGCTATAATTTAACACAAAACGAATTATTTTGCAATTGACATACCCTTACCGAGTTGGTATTATTGTATTAACAACTCAAACTGTGTAGATAAGGAGAAGATAACATGAAAACAGTAGACACTAGAAGCATTAATACGGATAAAATTCGAGAGCTACGATTACAACGGGGAATTACACAGGCTTTTATCGCAAGGAAGATGGGATACAAGTACACTAGCGGTTACAGTAACATAGAAAAAGGAACAGTAAGACTTTCACATCAAAATGCCGTTATTTTAAGC
>NZ_JAASTZ010000022.1 GCF_014322765.1 Listeria immobilis | reverse complement strand
AAGGGTTTAAATTTGTTTACGAAGGCATAGAAGACGCAAATAAGATTCATAAAAAAGCAGACAAGGTGAAAGAAGCAAAAAAGAGTACGAAAAAAGCCAGTGGGGCTAAAGTAAAAATAGAAATTCCTAAAGAAAGGCTAGAACATGCTAATCTAGGTGACTTCACTAAAAATCCCAAGACCGGTGCAATTTCAAAAATGAAAGGTGGAGGGCATGGGCAGGATAATATTGATTTTTTGAGAAAACAAAATATAGAAGTGAATATCGAAAAAACATATTCAAATGGTGTAAGGGTCGGAAATGTTCCAGAACACAAGACAAAATCCAAACAAAAAGGTTCAAATCAATCTTGGTTTCCTAAAAATTGGACAGCAGCTGATATTGAAAATGCTGGACAACAGATAGCAAGACTTCCAGAATTTGCAAAAGTAAATGATGGAGAAGTTATTTTTGGAGAAGTTAATGGAGTGAGAGTAGGAGTAATAAAAACAAATGGTAAAATTGGTACAATTTTTCCTGATGCTACTAGACAACCATAAAAATTGAAAGGTGGAAAAATATAATGGACTTAAAAGAAAATATGAATATTGTACTTTCTGGAAGAAAAAAATTAAATATGAATGATGATTATGGTATTGAAAAATGTTGGAATAAAATGACAGAACTTTTGTCTAATAATCTGGATACTACAATAAAATATTTAGAAGATTGTAATGCTGATGATTTATATTGGATAAGTGAGATCTTTGAAGATGTTTCTGCCAATTTGAAAAGTCAAAAGTTTATTGACTGTTTGAGAAAACTAGATAAGAAATTCCCGGAATTAGAAATGACACATGACATTGATATTGCTGAAAGTTATTTTTAAAGATATCACACTGTAGACAAAGTGAGGAATGTAGTGACCCCAAAAGTTAGACCAAAAAATCTAACTTTGGGGCGTATTTTGATTGTCTAAATGCAGCCAATCGTATCATAAAATTATAGGGTTCTTAACAAGTACACTAGCGGTTACAGTAACATAGAAAAAGGAACAGTAAGACTTTCACATCAAAATGCCGTTATTTTAAGCGAAATTTTAATGTGCGATTTAAAATGTTTTTACGAATGAAATAGAGAAAGGGACATAAGAGATAAAGATAATATCCCTTACGACACGGTTAATATGGAAAAATAATGAGAAGGCACACGTTTTGAGTGCTTTCCTTTTTTTATAAAAACATTCAGTTATGAAGGGAAGTTATTTATGTTTAGGGGAGCGAGAACTGGCTGATTCACAAAAAGTAGCACCGATTATTAGTGTGTGAATGGTAGGAAAATTCCATAACATATTTAGTTTTTTTGCTCCATGTTTTTTCTAGTATTTCCATTTGTGAATGATATACTAAGAACAGGAGAATGGACTCCTAACAAAAGAAGAGAGGATACGAATACATGCAACGGGAGGCAAAATCATGAGTATTGATATGTATGTATCTAAATCCAAAGCCCAAGCGACGAGTACCAGCCAAGTTTGCCAGCAACATTTAGAAGGCTATGAAGCACTCCAACAAGCGATTAGTCAGTTCACCCCTCGAGCCTTTCTTAAAAGGAAAAGCGTACGACTCGGCCAAAGCTTATTATAGCACCGTGCTCTACCCCCTTGTGCAGGGAGGGATTTTGTTAACCGAAGCGACCGAAGCAGCCGTCAAAAAATTCTCAGAACGGTACCAAAGTGAAGTGGACAGTGGGGATCTCAAACAGTCCGAACTGGAAGAACAAATACGACGAGTCAATGAACTCATCCACCAATAGTAAAGCCTTGATAGTAAGGCATACACTCACTAATCAAGTTGCCAATAGCTAACTAAAGCTAATTTGTATTCATTGTAAGAAAAATTTATTTTTGAGAAAGGGAGCGATTGAGTGCAATCGTTTCTTTTTCTACATCTAGAGCTAATTTATAGCTCCAAGAAAGCCAGTTAGGAAAGAATATCAAAAACACAAGCAGAAGCAAAAGACTTTGACCCAGTGAAAGCAATGAAAGAAATAGCCGATTTCTTTACACCGATAGGAGACGGTGCTAGAGTGGTTACTCTGAACCGATTCTAGCAATTGTTAGAATCGGTTTTTTATTTTAGCGAATCACGATATTCTTTCGGTGTCATATCAAATGTCTTTTTGAAAACTTTACAAAAATAGCTAGCTCTTGAAAAGCCTAGATTTTTGGCGATAGTATGTACTGCCCAATCACTTTTCGCCAGCTGCTCTTTTGCATAAAGCATTTTTTGTTCATTTACATAATTGATAAAATTAATGTTTAGCTCGTTTTTAAACAATTTACTTAAGTAGAAGGGGCTTAAATAAACATAATTTGCTACTTCTTCTAAAGTAATCGAGCGGTGAATGTTTTTCTTAATATAGCGGATTGCTTGTTTGATTTCTTTATGTTCTCCGCAAGCTTTATTGGAAGCTGTGAGTTCTTTTTTTGGTTGTTTTTGTTTTTCATGTGCAGTGTAGTAATCACTCAACACATCAAGTACTTCCACTGTTTCAAGTGAATGAAGCAGGGCGGAGTGGTCGGGATTTTTTTGGTTAAAGTCTGCTTGGATTTGCTCTGTAAATTGATTGTCTACTTGATTTAACATAACAGGTTGAATATTTACCACATTTTCTTTCTCCAAAATGCCTCGCTCCTCCATTTATTCTTACCGTAATTATACCATAAAACAGCTTGAAATAACGTTTTATCTTGCATTTTAAATAGAACAATAAATTCTTTTTTATAACAAAATATTGTCATCTTTGTTTGGTTGTTGAAGGAATATGATAAATAGTTCACACTGGGGGCTATTTTTAGCATTGAAAAAGAGAATAATAAGATTGTAAAAGCTTGCACTATTTTGTTTTATAGCTTGTTTGTGTCCTTGTACCAGTGGTTTGACAGAGATATAATGAGGTGGAAATAACGCTTTCATGAGAGGGTGATCTTTTCAGTTGAAGATTCAAAAATTAGTATTATGTGCGATGTTGATTGCGATGTGTGTTATCGGCGCAAACATAAAATTAATGGGTTCGATTGCATTTGATGCGGCACCAGCTTTCATTGGGACTTTATTACTTGGTCCAATGTATGGAGCGATACTTGGAATATTTGGTCATTTGACTTCTGCTTTATTAGCAGGTTTTCCACTAACGCTACCAATACATTTAATTGTCGCTGGAATGATGGGGATAACAATGATTGCTTACGGTTTTACGCGACAAAAACTAGCAGATAAAAAACCATACATTAGTATTAGTTTATCTAGTATTGTTGCTTTTCTTTTTAACTGTCCGTTATCATTACTTGCAATTTATCCATTTATGCACGAAGCAGTATTTGTATTATTTCCAGTCCTAGCGATTGGCACGATTTGCAACATTTTTGTAGCAGAAATCGTGTATCAAGTTTTACCGGAACGCTGGAAAAAGCGGATTGCCGGGTACTAACAACTAAATAGGTGAATATATTAATCCGGGAAAGAGGTGAAAATCCTCTACAGGCCCTAGCTACTGTAATACGGACGAAAGCCAAATGTATGTCACTGGAAATTTTTTCCGGGAAGACTGGTAAGTAGGATGATGTTAAGTCAGGAGACCGCTAGTATATTCGATATTTAAGTAACAACTTCTAAGGGAGCGAGTTGTCTTTATTAAACAGATTTTCATGATAGGAAAGTTTCTTTGAGTTTGAAAGAAATACCTAGATTAAATCTGCCCAAAGACGCCAAAGTTCTGTTTGGTGTCTTTTTTTATGCAGAAAGAGAAAGGTGAAAACTGATGAAAAAAATCGTGATTGCAGCAGCTTCCAGTGGCGCTGGAAAAACAACAGTAACTCTTGGTATTATGCAGGCGTTAAAAAAAAGAGGTCTTACTGTGCAGCCTTTTAAAGTAGGTCCCGATTATATTGATACTAATTACCATCAAGCAATTACAGAAGTTCCATCCATTAATTTAGATAGTTTCTTAATTGCCGACGATAACAGGTTAGCATCTTTATTTCAAAAGCACGCGGCATCAGCTGATATAGCAGTAATAGAAGGTGTTATGGGATTATTTGATGGGTTAGGAGTGGACCGAGATAACGCAAGTACTTCTTTTATCGCAAAATGCACAAAGACGCCTGTTATTTTAGTCATTGATGGAAAAGCAATCTCTACTTCTGCGGCTGCTATCGTTGCTGGCTTTAACAATTTTGACCCAGAGTTACAATTAGCTGGTGTTATTGTAAACCGGGTTGCATCTGAAAATCATTTTTCTTTAATTAAAGGGGCAATAGAGAGGTATACCAATGTACCAGTAATAGGTTATTTACCAAAAAATGCGGATGTGGCTCTTCCTGAAAGACATCTTGGTTTAGTTCCACAAGAAGAAATGAGAGAACTTGAAACAAAGTGGGAGCTACTTGGAAGCTTGATCGAAGCACACCTTGATATGGAAAAATTGTTGCAAATTAGTGAATCTGCTGTGGAGCTTCCTGTCTCTAATTTAGACTTTCCGCTACCAGATTTTGCTGGAATGAAAGTAGCCTATGCGCTAGATGAAGCATTTCATTTCTATTATCAAGACAACTTAGATTTAATCAGTGCCACTGGGGCAGAATTGATTCCATTTAGTCCACTTAATGACAAAACATTACCAGAAGCTGATTTTATTTATATTGGTGGCGGTTTTCCAGAAGTGTTTGCACAGCAACTATCGCAAAATTATACCATTCGTCAAGCGATTTTTAATGCACATCAAAAAGGAACACCCATTTATGCGGAATGTGGTGGATTGATGTATTTAGGAACAAGCTTAGAAGTATCTGGTCAACTTTATGAAATGGTCGGAATTTTTTCAGGTGTTAGTAAAATGACGGAACGACTTCGAAAGTTTGGCTATTGTATTGCTACTCCTGTGGATGCTACAACATTGCTTGGCGTTACTGGGACAACGATTCGCGGGCATGAGTTCCATCATTCTATTTTTGAAACAACGGAAAAAACCTGCTTGGAACTGACGAAAATGCGAGACGGGGTTGTCATAAAAAAATGGAATGGTGGCTACCAGAAAGGGAATACTTTTGCGAGTTATTTGCATATTCATTTCTATCAAAACCCAGCTATTTTAGCTTCGATGTTTGGAGCGGTGAGATGATTCCAGTTTTGTTTTATACGACTTCTTTTATATTAGATTTACTACTAGGGGATCCGTACAGTTGGCCGCACCCAATTAAAGCAATCGGTAATTTTATTCAGTTATTAGGGACGCTGCTACGAAAAGTAGGCAAGTCGGAAAAATGGCTCTTTGTTGCAGGAGGAATTTTGTTTGTAGTAACGGTGGGGTTAACTGGAGTGATAACGTGGCTGCTCCTTCTAGTTAGTAGCAAAATAGCTTACTGGCTCTATGTGGTGATTTTTATTTATTTGGGATATTCAACGCTTGCAATGACATGTCTTGCAAAAGAAGCTCGGAAAATTCAGCGTACATTGGCGAAGGATGATTTAACGGCTGCAAGAATTCAAGTTGGCATGATTGTTGGTCGTGATACGGCGAATCTATCCAGAGAACAAATTAGTAAAGCGACGATTGAAACAGTGGCAGAAAATACTGCTGATGGTGTCATTGCGCCACTTTTTTACTTATTTCTCGGCGGTCCTGTTCTTGCGCTAATGTATAAAGCAGTAAATACACTGGATTCAATGGTCGGTTATAAAAATGAAAAATATCGCGCTATTGGTTTTGTTTCAGCAAAAATGGACGATGTTGCTAATTTCATTCCAGCAAGGCTCACTTGGCTTTTCCTAGTACTAGCAAGTTTCCTTTTAAAATACGATGGACGAGCGGCCTGGAAAATTGGGTGGCGAGACCGAAAGAAACATACAAGTCCCAATTGTGCCTATCCAGAAGGCGCTGTTGCAGGTGCACTGGATATTACACTTGGCGGAACACATGAATATTTTGGCAAAGAGGTCGTAAAACCAACTATAGGTGACGGTTTAGCACCTGTTACACAAAAAGAAATTAGCCAAACAATTTATTTACTTTATACAGCATCAATTTGTGCGTTTATTATTTTTGCAAGTATACATTTATTACTATTTTAAAGGAGTGGCAAAATGAACTACATTAAAAATCCAGCGAAAATTGAAGAAAAAAGCTTTGAAATTATTCAACAAATTATTGATGATAGCAGACCTGATTACAGCTTCCAAAATAATATAGAAGAAGCAATTATTAAACGAGCAATACATACGACAGCAGATTTTGATTATTTAGATAGTCTGGTTTTTCAACAGGATGTAATTTCAAAAATTATTCATTGTTTACAAAATAAAGGAACAATTTTTACCGATACTAATATGGCGCTAAGTGGAATTAATAAGCGACTTTTAGATGAACTTGGTTGCAAATATCATTGCTATGTAAGTGATCCAGAAACGGTTGAAATCGCTAAACAACATGGTATCACTAGGTCGATGGCGGGAATTAAACTGGCCTCTTTAAAAGAAGGACCAAAATTATTTGTACTTGGAAATGCCCCAACAGCTGTATATAAAATTATTGAAATGACCGAAAGTGAACAATTACAAGCAGATGCAGTCATCGCTGTACCTGTTGGGTTTGTAGGAGCCGCAGAATGTAAAGAAGAAATACTGGCAACCAATATTCCAGCAATTGTCGCACGTGGAAGAAAAGGTGGAAGTAATTTAGCCGCGGCGATAGTCAATGCAATTCTTATCACAATGTAAAGAAGGCAGGCAAATATGGAAGATTTTATTTATTATAATGGCAAAAAATATCGAAAAGGTTATACAACTGGGACTTGTGCCGCCGCTGCCGCTAAAGCTTGCGCGCAAATGATTTTAACACAAGAAGAGGTAAGTCTTGTTCAAGTAGAAACAACCGGTGGGCAAATTCTTGAAATCCCAGTAGCCAAGCAAAAATTTTCTAAAACAAAGGCAACTGCAGCCGTACAAAAAGATGGCGGGGATGATATTGATGCAACTCATGGAATGTGGATTTTTGTGGATGTAGAACTAACCGAAGAAAATAAAATCCATTTAGACGGAGGCATAGGCATAGGTCGCGCTACACAAAAAGGCATTTCGGTTGCAGTTGGTGAAGCTGCAATAAATCCGGCACCGCGAAAAAATATTATCGCAACAATGCGTGACTCTCTTGGTGAAACTCGTGGCGCAAATATTGTAATTTATGCACCAGAAGGAGAAGAACGTGCGAAACGAACGATGAATAGTAACTTAGGAATTGTAGGTGGAATTTCTATCCTTGGAACAACCGGAATTGTGACGCCAATGTCGGATGAAGGTTGGAAGAAATCGCTCTCCATTGAATTAGAGATGAAGCGCACACAAGGTATGGAACAAATCATCTTAGTGCCAGGTAATTACGGAGATGATTTTGTTCAAAACACTCTTGGCTTTTCGAATAATCAAGTCGTTTCGATGAGTAATTTTGTCGGTTATATGTTAAAAGAAACGCAGCGCCTTGCTTTTAAACGCGTATTAATGGTAGGGCACTTTGGAAAATTAGTTAAAGTATCCGCGGGGATTTTCACAACTTATAGTAAAGATGCCGATGCTCGGGCTGAAATTTTAGTTGCTAATCTTGCACTTCTTGGGGCACCAATTTCACTGTTAGAAGAAGTTGAAAAATGTAATACAACAGAGGCAGCTGGTGAATTAATTGAAGCAGCTGGATATTCACACGTTTATGATGTAATTGTTCAAAAAATAAAAGCCAGATCTGAGCGTTTTCTCAAATTCACCAAACCAAGTGTAGAAATTGATGTGGTTACTTTTTCGACTGAACGTGGCTTACTTGCCTCTACGAAAGATATAGAAGTTTTACGGGAGGAATGGCAGTGATTAGTGTTGTAGGAATTGGTCCAGGGGATGCGAATTTTTTAACAACTGAAGCAACAGGAGTGCTAAAAATAGCGGATACAGTTTTTGGATCAGAGCGACAATTACAAGAAATTAGCAATATAACAACAGCTACTAAACAACTTTTACCGAAAAAATTAGCGGAATTAAAAACAGTTCCGCACGAGGGCAAGGAGATTGTTATTTTAGCTTCCGGAGATCCCTTGCTTTACGGGATTGGAAATTGGGTGCTTCGTCATTTTACAAGTGAAGTTCGGATTGTTCCGGGGATTAGTTCTATCCAAATGATGTTTCATAAAATGAAGCTTCCAATGAATGATTGTTTTATCACAAGTAGTCATGGAAAAACACCTGATTTTGATTTTTTACTACAGCATTCCAAAGTAGCGATGGTAACGGATTCACTTATCGGTCCATATGAAATCGCTCAAGAAATTTTAAAACGCGGCTTACAAAAAATCATTTATATTGGAGAAAATTTAAGTACAACGGAGGAACAAATCCATCAACTGGCGCCAAATAAAGTGGCAAAAAAATACGATATGAATGTAGTGGTGATTGTAGATGAAAGATGAAGTATTTATTCGTGGTAAAGTCCCAATGACAAAAGCAGAAGTACGTGCTGTGAGCATTGATTTACTGGAACTAGATAATTCGAGCAAAAAATTACTTGATGTTGGTGCCGGGACAGGAAGTATTGGGCTACAAGTTGCCTGTAACTACCCCAAAATTCACGTAACAGCAATTGAACGAAATCCAGATGCTGTAGCGCTTATCAAACAAAATAAAATAAAATTCGGTTTGCAAAATATCGACATTATCCAAGCTTATGCACCAGTAGAAATAGCATCCACCAATAAATTTGATGCCATTTTCATTGGTGGTAGTGGCGGGAATTTAACTGAAATAATCGATTGGTCATTACAACATTTAAAAACGAATGGTCGCTTAGTACTCAATTTTATTTTAGTTGAAAATGCTCTTACAGCAATGCAACATTTAGAAAAGTGTGCAGTTAGTGAAATAACAATGAAACAAATTCAAGTAGCAAGTTGGCATAAGCTTGGCGTGGGGCATTATTTTGAACCGCAAAATCCAACAATCGTTATTGGTTGTAAAAAAATAGAGGAGTGAAAAAAATGGCACAAGTACATTTCGTCGGCGCAGGTCCGGGAGACAAAGAATTAATTACCTTAAAAGGATATCAACTATTAAAAGAAGCAGATGTAGTCATTTATGCGGGATCGCTCGTAAATCCAGAATTACTAGATTATTGTAAAGCTGACTGTGAAATTCATAATAGTGCAAGTATGAATTTAATTGAAATAATTGATTGTATGGAACAAGGAGTAACAGCCGGAAAAGAGGTAGTTCGCTTGCAAACAGGTGATTTCTCCATTTACGGTTCAATTCGAGAACAGGTAGAGGAAATGAAAAAACGTGATATTCCATTTACTTGTACACCAGGCGTTAGCTCATTCCTTGGGGCAGCAAGTAGTTTTGGTGTGGAATATACTGTTCCAGAAGTAAGTCAAAGTGTGATTATTACACGTATGGCAGGAAGAACACCAGTCCCAGACCGTGAGTCCCTTCGATCATATGCGGCACATCAAACCTCCATGGTAATTTTCCTTTCAGTTCAAGGTATCCGAAAAGTAGTTTCCGAACTTATTAAAGGTGGTTATAAACCTGAAACTCCCGCTGCTGTCATTTATAAAGCAACTTGGGCAGAGGAGAAAAAAGTAACAGGAACATTGGATGATATCGCTATGAAAGTCACTGAGGCAGGTATTACCAAAACCGCACTTATTATGGTGGGAGACTTTTTAGGGGAAGAATTCTATTATTCCAAACTGTATGATAAGGATTTTAAACATGAGTATAGATAAAATTGCTATCATTGCTGTTACTGAACGTGGCAGAAATCTTGCAATTCAATTAAACCATAAGCTAGAGGGAACTATTTTTGTCCCAGAAAAATATAAAAATGAAAAAAGTAAAGCCTTAAAACCTAATTTTGGTGAAGGACTGCGAAAACTTTTTTCGGAGTATCAAGCTTTGATTTGTATTATGGCTACTGGAATCGTCGTTCGAACACTTGCCCCTGTCATTCAAGATAAATTGTCTGATCCAGCGGTACTTGTTATGGATGAACACGGAGAATTTATAATTAGTTTGCTATCTGGTCATATCGGTGGAGCCAATGAATTAACAGAAGAAATTGCTTTAATAACAAATGGTGTGGCCGTAATCACCACTGCAACTGACCGCGCAAATGTGGCGGCAATTGACAATATCGCCAAAGCTATCAATGGCTATCTACCAGATTTTAAAGCAACAACAAAACGAATTAATGGTTTACTTGCTGCTGGTAAAGAGGTCGGTCTATATGTCGATGAACCACTTACGATTGACCGAAGAGGCTTTACTGAAAAGCCAGTTAGTCCGCAAATTTATATTTCCACAAAAAAACAAATTCCAGCAACTAACGTGGAACAAATTCAGCTAATTCCTAAGCTATATGTGCTAGGTGTTGGTTGTCGAAAAGGCATTTCAAATGAAACGATTGATTTAGCCTTTCAGCATTTTTGTGAACAAGAAAACATTCATCCGCGTGCATTTTCAGAAATTCATAGTATTTCTATTAAAGAACAAGAACCAGCAATTCAACATTTAGCTGCAAAATGGGAGATGCAATTTATCGTCCATACTGCAGAAAAATTACAAACTGTTGCAGAAAAATATCCAACATCCGAATTTGTCAAAAAAGCAGTCAAAGTGGGAAATGTTGCTTTATCCGCTGCAGATATTGGAAGTAATGGGAATGTTATTTCTACTAGATATGCAGAAAATGGTGTGACATTTGCAGCAGGAAAATTAACTAATAATAATAATGAGGTGGCAAAATGATTTATGTGATTGGTATTGGCCCAGGAGATCAACGTTTAATGACAGGGGAAGCGCTCCAAGCTATAGAGGAAGCAGACGTTATCGTTGGCTATGTAACATATATTAAATTAATCAAAGAACTTATCGAAGGAAAAGAAGTTGTAAAAACAGGTATGCGGAGAGAAATTGATCGTTGTCAAAAAGCGGTTGATATTGCCTTAGCTGGAAAAAAAGTTGCGGTTGTTTCAAGCGGAGATGCAGGGATTTATGGCATGGCTGGTTTAGTTTTAGAACTAGCTGAAAAAAGTGATTCAAACCTAGAAGTAAAAGTCGTTCCCGGAATAACAGCGAGTATTGGTGCGGCGGCTGTCCTTGGTGCACCAATTATGCATGACTTTTGCCATATTAGTTTGAGTGACTTAATGACCCCGTGGGAAGTTATTGAAAAACGGCTAAAATATGCAGCGATGGGCGATTTTATCGTTTGCTTTTATAACCCAAGAAGCAAAGGGCGCGCCAATCATTTAGCAAATGCTTTTCAGCAAATGATGGCATTTAAATCACCTGATACAGTCGTCGGTATAGTAAAAGATGTTGGTCGTAAAGAAGAACGAAAAATCATTACTACTATGCATGACATTGATTATGAATTAGTAGATATGACTACGATGGTTATTGTTGGAAATAAAGAAACCTATGTAAAAAATGGCAAAATGATAACGCCACGTGGATACTCACTATGATATTCGTACTTGGCGGGACATCGGATAGTTTAATGATTAGTGATATGCTAACAAAAAAAGGAGCTAATTTTTCACTTTCTGTTGCAACGGAATATGGTGAGACGCTAGCAAAGCAACATGCGAAAAAGGTTTTTTGTGGCAGATTAACGAAAGCAGAGATGCTCACAAAGTGGCAAACAGAGAGAGTGACAGCTGTAATTGATGCCACCCATCCGTTTGCGACGATTGTCTCTGAAACAGCGATGGAAGCATGTTTAGAAGCAGAAATTCCTTATATTCGTTTTGAACGTACGAGGGAACAAACCGATAATACTATTTTAGTTGCAGATGTAGAAGAAGCTTGCACAGTTGCTAATAAACTCGGAGAACGCATTTTTTTAACTACTGGCAGCAAAAATTTACCGGAATTTGTCGAGCGATTAAAGCATAAACATATTATTGCACGCATTTTACCAGTCTCAGCAGTTATTCGTTCTGCAGAAGAACTAGGACTAGTGGCTGATCAGTTAATTGGAATGAAAGGTCCCTTCACAACAGAAGCAAATAAAACGCAGCTGGAAATGACGCAAGCAGATGTGTTAATTACAAAAGAAAGTGGCAAGCAAGGTGGTTTTCAAGAAAAATTAGCCGCAGCGGCCGAACTAAACATTCCGGTGATCGTTATTCGTCGGAAATGCTTAAATTATCCAGTTGAAATAAATCAACTATCCGAACTACCAGAAATTTTAACACAATTGGAGGTCTACTAATGGGAAAAGTCATATTAATTGGTGCCGGTCCAGGAGATGCGCAGTTACTAACAGTCAAAGGACTTGCTGCACTCCAAAAAGCAGATGTAATTGTATATGATCGTTTAGTCGAACCAGCAATGCTTCAAGAACGAAAAGCAAGCTGTAAACTAATCTATGTTGGAAAAGAACCATCCCATCACCCAATTCCACAAGAAGAAATCGAACAAATTTTAGTCCGTGAATCAAAAGTAAATGAGTTAGTTGTTCGTCTAAAAGCTGGTGATCCTTATGTATTTGGACGAGGGGGGGAGGAAGGCGAAACACTTTACCAAGCAGGGATTCCATTTGAAGTTATCCCAGGAATTACTTCTGCCATTGGTGGATTAGCCTATGCTGGAATTCCAGTTACACATCGGGATTTTGCTTCTAGTTTTCACGTTATTACGGGACATTTGAAAAAAGGTCGCGATCCACTTGATTGGGAAGCATTAGCGCGACTAGAAGGAACACTCGTTTTTCTGATGGGAATGACTAATCTTCCCAATATTTGTGCTAACTTGCTAGCAGGAGGTCGAAAGCCAGAAACCGCAGTTGGAATCGTGCAGTGGGCTTCACGCGGGAAACAACTTACTGTTACTGGCGACCTAGTTACGATTGAACAAAAAGTAGCTGAATCAGGTATTTCATCACCAGCACTTATTGTAGTGGGGGATGTGGTTACACTCAGACCGCAATTGAACTTTTTTGAAGAAATGCCTTTATTTCATACAAAAATATTGCTACCAAGAGCACGAGCAGGAAAAAGCATGCTCGCAGAAAATATTCGTGATTTAGGCGGAGAAGTAACCATGTATCCTAATATTCAAGTGTTAGACATCAAGCCAACCACAACAGCTGAGCAACTTGCTAGAAAAAGTGAGCTACTGTTTACTTCTAAAGAGGCAGTAGAACGATTTTTTAGCTATGTTACAGAAATTAATTTGGATATACGCAGCTTGAAAAATACGCATCTTACAGCAATTGGCAAACAAACAAACGAGGCGTTTAAAGAAAAAGGAATTATTCCTGATACATTCATTAAAAGACGTAGTAATGAGCTTGTTTTAGAACATTTACCGCGCATCCAAAAAAACGAGAGCAGTCTTATTATTGGAAGTGTGATTGATACAGCTGAAGTAAAAGCGATGTTACCAGAAATAACATCTATCCAAATGATGCCACTATATGATATGCGACCAGTGACCGAACGCCCATTTGATTTACAATGTTTTGATCAAATTTGTTTTGCAAGTTCGCGCGCAGTCCATAATTTACTAGAAGTATTAACATCCGAAGAAAAAGCCCTTTTACAACAGAAAACCATTTTATCCATCGGAAAATTCACTAGTGCCACATTAAAAACGTTTGGATTCCATGATTTTTACGAAGCCGAAAGCGCTACGCCTGAAAGTCTTATCAAATTAATTAAAAAAACAAAACTAGAAGGAGTACCACAATGAAAAAAGCCATTTTAGTTGTCAGTTTCGGTACAAGTTACCCAGAAACAAGAGAAAAAACTATCGAAGCGTGTGAAAAAAGAGTTGCAAAAGAATTTCCTGATTATACGGTTTTTCGCGCTTTTACTTCCAACAAAATAATAAAAAAATTGAAAACACGAGATAACTTGGATATTAATACGCCGAGTCAGGCTTTGAGTCAACTAAAAGAATTAGGCTATAAAGAAGTCATTATTCAGTCACTTCATATTATTAGTGGTGGGGAATTTGAGAAAATTACTGCTCAAGTTGAAAAATTCCAAGCAGATTTTGATTCGATCATTATTAGCCAGCCACTGCTAGATTCTAAGGAGGATTATGAAGCAGCCATCGAGGCGATTCGCTATCAAATGCCAAAATTAAATGCAAATGAAGCACTTATTTTAATGGGACATGGTTCGAAACATCATGCTTTTAGTGCCTATGCTTGCCTTGATCATATGCTGCTAAATGAACCTATCTATCTTTGTGCAGTAGAAAGTTATCCAGGTCTTGACCAAGTGATTGATCGGCTACAAAAGGCGCAAATAACAAAAGCGCACCTAATGCCATTTATGCTTGTTGCCGGAGACCATGCGACAAATGATATGGCTTCAGATGAGGAGGATTCATGGAAAAGTACTTTAGAAAAAGCTGGCATCGAGACTGAATGTTATTTACAAGGATTAGGTGAAAATCCGCTTATCCAAGCTCAGTTTATCGAACATATTCATACCGCAATTGAAAGGGTGAATCATCGTGGCTAAATTTTATGGAATTGGTACTGGTCCAGGAGATAGCAAATTAATCACTATCGAAGCAGCTGAAAGACTAGGACAATTAGCTATTCTTTACACACCACAGCCAAAGAAAGGTGGAGAAAGTTTAGCGAGGAGAATTGTAGCACCTTATTTACAAGACTCGCTTATTATAAAAGAGCGCCATTTTCCAATGAGCTACAATAAAGACGAGAAAAAGCTCGCATGGAAAGAAATCGCCGAAGAAATTAAAGCAGATGTTAAAAAAGGATATGATGTTGGCTTTATTACCCTTGGTGACCCAATGATTTACAGTACATACAGCTATTTACTAGAGCTTTTAAAAGGGGAAATTGAAACAACTACTTTAGCAGGAATTTCTTCTTTCGTAAATATCGCTTCTCGGATTGAATTGCCACTTGTAATGGATGAAGAAAGTTTTGCGGTGGTTCCTGTAACAGCAGGTGCGGAAAAAATTGAGCAAGCATTACAGCACTTTGATACAGTTGTTTTAATGAAAGCAGCAAGTAATTTACCACTTATTAAAACCTTACTTGAAAAAATGGATTTATTAGATGCAGCAGTTATCGTTAGTGATGTTGCAATGGCGACAGAAAAAATAACAAATGGCATGCAAAACATTAATCCTACAGAGAAAATATCTTATTTTACCACCATTATCGTGAAAAAAAGAAGGGAGCAATACAGGTGAAAAAATTATGGAAATTCCTACCATTTATTTTAATTGGCGTCATTTATTTTACTTTAACAAATCCAGAATCTGCCCACGCAATGCACATTATGGAGGGCTTTTTGCCAGTTAAATGGGCTGTTTTCTGGTTAATTGTTTTTATTCCATTTCTTGTACTTGGCTTAATCCGAATTCGTAAATTGATTGCATTAGATAAAAATAATAAATTACTCTTAGCTCTATGTGCGGCTTTTATTTTTGTTTTATCAGCACTAAAAATTCCTTCTGTAACAGGCTCATGTTCGCATCCAACCGGTGTTGGTCTTGCAACGGTTATGTTTGGTCCTCTTGTTGTTAGTGTGCTTGGTGTCATTGTGTTACTTTTCCAAGCCTTACTTCTGGCGCACGGTGGGATTACAACACTTGGAGCAAATGCAATGTCAATGGCTGTTATTGGTCCAATGGTTGGTTTTGTCGTTTATAAATTAGCACGTAAATTAAACTGTAATAAAAGTGTTTCGATTTTCCTGTGTGCAATGACAGCAGACTTAGCAACATACCTTACAACTAGTGTACAGCTGGGGGTTGTTTTTCCAGATCCGGCATCCGGGATGATGGCATCTATTCTTAAATTTATGGCGATTTTCTGTGTTACCCAAGTACCAATTGCCATTGCAGAAGGGTTACTAACAGTTGTTATGTATAATCTAATTAGTAAAAATCTACCAGAAAAGGTGGCACAATTACGATGAAAAAAATTAATATTAATATTATTTTAATCCTCCTAGTCATTTTAATTATGATGAGTCCCTTTTTCTTCAATAAAACGGCTGAGTACGGAGGTTCCGACGGCGAGGCAGAAGCAGAAATCACCAAAATCGATCCTGACTATGAACCATGGTTTACACCAATTTATGAACCGAAAAGTGGTGAAATTGAAAGCTTGTTATTTACACTTCAAGGTTGTATTGGAACAGGAATAATTGCTTATGTTATTGGCGTAAGTCGCGGTAAAAAGAAGGCGCAAACTGATGCTGACGATTGATAAATACGCGTACCAAAATCGCTGGATAGCATTTTCTCCATCAGGAAAAGCATTATTTTATTTAGCTATACTAATCTTATCGTTAACAGGACCCGTTATTGTTCAAGCACTCCTGTTTTTATGTATAGTGCCACTCACTTTATATGTTGTTAAAATTCATTTTAAACTGTATTTGAAATGGCTCCTATTACCATTTTCATTTTTATTATTTAGTTTGCTCTCTATTTTAATTTCCATCTCCAAAGATCCTAGCAGTTTTATTACATCCATTTCCATTGGTAGTTTCTATTTTGGGATTTCAGAAGTGACAATTACAACGGCAACACAAGTTTTCTTTCGTAGCATTGCTTGTTTATCCGCAACATACTTCTTTGTTTTGACAGTTCCTGTAGTACAGTTAACCAAAGTAATGCATCAAATTTTTATTCCTAAAATACTTATTGAATTAACGATTTTGATTTATCGATTTATCTTTATCTTTTTAGAAGAAGCAGCTGCGATTCGAAAAGCACAGCGTTTGCGTTTTGGTTATTATGGGCTTAAAAATAGCTATCGTTCGTTTGGAATGCTCGTAAATACATTGTTTAATCGAGTGATGAAAAGATATAATGAAATGGTAATAACACTTGATGTTAAGCTATATCAAGGTGAATTTCATATCTAGGAGGAAGCCAAGGTGCTTAAAACAGAACATCTTTCATTTGCATACGAAGACGGAAAAAAAGCGCTAACTAATGTGTCGATTGATTTAGCGAAAGGAAACATTATCGGCTTAATTGGTGCAAATGGTTCAGGAAAATCCACGCTTTTTATGCAATTATTAGGAATTAATAAGCCAACACAAGGCAAGGTATATTTTGAAGGTAAACCACTTACTTATAATAAAAAAACCTTATTTGCTTTACGAAAAAAAGTGAGTATCGTATTTCAAGATCCAGAACAGCAAATTTTTTATTCCAATGTTCGGGATGATGTTGCTTTTGCACTAAGAAACTTAGGTGTTGCAGAACAAGAAGTTGAAGCGAGGGTTTCGCACGTACTTAATATTGTGGGTGCAACAGATTTCCAAGACAAACCAGTTCAATATTTAAGCTACGGTCAAAAAAAACGAGTTGCAATTGCAGGTGCATTAGTCCTTGATACAGATTGGTTGCTCCTCGATGAACCTACTGCTGGGCTAGACCCAATTGGTAAAAAAATCATGATGGAAATTATCGAACGGTTGGCAAAAGAAGGAAAGAAAATACTTATTTCTAGCCATGATATCGATTTAATATATGAAATATGTGACTATGTGTATATGTTAAAAAACGGGGAAGTTTTGACTGATGGGGAAACTAGTGCTGTGTTTTTACAAAAAAACCACATAGAAGCAGCAGGTCTAGTTCAACCATGGTTAATTAAATTACATCAGCAAGCGGGTTATCCATTATTTAAAAAAGAAGCAGAATTTTTCGCACAGTCAAGCAAGGAGGCAAATGAATGACGCAACAAATTATGATACAAGGAACCGCATCGGACGCAGGTAAAAGCGTTATTGTTGCAGGTTTATGTCGCTTATTTAAAAATAGAGGATTTCGTGTAGTTCCTTTTAAATCACAAAATATGTCACTAAATTCCTTTATTACAGCAACAGGAGAAGAAATGGGACGAGCGCAAGTTTTCCAAGCAGAAGCAGCCGGAGTATTTCCTGATGTTCGTATGAATCCAGTGTTACTTAAACCAACAAACGACCGGCAGTCACAAGTGATTTTTATGGGAACCATTCTCGACAATATGGACGCAGTTAGTTACCATGATTTCAAACAAACACTCATTCCAAAAATTCAAGCAGTTTACCAGAGTTTAGCCGCTGAAAATGATATTATTGTATTAGAAGGTGCCGGTAGTCCAGCAGAAATTAATTTAAATGATCGCGATATCGTAAATATGGGAATGGCAAAAATGGTAGATGCGCCAGTCGTTTTAGTTGCAGATATAGACAAAGGCGGCGTGTTCGCTTCGATTTATGGAACGATAATGCTCTTAAAAGAAGAAGAGCGCGCACGGTTAAAAGGAGTGATTATCAATAAATTCCGAGGAGATGTGGCACTATTACAACCTGGAATTGAAATGATAGAAGCGCTAACTAATGTACCAGTTATCGGCGTTATTCCATATGCAGACTTACAATTAGAAGAAGAGGATAGTGTCGCTCTTAGTGGGAAAAATGTCAGCGCAGACGATTCTGCATTACTTGATATTGCCGTTATTTGTTTACCGCGCATTTCCAATTTTACTGATTTTCATAGTTTGGAAATCCAACCAGACATAAGTGTACGTTACATAAAAAATGTCGCCGATTTTGATAATCCAGATTTACTAATTATTCCTGGCAGCAAAAATACGCTAGAGGATATGCATTTTTTAGAAGAGTCAGGTCTTAAAAAAGCAATTCAAAACTATGCTTGGAAAAATGGCAAAGTAATTGGGATTTGTGGTGGATATCAAATGCTAGGTCAAAAAATGTTGGATCCAAACCAAGTCGAAAGTAATCATCATGAAATTGCCGGACTAGGATTGTTAAATACCGAAACCACTTTTCAAACCGAAAAACAAACGACACAAATTAGCGGAGTAACATTTTTAGGCGAACCAGTTGAAGGATACGAAATCCACATGGGACAAACGAAACGAATGCAAAATACGAAGCCGTTTTGTGAAATTCAATCCGTCAATGGGGACGAGAAAGTCCATCAAGATGGTGCCGTTTCTTCCAATCAACATATTATCGGAACATATATCCATGGCGTTTTTGATAATGCGGAATTCTTAAAAAGGCTATTAGATGAATTGCTAATTAGGAAACAACAAATGCTATATCCTCATGAAATCATTCCTTTAAAAGAACATAAAGAGCAAGAATACAATAAATTAGCAACCCTATTAGAAGAAAATATTCAAATGGACAGGTTAGAGAAAATTATGAAAGGAGAACAAATATGCGTATCTACACTAAAACCGGCGACAAAGGAATGACGAGAATTATTGGAGGTAGTAAAGTTAGTAAAGACAACATTCGAATAGATGCTTATGGAACACTCGATGAACTAAATTCGCTGATTGGTTATACGATTACAACACTTTCCACTGAACCAGAAATTCAAGCAGAATTAGAACAAATCCAGCAACAATTATTTGATGCTGGAGGAGACTTAGCAACAGAAGAAGGGAAACGTCCATATAAACTAACCAGTGAACCCGTTGCATGGTTAGAAAATCGAATTGATAACTATGCCGACGAGCCACCGGAAATCGAAAAATTCATCCTTCCAGGTGGTACAGAAGCTGCCGCATTACTTCATATGGCAAGAACCGTGGCAAGACGAGCAGAACGAGAAATCGTTGGGATGCTAAAAATCGCTACTTCTAATCAAGAGGTACTGAAATATGTCAATCGCTTGTCAGACTATTTTTTTGCAGTTGCTCGAGTAGTCAATTTTCGTGCAGGTAAAACAGATGTTTTTTATAAAAATTCCGAATTAGTGTTTAGAAATAAAAAGAAATAATAATAAAACCTCTCCAGCCAATTGTAGGAGAGGTTTTATTATTAGAAATGTTGAATTAAAAACACGCCGATAAGCATTAATAGAACGCCAATCATTCGGTAACGATTAATCGGATGGGGAATGACACCAAAAAAGCCAAAATGATCAATAATAAGTGCAATAATCATCTGACCGCAAAGTGCTAAAACAACCGTCATCGCTGAACCAAGTAATGGTAACAATAAAATATTTGAAGTAACAAAAAGTACTCCAAGCGCGCCGCCTGTAAAGACCCACCACGGAATCCGGCCAACTCCTTTAAGCTGGAACGTTAAACGTCGCTCTACGATTAAGCAAACAATTGTCAGCAAAGTGGTTCCTACTAAAAATGAAATAAAAGATGCCACAAAAGGAGAACCAACTGTCACACGCAATTGACTATTAATCGAAGTTTGAATCGGTGACAAAAGCCCAGAAACAAGCCCCATCGCCATAAAAAGTATTAATGATTTAGATGATCTTTTTGCCATGTTTTTGTCCTCCTTTTAAAATCGTTGCATCAAATAAATGCCACCAAACATTAAAATAACACCAAGTAAACGCTCCATGTTTATTTCATGTATTGGTACTTGAAATAAACCAAAATGATCAATTATAATAGCCATAATCATTTGTCCACAAACTGTAATCATTACCAGTAGTGCAGAACCAAGACGAGGTAAAAGTAAAATATTAGCAGTTAAAAATATAACTCCTAAAGTACCACCCCCAACCCAAATATACCAAGGGTTAGAGCTAATCATTTCGGATGAAATCGGCCACGACCTTTGGGTAAATAAGCAAACAATCAGTAAAACGGTTGTCCCGACCATAAAAGAAACCCATGAAGCTAGAAATGGGGATTTCGTATATGTACTAAGCCGTGTATTAATAGCTGTTTGTACTGGTAAAACCATGCCGGCAAGTAAACCAGATACGATAAATAAAATAATCAAGCAAGACCCTCCTTTGTATCACAATGAGATAATTATAAAATAAAAGTGGGGTAAAAAGATAGTATTAATTTTAAAGTGAGGTAATTGAATGAAAATCCGTATCATTGGATCTGTCGGAAGTGGGAAAACGACACTAGCAAGAAAACTCTCAGATATAGAAGGTATTCCGTATTTTGAAACCGACCAACTTGTCTGGAAAAGAGAGCAAACAGAAGTAAGACGACCCAATTCTGAAAAAGCCGCATTATTAAGGCAGGTTTTGCAAAAGGAAGTCTGGATTATCGAAGGCGTACATATAGAGCCATGGACGATGGATAGCTTTAATCAAGCAGATATCATCGTTTTTTTAGATTTTCCTAAAAAGCAAATCCGCTATCAATTAATAAAACGCCAAGTTAAACAATGGCTACGAATCGAATCAGCACATTATCCAGTTAAATGGAAAATGCTCCAAAAAATGTTTTACTGGGATAACCTATTTACTAGTAAAAGCAAAGCCATTATTCATACTAAAATGATGGAAAATCCTGAAAAATGGTTGGTATTTAACAAAAATATTGGAAGTGAAAAATTGGCTAGAACTATCTTGCAAATTATATCGAGTCGTGATATAGTATGATTATTAAATACATCGAGGTGCGATATAGTTGTGGAAGAAAAATTACGAAAAATCTATCTGCCAATGACAGAAACCGCTTTTTACATATTATTATCATTAATAGAACCAAGACATGGCTATGCAATTATCACAAATGTTACTGAAATGACAAATAACCGAATAAAACTCGGTCCAGGAACTATTTACGGAAGCCTATCCAAAATGAGTAAAGACGGACTTATCCAGATTATCCAAGAAGAAAGCAATCGAAAAATCTATCAAATTACTGAAACCGGCAAAGCAATTTTACAGTTAGAAAAAACACGCATTGAAGAATTATATAGAAATACGAGGGGGATATAAAAATGGAAAAGAAAGTCTTGAAATTTTTCACAGTTGACAATATGGAAAAGGAAGTAGCCTATTTAAATGAAATGGCAAAGCAAGGCTGGCTTTTTACAGAGTACAAATCATTTAGATATCATTTTGAAAAAGGAGAACCAGCAACTTACACTTATGCACTCGATTTTAAAGAAACAACTGGTGATGAAGAGGCGTATAAAACACTTTTTGCGGATGCAGGTTGGGAACATGTCTATTCATATCCAATTTTAAATGGCAACTGGATGTATTTTCGTAAACTAGCTACTGAGACTGAAGCAACCGAAGACGTTTTCACGGATAAAGAATCGTTCGTTCATTTATTTCAAAACATCCGTAAACGCTGGTCGCTATTTGGCGGATTATTAAGCCTGATTTTGCTTTTTATGGCCATATTTCTTCCATCCAATTCTTTAAAAATTATCTATGCTATTCTTATTGTATTAATTATCGTGTTATATGGAAAAATGTTTATTAATCTCACACGAAAAATCAATAAATTAAATAGTAATACTTGACAATAAAAACAAATGTAACTATAATGGTTACAAAGAGGTGAGGAAATGGCCATTTCAACACGTTTTAGCGTTGCAGTTCATATTTTAACATTAATAGATATGAATCAAGAACGCTCGATTACATCTGACTTTATTGCCGCAAGCATAAATACGAATCCAGTTGTAATTAGACGAATTATGAGCAAACTAAAAAAAGCAGGACTAATTAAGTCTAGCCCTGGAATAAGCGGTACCTATTTATTAAAAGACGCTTCTGAAATCACGTTATATGATATATATGTAGCAGTGGATGTAGCGGATCATCTGTTTGATATTCATAAAAATCCTAATCCAAATTGTGAAGTAGGTGCAAATATTCAAGGCACATTAGACAACGTTTTTAACCACGCTGAACAGCAAATGGAAGCAGATCTAAAACGGACAACCTTGAGTCAAATAATTTCTGATATTAAACAAAAAGCAACAAATTAGCGGGATGTATTTCCCGTACATTTTTAAACTAAATGTAACTAATTCGGTTACTAATGAAACTGGAGGAATAAATAATGAAAATAGCAATTATTGGTGCAACTGGAAAAGCAGGCAATGAAATTACAAAAGAAGCACTTCGCCGTGGACATGACGTTACGGGATTTGTTCGAAATAAAGCAAAACTTTCGACTGAAATTAAAGCGGTAGAGAAAGATATTTTTGCTTTAACAACCAGCGATTTAGAAAATTTTGATGCAGTTGTGGATGCTTTTAATGCAGCTCCGGGGGAAGAAAACCTACATCAAACATCGTTAAAACACCTTTCTACTATATTAAAAGGGACAAAAACACGCTTAATTATTGTTGGTGGGGCAGGAAGCTTATATGTTGACCCGGAAGAAACGATTAGAGTTATGGATACACCAGATTTCCCAGCTGCATTTTTACCAACAGCAACTAACATGGGAGCCGCTTTTGATGCACTGCAAAAAGAAACGAATCTTAATTGGACATACATAAGTCCAGCCGCTTTCTTTAATCCAGATGGAGCTAGAACGGAGGAATATAAAACCGCACAGAATGTTCTAACGACAAATGCAGCAGGAAACAGCGAAATTAGTTATGCTGATTATGCCATTGCCTTCGTGGACGAAATAGAAATGGCCCAACATTTAAATCAACGTTTTAGTGTAGTATCGAAATAGAATAAGCAAATTTAAAAGCAAGTATTATTCGTGTAAATATTCGGATGCTGCTTGCTTTTTTATATATGGCTCGTAACTAGAGATGATTTAGCTGGATGAACTTGATGTTATACTGATATAATGAAATGCATAACTTTTTAAAATAAAAACATATATAGGACCTTTTAACTTCATTTTAGAAAGAGCACTGAAAAAATTCGCTTGATTATTAAATTGGAATTATTCGACAAGCCTTGCCAAAGAAAAAAGTATTTCAGATGTTAGTGAAAGAGATAGATTTAAGGTGGAGCATAAGGTGTTTTAAACTAGCATAGCAGATCGGCTAATTATCAAAGAAGCATTGAAGGAGGAGAAGAATGAATTGAAGAAATATAAATGCTTTTGTTGCGGCAATTTAACATTGCAAACAAGAGGGATTACGATATTTGTCCAGTCTGTTTTTGGGAAGATGATGCGTATTTAATTTTAGATGAGGATGAAATACGTTTTTTATATCATGAACAAAAAATGTTGCCAGAAGACTTAATAAATATTTCTTCCAGCGCAAATCATGGGCTGACACTAAAAGAAGGACAACAAAATTATAAAGAATTTGGCGCCTGTGAAAGAGAAATGCTACCCCATGTTAGAAAACCAAAATCATTTGAAAGAAAATAAAAGCAAAAAAATAAAATTTGGCGATTCACCAAATTTTTACTACTTTACCAAAAATATGTCGTTGTTTAACCCATCCATTAACAAATCCATGATTATTAGAAATTTGATACTCAACTTGATTATTCCGCGTACGAATCGCTGAAATTAAGTGTGTATAGTAATTACCTTTTACTTTACAAAATACAATATCTTTTACCTCAAGTTTGGTATCAGTTGTAATCGGAACAAGACTGACTGGTTGGTTCGATTTTATAATTGGCAACATAGAATTTCCTGCTTCTTTATACTTTTCAATGAATTGACCTTGTTGTAGCAAAGAAGCAATAAAGCTTGCCTTTGACATTTATACACCACCTTTTCATTTGAGTCTAGCAAAAACATGATGAAAAGTAAAGTCATTCTTTATATCACTACAAATTGATTTATTATAATATAGAAGAAACGCGACTTTTTTAATGTTTAAGATTTGTTAAATTGATATAAATAGAGCGCAAGATGGATTGCAATTGTTGCTAAATTAACGTATTCTAATACCATCAAGGGATTCGTAGACAGAAAGGCGTGACGGCTTCTGAAATATCGAAAACTATCTAAAAAGAAAAAGCAAAAAAGACTACTTGGAATAGCAGGAGTACTAGTTCTTATCATCTTAGTTGGTGTTATTGCCTCCGTTGTTAAACAGCAGTATTTAATTATGACGGCTCCAGAACCTGATCCAGCTTTTCATTCCAAAGAGCAAAATTTTCTAAATGAACTTTCACCACATGCGCAGGAAATACAAGAAAAACATGGTATCTTAACCAGTATTACTTTAGCTCAGGCAATCTTGGAATCTGATTGGGGACAAAGTGGTTTAGCGCAAAAAGGTAATAATTTATTTGGTGTAAAAGGTAAATCACCGCAGCCACTTGTAACAATGTCAACGAAGGAATTCGTAGATGGGAAATGGCTGGAAGTAAAAGCAAATTTTCGAAAATATAAAGACTGGAATGAGTCATTAGATGCGCACGCAGAACTTTTCTTAAATGGAACCACTTGGAGTAAAGATAAATACAATGGTGTTGTAGCAGCAGATGATTATAAAAAAGCTGCACAAGAACTGCAAGCAGCAGGTTATGCAACGGACCCCGACTATGCGGAAAAACTAACAACTATTATTGAAAACTATGATTTACAGCTATATGATAGAATTGATGACAAAATCTATTATGATACTAAATCAACAGGCTATGGTAATGTTAAAAAAGATGTATCGGGGGCCATTTGGACAAGACCATATGGACTATCAGGTGCGCAAAAAGTAGAAGAAATAAACTACTATAAACGAGAAGATTTAAAACTTTTACGTGAAGCAAAAACAGATAGTGGAACATGGTATCAAATTGCTGTAGCTGACGAGCCAATTGGCTGGGTAAAGCAAGAATTAATTGAAAAAAAGTAGCAAAATAACGGAAAAAGACGCAAAAAGGGTTGTCTTATTTATAGGCAAATAGTCCTTTTTGTAGTCTTTTTCTTTTTTATTTGCAAAAAAACGACCAAAGCAAACAACTTAAATATCAAACACTGCCACGTTTTGTAACATATGTCATCTAAAAGTAATGTGTATTACAGGAAACTTTTGATAGAATAAAGTGGTTGTTTAAAAGGACATTGGTTTCTAGTTGCAAAAAACTAGAAGGGATAATTCAAAAAGGATGTGCAAAAAATCATTATGTTACAACTCGCAAAGAAGCATTTGGTGACAATTGGAATTGGACTTACAATTACATTATGTGCATTACCACTCCATAGCCAAGCTGCTGGTCTAGAGGACGGCTTAACTTCCAAGCAAGAGAAGTTTATTAATGAGATTGCGCCGCATGCAGAGAAAGTACAAAAAGAACATGGCATTTTGGCAAGCATTACTATTTCGCAAGCAATCCTTGAATCTAACTGGGGAGAAAGTGTGCTCGCAAAAGATGGTAATAATTTATTCGGAATAAAAGGAGCTTACAACGGAGCATCCATTAAATTACCTACCAAAGAGCATAACGGTGTGGTATGGGTTGGAACGGATGCTAAATTTAGAGCATATCCAAGTTGGTACGAATCCATGAAGGATCACGCACTTTTATTTGTTAATGGCCCATCTTGGAACAAACATTTATATGCAGGTTTAATCAATGAATATGATTTTGAAAAAGCAGCTATTGCATTAGGCAAAACAGGTTATTCATCTGATCCAGAATATGCAGCAAAATTAATCGAACTAATAAAAAAAGCAAATTTAAATAAATATGACACAGTATACAGTGAACCTGTATCTGAAAAAGCAATTAAAGCTGTTGGGGCAGTAGCATCAAAAGACAATAGTTTTATTTGGTCCGCTCCAAGTGGTACAAAAGAAGCAAAACCGTTAGAAAGTATTTCTAAATATATTGGGCGAAAAGTTTCGATTGACCAAGAAGTAAAGCTATCCGATTCCAATATTTTATGGTATCACATCCATCAAAATGGTGAATCAATTGGTTGGGTGGAAAGCACAGCAGTTAAAAACTTTTATCAGTCAGAAGATTATTCACCTACGTTAGAGTCGCTATTAAAAACAGATGAGCAAAATCGCTTAGTAATCACTATGAAAATCGATACTTCAGAACTTCATAAAACACAGTATGCTATCACTAAGCCAAAAGAAAAATTAGTTCAAAAAGTACCTTTATTAAATATACAATCCATCACTTGGTAATAATATCGCAAAAAGCTGAAAAGTCATTCTCAGCTTTTTTTGCATTTTAACAGGTTTTTTCTGAAGAAACTGTTATAATGTATAAGGAGTTTATTAAGGAGGGGTTATTTTATATGGATGAACAATTAAAGATGTTAAAAGCGTTAACTGATGCGAAAGGTATCCCTGGTAATGAGCGTGCAGTTAGAAACGTATTTCGTGAATACATTGAACCGTTAGCTGATACGTTTGAAATGGACGGTTTAGGTAGCGCAATTGCTAAAAAAGTAGGTAATGAAGCTGGACCAAAAATTATGATAGCCGGTCATTTAGATGAAGTCGGTTTTATGGTCAGCCAAATTGATGATAAAGGATTCATCAAATTTCAAACAGTAGGTGGATGGGTTTCACAAGTCATGCTTGCACAAAAGGTAACGATAGTCACTCGTGCTGGGGAAGAAATTACGGGTGTGATTGGTTCAAAACCACCACACGTTATGACCGCAGCAGAACGTCAAAAATCTTTTGATATTAAAGATATGTTTATTGATGTTGGTGCAATTGATAAAGCCGAAGTTGAAAGTTACGGAATTCGTCCTGGTGATATGATTGTTCCTGCTTTTGATTTTACAGTAATGAAAAATGAGAAATTTTTACTTGCAAAAGCATGGGATAATAGAATTGGCCTTGCAATTGCCATTGAAGTACTAAAAAACTTACAAAAAGAGCAACATCCTAATATTGTTTATGGAGTTGGAACAGTTCAAGAAGAAGTAGGCTTACGCGGAGCAAAAACAGCAACACATTTTGTTCAACCAGATATTGGATTTGGTGTTGACGTTGGTATTGCAGGAGATACTCCAGGTGTAACAGAGAAAGAAGCAATGAGTAAAATGGGGAAAGGACCACAAATTGTTATTTATGATGCGTCAATGGTTGCACACGCAGGTCTTCGTGATTTTGTGACCGATGTTGCGGACGAATTATCCATTCCTTACCAATTTGAAGCTATACCAATGGGCGGAACAGATTCTGGTTCTATCCATTTAACTGGCAATGGAATTCCTTCGCTATCCATTACTATCGCAACCCGTTATATCCATTCGCATTCATCTATGTTACATCGCGATGATTTCGAAAATGCAGTAAAATTAATTACGGAAGTTGTTAAACGACTTGATCAAGAAAAAGTAACAGAAATTCGACTAGGTTGAGTTTCGAGAAATGAGGAAAACTTTCATGGAGCAGATTCAATCTGTAAAAAACGACCGTGTGAAAACATGGAAAAAATTACAAACTAGAAAAGGCCGAGATAAAACAGGTACTTATTTGGTTGAAGGTTTTCATTTAGTAGAAGAATCATTACGCCAAGACGGTCTCGTACTAGAGTTACTTGTTTCAAAAGGTGTATCTGTTCCAGAAGAGTGGCTAAAAGGACATTACGATATTTTTGAGATTAGTACAGAAATCAGTCATTTGATAAGTGAGACGATGACAGAACAAGGAGTCTTTGCGGTAGTTGCTACTGTTGAACCGGACTTGATATTGCTTTACGGAAAAAAACTACTTTTAGTTGATGCCGTTCAAGATCCTGGTAATGTTGGCACTCTGATTCGTACAGCAGATGCAGCAGGATATGATGCCGTAATTCTTGGGCGTGGCAGTGCAGATCTTTATAATCCAAAAGTTATTCGTAGTGCGCAAGGTAGCCATTTCCATATTCCTGTAATCCAAGCGAACTTAGTGGATTGGATTGTGAACTTGGAAGAAGAAGGTGTACCAGTAATTGGAGCTGTTCTTGATAATCAAGCTAAGTCTTTAAATGACACAATGAAACGAGATACACTAGCTTTAATGGTTGGGAATGAAGGAAATGGTATCTCAGCAGAATTACAAGCGCGATTGTCAGAAAAAGTGTATATTCCGATTTATGGTGATAGTGAATCATTAAATGTCGCTGTTGCTGCAGGAATTTTATTATACGGATTACGAAAATAATAAAAAAGAGTGCTAAGTATGTATGCGCCCCTAAAATTAGAATAAAAATCTAACATTAGGGCGCACTACAGTAATTAAAAACTTGCGCACTCTTTTTATTTATACTTCTTTCATTTGCTCCATTTCTACTTCACGTATAACGACATTTTTTAAATCTGCTACCACACTATGCATATAATCAAACGCTGCTCCCCAATCAAAATCTGTAAAAAAGTCATTCGAGCTACCTGTTGAAATAATGGTAACCTCAGTTTCTCCGTGAAAGTTATTAATATTTACAAATAAAGCTGCCCGATTAGAGGAACGGAAATAATATTTTTCGCAAGCAAGCATCGCCAAATCTCCAAATTCAAATGTTTGAATCTCTGAAAAGACAATATTAGAACCAACTTGACCTCGTTTAATAATCTCTAAAGTCTCAGAAACATCAGTTTTTACAAGGTAACGAATAGATGGCATAGTAACTTCTCCTTTTTATCATATTTCTTATAAATAGCTTAATTCAAAGGCAGAAATAGGTCAAATAGACCCACGGCTTACTAAAAATAAGCAACGTGGTATTAATTAGTTACTTTCTGATGATAAATATGTTACAATATCTTGAGAGGTGAGAATTATGACTGATGCACATACAGTATGTCCGAAATTTGAATCGGCGTTCCAATTATTAGGTAAACGCTGGACAGGACTTATCATCAATGTCTTACTGACTGGTCCAAAACGGTTTAAACAAGTTGCCGCTGAGATACCACAAATGAGTGATCGGGTGCTTGCAGAACGTTTGAAGGAACTTGAGGAAATGGATATTTGCTTAAGACAAGTATATCCAGAAACTCCTGTACGCATTGAATATGAACTAACTGAAAAAGGTAAAGCACTCCAAGAAGTAATGCTAGAGGTCCAGTGCTGGGCTGATAAATGGGTGGAAGTGCCAAATTAAACGAAGGATAATCTCTCCTCTAAATTTGGAGGGATTATTTTTTAGCTTGAATATTTGATTAAAGCATATTATAATAGAAACTATCTAAATACAAAAAGACAATGAAAGAGAAAAGTAACAAAGTGCGTCTGGATAGGGAGAAGTGGTCAAAGACTGGAAGCCACTTTGCAAACAAATTTGTGAACATTTCATCTCTGGAGTCGCCACTGGGAAGCGTAGTTAACGTGAAGGTGGACCGGTTACTAAGCCGTTATCAAAATTTTGAGTGGGAGCAATTTAGTTGTTCTTATTAGGGTGGTACCGCGAGAAGCCTCGTCCCTTTGTGGATAGAGCTTTTTTATTTTGTCTAAAAAGAAGGAGTGAACAGTATGTTAGAACAGTTAAAATTACTAAAAAGTGAGGCAGAAATAGAAATTGCCGCGGCAACAGATCTAAAAACATTAAATAATTTACGAGTGAAATACCTTGGTAAAAAAGGTCCTATGACAGAAATCATGAAACAAATGGGGAAACTTTCTGCTGAAGAAAGACCCAAAATGGGTTCACTCGCTAATGAAGTAAGAACAGCTTTAACAGAAGCCATCTCTGAAAAACAAACAATTTTAGAAGAAGAAGCAATTAATGAAAAGCTGAAATCCGAAACAATTGATGTAACTTTACCTGGAAGTAAGCCAAGTATTGGGACAAGCCATTTGTTGACTCAAGTAGTGGAAGAAATGGAAGATATGTTTATAGGAATGGGGTACAAAATTGCTGAAGGTCCAGAAGTAGAACTAGATTATTACAATTTTGAAGCATTAAATTTACCTAAAGACCATCCAGCTCGCGATATGCAAGATAGCTTTTATATTACAGAAAATACTTTACTTCGCACACAAACGTCACCAGTACAAGCAAGAACGATGGAAAAACATGATTTTAAAAATGGTTCCATCAAAGTAATTTGTCCAGGTAAAGTATATCGTCGTGATAATGATGATGCGACTCACTCCCATCAATTTACCCAAATCGAAGGACTAGTGGTTGGTGAAAATATTACTTTTGCAGATTTAAAAGGAACCTTAACTGTACTTGCTAAAACTATGTTTGGCGAAGAACGTGAAATTCGTTTGCGCCCATCATTTTTCCCGTTTACAGAGCCTTCCGTTGAGATGGATATTTCTTGTTTTAAATGCGGTGGAAAAGGGTGTCGAGTTTGTAAAGGAACCGGGTGGATTGAAATTCTAGGTAGTGGCATGGTTCATCCAAATGTACTTGAAATGTCCGGAATAGATTCTACTCGTTATAGTGGGTTTGCTTTTGGTATTGGACCAGAACGGGTTGCCATGTTGAAATATGCGGTAGATGATATTCGCCATTTATATACCAATGATTTACGCTTTACGAAGCAATTTCAAAGTACAGAAACGGGGGAAATCTAATGTTAGTTTCATATAATTGGGTCAAAGAATTTTTTGAAGAGTTCCCGTTATCTGCGGAAGAGCTAGGGGAAGCAATTACAAGAACCGGAATCGAAATTGAAGGTGTAGAAGAATTAAGCGCTAGTTTGAAAAACATTGTTGTCGGGGAAGTTTTAACTTGTGAACGACACCCTGATGCAGAAAAATTAAATAAATGTTTAGTACAAACAGACGATGAAGAACCTGTACAAATTATTTGCGGGGCACCAAATATTGCTGCTGGACAAAAAGTGATTGTTGCTAAAGTTGGCGCAAGACTTCCCGGTGGTCTTAAAATTAAACGTGCTAAATTACGTGGTGAAGTATCAGAAGGAATGATTTGTTCACTCGCAGAACTAGGGTTTGAAAGTAAAGTTGTTCCTAAAGCTTATGCAGAGGGAATTTATGTTTTACCAGCACATGTGGAAGTTGGCGTGAGCGCAATCGCATTAATGGGTCTAAATGATGCAATTTTGGATATGGCTATTACACCTAACCGTGCAGATGCTTTAAGTATGAACGGTGTAGCCCATGAAGTTGGAGCAATTATTCACCAAAAACCAGCGCAACCAAGACAACCCGATGTTTCAGAAAAAGGAAAAGCGGAGGCATTTTTAACAGTAGAAGTGGAAAATCCTACCGAAACGCCTTATTATGCAATTAAAATGATTGAAAATATTTCTATCGAAGAATCGCCACTATGGTTACAAACAAAACTGATGAAGGCAGGAATTCGACCTCATAATAACGTGGTGGATGTCACTAATTACATTAATTTATTATATGGACAACCGTTACATTCATTTGATTATGATAAAATTGGCAGCAAAAAAATTGTGGTTCGTTCCGCTAAAGAACATGAGGAAATTGTTACATTAGATGGTGAAAAACGAAAACTTCAAGCTGGTCATACAGTCATTACAAATGGAATAGAGCCAATTGCAATTGCAGGGGTTATGGGCGGAGAATCTTCAGAAGTTACGGCAAATACTACAACTGTTGCGTTAGAAGGCGCTATTTTTAGTAGTTCTTCTATAGGGAAAGCATCAAGAGAATTATATTTACGCACCGAAGCAAGTATTCGTTATGATAAAGGATCAGATGCTTGGAAAGTTGAGAAAGCACTTGCTCATGGTGGTGCGCTAATCGCCGAACTTACTGGTGGCACATTAGTTGGTGGCGTTGTCGAAGTAGATAACCGTGAAAAAGCAATCAATAAAATTGAAACAAGCTTAACACGGATTAATCGCATTTTAGGAACGGAAATCACTCAATCTGAAATAGAAACTATTGTTAATCGACTTGGCTTTGTATTAGAAGTAAAAGAAGATGCCTTAATCATTGAAGTACCATCTAGACGTTGGGATATCACGATTGAAGCTGATATTTTAGAAGAAGTTGCTCGTATATATGGTTACGATGAAATTCCAGCTACACTTCCAGCAACAAATACAACTGGTGGCTTATCAGAAAGTCAAAAAATGCGACGTGTAATGCGTGCTTATTTGGAAGGTGCGGGACTTAACCAAGCATTGACTTATTCGTTGACTTCTAAAAAAGATGCAACTCGTTTAGCGCTAACTAACGAAAACACAGTAGCACTTTCAATGCCAATGAGTGAAGAACATAGCCATTTAAGAACAAGTATCGTACCACAACTGATTCGTAGCGCAAGTTATAATATTGCTCGTAAAAATACGGATGTGGCACTTTATGAAATGGGAACAGTATTTTTTGCAACAGAAGGTGATAATTTACCAATTGAACAAGAACATTTGGCAGGATTGATTACCGGTAACTGGCAAGAGAATGATTGGCAAAAAGCATCGAAACCAGTAGACTTTTTCGTTCTAAAAGGTATTGTCGAAGGTTTAGTGAAGAAGTTAGGCATTAAAGCAGAACTAGTTTGGAAACAAACTGAAAAAGAAGAGTTACATCCTGGAAGAACTGCAAGCATTTATATAGAAGGAAAAGAAATTGGTTACCTTGCTGGTCTTCATCCAGCTTTAGAAGCAAGTGTCGATTTAAAAGAAACATATGTCTTTGAAATCAATGTGGAAGCATTACTTGCGGCATCTAAAGAAAAAATAGTCTACCATCCAATTCCACGCTATCCAGAAATGACACGTGATTTAGCGCTTCTTGTTGATAAAGAGACAGATCATGCAACGATTGAACAAGTTATCAAAGCGCATGGCGGGAACTTGTTGGTAAATATAGAGTTATTTGATATTTTTGAAGGTGCAAGCATTGGGGAAAATAAAAAATCACTCGCTTATACATTAACATTCCTTGATAACGAAAGAACACTTGTGGAAGAAGATGTACAAAAAGCAACAAATAAGGTTATCGAAGCATTACAAGAAAAATTAAACGCGATTATTCGTTAATTATCCAAGTTAACCTGTGAGAAACAATTTTCTTACAGGTTAATTTTTTAACTTCACTTAATGAATTAGTGCATGATATAATAATTAAATATGGCACAAAGTAAAGGACGGGAAAAATGACCTATGTAGAAATGAAAGATGTATCCAAATACTACCAAATGGGTGAGAATGTTGTTACAGCAAATGACAAAATAAACTTTGGAATAAAAAAAGGGGAATTAGTTATTATTGTTGGTCCTTCTGGTGCAGGTAAATCTACTGTTCTAAATATTTTAGGAGGAATGGACAACGCCAGTGAGGGCAAAATTATGGTTGATAACCAAGATATTGCTCAGTATAACACAAAACAATTAACCAAATATCGCCGAACAGATGTTGGTTTTGTTTTTCAGTTTTATAATTTAGTACCGAATTTAACTGCCAAAGAAAATGTGGAATTAGCTGCTCAAATTGCACCCAATGCTTTAGATGCGGAGACAGTTTTAACACAAGTCGGCTTAAGTCATCGTTTAAATAATTTTCCCGCACAACTTTCTGGTGGAGAGCAACAACGGGTGGCTATCGCTAGGGCTCTTGCAAAAGCTCCTAAATTATTACTTTGTGATGAACCAACAGGCGCACTAGATTATGATACGGGAAAATCAGTTTTAAAGCTGCTCCAAGAAACCTGTAAAAACACGGGTACTACAGTTATTATCATTACTCATAATACAGCAATAACTCCTATCGCGGACCGAATCATCGAAATTAATAATGCAAAAGTTCGAAGTATTAAAGAAAACCCGGAACCAATGTCTATTAATGACTTAGAATGGTAGAAAGGAGCAACTAGTGAAACGTACAGCATTATGGAAAGACATTTTCCGTGAAATTTGGCGTTCGAAAAGCCGCTTTATCTCAATTTTTATGTTGATTATGCTTGGGGTTGCTTTTTTCTCCGGACTTAAAGCGACAGGGCCAGACATGCTTTTAACTGCTGATAATTATTTTCAGAAATATGAGTTAGCAAATTTTCGTGTACAATCCACCTATGGCATAGATAAATCAGATAAAGAAGCATTAGAATCAATTTCAGGTGTAGAAGAAGTGGAACTTGGCTATACGGCAGATACACTGATGAAAGATAAAAATATAGTAACTAAATTATATTCCTTATCAGAAAAAGCAAACTTAAACAAATACAAAGTGATAAGTGGACATTTACCAGAAAAATCTGGAGAAATTGCACTGGATAACAATAAAGCGATTCACCAAAATGTAAAACTTGGCGATAAAGTAACTTTTGTGGATAGTAGCGGGGATGAATTAACTAATACATTAGCTAAATCAACTTATAAAGTGGTTGGTTTTGTTCAGTCACCTGCTTACATTCAAAAATCTGAACGTGGCTCAAGTACTGTTGGTAAAGGAAAAACAGATGCTTTTGGTGTCATTCCAGAACAAGATTTTGATTTGCCAGAATATACAGTTGCCAATATAACATTTCAAAATTTAGCCTCCCAAAAAGCTTTTAGTGATACATATATTTCCACAGAGAAAAAAGACAAGGCAAATATTGAAAAGGCACTTCAAGAACAACCAGCAAATCGCTTAGCTAAAATTAAACAAACAGAACAAAAGAAACTGGACGATGCAACAAATGATATTAATAAAACTAGAGCTGAACTGCAAGCAAATGAAGCTAAATTAGCAGACGCAAAAGCACAAATCGATACGGGTTTTTCAGAGTATAATGCCGCTAAAGCAAGTTACGAGGCTAAAATCAAGCAAGGTGAGGCAGAAATTACTGCTGGAGAACAGGAACTTGCTAATGCCAATACAAAACTTACTGCGGCTAAAATCCAAATTACCGACGGAGAAGAAGCACTTTTACAAGCAGAAGAAGAGCTAAATGATAATCAAGCTGTATGGGAAGATAACAATATCCTTTTAAACAGTGTTAATGGTTATTTAAGAACTGCACGATCAACTTTAGAAAATGCGTTAAGCCAACCAGATTTAACTAATTATCAATTAGACCGAGCAGCTTTAACAGATTCATTTGAACAAATTGCAACAGAATTAGAAATATCAGCGAGTGAAAAAGCTGATTATAAAGAGACATTAGATAATTTGATGGACGATTACGACAGCGGTACTATTACAGATGCTGAAATCCGTTCTAGTCTTAATGCAGCACTTGAACAGGTCGCTGCGGGAGAACAAGTTTATCAAGCTGCGCGAAATGAATTAAATGCTGGCAGACGACAACTAGATCAAGGTGCTAAAAATCTTGCGCAGAAAAAACAAGAATTACAAACAGCCAAAACCACTTATCAAACAGGGCTGGCACAATATGAGGCAGGAATGAAAGAACTTACTTCCGCCAAAAAAGAATTAGCTACTGGAAAAGAAACAGGACAAGCTGAATTACAACAGGCACTCACTAAGTTAAATACTGCAGAAGCTGAATACGAAAAAAATCTCAATTTATTTACAGCTGAAAAGAAAAAAGCAGAAACTAAACTTTCAAAAGCGGAAAAAGATGTCCAAATTGGTCAAGAAAAACTAGATGCATTAAAATCACCAAAATATTATGTACTGGACCGAAACGATAATCCTGGTTATAGCGAGTATAAAGAAAATGCAGATCGTTTAACTTCCCTTTCAACTGCTTTTCCTATCTTCTTTTTCTTAATTGCTGCCCTTGTTTGTTTAACAACAATGACTCGAATGGTGGAGGAACAAAGAACACAAATTGGGACATTAAAAGCATTCGGTTATTCCAATAGCAGCATCATTTTGAAATATCTTGTTTATGGTTCCATTGCGAGTGTGCTTGGAAGTGTCGTAGGAATCTTAATTGGTTTCCAGTTTTTCCCAAATATTATTTTTAATGCCTATAAATCAATGTATGCAATGCCATCCGTAGACATAGCATTTTACTGGAGTTACAGTCTATTAGCTTTATTTGTAGCACTACTTTGTACTACATTTACTGCATATGTGGCTTGTCGTGCGGAACTTCGCGCGAATTCAGCTACTCTAATGCGCCCGAAAGCACCAAAAATAGGCAAAAGAATTTTCTTAGAACGTATTCATTTTATTTGGCAGCGAATGAATTTTACAAGTAAAGTAACAGCACGTAATCTTTTCCGTTATAAGCAGCGGATGTTAATGACGGTACTTGGGGTAGCAGGTTGTACAGCGCTGATTTTGACAGGTTTTGGTCTTAGAAACTCTATTAGTGATATTGCCACAATGCAGTATGGGGAGATTATGAAGTATGATGCTGCCATCTATCAAGATACTAGCGCACCCAAGTCAGCGAAAGAAACGTATCAAGAACTTTTAGCAGATCCAAATGTTGCGAATAAATTGGCTTTTGCGCAAACCAATCTGGATGCAGTGAAGTCTGGTCAATCAGCACAAGCACTTTCGATTATTGTTCCTAAAAATGTAAATGAATTACCTGATTATATTGTGCTTCGCGACCGGGCAAGCCATACAACTGAAAAACTAACAAACGATGGAGCAATTATTAGTGAAAAATTAGCTAAATTATATGATATAAAACCAGGGGATAAAGTTACAGTTAAAAATGCGCAAAATGATAAGTTTAGCATTAAAGTTAGTGCGATTACCGAAAACTATGCAATGCACTACCTTTATATGACTCCAACTTATTATCAGCAAATTTTTGATAAAAAGCCTGTTTATAATTTAGATTTATTAATGCTAAATGACATTTCACAAAAGACCGAAACCGATTTTGCAGAGAAATTAGTGGACAGTAAATCGATTTTAAACGTAACATTCTCTAACAATGTAAGTTCGATGTTGACAGATACATTGGATAGCTTAAATATTGTTATTGTCGTACTGATCACTTCTGCTGCATTGCTTGCTTTTGTCGTATTATATAATTTAACAAATATCAATGTATCAGAACGCATTAGAGAATTATCAACCATAAAGGTACTTGGTTTTTATCCAAAAGAAGTGACAATGTATGTATATAGAGAAAACATTATTTTGACACTGATGGGGATTGTCACCGGTTTTGTACTTGGCTTTTTCCTACATCGCTTTATTATCACCACTGCAGAAGTGGACCAAATGATGTTTAGCCCAACAATTAATTGGACAAGTTACCTATTTTCTAGTATTCTTACATTAATTTTCGCTTCTATTGTAATGATAGTTATGCATATTAAATTAAAAAGAATTGATATGATTGAAGCACTTAAATCAGTAGAATAAGGAGAAACCTGCTTTTTGAAGCGGTTCTTAAAAGGAAAACTCAAAATTCACCTTTTAGGAGCCGACTCATTTTAGCAGTTTTTTTTATTTGACTAAATCCGTAAAAAATACTAAACTTAAAAAATAGTTAAAGGGGTGAACTTTATTTGGAAAAACAAAAAATAAAACAACTGATTCGTAGCTATCAACAAACATACATATTTGCATTAACACAAATTCATCAAGTTATATCAGAACTTTCTACTAATACTGCGGATATATCTATCGAGCAATTTTTTGCTTTACGTGAAGTTGCTGATAATGATGGAATTAGCGCAAGTGATATAGCTATTTCTTTATTAGTAAATAAAAGTGCAGTCACACCAAAACTTAAAAAGCTAGAAGAAAAAGGCTATATTATCCGAGCAAAAAATCCAAGTGATAAGCGAGCAATTGTTTTAACCATCACCGAAAAAGGAAATGAGGTTTATCAAGAATGTGAAAAGAAAATGGAAAACCTTATTAATGAATGGTTAGAAATTTTAGGAGAAACAGAGAGCGAACAATTTTTAAAGCTATATGAAAAAATCACCAGGTCAGTCATTCAAACAAGAATGTAAAAGGAGAGATTTGGTATGAAATGGGTTTTAAAACTACGATGGGCTATTTTGGCTTTTTGGCTTGTGGCAGCTGTTGTATTAATGCTAGTTGCGCCGCCCATGGCAGATTTAGTACGTGAAAAAGGGGAGCTAAAATTACCTGATGGCTATCCGTCTTCACTAGCTACAGAAATGCAAAAGAAACATAATCCTGATGAAAAAGGTTCGGCCTATATAGCAGTCTATAATGCGGATCATAAATTAACTGGGACTGATTTAAAGCATATCGAAAAATCATTGGACTCCATTGATAAAGATAAAGAAGCGCTCCATGTAACCAACGTTTTATCTAGTTTTAACCAGCCAGAATTAAAAGAAAAATTCTTATCAAAAGACGGAAAAACAATGGTGGCTACTTTAACAGTGGATGACTCAGAAGCTTCTGTTAAGAGCATTCGTAAGGCATTAGATAAAAAAATGGATATCCAAGGAATGGATAGTTATTTAACTGGGAATAAATTAATTCAAGAGGACGTTATACAAGGTTCAGAAGATGGCTTACATAAAACAGAAGGAATTACTGTTGTCTTTATTCTTGTCGTACTATTTCTTGTATTTCGTTCAGCAGTAGCACCATTTATTCCACTTATCACAGTTGGCATAAGTTATCTCGTAGCTCAAAGTTCCGTTGCTTTTTTAATCGACCTATTTAGTTTCCCTGTTTCTACATATACACAAATATTTATGGTTTGTATTATGTTTGGAATAGGAACGGATTATTGTATTCTCTTAATGAGTCGCTTTAAAGAAGAAATGGGCACAGGGTTAAATCCGCAAGAAGCTGTTCATGCAACTTATCGTACAGCTGGAAAAACAGTCATCTATAGTGGGGTAGCTGTGCTCGTGGCATTTACTTCTCTTTATTTTGTGCAGTTTGATTTATATCGTTCCGCTGTAGCAGTTGGCGTTGGTATTATCGTCTTACTGGCCTCACTCTATACACTCGTGCCATTTTTCATGAGTACACTAGGAACCCATTTATTCTGGCCATTAAATAAAAATATTAGTCATAAAGAAAATAAAGTTTGGGGAGCTGCTGGTAAATTCGCATTTGCAAGACCTTGGATAGCATTACTTATCGTGGCAGCCATTACTTTACCTCCAATATTACTTCACACAGGAACAGAATCATTTAACTCATTAGATGAAATTAGTGATAAATATCCATCAAAAAAAGGATTTGAAATTGTTTCAGATAGTTTTGGAGCAGGGCAAGTAGCACCGACGCAAATCTTTATTGAAAATGATGATAATATGCGGACAACAGATTATATTGCTCAAATTGAAAAAATTTCAGCAGATTTATCACATTTAAAAGGTGTCGATATGGTTATGAGTGCTTCACGACCAGCAGGGAAACGTGTGGATGATATCTACATTAACAACCAAGCCGGTCAAGTAAATAACGGTGTCAATCAAGCAACAGATGGTGTTGGACAAGTGAAGGAAGGGCTTGATTCAGCTAGCTCCGAACTAAAAAAATCGGAACCAGCGTTAAATCAGGCAGTGGAAGGTGTTAGTGATTTACAGCAAGGTACCGTCGCAACTCAACAAGGTATCACACAACTCCAAACCGCTCTTACACAAATTCAAACAGGTATTGAAAGCGGAGCAAGTGGAGCAGGTGACCTAAAACAAGGCATATCAGATGCAAAAACACAACTCACTGCACTACAAGATGGCGAGACTCAAATTCAAGCTGGTTATGTAGAAATTCAAAAAAATCTCCAAAGTGTAGCAGATCAGCTAAATAGTTTCACAGATCCAAATGCAGAAGCAATTGATACATCTAAATTAGAAGCGCAGTTTAAACAAATTGCAGATTCCTTCCAAACCTTCGCTGCGGCACATCCAGAAATTAGCAATGATCCTAAGTTCCAACAACTAGCCGCAAATATACAAGGCTTACAAACTGCTGGCACTGAACTTAAAACTGCCGCCGATAACCAAATGGCTACACTACAAACAAAAATGACCGAGCTAAATCAAGGTATCCAACAATTGGCTACTGCAATGGCCCAATTAAATGAACAATCAAAACAAATTTCTAGTGGTCTAAGTGCATTTAATTCCGGTCTTAGCCAAATAGAAACAGGACTTGATCAATTGGAACAAGGGTTAAATCAAGCCGCAGATGGTCAAAGTCAAGTTGTTGCTAAAATGCCCGAAATATCGACCGCTTTAAGTCAAATTGCTGCTGGACAAGGCGCACTAAAAGATGGATTTTCTGGAATTAGTGGGCAGATGGGTGAACTTACGAGTGGCTTAACCTCTGGAGCAGACGGTTTAGGCAAAGTACAAAGTGGTTTAAATACTGCAAATGGTCTTATCAATGATTGGTCCAATGTGCCGTATGCAAGTTCCGGAATTTATGTTCCAGATGAACTACTAAAAAATGAAGATTTTCAAAAAGTATTAGATCAATATATTTCTGATGACGGCAAACTAGCAACAATTAATGTTGTATTAACAAAAAATCCATATTCTAATGAAGCAATGGATTCAATAGATGATATTAATGAGCAGTTAGCAGCCAGCACAAAAGGAACTAAACTTGAAAATGCTAAAATTGGGATTGGCGGGATGACGAGCGCTAATTATGATACACGTGATATGTCCACCGCCGACTATCATTTAGTACTGATCATTGTTTTGGCAAGTGTATTTATTACTTTAGTTATTGTATTACGTTCTCTAGTAATGCCACTTTATTTAATCGCCTCACTCGTATTAACTTATTTCGCAGCCCTTGGTTTTGCAGAAATTATCTTCATGCGAATCCTAGGCTATAGTGGACTTACTTGGGCAACTCCATTCTTTGGATTTGTTGTTCTAGTCGCACTTGGGATTGATTATTCCATATTCTTAATGTCCCGATTTAACGAATATAATGGACTTTCGGTTCGTGAACGAATGATAAAAGCGATGAAAAACATGGGAGGCGTCATTTTCTCGGCAGTCATTATTCTTGGTGGAACATTTGCCGCAATGATGCCAGCTGGTGTTCTTTCGCTATTAGAAATTGCAACAGTAGTTCTAATCGGGCTTATCCTTTATGCCATCGTTATTTTACCATTGTTCGTTCCAGTTATGGTAAAACTTTTCGGTCGTGGTAACTGGTGGCCATTCATTACAAGAAAAGGAGACCATCAAGAAAACGTCCCACCAAAAAAATAACAACCAATAAAAAGCCGCATTTCCTTTTAAAGAAGTGCGGTTTTTGATTTCACTGGAAATAATTTATTAGTTTGCAGAGCCATCTTGTTTTAAACTATGCCAATTCCACGAAAATGAATACCAAACAAAAAATCAATTTTCCTGATATATATGGTATGTTTAATTCCTTAAAACACACCCCCTATCCAAATGTAAAGGTAGTGATACTTGTATAAGGTTCATATCATAGTCCCGGAAATGTGATTAGTTGATTACTTTTTTCCTTGATTAGGTGATCGAAAAGGATGTTTTTATTTCGCACTATTATCGTGTCGATTTTGGTACCGCTGATTTTTTCAAGCGAATGAAATTTTTTCCTAAGATAAAAAAGATCTTCATCAATCCATGGTGCCTCTAGTTTTTTACCCTTACACACAGATAGTTATAGCTGACATAGTACAATAAAAGTAGACCCAGGGTTAGAGAAAAAATGATAAAATAAAAGAAAGAAAACCCAAGTGTCAAA
>NZ_JAASTZ010000021.1 GCF_014322765.1 Listeria immobilis | reverse complement strand
GCAGTTATCCTCGCCTTTGGTATCCTATTCCTTCCAGCAAAAAATAACAAGGGGCGTAAAAACTTTTTCTAAACGCTGCGCAGAAAAACTTTTTCCTACAGCACTCCCTTGTTATTTTTAGCCTCCAGGAATAACGGACAGTCAGGCGACGATAACTACACTGAAAAAACGGAACATATCAAATCAAAGAGAGGGTGAACTCTAAATAATCGGAAATAGGCATTCCCTTTTCCGGCTCAGAAAAACAACCTAAAAAAACAGGTTGAAAAACCAAAATCAAAAAAATAAAACAAAAAAAGGAGAAAAAAATCATGACATTACAGGCAAAAATTGAAAATATGGAGCTTTTAATTCAAGACTTACTAGAGGAAACAGATAATTTATTTGTATTTGATTTAGATTATCAAATACTTGGCATGGAAATGGGTCTAAATTATTTACTAAACGAAGGAACTTATAAAATCGGTAATGAACTCACTGTAGAAGAAATAAAAGAGGATGAAGGACAAACATGTAAATACATTTTTGAAGTAAACAAAATAGGAAATGATACCGAAAATGTAACTATGACATATAAAAGAAAAGAGGTGGCATAAAAGTGGAAAGAACAAAATTGGAGCAAGCAAAAGGTAAACTGGAAAGATTAAATAATGAAAGAGCTTCACTAGGTATATCCATACGAGAAGAACATGCAAGAATCCCATTCGGACAACCAAACATTATCGGAAGAAGAGATATTTATAAAGATGTAAACCGAAAACATGCAAAATCAAATAAGTTGTTAGAGGAAGCAGAAAAACAAGAATTACGGATAGAAATGCTTGAAAAAGTAGAAACATATAAAGAAGAAAATGAATTAATTAAAGATGTTCATGTAGTTGGTCGCTCTAGCTACGCGAATGTAGGCGCAAGAACTAGTGTCAATAATTTAGATTACTTCCGCAGTAAATTGGAAGAATTAGTAAAAGAAAATGAAGAGGCGAAAGCTTACAACAAAACGAAGCCAGCAATTAAAAGAAGAACAAAAGGAGCAGAGATTACTAAACTAAAAAATAAAATTAGCATGTTAGAAGACATGCAAGAGAAAGCGGAAAATACAGAACTTAGCTCTAAAACAAAGGAATTAATAGAAAACGGGGACGTTAATCAATGGAAGAAAAAGCCGATTTACTATTTTGTTAAAGGACTTAAAAAAGTAGCTTTGGAAATAGATGAAAATGGAGATTTCTTTATCTCTCGCATGTATCCGGCGCGAGGGGAAGAAGATAAAGCGTTTGTTAAGAATTTACTAGAAGAAGAAAACTAAAAGGCAGGATTAAGGGTTAGTTCTTGGAATTACCACGTTGGAAAGCGACATTTTAGGCGTTTTCCAATGTGGTACAAGCCAGGAACGAAAAGGGAAAAGCACCCTTTTCAACGGGAAGAAAAGCACTTCCCTAAAAAATGGAAGATTGGCATGCGCCAAAAAAGCAAAAATCAGTGATCAAGTGCATGGAAATAATTTGCAAAGCAAATTATTTAGATCAAAAGCAAGTTCAAGAGCAAGAATGCCTGGCGATTTCCGATTATTTCGTCCGTTGCTCTTTGATATAACCCGTTTTTTCAGTGAACGCAGTTATCCTCGCCTTTGGTATCCTATTCCTTCCAGCAAAAAATAACAAGGGGCGTAAAAACTTTTTCTAAACGCTTCGCAGAAAAACTTTTTCCTACAGCACTCCCTTGTTATTTTTAGCCTCCAGGAATGACGGACAGTCAGGCGACGATAACTACACTGAAAAAACGGAACATATCAAATCAAAGAGAGGGTGAACTCTAAATAATCGGAAATAGGCATTCCCTTTTTCGGCTCAGAAAAACAACCTAAAAAAACAGGTTGAAAAACCTAAAAAACAAAAAAATAAAACAAAAAACAGGAGGAATTAAGATGAAATTTGAAATAACAAATCTTACAGAATTAGAAAAGAAATTGGAAAAAATAGAGGGCTTAGACATGAATAGAATTAACACTGTATTACATGATAATAATGATTATGTTGTAGGTGAAGAATTTGGTATAGCAGAAGATTTGCTAATCGGCTATATGGAAGTAGTTAATTTTCAAGTTATTAAAGCAAATGAAAATCATGTTGTAATTACTTATAACGGCACTTACTGGGATTAAGTAAGTACTAATCAACAGAAGAAAACAAAATAAATATATAAGAGAATGGAGAATGATGAAAATGTTACCATATTATAAAATTAAGGTCATTTGTGAAACGGAGAAAGGCAATAAAAAATGTGTATATAATCAAGAGAATTTAACAAAGCAAGAAGCGAAGACAAACATAGAGAAAATAGCAAGAACGATTGATAAAAATATGTTAAATGATAATGAGATAGAACGTTCGCTCATTTATTTAAAAAAGAATGAAACAGAAATAAGATTTCAAAATAAAAAAACAAAAAATTTATACTGTAAATACTTTGTGAAAATGGAACGATATAGTTTGTTACAACTTTTAAATATAAAATAATGCGAGACTTCAAGCGGATATTTGTCCGCTTGGAGTATCTAAAGAAAAGAGGATAAGGTCAAATGCGGAAAATGAAAAAATGGGTAATAACAATGGCTATTGTAGCAATAACTGGTGGATTTGGTGTAATACATATTGACAATATGTATGAAAAAATGAATCAAACAGTTACTAGTATTAAGTCGTTTCTTCCATTTACAGAAGAAAAGGCGACGGCAGCACCAAAAAATACCGTTCCCGTCAAACTAAATCACGTGACTGATGGCGATACTTTATCTGTTACTTTTGAGGGAGAAACCAAACCAAAAACTGTGCGCTTGTTATTAATTGATACACCAGAAAGCGTAAAACCAAATACTCCTGTTCAACCGTATGCAAAAGAAGCGAGTAACTACATGAAAGAATTAGTTACGAACAAAAAGTTAACACTAGAATATGATGCTGGGGGAGCAACAGATAAATATAGCCGTGTTCTTGCTTACGTATATGCAGATGGAAAAAATATTAACGAAATGATGTTAAAAGAAGGATATGCAAGAGTAGCTTATGTTTACGAGCCGAATACAAGATACCTAAGCGACTTTAAAAAAGCAGAAGCGGCAGCAAAAGAAGAAAAGAAAAATATTTGGTCTAAACAAGGATATGTAACAAATGATGGATTTCAAGCGAATTAAAAGAGGTGAAAACATTGTCTAATGAATTCAATTTAGAACAATTAATAGATGAAATAGCAAAGTATGAGGTAAAAGCTTACAAATACAATTACGATGACATTAGATCCAAAATTGTAAAAGAAATTCAGTTAAAAAACAGAGTAACTTTAGCATTTAATATCAATTTTCAAGAAACGTTAGGAGATTATGAAGTAAAAGCGTATTACGATTTAGCTGATTTGACCTTAAAGCAAGAGTTTAATAATCATGATAAAAAATATATTTTAATTATCAAGCAGTTTACTTCTATTCAGGATATTTTAATCGATGCTAAAAATTTAGATTATCAAAGATTAACAAAAGTTTCAGATAAAGCAGCAATGCTTGAAATTTCTAGAATCGAAGCGTTAGAAGATAAGTTATTTTCTGATGATTAAAAGCTAAAGAGCCTATCGCCTTTCGCTGCGCTACAGTTGATAAAAGCAAAGATAGGAACGGTGTTGCTTTGCAAAACCTCTCCAATCTTTGCTTAATAAAAAACAGAGTGAAAAAATAAGTGATTTCTTAGAGAGCAAGTAGTATAAAAATTAAACTGCAGGAGGATGAAAATGGATAACGTGAAACAATATGTATTAATAGATTATGATGACAATAATAGGGTGATAATAATTGATTCCGATAAAAATAAATGCTTAAGAGCTATTGAAATGATTTTAGGAAATGATATTGCCATCGGTGTTTATGAAGATTGCGAGCAAAGTATTGAAGAAATAATGGAGAATGAAGGCTGGACAGAATTTGGGTTTGATATTTTAGAATACAGTGGAACAAGTGGAGTATTTTAAAGAGTATTGTAGATGAATAATTAAGAGAAAAAAGGCGATGTATATACTTTATGCATTGCTTTTTTTCTAAAAAAATGTATGAAAAGGAGTTTTAAAATGACAAAAATTATATCAGCATTCCCATGTATGGGAAAAACGACCATATTCTCTTTAAATAAAGATACGATGTTTGATCGAGAATTTAATGAAAGTCGTTCTATTAGAGGTATGTCTACAGAAGAACGAGATGTCTTCTTTCAACAATGCGCTAATATTGTTCAACTTCAACAAAAAATAGGTTATTATGATTATATTTTCATTACAGATAATCCGTTGTTGGTTTCTTGTTTAGATGCACAAATAATTACGCATGTATATCCGAATGTTTTTGATGAAGCGGTTATGCATGAGTATAAGCAGCGAGTGTTAGAAAGAAATGATATTGTCTGGTACGAACGTGTCATTACGCCAAAACTGGGCTATTTAAAAGGGCATATTATTGCGCTGCAAGAAAAAGGCTGTGATGTTCGACTTACAGATTTAGACAATCGCTTTATAGAAGATGTTTTTACGTTTAATGAGTATACGAAGTTACCAAAACAATTTATATAAATGGCTAATTTTCTATTAAAGTTCTCCTATATAGGAGAAAATGATGCTTTTTACCTATATACAAATTCTCCTATTTAGGAGATAATGTATATAGAAAGAAAAACAAAAGATGACTTGAGCGGTAACTCAAGCCATCAGCAACCAATCCAAAATGGATTGATAGCACTAGTATATTGTATTTTCTTTTTAAAAGCAACCAAACCAAAATTAAAGGAGATTGATGAAAAATGACAACGAAAACAGGTAGAGTAGTAGCAAAAAAAATCTATGGACATGATAATGTAGAGAATAAAAATTTGATTCATGAATTTGCAGAATTAATTTTTATGAATGGAAGAAAGATTTATGAGTTAAGCGTAAAACCTTTGAATTCTAGTTTAGTAGTAAAACGCTTTTATTATGAGGAAAAACCAGATGTTGAATTTTTCGCAGATGGGGAATGGGAAATCACAAGAACCAATTTTATTTTTGATGATGAATACGACTTAAAAACAAAAGCTGGATTCAAGCAAAAAATTATCAATTATTTAGTAGAATTAGAAACTGAAATTCGAGTCAACGAAAAGTCTGTATTTATAGATAAAGCCTTTTTATTAGAAGAATTAGAAAACTATTTTGCTGATCATGATTTTTATCGGTACGATGGTTATCCTCAGATTGAAATGAAGACTTTTCTTGATAGAAGACCTTTTGAAATTGCGCGTGATGTAGCAAATAGATGTGAATTTAAACTAAGATATTTTCCTGCTACTTACGAGAATAAAGAAGCTTATTTAGAAGCTACAAGCGGCAAATGGGTGGTACAAACGTTTGGTTATGGTGCTTCTAAATTATACGATAAAATGATGTAAGGGGAATTCATGATGAAAAAATATCCGTTGGAACGACTGCTGCAAGAATATAATTATAGTATGTTAGATGTAGAGAGGGAAGAGGGCTTAAAGTCCTCTACTCTCTATAATTTAAAGTATCGGAATGATTCTGTAACAGATTATAAATTAGAAGTCATTATTGCTTTATCCTCATTGTTAAATTTAAGTTTAGATGATGTATTTGCAAAATTATGTCGATACGAAGTAGAATATGAGCTAAGTCAGCTCATAGGAGAAGACGAAACTAATTTGTTGCTAGAAAGGGGATAGCTCATTGACGATAGAAGAACAAGCTTTTCAATTAGGAATAAATTACAAAAAGAAGCAATTAATCAGTAAAAGTAATTATCATACATTATTTTATAAGTTGACTAATATTGTTAAAAAAGGGGATAAAGAACTTTTTTTGAACACATTGCTAGAATATAGTAAAGAAAGGAAAATTCCTTCCTTTTTTGAAGAAAATGACTTGCAAGAAGAAAAAGTATTTAAAGCAGTAGGTTATGCATTTATCGTTGGCTTAACACAAAATTAGAATTATGCTAGGTGAAGGAGTGTCAGCTATGGCAAAAAATCAGGATTTAACGGGGGTCAAGATTGGCCGTTTGACAGTCATCGAAAGATTGCCTTCACGTGAATGGCTATGCTATTGTGAATGTGGGAATCAATATATTACTACTACGAGTCACTTAAACCGAAAATGTGGTGTGAAAAGTTGTGGTTGTTATAAAAGCGAATTAGCTAGGAAAAACAGCAAAAAGAATACGGAAAACGCAACGAAACAGAAATATCAGGAAGCTTCAAAAAAGATAAAGGAAACAATGAAGAAAAATAACGAGTTGGTAGAGAATACTCGTATATCAATGATTTCAGACAAAAAAATCAGATCAGATAACAAAAGTGGCCATACAGGTGTTGCTTTTAAAGATAATAAATGGATTGCACGGATATTTGTTTCCGGAAAAGAACATCATTTGGGTACATTTAACACGAAAGAGGAAGCAATTGCTGCAAGAGAAAAAGGAGAAGAGTTATATTTTAAACCTTTAGTAGATAAATATAAGAAGTAAATTATAAATCTGTTACATAAAGTTAGTAAAAAGTAAATGCACTTATTAATAACACAATTTAAAAGGGTGTATGGACAAAAATTCATCATCTCCATCATTTAACGTTTGATTTAATCGGAAAGTTGTGATAAAGTTTGTGCATATAATCACAATTAATAGATCTTTTACTATTTAAGACACTTGTTGATTATAAAAAATAGATAAAAGGAGTTGGATTGAGATGAAAAAAAGAAATAAAATGGTTGTGTTGGCGTTAGTATTTGTATTATCATTTCTCCCTTTTAGTTTTTTGGGAGAACACAATGTAAGTGCTTCTGAAAATCAGAAGGTGACACAAGCAGATTTAGAGAAAAACTTTTTGTATGAATTAGAAAATTATAATAGTGTAGGATTAACTAAACAAGAGGCACAGAATAATTATGATATTTATATGTCTATGTCAAAAGCGAAGAAAAAAGAGGTTACTAATTTAGTTAATAATCCTAGTGAATTTGATAAAAAAGTCACTAGGAATGGGGCGTTGGTTGAAGGGAACGGCTTGCAACAATATGCAAGCAAGAATAAAACGGTTTATGTACCTATGAAAGTTTTTGGAATTACCTGGATGAAATGGGCAGCTAGAAGTTCATACAAAACTAGTGGAAAAAGAGTAAGTTCGGCTTCTGGAATTTCAGCTTATCTCTATTATAAAAATCCACTATTTGCCCTTTATAGTTCAAGTATCAAAGATAAGTATTGTTATGTATCAGGTGGAAAATATAAAGGAAGAGTAAAAGCAAATATCAAAGGCGGTTATGGAAACTGGGGCTTGCAAGTAATGAGAATAGACTTTACAATTACTGTGAATTATCAAGGAAAAGGAAGTTATAAAATTAACAGCACTAAATTTTTATAAAGGTGAAGGAGAAGGTGTGGCATGAGAAGTAGCAAAAAAAAAGAGTATGTCTATTTAATCATTGTTTTTTTGGTAGCTCTATTTATTTCATTTAAGGTAGCACCTTTTTTCTTTCCAGTATTAATTATAGGGATTGCTTACCACGCTTATGTTTTTCGGGATAATTCAAAATTAGCATTTGATTTAGTAGTAATAGCTGCTCTTTCCATTGCTCAATCTTTGTATCTTATGTAATGAATTCATTCGTGTGAACTTAAGTGCCTATCGCCTTTCACCACGTTACAGTTGCTAAAATCCTAAATGAGCTTGACATTGCAAGCAAAGCCTTCACTCATTTAGGCTTACATAAGATGTTTCAGATTGCTTTGCCATTTAAAAGTGAATTTTATCCTTATAATATAGTAAACCAGGAGGCTAGAAATTATAAGTTCTAGCCTTTTTTATGGAGAGTTTTACTTAAGCAAATTTATTAAATGTGGTAGCTAATTGTTGATCTATAATAATCTATAAACAAGAGTCCAGATTATAAACATTTTTGGACAGAAAGGCAAGAGTATATAATAAAAGGAATATGATTCTATATGCTAATGAATATAAAGAAAATTAATAATATAATATGCATAAAAAGTATTACTCAAAATAACACAAGGAGATGACATTATGATTAGAGATGAAATCGTGGAATGGGTAAGAGAACAACCATATTGGCAGCAAGTTGGGGCCGATGCAATTTTAAGTGGAATTAAAATAAATGAATCTTTGATAGACGAAGTTTATTTGGCATTAAAACAAGAATATAAATTGGAGGGGTCGCTTCTTACAAAAAAGGCACTTGCATTTTTGTCTAAGGCCACTAAATCAAAATCAATCTCTAATGTAACCTGGGATGAAGTATCAGAAGTTAAAGGAGTTAATGCTTTATCACCAAAATCATCAATCCCAGTTGGGAGACAATTAACGATTATATACGGACTGAATGGAAGTGGAAAATCAGGGTATGCCAGATTACTAAATAATGCCTTTATTTCAAGAGGAGATAAGAATATTTTACCAAACATATTTCAGAAAGAAGAAAATGTAATCCCAAGTGCAAAGTTTGTTTTTAAGAATGAAAAAGGAGATTCTGAAACCCTAGTGTTTCCAGAAGATCATAAAAACGAATTGTTTAGTAGAGTAGCTGTATTTGATTCAAAAAGCGCTACTAATGATTTAACTAAAGATGTAGAACTAAATTTTGCTCCAATAGAATTTAATTTTTTTGATGAGTTTAATTATTTAATAACCGAAGTTAAAAATAGACTGAATGACGATATTAAGGAAAAAAATAAAGAGAATAACTATGTACGTCAATTTCCTAATAATACCCTAATAGGGATGTTAGTTAAGAGTATAAATAGTAATATGGAATATGTTGAGCTTGAAAGCGCTTCGAAAACAACTCACTTAAAAGAGAAACTACAAAAAAAAACGGAGAGAAAATCTGTGCTAGTCGCTTTGAATATTATGAACCAACAAAAGCTACTTGAGAAACGTAAAACAGAATTGAATGGAATGAAAAGCAGAATAAAAGAGATTAATGCAAAGTTTTCTAGTGAGCAAATTGATGATATAAAAAATTTAATTCAAAGTAGAAACGATTTGGAAAAAATTTCAATTTCTGAAGGTATAACTCAATTAGATGGAGAACATATATATCAAATAGGTTCACCCGAGTGGAAAGAATTTATTGAATCAGCTAAGCAATACTATGGGGTTATTCAAGAAGAAATTGACCATTGTATATTTTGTGGACAAAAAATAGATGGAGTAACGGTAATTGATAAATATTGGATTTACTTAAAAAGTTCGGCAGAATCCGAATTAAGCCAAGTAGATAGCGATATTAAAATGTTAATACAGGATTTTAAAAACTTTGATTGTAAGTTGCTTACAAAAGATTCTGGTTTTGAAGAATGGCTGAAGGAGAATATTCCTAACTTACATAGTCAACTTATAAGTTGGCAAACGCAAGTTGAAACTATTAAAGAAAATCTTATTCAGAATTTAACAATCCTACAATGGGAAAAAGAAAGTAATGCTTTTAAAATGGAAGAAACAATCTGTAATGAAGCTTTAAAGTGCTTAGAGAAAGAGATATCTGAATTAAACACTAAAAAAGTACAACAGGAAATTGATGAAATAGAGAAATTTGAAAATGAATACAATGATAAGCTTCGACTTAAGGATTTCTTACCGGAAATAAAGGTATTCTTAGAAGATTTGAAATGGGTAGATGCAGCAAATAATATAACTATCTCCACACAAAAAGCCACTAGGTTCCAAAAGTCACTTTTCTCTCAATATGTCACTGATAAATATGTGGAAAGATTTAATGAAGAATGTAAAAAACTGAATGCCGATTTTTCAGCTGAAATAAAGCAAAGAGGGAGCAAGGGGAATACACTCAGCAAGTTAATAATAAAAGATAGAAAACCAATAGAGATCTTAAGTGAAGGAGAACAAAGAGCAATTACAATTGCTAATTTTTTAGCAGAAACAAGCTTAGACAACAAAAATACATGTATCGTTTTGGATGATCCTGTGAGCTCTTTAGACGTTGAGAGGAAGGAAGCTATTGGAAGAAGATTAGTGGACGAAGCTAAACAAAAACAAGTAGTTGTTTTTACGCATGATATTACTTTTGTAAATTGTTTGGATAGATGGACAGAAAACAAACAAGTGGAGTGTTCTATAGTACCAATCAGAAACTTTAATAATGTTTCAGGACTGAGGGAGGATAATGAACCATGGATTGCCACACCTGTTAAAAGGAGGATAGGATATTTAAAGAATGAGCTACAAGCAATAACAAAAAAATATAATAGTATTAATAGTGAGAAAAACATGGATCTGTATAAAGAATACATAGTTGATGCTAAATATTGGTGTGAAAAATTAAGAGAAACTTGGGAACGCATGATTGAGGAAATAATATTCATGGGAGCCATTACGAGATTTACTCCAGCCATACAAACAAAGAGCCTTAAAAAAGTTGTTTTTAATGCAGAAATATATAGAGAAATAGAAGAAGGTATGTCCCTTTGCTCAGACTGGGTGCATGATAGACCTTTGAATTCAGGTGAAAATTATCCTAAACCTGTAGAACTTCAAAACTATCTTGAAGCTTGCGAAAGGTTTAAAGATAAATACAAAAAATAGCATACAAAAAGGATGATTATCCAAAATTTCTATTTTAAGGTCCATTAGTAGTAGGGCCTTTTTTATTTTTAACTATAGAAAAGAAGATAGAATCATTAATAACAAGTGTTAATAGAGTATACTCTATTGACACTTGTTTTTCAGGGTATCTTTTTAGAAAATTTCAACATAATTCATGTCCAGAAAATCAGGCGTTTCTGGACACGCTCTTTTTTTATTCTATTTTTTAAAATAGGAGGCTATTTAGTGTTCATAAACTCGTAATAAATTCTATGTTCAATTATATGTTATAGATAAAGTTATGATACAATAGAGTTAATAAAGGAGTGATTTTTTTGAAAATAGGATATGCCCGAGTCTCTACCGGATTACAAAATTTAGATTTACAAAAAGACAGTTTAAATAAATTTAGTTGTGAGAAAATTTTCACGGATCATATGAGTGGAGTAAAAAGTAGTCGTCCTGGATTAGAAATGGCTATTGATTTTGTTCGATCTGGGGATACGCTTGTTGTTTGGCGTTTAGATCGTTTAGGAAGGAATATGGAAGATTTGATTTCTATAGTTAATCGTTTAAATGCACGTGGAGTGAGTTTTCATAGTTTGCAAGAAAATATAACGATGGATAAATCTAGTTCTACAGGACAACTTATGTTTCATTTGTTTGCGGCATTTGCTGAATTTGAACGAAATCTAATTTTAGAAAGATCTGCGGCAGGACGAGCAGCTGCTCGTGCAAGAGGGCGATTTGGTGGTCGTCCTGAAAAATTAAAAGCACAGGACTTAGAGTTACTGAAGACACTAGTTGACAATGGGACTCCGATAAAAGCTATTGCAGAACGTTGGAATGTTTCTCGAACAACGATTTATCGTTATTTAAATAAAATGGAAGAAAATGATAGAAAAACAAATGCTCACTAGTTCTTCAGACTAACAAAGACCGGCTGGTAAGAAGTTAATATTATAAATATTATGTGAAAAATAAGCAAACATGCTATAATATAGGCAGTTTCAATAGTACAAGGAGAGGATACGATGACGGAAATTCAAAGTAATTTTTCAGCTGCTGCAAGATGTGCAGAGCAGCTGGGCCAAGCTTCCGAAAAGATTGCAATCGCTGGCGCTAGTTCTATTGTACAAGCAGAAAAAACAACTGTTTTAGGTAATCAAGAAGCTTTGACAACGAATCAAACGGTGCAGAAAATGGTGCTGCAATTTCAACAAGGATTAACTAAAGATATAACACATGTTCAAAGTGTCGCAAAAGAATTTGATTATCAAGATGCACAGCTGAAACAACTATTTGATTTTGTCAATTGAATATGGGGTGAATGGGATGACAGAAATAGAGAAAAAATTAGCAGAAGTACAACAACAAATACGGTTAGTCAATGAACAACAAGAAACAAATGAACGAGATCGTAGAATCTTAGAAAGAAAAGAACAGTACTATCATGAGTTTCGGTTTCGACAAGCGAACCTTTTTAAAAGATTGGATCAATTCTGGTATAGAGACAGGGAGATGAATGCTTTCTTAGATAATCATTACCAGGATTTGCGACACATGGATCAACGGGTTATCCATGATTTAGAAGAACAAACAGAGCAATTGCAAAAAAACAAAAGGCAATTAGCAGATAAAGAGGATGCGTGCCTGCACCAACGCCTGGCATTATCCAGGGAGGTGCAATAATGGGCATAGATATGTATTTAGGAGAAGTAGAAAGTCAAACTACTAGCGTGGAAACTTTTTGTCAGTTGACCATTGAGGGCTTGGAAGATGTTATTCGGGCCATAGATGCCTTTAATATGGAGCCATCTCTAAAAGGAAAGACCTATGCAAGTGCGAAACGTTATTTTATGGAGACATATCGAGTTTTGGCAGAAGGAATGATTTTGCTTTGCCAGGACTTACAAGAACCAAACAAACAATTAACGACCAATTTTCAAGCAGAAGTGGCAAATACGGACGTTATCGAAGAAGAATTAGTTCAGCAAATAGAAGAAATAGAACGACTACAAGCAGGACTAAAGGATATGATAGATCAGCTACCGTTAATGAAGCCGATGGATGCCATCTATAGGATGTGTAAACAGAAATTAGTGACGAAATTAGAAAACTTGCGACTGTTTCATCAAACATCAGCAACTTACTTTGACCCTGTTATCCAACAAGCAAAAAATCTCCAGGTAGGATTAACTGAAGTGTTACAACATACAGGTTTTAACGCCTCAACTGGAACATTCAGTACAATGGGAATGAATATGTCCTGGGTTGCTTCCATCGAGAAGGCATGGACGGCTGACCAAAAGAAAAAACAAGAAGCAGCCGAAGAGGCACTAATTAAAGAATATGAAGAAAACATGCCATTACCGTACATACCAAAAGGCAGTTACGCTGGATTTGTGGTAAAAGATGGCAAATTAGATACAGCAGCTACGTTAAAAAGGGTAGACGAGCAAGTAGAGCTAAACAGAGAAACGAATGCGAAGTGGTTAGCTATTTTTGATTTTGTAACACCCGTAATAGATGCTGTTCGTGCTGTTTTTGGTGTAGAACCAACGACAGGTAAAAAAGTTTCTACTGGTGAACGACTTTTAGCAGCAGGATTTATTATTATCCCTTTTGTGAAAGTGGCCAAGATTGAAAAATTTGCCAAACTAGCTCGTGATAATAAAGCCTTTAAGTTTACGTACGAAGGGTATGATGAGGTTTTTCATTTAAGTAAAACAGAACATGTAGGAAAATTAAAAGGTAAGAGCGTAAAATTAGATGGTGTAATGGAAAAAACGATTATTTATACAAAAAGAACTAAAACTGAAGCTGCACAGTTGAGAAAATCCTTTAACTCTTCAATACGTTCAAATTATCTTAAAAATATTTCAGATAATCCTGTTGCTATTAAAGAATTCAAAGCAGCAGGATTGTCTGAAAAACAAATTCAAGAAATGAAAAAAGGTGTTCGACCACAAGGGTATCAAGTGCATCATAAATTACCGTTAGATGACTCTGGTACAAATGACTATAGTAATCTTATGTTAATTAAAAATGACCCGTATCATAAAGTAATAACCAATTCACAAATAGAATTTTCTAAAAAAATGAGTCCAGGAGAAAGTGTTAAAGTCAAGTTTCCGATTCCTGAAGGAAATATCTATCCTAAATAGGAGGTTTAATATGTTAAAAGATACTATTTCAAAACTAAAACAAGTAATGTTAGAATTTGATCGAGCTATACCTTCACAAGCAAGTGTAAGTGAAATAGAAAAGTTTAAAAAATGGGCAGTAGAGCAGTTTGGGGAAGAGGTTCCTTGGGAAAAATATGTTCCATTTTTAGAAGAAGTTAATTCTATCGAATTTAATGGAATATTTTTGTATGGAATAGATCCAGATGACAGCAATTTGGATATTATAGAAAATAATGAAATTTGGCATGATGTGGAAGAAAATAAAAAATATCTTTTTTTGGGAGACGGAGATATTTCCTGGTATGTATGGGATTCGGAAATAGATGAATTTCAAGAGTTAGACAAGCCAAGTGGAGAAGTAATGGAAATATTTGAGTCCTGTAATGCAATGCTCATAGAAGCATTACAAACTGCCATAAATTAAAAGATGGAATGATAGGAAGAAATAAATTTGAAACAATGCCCAGTTTGTAAAAATTATACAATTCAAGATGATTACGATATTTGTGAAGTTTGTTTTTGGGAGTATGATAAGGTGGCACAAAAATATCCGAATGAAATAATTGGAGCTAACAATGTTTCGTTGAAACAAGCTATAAATAATTATAAGGAAGGAGGACAAATTGGGGGAGATATTTTTAAGAATAGTGATAAAGTATTGCCGGATAAAAAAGGAAGAACATGGCGTGAAGCTGACGTAGGTTTAACTGGTAATATGGCACGAAGAAAACAGCCAGGAACTAGACTGTTGTATTCAAATGATGGATTGGTATACGTAACAACAGATCATTACAAAACTGCACATTATGTTTGCAATTACAAATAAAAGTAGGAGTTGTTAAAATATGGATGATTTAAGAGAAGAAGTTGTTAAAATAAATCTAGCTAATGTAACTAATAAAAACGAATTACAAGTTTTATTGAAAAATAGTTTGGATTTTCCAGAATTCTATGGGGAAAATTGGGATGCATTTTGGGACACTATTACCGGCTTAGTGGAACTACCGGAAGAAATTATATTTGAGCAGTGGTCTGTATTTTCTGAATTGCTTCCTGAAGAAGCTATTAAACTAACAAAAACTTTAGAAGCATTTAACACGGAATACCCTATGCTAAAGTGTAAAATTGTACTTAATTAATGTTAATGACAAAGAGTTATAGGAATAAATAAATCGTGTAACCACAAAAATAAGAAAAAAGACATATTGCAAATAAGAACATATGTTTGTATAATACATACAAACATATGTTCTTATTATTTTTTGGAGGTTTTGGCCATGGAAAAGTTATTAATTGGAAAAAAGTATGATGAGAGGGTCACCCAGCCTATTATTACAAGTGAGCGCTGGGAACAATATTTAAAATTAATACACGACTCCATAGAAAAGGATTATTCTCTACGATTTACCACGTATGCAGGTGGTTATGACCATCATGTTTCAGGAAAATGTTATTTATTTAATGAGTCACTGAAGACTATTTTAGTGAATGGAATTATTGTGCGAGATATAGAAATACTCTCGATTGAAAGGTTGTGATCTGGATGACCTACCAAGATAGAGGCATTAAAAAGTGGCAAGGATTTTTCTTAAGTGAACATAATGAGCAAATGGATCAACAGCAAGCCTCTTCTAAGCTAAAATGGCGAGAAGCCATGTCGTCAGAGTGCATTGAGAGCGTGTTAAGTGCTGCTATCACACACCAGTCTTCATTAGTGATACAAAAAAAGCCTCAAAATGTGGATTCTTTTCCAGAGCCGGATGTTATCGGAAGAATAGTTGGAATAGATGAAGATTTACTTTTTATACGGACAGCAGCAGAAGTAATTTCTCTCCCCTTCTCCAGTATTTTAAATGTAGAAGAACGGACAGTAGAAAAATGGTACAAATAGAAGACTACTCTCATGTACCACGAAGGGACATTCTTTGTATTGATGTGAAGTCCTTTTTTGCCAGTGTAGAATGCGTTAAGCGTGGATTAGACCCTTTAAAAGCAAAATTAGTTGTGATGAGTAATGCGGATCGAGCAGGTGGTTTAGTGTTAGCAGCAAGCCCGATGATGAAAAAAATACACCGAATAAAAACAACCTCTCGCATGTATGAAGTACCGACTTGGGATAAAGAAATCATTATTGCGCCACCAAGAATGAAACTATATCTAAAAGTAAATGCGATGATACAAGCAATTTTCTTACGTTATGTCCCCAAAGAATATTTCTTCCCCTACTCGATTGACGAGGCATTTTTGGATGTCACTGGATCACATGCATTATTTGGATCCACGCAAGAAATTGCGGAACGAATTCAAGCGGATATTTTACGAGAGCTACGCTTATTTGTGACAGTAGGAATTGGTGACAACATGCTGTTGTCTAAACTTGCACTAGATAATGCGGCAAAACATCAAATCGACGGAATTGCTAACTGGAGATATGAAAATGTCCAGGACACCATTTGGAAAATAAACGAATTAACCGATATGTGGGGGATTGGCCATCGGACTGCAGAGAATTTAAAACGGCTAGGAATATATAGTGTCTATGCGTTAAGTCAGTCCCCTCCCCCACTTTTGAAGAGGCGATTAGGAGTGATAGGGGAGCAGTTATATTACCACTCTCATGGGATTGATTACAGCAAAATAAATGAGCGCTATGTACCTGTTTCAAAGAGTTATGGAAAGAGTCAAATTTTAGAACGTGATTATCATGATCCATTTGAGGTAGCAATTGTTATACGTGAAATGGCCGAGGAAATTGCGATGCGATTAAGAAAACATCACATCAATACAACCGTTGTAAATCTTGGTATAAGGTACAGCAAGTACAGCATAAAAAGTGGTTTTAGACATCAGTTGAAAATTCAAGCAACAAGCAGCACAAAAGAAATTGTAGCACAATTTTTAACCCTTTTTTGGAAGTATTACGAGAATGAAGCTGTTAGACAAGTGGAAATGAATTGTGGAGGTATTGTTAAAAAGATAGGCTTGCAATTAAATTTATTTGAAAATCCTAATCAAACGGTTAACCAAGAACAATTAGATGTGACAATTGATAAAATACGAGCTAGATATGGATTTAAGTCGATGATGCATGCAAGTAGTTTGTTGACTGGATCAACTGGCTTAAAACGTTCTGAAATGGTCGGTGGACATAAAGGTTAATAACAAAATATATTACTAATATATTAATAATAGTAATATATTAGTAACTTATTAAAAAAGACCCTTTTCGGGTCTTTTAATAATTTTCATTTTTTTCGAGTTCTGAAGGAGGTAAAATTCCAAGACTAACTAATTCTTTTCTTAAGGCATTATTTACCAGTTTAGAAATAAAACCTTTTGTTCCAGGTATTTTTTTCCCAGTGCGCTTATCTGTAACTATGCTTTCAATAGCATTATCTATTGAAGAGTCAACTACGTAAGTCTTCCGTACTCCTTCAGAATCATTATTTTGGAAAGAAAATATTTTTTGGTTATTAGATACATTTTTGCTGGCATTTGTATTGTTTTTTGACGAAGAAACAATATCCTCATTAATAATAGGTGTACTATCTTTATAAACCTCAGGATCAATTGCTTGATTTAAAGTATTTGTAATAGAATCGATAGGCAAAGCTTTTGGTTTTTGCTGATTAGTTTTACTATTTCTACCCATGTAATTTCAGTCCTTTCATATATTGTTATTAGTATCATAATATATTACTATTAATAATACAATATATTACTATAAGTTGATTATTTTATTTTCTACAAGTTCGTCAATCACCTTGTAGTACTGTTCGGTAAACTTGCTATCTCGTTTATCTACTATTGTAGCAGGAAGACCAGTAGCACTTGCAGTAGCAAAACGGACACTTTGTGGAATTCTTGAATTAAAATGGAAAAGCTTGTTATTTAATGAAAATTGTAGTACTTCATTTAAAACTTGGTTATGCAATTTAGTACGTTTATCAAACTTAACTGGTAGTAAGCCAGCGATATTTAGATTAGGATTATATTCTTCACGAATAGAGTATATTCTTTTTAGAAGTCGTACGATTCCTTCAGTTGAGTACTTTTCTAATTCATAAGGGATAATAACATGATCTACAATTGCTAAGGTAGATGATGTAATGGCCTTCATTTCCGGTGGAGTATCAAATATAATGACATCATACATTTTATCAATAACATCAAATTTTCCATCGAGTAAATTAAAATAATCTTTACCTTGTAGGTCTAAATGAATGGAATCAATTCTTTTTAAAAAATCCTCAGTGCTATGATTGAGAACATTTGGATTTTCTTTAATATATTCAAAGACTGAAGCAGAACGGTTTTTGTTATTTTGAATCATAAAATCAAAATCCACAAAATCCATATCACTGTTTGCTGGCAAAATATCAATATCGGCTGAATCATGGCCTTCATACACTTTGGTAATAATATCTTCTGGTTTAGTATCTTTTAAAAATACATCATACATTGTATTCTCAATCGTACTTGAATCTACATTGAAAGTTGAAGATGTATTACCTTGACCATCAGCTTCTACTAATAAAATTTTTGCATTGGGGTATTTTTTGGCCAAACCACCTGCTAAATTAGTAGAACTAGTTGTTTTAGTTGTACCACCTTTGTAATTTGTAAAAGAAATTTTAACTGACATTATGTACCTCCTATAATATTATTTATAGTAATAGATTAATAATATAATATATTACTATTAAAAACATATTATATTATTAATCTATTACAGTGTTTATTATAACACTATTTAACTCGACAAGTCAAATAACAATAAATAATGTTACTAATATAATGTTATACTATTACTAATATATTACTATTAGTAATAGTAATATTAGAAAAGTAATTAAATTATTAGTTTTTAATGCTTTAAAATGCCACTTGTAATTAATTGAATTCTGGGTATAATTAAGTTATAGTGTTATCTGTAACACTGAAATGAGGTGACTTATGTGGCAAGAAGAGTAAATCCAGAACGTTTGCAAAGAAATAAAGATATACGTTTTCTTTGTAATATACTGCATAAAAAATACTTTGTAGACATAAGCAGATTGGCCAGAGCTCTTCATATGCAAAGGCAATATTATTATGATTTTGTTCGAGGCGATAGAGATTTATTATATCCAAATTTATATAAAATAGAATCATTTATTTTTGATTTGTATGAAACTATTTTAGAACAAGAAATGGATATGAATGGAATAGTATTACCATCCATTGATGAAAAGCAATTAGAAGTGAAGTTTTAAATTATGTGTTTACAAAAAAAAAAACTTACTGTATTTTATATATAACAGTAAGTTTCTGATTAAATGAAAAAGGAATTAACAATTTAGATATTGTGTCGACCAAAACATAAAATCTAAAATGAATTATATTCGACCAAAAATATAATCCTAGCAATTCCCAATGTGTTATAAATTTTTAAAATCCTTAAAAAAATTATAACATAATTAGGTTTATTTGACAATGGCTGTAAACGTTGATAATTAGCCATTTCCAAAACTTTTTTCGCTAGGAGTTCGATTTTTTTCTTCCTATGCGAATTTTATTTTGTCAATTTTGAAGGACAAGTAACTTCTCATAGCGGAGGGACTTGTCCTTTTTGGTGAGAAAATAACAGGAAAGGAGCTAACCTAGCATGTATTCTTCACACAATGAAATGGATCTATACACCTATTCAGCAGTCATTTCTACAGTCGTAAAAGAAGGTATCACAGCTTTTCGTAAAAAAAGCAGTGATGGTGTCTTGTCTGTAAGAAAGCACTTTACTGAACTGGAAGCAAAAAATGGACACAGAAAAGGTGTGCAATTTGTAGTCCGACAAAAAGAAGACTTGCAACGACCCATGGGTGTTCGTGGTTTTATCGTGACAAGCCAAGAAGCACTTATTCAGGAAGTCAATAAAATTAGTCACTGGACACCTAACGTTTTTCGATGGGGAACCTATAGTGATGACAACCGAAAATTTATAAAAGGACACTCTGAGGAAAACCTGCAGCAAATAAATACATACGTCATTGATATTGATACGCAACAAGTCGATGTTGCTAAAATGGTAATGGTTTCGATGAAAATACTTAACCAAACACCCACATTTATTTTAAAAACAAATCATGGTTTTCAGTTGTATTTTGTCCTTGAAAATCCAGTATTCATCAGCAATAAGAATAACTTCAAAAGTTTAAGAGTTGCGAAGCGAATTGCAACAAACTTAAAGCACGCTTTTGCAGAAGAAATTTCAAGTGTGGATCGGGGATGTAACGATTTTGGCTTCTTTCGTGCGCCAAATACGCAAAATATCATCTTTGAAAATTTGGCCAATCAAATAAAATATACAGATCTAATTTCCTGGTCAAAAGTTTATTCACAAAAATCGAATAGACCTGGATTAAAACTAGTACAAAATTCGGAGTCTTTTGCGATGGCTACAAACCAAGAATGGTTTCAACAACTCGTTCAATTAACTAATATTCGTGGTCATAAAGGACAATATGGCCGAAACAATGCGGTGTTTACTCTAGCATTAGCTTGCTATTCATCTAATAAAAGTTATGAAGAAGCTTACAATTTTTTAGATGAATTTAATACAAATCTGCAAGATCCTTTATCGCAACGAGAAGTGGAGAAGATATTAGTCAGTGCTTATTCCGATAAATACAAAGGGGCGAATTTAGAGTACATTCAAGGAATTTTAGAAACGTATCATTCTAATACAGAAATCAAGCATTCTACGGCATTTATCTTTGAAAAGCAAGGTATTCGTGTGTTTAGAAAGCACAGAAAAGCCAGAAACGAACGCCAATATTCGCATTTTGAAGAATGGGAAGCTGATTTAGAAGATTACATACAAAAAAACATTCTTGCAGGACAAACTTTTGTCGAAAAGGCACAAAGAGAATTGTCGGAAGAAACAAAAATTCCGTTAGCAACGCTAAAAAAACTATTGAAGCAATCGGAACGGATTATTTCACGAGTCGAGGGAAAAGGAAGAACTGCTAAAACATTGCTATCGACTGTAGCTATCGTAGTGGAACAAGCGATTCGTTATGCGATTACCAACAAACAAGCAAAAAAAGAACAATACATTCAATTTTTAGCGACTTTTACGGAAGCAGCGCAGTACATAACACAAAAACTGTTCGACAAAGAAGGAAATTCAGAGTCACAAAACGCCATTTTGACGGCACTTCCTGAAAGGGGTAGTCCTGGAAGACAATTGTTGTTACTGCTGGATGAGGTGTACAAGACAAGGCCTAAAGCACATTTAGAGAGTAGCTGGGGAACTTAAACATAAATGGGTTCAATTGCCATTTACTTAATTCTAGTTACACTCTTTTTGGTCTTCATGAATCTTTATGTGTTTACTTTTTGTAAATAAAAAAGACCTCTCCAGGTCTATTTAAATGTAGAGCGTACTAAGCAATGAGGTTTTGCAAAGCAATACCGTTTTGCTTTGTACGCTGAACAACTGAGTGCAACGAAAGGCGTTAGTTTGAAATAGTTAGATTATTTTTGTATCTTTGGTAAGGGGATGTGATATTTATTAAGTTCTGTTTTAAAATCTTCTAGTTGTAATGGTTCGTCCATATATTCTAGTAGTTTACTGCATTTTTCTATGTTCTGTTTGTACTCTTTTTTGTTTAGCAAGAATTGAATTATCCCTTTTTTACCTATTGCGACTGCCCATTGTAAGTAGTATTTGTTGTCTTTAGCTAAATGGAGTACATCATTAACAAATAATTCGGCTTCTTTAATTTTGTTGTGCATAAGTAGGAAAGAGCTAGTATTTAGTAATATACTAATTTGTAGACGAATAGTGTTTTCAAATTTTTGATAAGTTTTAAGTTCTTTATTTATTCTTTTAGCAATATTTAAAGCTGTTTCTTCAGGAAATATGTAAAAAATGGATGCTAATATTTTTATATCTGTTAAGTATAATTCATCTTGTTTCATTTTTTCCTGCCAAATGTAGCTAACTACTTCTTTTGCTTTTTTAAAGTCATCTTTTTTTTGTAGTATAGTTAAGGCTTCTAAGCATTTTGTTAAATGCTGAATCTCGTAATCATTGTTATTATTTGCTAAATAGGCATAATTTTTTTTAATAAGATTAGTTATTTTATCTTCTTCCAACGAAGTGTTTATCTGATCATACAGATATTTTAATTCACCTCTGGCGTTCAAACGTTTATTGTTTTGTACAAAGAAGAATTCTTCTTTTGACATTCCTAAAACATTTAATAATTGATTTAGCACAGAAATAGATGGAGTCTGTTTATTACTCTCGAAATTTTGGTAAGATGCTCTGGAAATGATGTTGGTATAAACTTCTTTTTGCGTTAAATTTTTACTTTTCCGTATGTATTTTAGGGTTTCTCCAATAGTTTTCATATGTTATCCTTTCTTAGCCTAATTTATTATGCCTCCACTCTATTATGCCATATTTTTTGTTAGTATTGTTACCATAAATAAAAAGGAGTGGTAGATATATGACGGGACTCATACAAGTATTAATTCAATGGTGGATGTAGAAAGGAGAATCAAGTCTGATGAATAAAAATTTAGGTTTTATTCTATATTCAAATTGGTGGATTGGTTAATTTCTTTGTTCGTGAAAGGAGCTAAGATGATATGAAACCTTGTTTTCAAAAATGGGGACATTGGTGGATGTAACATAGATGTGTAGAATAAACATAAATGAATATAAATTTAACTTTTTCCAAAAAAATATATATGGAAAAGGTTATTTGTCATGTATTTATGTATATTTTGTGAACAAATCTGAATTTTATAGAAAATGATAGGACTGTATGTTAAACTTTAAACGTACAGACAAATAGAAACAGAAACTAACTGTACAAGCAAAAAAACGGGCTTTTTTATGTAAAAATAATGAAACACACGTATTTGTGGGGTTTTTCTTATTCATATTTTTCCTCCCGATACATAATTTTTTTACATGAGTGAAAGTTTCAGATTTATTGGATTATCTGCTGATTTTTGCTTTTTCTTTCTCTGCAATTTAAAAAGTTGTGCTGAAATTTCAGAAAGTATTTGCTTTTTGATTTATCGTCATGTTATCATCAAAAGGAATTCGACGAGTACGACTAACAAAAAAATAAAGGCGAGACAATATTAACCAATCCGACTTCCCGGAAGGATTAGCTAATACGTGGCCTTAGAGCTAAGGCTCTAAAACACACTCCACTAAACTACTAGTGGCGTCTCACCCGTAGCCCTTATTTTAACAAAAAACTATGCATTTAGCAAAGTAAAATTTATCATTTGGCGGTGTATTTTCTTATACACATTCAATTGTTCTCATTTTACGCTAAGCAGACCGTTATCTGTTGTTGCAGTGAGTTTTTTAATTGGCTACGCTTGAGCGCTCTATCACATTAGTGGTAGGGCGCTCTTTTTTGTTGGTCGCCGTTGGATTCAATACAATTGGAGGGAGTTTTTCTAGATGAGTCAACCAACACAAGATGGAAAATACATACAATCAATTAAAGAAAATATTCATCAAATTTTAAAGCTAATTGAAAATTGTCATGCAGAAGAAATATTACTACCGTTAACCAAAGCAAAAGAAAATTTAGAAAATCTAGTCTTGAAAGAAGAGCTTAAAAACAATATAAACGTGTTAACCAGTTGCATTGCTAACACAGAAGATATGGAAAAGAAGGCTAGCTATAAAAGCTCCAAAAATTCTCTACAGCTTTCACTTATGGAACTAGAAAAAATGGGACAAGCTCGAACATCGGAAGAAGAAAGCATTATTCGAGAAAAAAAAGAACATCAAGCTGCTATCGACTATGTGTTAACAGAACGAAAAAAACAGGAACAAGCTAAATTAAAACAATTTGTTGCATTACCTACAAAAATAAGGCGGATAGAACTCCCAAGAAAAAAATACATCAGAAAGTTCGCAAAAGAAGCATGGGATGTTTCTAAAGTGATTGAAAACGCCGAGTCCATCTACACCTTGGATAAAAAAGAATATATCAATTTGCATAATGGGTATTGTGTGGAACCTGAGCGAATGGAGCTGAAATGTATTGTTGATATTATGCCATCTATTCAAAATATCCGATCGCAAGGGATGATCATTGCAGCAAGAAATAGAAATCGAATCTATCAAGTTCAATTTTTAAAAAAGGCACACGCTTAGTTGTTTTAAATTAATTATTGCTATCTATATTGTGTGCATTTGAAACGTACACATTGGTTTAGTTCTTTGAAAATTTCATATAGATACTCGTGCTGTTTGTGAAACTACACATAAACAGAAACCTTGCAAATAGTAAGGCACGTAAGACGCATAGCCGTATAATGTAGCGAGTCTATAATTAAATAAAAAGAAAAACGATGCGGATTTTCTTTTCTATCTTTTAGATAGTTTCCAGGTTACCAGATACGCAGCAACACAGCCACAAACTGGTTCATTTTAAGGCTTATTCTCTAAAAAGGAATATGCATGCTTAAATAGGGTGGCGCAACTCCAGCCTCAACGTTGCTTTGACAGACTCATTCATTCGAAGAAAACAAACGCAAAATACACAGAATATAGATAGCAAATTATCCTTGTGGGAATATGCACAAGAAGTTCTAAATACGTTATAATAAATTAAAAAGGAAGAAGGGATCAATAGATGGATAAAAAGAGAAAAATTATTATTGGGGTTAGTATTGCGATTAGTGTAGTGATTTTGGGCGGTGGGGCGCTTGGATTTCACAATTATAGTGTGAAAGCAGAAGAAAAAGCAAAAGTAGTACAGAAAAAAGAGGAAAGAAATAAAATAAAGAAATTAAAAAAAGAAGTATTATCGTATTACACAGACGATAAAAAAACTAACATAAAACAAGAAATAGAAATATCAGATTTAAAAGAAACTAGTTTAGATTTATCGGAACTTACAAAAAATGGTAAAAATGATACTAAAGAAGTAGATGAAATGGAGCTAGACATTTATTTGGCAAGGAAAATGTTATCATTGCGATGGAACGTAATTAATTTATTAGATGAAAATGGTGTGTTAAAAGAGAATGCGGATGTAGAAGGTACCGAAGAATCTGTAAACGCATATAAAGAAACGAAACCAGAATTTTTTATTGAGCAAAAAAAAGCTTTAAACGAAGCAAAGAATCAAGAAACACAAATTAAGAATGCAGAATGTAAAGTTAATCAATTATTTGCTACAGTTATAAAAGAAGACGTAAAAGAAGGAATAACATGGGATAATTACAATGTTGCTAAAACAGAAATTGATAAAATAAAACAGGATAAAGCGAAAAATTCTTTGTTAGAATATTTAAAGAAGCCGAATGAATATCTAAAAAAGAAGGATGAACAAAACAAAGCGAAAGCAGCTGAACAACAAGCTGTTGTTAGTGAACAAGCGAAAGAAAACAACTCTAATGCAAACAACAATGAAGGAAGTAGTAACTCAAGTCAAAGTAATAAGTCATACAATAACAGTAGCAATGGAAGTTCAAGTAGTTCAAGTAAGTCAAACGGATCAAGTAGCTCTAAAAATTATAGTAGTTCAAATGGTTCTAACAATAGTGGTATCGCTAATAAAGGAAGTTCAAGTACTTCAAAAAGTACCGGAGGAAATACTAAATCTAGTGGAGGAGAATCCACGGGAAGTAAATCATCGTCTAATAATAGTGGTAATAGTACTAGTCCCAATTATGATTATGACAAAAAGAGTGATAGTGAATCAAATGTAAATGGTGGTAGTAATGATTATTGGGGTTGGTAAAAAATAAATTAACAATAATATAAAGCTGAAATGAATTGGTTAAAAACCAAAATTCATTTCAGCTTTTTTTTATGGAAAGAAGGAAAAAATGGAAATCAGAGCGCCAACAGCTGGATGTAATATGCCAAATTAATAAAAATGGAGGAAATTATGAAGAACAAAGTAATTAATAATTTACAAAGAACAATTGTTTTTACGTTAATATGTACATTGATATTGCAAATGTTTATACCTTTCATTAAAGCTGAAGCAGCTAGTACTGAAAAGTATCAAATCGGAAAAACAACGGATGGTGAGATAATCACGAGTACCGTGAATCCAAGGCCTTTATTAAAATCTAGCAATGGAAATAGTTCAGGAAGTTGGAGTGCTAATTATGGGGGATACACAACATCTACTGCATTTATTACAGTAAATGGGGAAACGGCGTTTTGTATTGATCCAAACAAAGATTTTCCTGTAAATTTAGAGTATGCAAAACAAGTTTACAATGATGTTGGTATTATGAATATCTTGTATTATGGTTATCCTCATAATGGAACAAGCGTAAAAAATTATGTGGATACGTATGTTGCTTTAAATTATTATTTAGGCCATTTTGATAGTCCGGCAATGGCAAACGATTCTGGAGTTAAATATCTTTTGAACAAAGCAGAAACAAAAACAGCGCCACTAGGCGAATTTTCTATTGCTAATAAAGTTCAAACAGCAGAATGGAATCCGACTACTAAACAACAAGAAACTAAATTGTATCCTACAACTTGGAAGAGTAACACGAAAAATTACCAAAGTTTCACTTTACCAGAAGGAGTAAAAGCGGTAACTAGTGATGGAAAAGAATATACAGGTAATGTAAAGATGGATGCAGATGCAGATTTTAAACTAGTTGCAGGGCCAAAATTTGATGGTACGGTCAATATAACAGTAAACACAGATGTAAAAAAACAAACAGCTTTACAATTTATACCTAGCACTAGTAATGCGCAAAGATTGGTAAAAGCTGGTGGAGTAACAGACCCTATATCAGTAACAGGAATCAAAGCAACTTTTAAAGCACAAACCGGAGATCTAAAAATTAAGAAAACTGGTTCTGACAAACGTACACTTGCAAATGCTGAATACGATGTCAAAGATAGCACCGGAAAAGTTGTTGCTCATGTGAAAACAGGAGCAGACGGAACTATTACAGCGAAAGATTTATTAATGGGAGATTATACAGTGGTAGAAACGAAAGCTCCAGCTGGATATACCATTGATAATACTGTCCGTAAAGTAACCGTTAAAGCAGCAGAAACAACATTATTAAACGTGACAAACCAAGCTGTTTCTTTCCAAGTAAAAGTAAAAAAAGCAGATAGTGAAACAGGTGACACGGCACAAGGTGATGCAACGCTTGTAGGTGCCAAATATGGTATCTATGAAGATGCAGCAGCAACTAAATTACTCGATGAACTAACCATTAGTAATGATTTAACTGCTATCTCTAAAAAAATACTGTTAGGTGGGGCAACAAAAACTGTATACGTCAAAGAAACAAAAGCGCCAACTGGTTATAATGTAGATCCAACCGTTCATGCAGTCAAGGTGGACCAAAAAGACGATGTAACGGAATTACTTTTAGGGAATGCGACAAGTAAAGATACAGTTATTAAAGGTGGATTTGAGTTAATCAAATTTGCGAATAAACCATTGCTACAAAGCACGTTAGCGACTCTTCCAGATGGTCAAAAACAAGCGTTAGCAGGCGCAGAATTTACAGCTACACTAAAATCCACAGGCGTTGTGGCACAAACACAAACAACCGATGTCAATGGCCAAGCAAGCTTCCAAGGCTTACCGTACGGAACTTATGTGGTTTCTGAAACTAAAACTCCAGAAGGTTACAATGCAGTAGCTGATTTTGAAGTTACAATCAGCGAAGAAGGCCAAAACTTCCATTATATTTTAGAAGATAAGGTTATCGAAACCAAAGTGAAAATTGTCAAAAAAGACATCGAAACAGGGAAAGTGATTCCACTTGCTGGAGCTACTTTCAAAGTGAAAGACAGTGAAGGAAACTTTATTTCTCAACACATTAACTATCCATTAGAAAAAGATTTAACCGAATTTACTACAGCAGCAGACGGTACCCTTGTGTTACCAGAAACGCTAGTATACGGTAATTACACCCTAGTAGAAGTGAAAGCACCGAATGGTTACTTGTTAAATAAACAAGAAATACCATTCACAGTGAGTGCTAAAGATGATGGAGATATGATTACTTTAGACTTTAGCGATGCACCAGCAAAAGGCAAAGTCAAAGGAATCAAAACGAAAGAAGTTATTGACACAGAAAAATCGACACAAGAAAAGGTCGTTTACAAACAAGTACCTGCTGGCAACATTGAATTTAATGTCGTAGCAAAAGAAAACGTTGTTACTCCTGATGGTACCGTGCGTGCGAAACAAGGCGAAGTAGTGGATCATGTCAAAACCGATGCAAATGGTGCATTTGAATCGAACAAAGCGTTGTATTTAGGTAAGTATCAATTAATCGAAACGAATGCGCCAGCAGCTTATAGAGATTTAGCTCCTGTGGATTTCCAATTAACATACCAAGACGATCAAACAGCGATTGTTTGGGCAAATGTAAATGTTAAAAATATGTTGAAAAAAGGCGAAGTCGAAGTCTCTAAAAAAGATATTACTGGAGACGAAGAGTTACCTGGGGCAACACTAAATATTAAAGGAAAAGATATTGATGTGACATGGGTATCAACTACACAAGCAAAAAAATATACTTTACCAGAAGGGGAGTATACCCTAACCGAAAAAATCCCGAATGATGGATACCAATTAAATACTTCTTCGGTTAAATTTACCGTGAAAGATGGTAAAGTAACCAAAACAGTCATGCACAATACAAAAATTCCGGCTAAAAAAGGATTTTTACCAACAACAGGGGATAGTTCACTAGATTTATTCCTTTATTCCTTTGGAACTATCCTAGTATCAGTAGGAATTTACCTACTTGTACAAAACAGAAGAAGAAAAACAAACCACAACTAAACAAACCGTGGTGGGAATAAAAGAAGGAAGTATAATCAAACGAAAAGAGACAAGTACAAAGCTTGTCTCTTTTTAAAGGAAAAGGAGGAATAAGTTTATTGAGTTATCTTGTTTTTGTATCTGTAGGTACTGTTATTCTTCTTGGTTTTTTCATTGTTTTCGCTTTCGGTGAGAAGAAAAAAATAGCCATCAATTTGCGTGTATCTTGGTTAGCTATTTATGGAGGAATGGTTTATCTCCTTCTATGTACGACTAGTTTCATTTTTGATATTATTAACTGGTTTACCCATTAAGAATAAAACCAATTAGTAATGAAGTCTTGTAAATGTACAAGATATGGCCAAACCAAGTTCATGTGCATAAGAGCTAATAATACAAGAACAGTAAATAAATCTGCTATTAAATAAAGATACATTTTACTACGTTGAATACCATTCAATTTTGCTAATTCAATAAGGTATGTTTTGGATTGAAAGTGAAGAATAGACCATCCTAAAAGGTATGAGAATGCGAAAAATCGACCAATAATAAAATACCAAAAAAAGAAATTTCCTCTATTTTCTGTCATTACCGCAAACAACTGTGAGACCCAAGAGCCAAATTGAGAAAAGCTGTCTACATGGATCATAGGAGCTTGTTGAAAAATTGTTTGGATTTCTTTTGGAATAAAGATAGTGGAAAGAGATAAAAGAATAAAACAAACTAACAGAAATAGCCATTTAATGGAAACAAGTATTTCTTGTTGTTTTAACATGAATTTTTTACCACGGAATGCCACTATTAAAAGTAAAATAGAAAAAATGAAAGAAAAGACTGGATAAAATAAAATGTATAGTCCTAAGCAGAGGAATAATGAAATACCAACTAAGATAGTTTTGCTAATATCATCATCTGAAGTTGAGTTTTTATTAGTTTGTTTGTAATAAATATTGGTGTTATTTTTAGTAGAGTAATCCCAATTGATTGTTGTACTAATGACCGTGTTAGTATTACTTAAATTTTTTTCTTTGAACGTTTGCTTAAATTGTATGCCTAATAAAATAATTGTGCTGATGTTAGTTAGTAAAGTCCCGTAGGTGTTAAGTACATTTAAAATGTTTATAATAATTCATCTCCTTGTTTGTATTTTCACAATCAATTATACAATATATAAGTTAAAAATTCTAAAAATTAGTTGCACCAAGATTACAGTAATTTTAAAGAAAAAAATATATAAAACCAAAGAAAGGAATAAGAAAATGGAAAGTAGTAGAATGCCTGCGACACCTTACAGCAAGCATATTGTTTGTATCAATAAGAAAAAACAAGTGCATGAATCCCGTGCACAAATTTATATGTTAGTCGAGTTACCCATGCACTGTTCGGATGTGAAATTTGCGCTTGGATTCAATGCCTGGATAAAAAAAGAACCAACATCCCAAGTCATTTTAAAAGCAAAAAAGACGGAAATCGTGAAGCCACTCTTTTTAGAAGATATACAAGAATTTCGAGTGATCAAAAAATTAAAAAAAGAAAACATCTATGTGCTTGAATTAACCAAAACACAACAAAGCCGGTTTATTCAAATGATACAAACCATTGCCAATTAAATAAAAGGAAATACGCTCCTTAAAAAATTGTTGGATCAGGAAGAAAGGAGTGGATTTGGATGGATCCTATCCAAGAGGAAGAGAAAAAGCTAGGGAGACATGCGAAAAAAGCAAAAAGAAGTAAAATTTTCAGTGAATTAGGAGATAATATCTTATATTATGGACTACCCCTTCTTTTTATTGGAATGATCGTTTTCTTATTTTTATCGGTGGTAAATGGTCTGATTCGGGCATCGGATGAAGAAATCGAAGAAATTGCTCCCCACTATATACAAGTGGAATTGGGAGAGCATTATCAATTGAAAACATGGGAATATACGAATTCCTTTTTCCAAACAGAGATTAGTTATATTGGTGTCAACGAAAAGACGAACAAAAGAAAAGAAGTGATACATGAAAAAGTCACCTTACACGAAATGGAAGAAACACTGGCGAAGGAAAAAACCAGAAAAAAACTGGAGAAACAATTAGACAGTAGGTGAGTAAGCAGTAAAAAGGAGGAAAAAGGTTAGGAGGTGGCTATTATGTTAGAGATTATTTTTTTAGATGGAGAGGAGATGGATATACAAGAAGGACTAAAGCTTGATTACAACAAAGCCCAGGCACTTTGTGAGCGAAAAAATGAAGAATTATTGTCTCGATCTCATGAAGCAAGTTGTAGTTATCAGCTGTTATCTCATGAAAAAGTAGTGTACGAGTCCAGGCTCCACTTTCCTTATGATCTGTTTGATTTTCATGAGATATTACAAAAAGAATTACATGGAAAAGAAGAAGCAGAGGCATTTCTTACTTGGTTTGAAGAACAAATCAACTACAAACGACCGAAAATGAAAACGAGTGCTAACAAAGAAAGGCGACCTAAAAAAGAAAAACAAGAAAAGAGAAGGAAGGAACGAAAAGTTCCCACACTATCCCAAAAAAGGATGGGGGTTCTTTTTTTGTGCCTTTTTGTTTTAGGAATGGTGGGACTCACGATTTACATGATACAGCCAGAAGCCAAAGAAAAACCTGCATATGCTACTTTAATGAAAGAAAAAAAATACAAGCAAGCAGCTAAGGCTTATCCTGAAAAACAAGCGATCATTCGGGAAAAACTGTTCCATCAAGCAATGACTGGAGGGGAACAGGACAAGAAGGTGTACCAAACATACAATGACACGTACCCAAGTAAAACGAGTGACTTTGATCAAGCGGTATTAGCTAGTGATTATCAAGCGACGTTAAAAGCCTATGAAAAAATGCCCTCCAACATAGAGAAAGATTCCGAACGGTTAGCGATTGTAGGGTATGCCTATTTAAAAAACAAGGATCTGGCAGCAGCAAAAGAAATAGCGCAAAAGACAGAGAACCTAGACCTAGAAAAACGGATTGCCCATTTTGAACAATTAACGCTTTCTATTACCAACCGAGAAAAGAAAATCAAAGATTTACAAAAAGACCCCATTAAAAATGAAAAAGCGATTCAAAAAGAAATAGATTTATTATATCAAGACAAGGAAGCATTACTAGATTTGTAAATTTAAAGGAGTGAAAATGTGTGAACAAGAAAAAAAGAAATATTGCTATTGCTGGGCTTTGTACTGCCGTTTTAAGTGCTACTGGTATAGGGGCTTACTTGGGGATAGCAGAAGGCGATGTTACGCAAGTCAAAACGGCTGAAAACCAATCCATCCAAAAAAAGGAAAAGAACCCTTTTCAAGCGAAAGAAAAAAAGACCTCTCCTTTTCAAAAAAAGGAAGCAAGTACGAAGAATCCGTTTCAAGAAGAGCACTTCATCGCTTATGATACTGGCCAACTATTTGAGAATAATCATCCAACAGAAGCCGTTAAAAATCAGCAAGAAAAAACAGCAGCGTTAACGGAATTAACGAATCAAGTAACAGAAGCGAAGAAAAAACAAGCAACGATTATAGCAACGGCCATAGATAATACACCAGTGGAAAAAAACATCGAACCTGTGGCTACGATAGACCCAACACCAGAAGAACCAAAGGATACGCCAACACCTGAACCAATACCAACGCCTATTCCAACACCAGTACCGGAACCAACACCAGATCCAACGCCCATTCCAGAGCCAACACCCGACCCAATACCTGATCCAGAACCAACCTATGAAGCTTACTTAACTGTACCGGAAAGTATCACCATTCATGCGCTTTCTAGTTTTGACATCCAGGACTATGCGACAGCAACCGATGAAAAGGGAGAAGACATCACGAGTCAAATTACTAGTACTGCTGTAGATACCTCGCAATTAGGAAATCAGACTATTCATGTAGAAGTAGCTAATCATGGCGTGGTGGTTTCGATGGATGTCTCTGTCCAAGTAGTGAACGATGCCCCAACCTTAACAGGTGTAGAAGATAAAGTCCTTCCTGTAACAGAAGCCTTTGACCCATTACAAGGGGTTATGGCAGAGGATACGGAAGAAGGAGACTTAACCAGTAGTATCACGGTGGTAGGGGATGTAGACACACAAACACCAGGAGAATATACCTTAGAATATTCCGTGAAGGATCGCTTTGGAGAAGAAACAAAAAAAACTGTTACGATGACCGTCCAAGCAGAAGCACCAACCTTTTATGGAATTACTGACCTGGAAATCCCTGTTGGAACCACTTTTGATCCACGAGAAGGGGTAGAAGTGCAAGATATTTATGGAAACATCGAGTACACCGTCACTGGTGAAGTTGATACAGCTGTTCCAGGGGTGTATACGATTGAGTACCAAGCAACGAATCAATATGGCGTAGAAACCACGAAAACTCGACAAATTACGGTGACTGAATCGGTGAAATAGAATGAAGAAAAAAGCCAAACTATACGTCATCCTAGCATTAGTCCCTTTACTAGGCGTTATGCTCTTATTTATGTTACTTGGTGGAGCGACCTTGTTTTCAGAAGAAGACGATAATACAGCTTCGGGTGGAGGTTGCTCGATTACTGGCACCGTGGATTCCGAAAAATGGGAAGTAGGGTTTGAAAAAGCAGGGGTTTTTAAAGATAAAGCAGATGTTTTTCTCACACTAGCAGAACAACAAGGCATTGATCCCGTACTGTTTGCTTCTATTGCCATGAGCGAAACAGCTTGGGGAAGTAGTAAGGCAGTGACGGTTAAAAACAACCCAGGAGGCCTCATGGATACGGCCACAGGAATGGCCACAGTGAAGACGTTTGCGACACTCGATGATGGATTAGCAGCGATGGCACAAACGCTTCATAATCGCATTGTTGTGGATGGATTAGATACCATTGAAAAATTAGGGGCTGTTTATGCGCCTGTCGGTGCTAGTAACGACCCAACTAATTTAAATGCGAATTGGATACCTACTGTTTATTCCATTGCGGAAAATTTTGGTGGTTTATCCAAAAACTGTACTGCTGGAAATTCAGCAGATGTAGAAGTCATTGGAGATAAAATAAGTTATTTTGATGCTGTCATGCGTGAAGCGACGAAATACGAAGGATGGGTGTATACGTGGGGAGGAAGCACGCCAGAAGTTGGATTCGATTGTTCCGGCTTAGTCCAGTGGTCTTTTAAAAAAGCAGGGGTTAGCGTTCCACGTACAGCGACAGAACAATATTCAGCCACCCAACGGATAGAAGCAAAAGATGTGAAAGCTGGCGACCTCATCTTTTTCAAAGGCACATATGGTGGAGCCAACCATATAAGCCATGTAGGGATTGTTGTCAGTGAAACGAAAATGTTTGACTCGAATAGTAGTGGCATTGGCTATCATAATTACGCTGCTGGCTACTGGAAGCAACATTTTGCAGGATTTGGACGTGTGAAACCATAGTTAGGAGGTAACGATGAAAAAAGGATTACTTATTAGTATAGCCGTTCTTCTTTTTGTATTTGCAGGAGCCATTTTTTATTTTGTTACATCTGCTGATAACAACGAAGAAACAAAAACGGAAAAGAGGACGAAAAAGAAGCAAACAGCCGAACAAGAACCCATTGAAATTACTGGAGAAAAGAAAACGAATCAGGAAACAACGAATAACGAAGAAGTTATCAAAGAAAAAGAAGTGCGAGCAAGTAATCAACAATTGATCGAAGCTTATTTTACGTATAGTAGTACAGAAGAACAATTTCAACATATTTATCCATTAGTGACGAAAGAATTTCAAGCAAAGATGGAGGAAGCAGCTGGGATAAGTGATAGTTCTGCTAGAAGTACTTTAATCAGTCAAGAATCTTACTACAACAAAGAACGCTTCTTCCATCCAACCGTGGTGAACATCATCACGAATAGAGTCACTGTGAATGGGAAATCGTATGAACAAACCAATTATGTGCGTTTTCTGTTTACGAGTGAAGATAACCACTGGAAAATGAATGAAGTAATCATTACACCAGTTGGGAATACGAAATAAGAAGGGACTAATAACATGGAAGAATTCAACCAATCTTATGAACCGAAAAGAAAACTAACTGGCTATGAAGCCGTAAGAAATGCTATTTTACAAGGTATTCAAGAGAAAGAACTGGTCATAGGAAGACAAGTTTACTATCAAGATTACAGTAAGCAAGCAGGAAACAAAGCCAATTATCAACGAGCTTTATACTTCTTAGAAGGTGCCGGAATGATTGTGAATGAAGTGATTATTTCTGATAAAGTACCGAAAGAACTTCTGCAAAGGATTGGGTTAGTAAATGAATGAACCAAAAATACATTTGGAGAATATCCATCCGAGCGCCCCCCCGAAGAAGAAAAACACCAAGAAAAAACCAAACAAAAAACAGGAAGAAAAGCCTTCCTCCAGAAAAATCCCGTTTAAAAGACGTTGGTTCCAAAATGGACTCACCGTCTTTTTTTATACCCTTTTTATTACCCTCACGCTGGTTTTACTGATGACCTATGGCCGATTAGACACCATAGTAGATGTAGCCAACTCAAAAGCAATCGATCCAAATGATCTCACCACAAGTATCAAAGCAGAACAAAAAGAAGGAGATTTGGTGGCTTATGATGGCAAGAAGTGGCTACAAACCTTTTTTTCTAACCCTAGCGAGGATAAGGCTGTAGATGAACGATTGAACCAACTAAAACGAAACCTTGCTTCTGGTGTCGATGTGAACTTTTTGTCGAACACGGCGAGTGATGTCAAAAGAGACGGTATTGTGGTAGATGTAGTGAACCAACAAGTGACCACCGAAGAAGGGAAAAAAAGTTTATATAGAACCGTTTATGATGTTCGTTTCCAAGAAAATGGTCAAACAAAGGAAACAGAAATAGCCTTGTATGCAGTTTATCAAAGTGGCCAAAGTATTTTCATACAAATACCAGAATATTTAAATACCAAAGAAAATAAAGCCCCAAAAACCAGTGTAGAGAACAAAGAGGACTATTTTACGAAGAAGGGAACAGAATTAGATGCAGATGAAAAGCAGAAAGTAGAAGCATTTAGTCAAAAATTCTTAGAACTTTATTGTAAAAATGACCCAAATTTGTATTTAATCTCTGCTGTACAGGGGTTAGATGGTGGTACGTTGCAAAATGCTACCATTACCAATGTAGTCAAAAATGGAAAAGAAATAACGGTACAGGGGACATATACTTTCACGTTTACGGAAAATGCCCCTCAAACCTCGTATTTCACGTTCCAAATGCGACAAAACAAAGACAGTTATTTTGTGAATAACATGAATAATTAGGAGGACGAAAAATGCCAGTAGATTTAGCACCACTTAGAGATAATGTATTTACGCAATTAGGTATATTGTTGGCTATTATAGGTATTGTACTTGTCATAGTGAATGTAGCTACTCAAAACATGGGAAAAGCCTTTGTTACCGGTTTGGTTGTTATTGTAGTAGCTGGATTGATGATTGCGTTTAAAAATTTAGATGTGTTAGGTGAATGGTTTAACAAGACCGTTTTTAAATTGAGTTATATATCTACTTTAGAACCAAATTCGGTGATGGAAATGTGTCGTTTCTTTTTGACTTAGGAAACACAGAAAAGAGACTAGTGTCTGTTCGATACTAGTCTCTTTTTAGAAAGGATGAAGGTTATGGAATATGATTATACACGAATACTTCAACAAAAACATAAAGTATACACCTACAAAGGGTTTCCCATACCTTTTGCGAAAGATGGAGTCACGATTCAACAGTTAATCGTGATTGGATCTGTATTTTTAGTGTTAATACTAGTTGGGATTTTTGTTTACATTCAAGGAGTAGCTAGCTTAGTGGCACTCATAAAAAAAGGCTGGATGATTATGATAGTTCTAACTGGAGGGGTTATTTGGACATTGTTTTCGTTAAATTGGGACAGAAAAAGTTTTTTTAGCTATCTCCTTGATCGTTTTCGATTTAAGAAAAATACCTATAGACAATACGAACATGGCCAACTAGTAGAAATACCGCTTGATTGTACCGTGAAATATGATACGGGAAGAAGGTGAAAAAGTGGCCGAACGAATTGTAGAATCCCCGATTGAAAGCATATACAAGAACATGATATTAACGAAAGACGGAGAAGTTTTTGCGATTTACCGCTTAGCTAAACTAGATTATCCCCTCCATAGTACATCCTTTTTTGAGTCGTATATAGAGGATGGCAAAGGTGTTTTTGGGCATGATGAATTTGATTACAAGTTCTTTGATATTCCAGAAGGCTATGATATGCAGCAACATATCCAAAAAACGAAAGACTTGATATTAGCGAAACAAGCAACCAATTATTATGATACTTACTGGGAAAGAGCAAGTAGTGTCCTGAAACATGAAGTACAAAATAACAATTACGTTCAGTATTTACAAATCAGGTTGACGAAACCAGCGGAAATTGTGGATCCTTTAGATTTTTACAAAGAATTTCAACGTGGTGCTAAACAGTTATTAAAAAGGATGGTTGGTAATCCAACGAGTGAAAAGAAACCTTTATCCCATTACGAAAATACAGAAAAAATGCTGTATAGTGATTTACAAAATTACAAAGCATTAGATCGAGTGATGGAAGAAGAAATCAACCGGATTATGTACTACAACTTTCATCCAACCAACAAAACCATTTTAGCCCATGCGAACATTCACCCTTTTAACAGACAAGAAGGGATTATCACCAATAAAAAGGGTTATATCACCATCGAACAGTTAGATAAAACCCATTATATTAGCTCACTACCCCTCATAGAAACACCAGAAGGTCTTGCAGGAAGTGGATTTATTCAAATATTAAGAGATACCTTAGCCTTTCCTATAAGAACCCAAGTATTCGTTCGCTTTAGTAAAGTGGAAAAAGATTTGAAAAATGTAAGTAAAATTAGAAACCGTTTATACTACCAGGAACAGGACAGAAATCAAACAGACAAACCCTTGGATGAAGACGAAGTACTTGTCAATGGAGAAGAAACTCTCCGGTATTTACAAGGAGATATTAAAAACAAAGATTTTCGATTAACCAAGTCGACTATCCTATTTATTATTAGTGGAGAGAGTTTGGAAGAATTAAACAACAGAATCAAGGACTTACAATACGCCATTCAAGCGACCAAATTTAAAGTATATCAGCCAGTAGTAGACCAACTAACTTTATTCCATCAGTCATTACTTGCTACCCCTTACGACTTTCGATTATTTGAACGAAACCCATCTACAGGTTATTTGTGGGAGTTAGGCTTAGATTTGGAACGAAACATCGGAAATAATTATGGCATACCGATAGGCCGATTAATTACACAAAAAAAATATCGTTCTGCCGAAGAAGCAAGAGATAATTCATCCAAAGTCGTGTGGTTAAATCCTACGTTGACCAAAAAAGATATTAGTGGGGCGCAATTTACCAATGGGAATACCATGATTACTGGTCCACCAGGACAAGGAAAGAGTGTGACCGTCAAGTATTTATTCTGTTGGTTACCTTCTTTAGGTCAAAAAGTGCTTTACGTGGATCCCAAAGATGAAACAGAACGTTTCTTCGAAAAAGCAGTAGAAGAACATGGGAATATCCCAGAATTCGCCGAGTTTGTAGAACGGATTAATTTTATGAGATTAAGTGGGGAAGAAAAGAATCGTGGTTTATTAGACCCACTTATTTTCCTGAAAGGGGAAGAAGCAGAGAGTGTTGCACGGGAAACGTTAGAAGTATTAGGAGAATTAGAAAATAATGCAGCGACATCGAGTGCGAAAAAAGTGACCATCCAACGAGCAATTAAAACCGTTATCCAGGCAAATGCACCTAAAAACTTATTACGGGTCATCCAAGAAATCAGAAAAACAGATGCTGAATTAGCCGATTTAATCGGTGGATACGATAATACGATTGGCCGTGTGTTATTTGGAAATGATGAGACACAATGTATTAATTTTGACAATCCCATCACGGTTTTAGGTATCGCTGGGTTAAAATTACCAACTAAAGAAGAAGTCGAACAACATGCGAAATTAACTCCTATCCAACGAGCTTCTCAAGTTATCATGGAAAATATTTATAAACTGGTGAATATTTTTTCTACGGACAAAGACCAGGATGCAGCCATCATTTTTGATGAAGCAGCAGGTCTAGAGAATACAGCGAGTGGGAAAGAAAAAATGGACGACAGTTTGGCGAAAGGAAGAGCGAATAATACTGATATATACATCATTACTCAATCGGGTGGTGGTGTATTTAATGACGAAAGAAAAAAATCATTAATTAGTCACCGTTTTGTTTTTCGGCCAAACGATGAAGAAGCACAGTTAGAAGCCTTGAAATCTTTAAACTTAGACATAAACGAAGACAATAAAGCGGTGATAAAAAATCTTAAACGAGGAACTTGTTTGTATCAAGACCACCTGGGACGAACACAGCCCATCGTCATTGATGTTCTTTTCGATGAATGGCTAACGGCTTGTAGTTCCACGGATAAAACAAGTGAAATAACGAAAAATGCACTAGACCTAGAACAAGCAAAGGGGGTGTAATTCATGCGTACATGGAAAAAATGGGTATTCATTGTACTGCTTATATGCATCTGTTGCATGCATAGCACTACCGTACATGCAGAAATAAACAATAATATGGGAAGTACGGATACTGTTGATCCGGCGAATAAAAATAAGCAGGATGAAAAGATTCAAGATAAAAAAGTAACCGATGATCCAGTAGGTGTATATCGTGATTATGAAAATTTTTCTTTTCCCCTTATGACGAAAGAACCCGGTAGCTTAAACCCAGTGACCAAAACGATAGCCAATATGGGTGTAGGTATCAAGACTGGTACTTGGGAAGCTACAAAGTTTGTAGGATTGTTAAATGCCAAAGCAACAGGCTTTCTATTTGATTTAGATGCTATGAAGCCCATAAGACAGCCTATATTAAATTTAACTAATGGATTAGCTGACTCTCTACTTGGTATAGCAACGACCCTTGGAGTTATGGTGCTGGCACTCATCATGCTAATAAAATTTGTAATGGAACAAAACCTTAAGCAAGCGCTGCTTGTATTTATCATGGCTGTATTGGTTATAGCTTCTATGCTAGCGATGAGTGACCCGAACAAAAGTAAAGGCATTATGACTATAGCTACAGATTTAGACACAGCAGTAGCAGGAGCATTTATGAATTCTAATAAGGCGCTAGAAAATAGTGACGAATATGCCAAGAAATCTCCTGGAGAAAAAGTGGCAGCAAACATTTTTAAAGCCAATGTATTTACACCCTATCTTATCAATAATTATGGAATAAGTGATGTAGACGAGATTAACAAAAAGAAAATCAAATACAATAGTAAAGAATATTCTAGACTAGGTTTACTCATGGGGAATGCAGATTCTAGCACCGTAAGTGAAGATTTTGTTTCGGATGTCGCTAAGATAGAATACGATGATTTGAATAACAAAAATGTAGGAGTCAAGAAAAGTATGAGTATAGCGATCATTAATATATTCTTCCTTTTATTGAATTTAATACAATTCATCATTTACTTTTTGCTATTTCTATTAAAGGGTATGCTTGGATTTTTATTACTATTTATGTTCCCACTCAGCATAGTTATTCTCTTGTTTTCTATGTTTAGTTCACAAATGAATCCATTTAAAAATATTGCGAAAGGTTATCTAACAGTGATGTTATTAAAAGGTGCCATATCCTTTATGGCGTTCTTTTTTGCTACGTACATGTTGATAGCTTACCGAACAAGTGATGACTATAACAATATTTTTCTAAAAATTATTGTCATCTTGTTTTATGTGTTGTTACCATTAATTCTTTATATCTGGAGAACATTAATCCTTAATTTATTAATAGCAGCAGTGACCGGAAATAGTATAGAATCACATCGTTTAGCTAATCAGCTGGTACATCCAGTACAAAGTGCAAATGAAGCTAAATTGGCTAGAAAAGAAAGAAGAAGAGAAAGAGAAAAAGAAAATGGGGGAGGAAAAAAGGAAGAAGAGAAACAAAAATCAAAAACTAATGGCTTAGGAAACGTGATCAAAGTTCCGCAAAAATTAGTTCAAAAAGCCAATGAAGCTAGAAAAGGACAACAAGAGAAACGGAAGGAACAAAGAAAAGCACAAAAAGAATCAGAAGAACGAGTACAATCCAGTGAAGCTCGTCGAGGTGCCAAACGTGCAGAAGAAGCAAAAGAAAAAGAATATGAAAAAGTATTCGGACATGTACCAGTCGGAGAAGGTAGAAACGGAGAACTATCTGAACGACAACAACGAGTACAAGGAAAACGGGAACAAATTCAACAAAAACATAGACAACGAAGACAAGCAAAAAATACGGCAGAACATAACACAGCTACAGCTACAAGGCTAAGCAATAAACGACAAGCAAACCAAGAAAAAGCGTATGGTAGAACAGGGCAAGCAACCAAGAAAAACCCACCATTGAAGAAAGGAAACGTTCAACCAGCCACTCAAAAGCAATCCAATCATGCAGCTAGTCCGACACCAAAGACAAGAAAAGCGCCACCAACGAGACCAATAAGAAATAGCCAAGCCTCCACAGTGGCAGCAAGACCGGTAAGAAAAAATGGACAGGCTGTTACTAAAAAGGCCGTTCCAAAGTCAGTAATGATTCAAAGAAAAAGCAATAATCCAACCACCGTATCAGGTACAGAGAAGCAACAAAAGACAAAAAATAATGTTCGAAAAGTAGCCATTCAAAGACCAGTTAGAAGTACAAAAAATCGAGCCTCCGTGCTGACACAAAGGAATCGAAGGAAGTAGGTGAATAAATGTGGAATCAAAATTTATTTCATTCAGATACTAAAAATAGTCCATCCGACAAAAAACCAAAGACACGACTGCAAGAATTAACGTTCATTGCTAGTATCATAGGGATCGTTTTTTATCCCTTTCTAATGGCAGGCGCTGTATTAACAACGCCTGTCTTTTATTGGCATAAAAAAGATAAAATGGAGCATGGAGCTAGCACTTTGTATGTGCCAGCTCTGTATGCTTGGCAAAAGAAAATAGGCTTGATAACATTCGGATTGTTTGTACTTAATGCTTTTCTTTTTAGCATGGTCATGCCACAAGCTTATTTTTCAGCGTATGAATTTTTCCCATTACATCAGATTGGGAGTCCGTTACAATTTGGCTGGTCTTCGTTACCAGCCCTCTTACTGAATGGATTGTTCTTTGCTGGAGTCATCCTTAGTTATTACATTTTTAGTGATAAACAACGAATAGAATCAACCGAAACCGTTCGAAGAAGAATAAAAAAATCAAAAGAATACCAAGAAAGGAGAAGAAATAGATTTGAAAATAGTGCTACATTGAATGAAAAATATGAAAAATTAATGCAAAGTGAAGACGAAGAAAAAGTACGTGCGTTGCAACAAAATATACTGATTGGAACGAATGAATTTGGAAAAGAAGCTTGGTTACCACGAAAAGAATTGAATCAACACGCCCTTATATTAGGGTCAACAGGGACAGGTAAAACGACTTTGTTAGAGGTATTCTTTGATGATTGTGCAAGAATGGGTTTACCAGCACTCATCATTGATGGAAAAGGCTCCCCTGATACTCGTATGGCCGTGGAAGCCTATGCAAAAAAACATCAGCGAAAAGTACATGTTTTCTCCGATGAACATGACTTACGATACAATCCCATTAAGTATGGAAACAGTATTGTCATACGAGATAAATTAATCAGCATGGCTCAAACAGAAAGTACGTATTACTCCACTGGTGCTGAAAAATTACTTCAATTAACGATTCAATTGATGGATCAAGTTCCTTCTTTAAAACGAGACTTTCCCACTTTGTCGAAGTTATTTAATCCTAAATTGGTTTTGGAAGTATTCAGAGACTCGATAGATTGGGATAATTTGAATTACGATCAGTTGTATAAAAAGAAGAAAAAATTCTTTGATAACCTCTTAGAGAAGGAAAAAATAGCAAAAAAAGAAGAAGAAAAAACGAGTGAAACAAAAGAGAAAGAAGAGCCAGCACAACCACGAGGTCGAATGGCTGTAAGGCAACAACAACTAGAATCTAATCCAGAACAAGCCGAAGTGATTAAAGATGTATTTAATAAACTTCCACTATACCAACGCGTGAAGATAGCCAAGTTTATGCTTAGTGAGGCGTTACAATTGCTCTTTCATGACTTGCTGGAGAGTTATGAAACAAGTAAAGAAGGAATATTTCAGCTATATTTACAAGCAGATAATCTAAGAAGTAATGTCGATTTATTATTAAAAAGTGAAATTGGTTATTTGTTTGATACGAGTTCTTGTGATGGAAACGAACTCGATTTGTTGGAAGTAGATGCGAATAATGACATGGTTTATGTGGGGTTAGATGGGTTGATTTATAAAGAATTTATCGAATCATTGGCTCATTTTTTCATCGGAGAAATCAACTTTTTGGCCTCGTATCGCTATAAAAGTGCTGCAAAAAATGCCGGAAGAGAAGGTGGAAATGGACAACAAAAACCTTTCTTTTTATTTTGTGATGAACCTTCTACGTATCTATCGGAGAATTTTATGGATACCGTTAATAAGACTCGTGGTGCAGGTATTCATACATTATTTTCTCCCCAAACGATCACCGATTTAACCCTGAAGCATGAAAAGATGGATAAGTTATTAATCGGAAATGCCAATACTTTTTTCATTGGCCGGATGAATGAACCAGGAGAAGCAGAGTATGCAGCCAAACTTTTGGGAACTTTTACGGATATTGAATTAACCGAAGTAACGCAACAAGAAGACGGTTACGGTAATGTTAATAGCACGAGTTGGAAGGGAGATAAAGGCACAAGAAGAGAAGTATCTGTGTTCAAAATACATCCAGATGTCCTCAAGGAATTAAAAACAAGTGAGTTTGTTTTGTATCGAAAAGCAAGCGCAGAATACGAAGAACCACACACCATTTATGTAAGAAAACCTTAAAAATGCAAAAGATTAAGGGTGGGCAAATAGGTAGGCTTTTAGGTAGCCACTTTGGTAGGTTCTTAGGTAACCACTTTGGTAGGCTTTTAGGTAGGCTTTAAGGGGGGCACGTGGCCTGTTTCCCTCCAAACGCTCTATCCATTGCGCCGGTTTGCTTTATCTTCCTTTTTTGCAAGCAAAAAAATCCTGACCATTTTCTCTCTACGTGTTTTTAACAAACACTACGAGAGAAAATGGTCAGGATTACAGAAAATAAAACAAACCTAATAGATAGAGGGAGGGAAACAGGCCACGAAAAAAAAGAAAGAAAAAAAGAAGAAAAGGAAAGAAGGTCAAGAGAAAAGATCAAGAGAAAAGGTCAAAAGATAAGAGCAAAAGACAAGGGCAACAACAACTATCCCCCCAACCCCCTTCCTTCACCAAAACTTGAAAGAAGGGGGAGAAGGAAAGCAACTTGTTGAAACAAGTTGCCTCGTTGCAAAAGCATAGAAGCACGAATGGAAAATAGCACGTACCGATCAGAAATTTGGAGCGCCACCCTTTCTTTTGGAAAGGGCTTAATAAGAAACCATTCGCTTTGGCTAATGGTTTCCTTGTGAACTAACGCCCTTCATTTTTTTCCGGTTGTTGCCCATGCGAAAAATTAACGGTATTGCTGGCGCAAACCTAAAACTTTCCCCACGGATACAAAACAGAAAGGAGGTCACACGATTTATGAGTTTAGAAAAATTAACTAATCATTATTACATTGATCCCACATCGAATAATGCAAATTACATTCGGATATTAACGTTGGTGAATGAACTGAGGATTATCACCAAAAAACAGATTAAAGAATTTGTGGCTTTTGAAAATGGATTGACCAAGCGAACCTATGACAAAATTTTGTTATATCTAGAAGAACGTTATTACATCCAACGAATTACGGATTACCGTTATCAAAAATCAATCATTTATTACATTACAAAGGAAGGTGTTCAATTTTTAGGTTCTTCTTATGCAGTACCTAATAATCCCTATTACAATTTAGATCATCATTTGAAAATTAATGATATGTTGATTGAAGCATTTCAAGTGGTTGGAAGACATCCTTACTTAAATGCTGTATCAAGTGAACGAAGACTTGTATTTGAAGCCAAAGATGCCAAAGAAGCCAAAGGAAGAATCTATAAAGTTCCGGATTTTGATTTTGAGTTTTTGTCACCCGATGATGGAATAGATATTATTTGGCATTTTGAAATTGAGTTAACCTTAAAAAGTTTTACTCGTTATAGCAAACGAATCATCCCACACTATTTAAACATGCTAGATAATGAATACACTGCACAAGATAAAATTATTTATGTGGTTCCCACCAGAAGCATTCAAAACAAATTACAAACCATTTTAAGAAGCTTTGAAGAGAGTAGAAATAAAACGTACACCAATTTTATTATTGTGCATTTTGATAGCATGGCACAAACATTAATCGAGTTATCCCAAGATTTAAAAACTAAAATAGGAAATGAGGAATTATCATGAAAATGAATGAAGTACAATTAATTGGAAGAATCGCAAAAAATTTGGAATTGAGTTTTATTGATACGCAAGAAGGAAAACGACCTGTTTGTAATTTTATCTTGGCCGTGACAAAAGATAGACCGGATAAACAGGGAAATTATGGAGCAGATTTTCTTTCTTGTGTTCTTTGGGGAAAACCAGCAGAAAATTTATGTAAATATCAAAGAAAAGGAAATTTAATTGCGGTAACGGGGTCACTTCAAACAAGAAATTATAATGATAAAGATGGAAAAACTGTTTATTTAACCGAAGTAGCAGCAAGAAAAGTGCAGTACTTAGAGAAAAAGGACAACCAGGAAGCGAATCCATCCGAGGAAGCACCCAAAGAAGGACCATACATGGAAGATGATGTGGCTGATTATTCCGATGGCATGATGGAAAATGCTCGAAGCCTTGCAGGAAGTTATGGCCAGCTGCAACCAGAAGATATTATTTAAAGGAGGGAAATGAATTGCTCTATGTCATTCTAGCTGTATTGCTAATAGGTGTCGCCATTTTTTGTATGCATGTCTTGGAAAAGCGACGATTGAATAAAGATATTTGGGAATTTGTTGAGAAGTATATTTTTTTAGGAGAAAATATAGAAGTGAAAAACTTACAATTTTTAAAAGTAAGAAATAATGGAATGGCACCTAATTATTTTGTGACCGTGAAATTTTGCGAAGAAATCGATGGGGAACAGGAAGAGAAGGTAGAAAGTTATGATGTTTTTCTAGAAGAAATACAAGAAATAAGAGTAGAACGAAAAAAAGAACATCGAGTACAAAAGTTAGAGCGAAAGAATAGAAAGAAATTATAAGTTTAGCAGAGATATAGCGCTTAGCTATATCTCGTACATAGAAGATAGTCACTAAATAAGCAACAAAAGAGAATCTTTTTAGGTTCTCTTTTTTGTTGCTTGAGGAAAAGAGCAACAAAAAAAACATTCAGGGCATGGAAATAATTTAGAAAGCTAAATTATTTCAATCAAAAGCAAGTTCAAGAGCAAGTTCAAGAGCAAGAATGCCTGGCGATTTCCGATTATTTCGTCCGTTGCTCTTTGATATAACCCGTTTTTTCAGTGAACGCAGTTATCCTCGCCTTTGGTATCCTATTCCTTCCAGCAAA
>NZ_JAASTZ010000020.1 GCF_014322765.1 Listeria immobilis | reverse complement strand
TAATTAATATAAATACTAAGATAAAATAAAAGACAGTGAGGTGAAACACATGCAATTAGAAGTCAATGAAGAAGCTTTACCTGTGTACGAATCGTTAGCCAGTAAGGTGAGAATCAAGATTATTCAGTTGCTTTCAAGAAATAAAATGAGCGTCAAAGAATTAGCCAATGCTTTAGGACTTAGTAGCGCAATCATCACGATGCATATTAAAAAATTGGAAGATGCAAATATTATAAAAACAGAAAAAGTCGGTCAAAAGAAAATTTCTAGTTTACGTGTAGATAAAATCGACATCAATTTTCCTGAAAAAATATTCAATGCTTTCGACTCCAAAGAAACGTTTATTCCAGTTGGTCATTACACCAATTACTCAGTAGAGCCCACTTGTGGTTTAGCAACGATGAATGAATTTATTGGCGAAGTGGATGAACCAAAATACTTTATAGATACTCGTCGAATGGATGCCCGTATTCTTTGGTTTACAAAGGGGTTTGTGGAATATCAAACACCTAATTTTCTTTCTAAAAACGAAAAATTAGAAATGCTGGAAATTTCAATGGAAATTTCATCTGAATTTCCTTTTGCCAATGATAATTGGCCTTCAGATATTACTTTTACTTTAAATGGTGTAACATTAGGTACGTGGACAAGTCCAGGAGATTTTGCAGACATACGAGGAAAATATACACCGGATTGGTATCCAGATAATTTGAATCAATATGGTTTACTTAAAACAATCCGTATTACAAAACATTTAACGAATATGGATGGTGTCGCTTTATCCGATATTACTATTGCCGATATCCCAAGCAATGAAGATACTTGGCATTTACGTATTGAAGTAAAAGATGATGCCAAAAATGCTGGTGGTTGTACACTTTTTGGTCGCGGTTTTGGAAATTATGATCAAGATATTAAGCTGAAATTTTTTTATAGTTAAATCCATTTTGAAACGAAAAATAAAGAGCTTCAAAAAAGTCCAGATACCAGTCAAATTGATTGGCATCTGGACTTTTTTTGTACAAAAATAAGAACACCTTTGCTAAAAAAGTGATAAAACCAATAAACTAGCGAAGTGTTCTTATGTTTAAAAATTATACTTCAAATGGGGCCTTCTTCTTATCATCTAAAATGATTTTGTGCGCCTACACGCAACTATCTTTTCTACTCGTAAGATTAAAGCAAATGCAATAAATACACCTACGTATGTAATCTTTTCTTTAAAAAAATGCGATTAGCTTGTAAAAGTGACACTCAGATGACTGGTTTCATTTTGTTTTCTTTAACTCCATTTAATTTTGGTTCATTCAAAAAAAGCTAATTTTGTATTCATAAATTCTTTTATATCAGTCAATTGTAAAAAATACATATCGGATAAAAGAAGCAAAAATCGTCTTTCCTTTCTGAACACCAATGTTTCATCCTTTATCCACAATCGGAGGCTTTCTATTTCATCAATCTCCGCAAAACATAGGAAAGTCCAAACCACAAAATAACACTAATAAAAATCGTCACTACCCATCCAAATGTATTATGTTCAAGCGGAAGTGGCATGTTCATACCGAAGAATCCAGTAATGATTGTCGGTACCGTCAACAAAATCGACAACGCTGTAAGTATTTTCATCGTATCATTTAAATTATTGTTTAAGATATTATTATAGGTTCCAGATAACTGTTGCAAAATCTGTGAGCTTAAATCTGTCATTTCCACTAATTGTCTAGCTTCGATCAAAGCATCTTCAAACTGTTCTTTCTCCACTTCATTTAAACCACGATACACCATGTGCGCCTTCATTTGCTCGAGTAAAGCCGCATTTTGTTTAGAGGCAGATACAAAGTAAACTATTCCTGTTTCCAAATCCGATAAGGAAAGTAAATTCTTTTTAGTCGTTTTAATTTTCAGCTTATCATTGATTGTCTTTCTTTCCACATCCATTTCTTCTACATAAGGGAAAAAGGAATCCATAATAATATATAAACTGCTAAATAAAAATTGGTATAGTGTCTTTTCTGTATCCTCTTCTAAATGCTTTTTCATATTTTCAATAATATATTGATTATTTTTATTAGTAAGTGTTACTATTTGCGAGCCTTTAATAATAAACACCATCGGAATTGTTTCATGATGATTATCTATTTTCCTTTGATCAGGAACATTAAAAATCAATACAAAAGACTTTGTTTTTTGATCATATTCAAAGTGCGCTCTTTCATTTCTGTCCATAGAGTAAGCAATGACCTCATCATCCACCCCATAATTCGCAAAGTACTCTTCTAATTTATTGGTTTCGTCTATATCAATGTTAACCCAGCTATACTGTTTATTTCCAAAGTGTGTTTGAAAAAGCATGTAATCATCCTCTCGCATAAAAAAAGAGCTATTTAAAAATAAGCTCTTTTTTCATTATTCTATACATAATTATAGCACAGAACCTGGGAAATTCTGTGCTACAACTATCTTTTAAGGAGTGTTTATTTGATATAAAATAATTAAAAACATTTCTACGGGGGAAGTGATTTATCTTTAATTAAATTATTTCAAACGACAATCTTTATGGGATAATTACATTTTACATTAATTTTATTTCCTAGTCAATACTTTTATTACAAAAATATTTCATAAAAGACTAAAATACTATTTTTCATCATTTAAGTAATAATATTGCAATAAACTTGATGTTTTTATATCTTTTCCCCACTATGCTATAATTAACTAGGAAATATCTTTTATAGGAGGATTTAACATGTCAAATAATGAAGCAACAGCTTATATTGGTACATACACCAAAGTCGAAAGCCAAGGAATTTATCGTCTTGTAATCGACAAAACGACTGGCGAAATTAAAGAAAATACATTAGCTGGAAAAATGGACAACCCAACATACCTTAAAATTTCAGATGACGAAAAATTCGTTTATTCCGTAGCAAAAGATGGAGATAAAGGTGGCGTTGCTGCTTTTTCTATCGAATCAGATGGCTCACTGGCGTTAATCAATCAAGATTTAGCACCTGGGAACCCACCTTGTTATGTTGACGCGTCTCAGGATGGTTCCATTGTTGTATCTGCTAATTATCATTTAGGAACTATTGTTAGCTATCCAACTGAAAATGGAGCAGTAAAACCAGCAATTTCGACTATTCAACACGTGGGTAAAAGCATTCACGAACGTCAAGAAAAACCCCATGCACACTTTGCCGGCTTTACACCAGATCAAAAATATGTTGTCACATGTGATCTTGGTACAGATAAAGTAACTACTTATACTGCTACTGCTGGTAAACTTGAACAAGCAAGTGAATTAGATGTAAAACCAGGAAGCGGTCCACGTAATCTTGTTTTCCATCCAAATAAAAGTTTTGTTTATATTATGACAGAGTTAACTTCCGAAGTGATCTTTGCCGAATATGATAAATCAACAGGTGAATTAAAAGTGATCCAAACAATTGCTACTCTTCCAGCTAACTTTGAAAAAGAAAATAAGGGCAGTGCAATTCATATTTCTCCAGATGGTCGTTTCTTATATGTTTCCAATCGTGGTCAAGATGCGATTGTTAGCTTTGCCGTTGCCGAAGATGGTAAATTAACACTTGCACAAACAACACCTGTAGAAGGCGTAGGACCTCGTGATTTCGACCTTGACTATACTGGTGACATTCTCGTAGCTACAAACGAAAACAGCAACAATGTAACTGTTTTTGGTGTTAATAAAGAAGATGGTTCACTCACATTACTTCAAAAAGATGTCAAAGTACCTGAACCAGTTTGTATTAAATTTGTAAAATAAACTAAAAAGACAGCAGAACGAACACATAGTTCTGCTGTCTTTTCTTATGCTAAAACTGCTTTCCCAGCTTCTATATAGCTTAAATCATTTACTATCTCAATCGACCACTGTCCATTTTTGAATATAATTTTTGTCACACTCGCATTAGCAAGTTCCGGATCTACTAATTTAGGATTAAGGAAGGAAACAATTGCATTAATTGCCATGCCATGTGAAACAACTAGGATATTAGCATCATCTGTTGTATTTTCTGTACTGACTGTCTGTAAAGCTGCTTTTAGTCTTTGTTCCATTTCCTCGTAACTCTCTGACATTCCTGTTTCATCTAACTTTTCCACTGTTTCAGAAACAATTCGGTAGCCATCATCACCAAAGCTGTCGAAAGCTTCTTCTAATGTATCAAATCCTAGATGCTCCATTACTTTACCAAACATCACATCTTCTAATTCACCTTCAAATTTCCCAAAACCAAATTCACGGAAATCACGTAATTCATTAATTGTTAAATGTGATTGATTGCTTTCACGCAAAACAATTTCAGCTGTTTCAATTGTACGTCCTCTATCACTTGTGTAAACCGCTTCAAACGGAGTATCCCGAAGTCCACGACCTAAAAACTCAGCTACTTTGATTCCTTCATTCGTTAACGGTGTATCTGACCATCCTTGCACGCGACGACTTGTATTAAACATCGTCTTTCCATGTCTTACTAAATAGACAGTTAATTTTATATCCGACAATTAAACTCCCCCTTGCGTTTGTTTTCCAGCTTCAACATAAAACATATTACCTGGTTCTTCAATGGAATATGCTCCATTTTCAAAGATAACTTTTGTGACACTAGCATTTTCAATTGTTTGTAAGTTTTGACCTGGATCAATCATATCAATTATCCGGTGAATAACCATCCCATGAGCAACTACTAAAACATTTCCTCCGCCTATTTCTTTCACATCCATAAGAATTTCATCCAATCCTGCAGTCAATCGTTCTTCAAAAATAGTGGAGTTTTCCGTCATACCAGTTTCATCTAGTCGATGTACAGTATCAATAACGAGATTAGAATCATTTCCGGTTGTCTTATCATAATAGCTTTCAATGGTATCAAAGCCATGCTCATTAGCCACCATTTGCAGCACTGTTTGATTATACTCACCTTCAAATTTTCCAAAACCGAATTCGCGAATTTCTGCTAGTTTGGCTAATTTCAAATGATGATTTTCACTTTCTTTCATCACTATTTGCGCTGTTTCAATTGCACGTCCTCGGTCACTTGCGTAAGCGGCTACAAAATCAGTCCCTTTTAAACCTCGACCCAAATCATGTGCAACAAGTGCTCCTTCTTCCGTAAGTGGGGAATCTGCCCATCCCTGTACTCTATCAAGTGTGTTTAAAATCGTCTTTCCATGTCGTGTCAAATAAATTACTACCCTGCTTGATGATTCCATGTATACACTCCTTTAAATTATCACTTCTCCCTTTAATATTAGCAATACTAGCTGTTAATGGCAAACTAATTTATTTTCCATATAAAAAAAGCACTTCCTCTAATGAAAGAGAAAGTACTTCTAAACGTCTTAATGAACACCCTTCATATACTTTTTCAAGAATGGTGCCAAGATGAATAGTGCTATCGCAAAAGCAATCGCTACAAAACCAGTGATTCCGAAATACGCAACTTCTGTATCAGCACTAAAGAATTGTGTTGCTTGCGCGTTGAAAGCTTGCCCCATCGAATCTGATAAAAACCATAAGCTCATTGTTTGAGATGCAAATGCTTTTGGAGCTAGTTTCGTTGTTGCTGATAAGCCAACTGGCGAGATAAACATTTCCCCAAAAATACAGATGAAGAAACTGAGCACTAACCAAAGCGGACTTACTAGCGTGGTTGTGTCTCCGTGCAAAATCCCCGGAAGCATCATAATAACAAAAGATAAACCAGCAAAGAATAACCCTAGTGCAAATTTACGTGGAGTAGATGGTTGTCTATCCCCAAGCCGTGTCCAAATCCAAGCAAATACTGGTGAAAGGATAATCACAAATACTGGATTAAGCGACTGGAAATTAGCAGGATTTAAATTAAATCCACCAATTGATAAATCAGTTCTTTCAGCAGCAAAAATCGCTAACGTACTAGATCCTTGTTCTTCTATCATCCAAAATAAAACTGCGATTAAAAATAATGGTATGTATGCAGTTAATCTAGATTTCTCATCTGGTTCCGTTTTCTTACTTGTCATCATCATAATGAAATAAGCAAGCGGAACGCCAACACCCATTACAGTTACAGCAAGAATGATGGTATTAATGGTTAGACTACCTGTTATCATTGTTAAAATAGCAATTAATAGACCGATTGCCAAAATAATTCCTATAATTTTGACGGTCAGGCTTTTTGCTTCTGATTTTTGAAGTGGATTTGGTACTTTTTTGCCTGCTTCTTTTAAATATTTTTTACCAGTCAAAACATAAACTATTAGCGCCACTGCCATACCAACTGCTGCTACACTAAAACCAGCATGGAAACTATCAGCTTTATCTGAAACAGCTGAAACGATAAAAGGTGCAATAAATGCTCCTAAATTAATTCCCATGTAGAAAATACTAAAACCAGCATCTCGGCGATTGTCTTCGGGCGGATATAAGTCTCCAACTACATTAGAAACATTAGGTTTAAGCAAGCCAGTTCCAAGAATAATAAACGCCATGGAGATAAATAAAGCCGTCGCTCCACCATTTGGTAATGCTAGCACGATGTGACCGAACATAATCAGTACTCCACCATAAAAGATCGTCTGTCTAGGCCCTAAAACTCGGTCAGCAAACCAGCCACCAATAACCCCAGACATAAATACAAGTGACCCATAAATTGACATTATTGCTGTTGCCGTTGCTTGACTAAACCCTAATCCGCCATTCGCAACGGTATCATACATATAATAAATAAGTATTGCGCGCATCCCATAGTAGGAAAATCGCTCCCAAAATTCAGTATTGAATAAGGTTGCGAGTCCACGCGGATGCCCAAAAAATGTTTTTTCTTTTGCAGGACTATCTGTACTCAAGAAAAATCGCCTCTTTCCTTTCTTCTCATATTAAATAAATAAGCTACCATTTTTTTGGTGTTTACGAAAAGTTCATTAACTATTATAATGCATTTGTGTATATTTGACGAGATACTTCTAGAGTTTGATCGCCACGTTCTGAAATACTTGTTAAACCATGCCGTTCTAATTGATTCACAAGTTGTTCCACTACTTCTTCGCCGAGACCATAATCGCTAAATCTAGTCCCCGCACCTAGACTTTCAAAGAACTCACGTGTTTTAGCAATTGCTGCATCTATTTTTGCATCCTCATCACCGTTAGTTATGCCCCATACTCGTTCAGCATATTGCACTAATTTTTCTCGTTTTTCATTTCGACGTACATTTAAAAGTGATGGAAGTACAATGGCTAATGTTCGAGCGTGGTCAATTCCGTAAAGCGCGGTAATTTCATGACCTAAACCATGGCTCGCCCAATCTTGCGGAACACCTCGAGATAGTGTACCATTTAATGCGTTTGTAGCCGACCACATAAAAGTCGCGCGAGTATTATAGTCGTGATTATTTTCGTCGATTACATCTGGTCCAATTTCAATCAATGTTTGTAACAAGCTTTCTGCATAACGATCTTGAAGTAAAGCCCCCACTGGATAAGTCATATACTGTTCCATAACATGCACATACGCATCCATAATTCCATTCGCAAGTTGGCGCGCAGGTAGTGTATATGTAAGTTCTGGGTCAAGTAAAGAAAACACTGGATAAGTAAATGGACTTCCGAATCCAAGTTTAGCTTTCTTTTCAACAAAAGTTACCACGCCACCGCTATTCATTTCAGAACCGGTTGCTGGTAAAGTTAAAACTGTCCCAAATGGAAGCGCTTCTGTAATAGGACGGTTTTCTCCAATTCCACTACCAAAAATATGGATTGGATCCCCGTCAAACAAAGCTCCTGCAGCAACAAATTTTGTACCATCAATAACAGAACCACCACCAACAGCAAGCAAGAAATCATAGTTTTCTTCTTTCACAAGTTTAATTGCTTTTATTAAAGTTTCGTATGTAGGATTCGCTTCAATTCCGCCAAATTCACCGATTTCTCTGTTTTTCAGAACTGCTTTCACTTTATCTAGCGTACCAAATTTTTTAACACTTCCACCACCATATAATAGTAGAACTTTTTTATCTGCAGGAATAACCTGATTTAATTCTTCCAAACGATTTTTACCAAAAATAATATGCGTAGGGTTATAATAATCAAAATTCAACATTTCTTGTCCCATTTTTCTACTTCCTTCTTCCTATTAAATATTTACATAGCATAGTTAATAATACACTTTTTTTGGAAAATTTAAACCTTTAACCAAAAGTTAAGGCGGATATAAGTAATTAATCACGTTTTTTTCGAATTATCGCAACAACCCATAGTGATTTTCTATACAAAAGACCTACTTTACGTTAGAATAAAAGGGAAGAAGAATGGAGTGAATAACATGTTGATAAAAAACCTTTGTATCCCTAAAATAAATTTAACAACGGTACCTGGAGACGCTACATTACAAGAGGCTATCAATTTATTGGAAGAATCTGGTTATCGCTGTGTTCCTGTATTAGACGAAAAAGGCGAAAAATTCTTAGGTAATATTTATAAAATGCACATTTACAAACATGCTGCAAATGGTGGTAGCTTAAGCGACCCAGTAATGAGCTTAATCAAAAATGCCTCGAAACATATTTGTGTGAATGCTTCTTTCTTTGAAGTATTCTTTACTATTAAAGAGTTACCGTATATCACTGTTTTAAATGAGCAAGGTCATTTTTATGGTATTTTAACGCATGGAAAATTACTTGGACTACTCCAAGATGGTTGGAATGTAAAAACAACTAGTTATGTACTTACGATTGCAACTGGTGAAGTAAAAGGTGCCTTAACAAAAATCACCAAAATCATCGACCGTTATTCAAGTATTGCCAGCCTTATCACACTCGACAATCAATCCGAAGACTTCATTCGCCGCGTGCTTGTATCCTTACCAACTGGTGTAACAGAAGATAAGAAAAATGAGATTGTGGCACACTTAGAACGTAAAGGTTTGCGAGTCGTCGAAACAGAAAAAATTCAAAAATAATAAAAAACAGCTTGAAAGCAAGAGTCTATTCTTGAATTTCAAGCTGTTTTTTCGTGGTTTATTCGTCTTTTTGTTTTTTCTTCGCAGCTCGTTTACCAATAAAATAAGTAGCCGTAATAATAAGAAGCAATAGCACAATGCCTCCCGCAATATAAAGCCAAGTATAATCTTTCTCAAGACCTAAAGCAGTATTATTAGCTGTTTTTGCCTCATCAGATGAAATCGTAAAGTCTTTCGTCCATTCCCATGTGTCATCTATTGTTTTGGCTACTAACTGAAGTTGATATTTCCCTGGTTTTAATGCTTGGTTTTCCCAGTCTACGCTGTAATCAAAATTAGAATTTGGCGCCATAGAAAGATCGGTTCGCTTTGATTCATGTAAAACTTCTTTGTTCCCTTTTTTATATATTTTTGCATCCACGCTTAGTTCACCAACTAAAGTCGCTTTTGTATTTTGTAAATTAAATTCAACTACATTTCGATAGTTTTTAGTTGTTGGTTTAATGCTGTTTAAAGCTAAATCTGGTTTTACAACAGTTGGTGTTTCAGTTAATTTCACACCAATAACATATGCGTATTCATTTTTAATTTGAACATCTTTTTCTTCTGATTTCTTCTTTGCATCTTCATCTTTCTTTTCTTGAAAATGTAGTCCGCCTAAAATAATACCATCATATTTGTTTGCAGGCATGCGGATAGTTGCAGTCCAGTCCTTTGTTTCATTTGGTTTAAGAGTTATTTCATTTGCGCCTTCTGTAACAATTTCCGCAAAAGGATATTTTAATGTTTTATCTGGTTTTGTGTTTGGGATTGAATAATCAACATAGCCCATATCATTGGTAACTGCTGTATTCGCTAAACATTCAATGGTTATTTCTTCGTCACTTTGGTTCGTTAATTCCACTTTTATCGTTTGTTCTTGTTTCGGACTCATTTGTAAATCGAAGTACGTTACACTAGATGCTTGATTTGCGGGAAGGATTGCTTTGACAGAGAAACTATTATTTTCTGATGCTTCTGTAGAATGATTTGGTAGACATATGACCATTAGTGTAGAAGCAAAGATGATAGCAAGTATTTTTTTCAAGTCGCTTTTTCCTCCTAGATACTTAATATAAAAAGAGAAAACAACATCGTACAATGAAGTTTTCTCTTTAAAAAATGTTAGATAGCTGGTGTATCACTTAAAGTCCAAGTTAAAGTACTTTCATAAGTCCCATCCGCTACAACAACATTTTGCGGGATGGTTAATTTTGGTTTAGAGGCAGTTGTTGCATTTGTTGCTGCTGAACCAAAGCTATCTGTCCAAGTTCCCATTCCTTCATCATCGCTAAAGTTTGTTGGTGTTGCCGTTTGCTTGTCACGTGCTGCCATTACTGGGACCGCACCTGAGCCGGTCATTGAAATTGTTACATTATCATATCCAGTTGGGGCTTGTGCAGTAGAAACCGCAGAGCTAACTGTTGATTTTGGAATAGTTAATTGTGCACCTGGAATAGTTTTTGCAGGAGTGGAAGAATCTACAAATGCACTACCTGTAACAGAAAGTGTCCAACCAGTGTTGGTACCTCGAACATCACTAATTTGCGCATATGGTGTTACCGCTTTGGCTACTGTTGCTTCCGCTGGCAAATCTTGTTTTCCATTGGCATTTGTATCTGTATAAGTTGAAATTGTTGCATCTGCTGCGTTGACATTAAGCGCGCCTGTAGATAAAGAAGCTACATTATGAATCCCAAAATCCCAATCAGATACTGCCAAAATCCAAAGATCATCTGAACCTACTGGCGGATCATCTGGATTGATTGGATCTGGGTCAATTGGATCTGGGTCAATTGGGTCTGGATCTGGTGTTGTGCTTTTGTCAAATTTAATTGTTCCTGTTGAATCTTTTGATACTGTCGTTGCCGCTTTGGCAAAATCTCCTGAAAGTGCTGGAGTTACCATTAGTCCTAGTGCTAATAAACTCGCTGTTGTTACTTTTACTGTTTTGCTTGTCATTATAATTCTCCTCTTTCTGTTATCCTTTTTTTGTCGTACTGTAAACCTAGTTCCCTTGCCTTATATCACCTCCTTAAACAACTCTTTTTAGCGATGAAAAGCAGACCCAACCCAACCAAAACTAAGTAAAAATCAGAACTTTCTCCAGTTTTGGGAAGTTTTTTTATTGGTGCTTTAGACGGAAAAGTACCTTGTTGGTTATCCGTTCCATCTCTAGGAGGTCTCGAGTCTTTTGTAAAAGTTATCCCTGCTTGGCTATTGGCTGTATCTGTGTATGCTTCAGTAAATGCGGGTGAAGTATACATAAATAAACAACAAAGCAAAATGAATCCTATTTTTTTCAATTTAAATAGCTCCTTTTATCTAAAATATCCGGTTATAAATGCGGCACATCTTCTAACGTCCAATTTATTGTTGCTGTATATTCCCTTCCTGCCAGTGCATCGTTCGGTAAAATTTCCATACTTAAGCAATCTTGGAGTGAAATATCAGTCCAATCAGTACCCGGCGTTCCCGCAGGTCCTTTTTTTTCAATAGGTTGATTAGTCGAATTCAGCAATATATCAGAAGAAAGCGTGTCACTATGGTATTTAAGCGTAGTTTCAAGAATATCTCCGGTACTGTTTTCAAAAACCGATACTGCCGAACTTAAGATCCAGCTCCCTTCAGCCGCTCTCCTATCAACAATATTTACTTTAGGATCAATAGGTGTTCCGTAAGCATGAAGTATTTGCTTTTTATCCGAAATTGGCACTGCATCTGGATTATTATCAATATCCATTCGGAAGGTAGCAGGATAATGCATATCAAATGCTGGCTCAATACGAACTCTAACAGTTACAGGAGTTGCACTTCCATATAGATTATAAGCAGTTAAAGTAACCAAATACTCGGTGCCTAGATTATAAGTATTAACAACTTTTTCAAAATTAGAATCTACTAATACCCCCTCATCCTCCTCACCAGTAGTTGCATGTATATCTTGTAAAAATTGCTTTTCTGTTATTTGTTCTCTTTCACCGTACTCTATCATCCCATCCGCTAATATTGTAGGAGGAAAATGCATAAAATCCGCTTGCTGGTAAACTGTACCAGAATACATTACCTGCTCAATATTTATTTCAGCTGTTGGATAATAAATTTTATCCCAGCTATATGTGACACCCTTATATCTAACAAAATCTTTGTAATAGTAAGGATTAGGGGCAGAACCTGGCCATTCCCAAGTAATCATAGAATCCGTTGTTTGATACAAGCCGTTCTCAGGTTTAAAAGTGGTAGGCTGTATGTTAACCCCATATAAATCCTTAAAATCTGCACTTTTAACTGAAATGCCTGACCCTCCTCTAATATCCAAACTAATTTTAGGAGGGAATATACTTTGTTCCCGAACATCAATATAAATACGATACTTGGATTGAATGTTTTTTAATTCTGATATATCAGCTACATTATTTCTATCGATGTAAATATACCTTAACAATGGCCAATCTACTCGAGTTAATGGAGTTAAATCATCAATTTTATTGCCAGTAACACTAATTTTTTCTAATTTAGGAAAACCACCTGGAATATTAGCTAGGCTTTCTAAAGCAGTAGAATCAATTTGGTTATAAAATAAAGAAAGCTCTTCTAACTTTGGAAATCCACCAGAATGTATTAAAAAATCTAGGTTATCAATCGACTTATTCTCGCCCAAATTTAAAATTTCCAAGCTAGGAAAACCACCTTCAATTTGTGAAAAAGAGGGATAATTGTCTACTTTACACTTCGTAATAGTTAATTCCTTTAGCTTAGGGAAACCTCCATCCACTTCCTTAATAAAAAAAGCGTTTGTCACTGGTAAATTCCTTATATATATTCTTTCTAGCTTTGGAAAACCACCTTCAATTTGGCCAAGTGGTGACAAATCCGTAGCTTGCATTGTGTCAAGCTTTAATTCAGTAAGATTCGGAAATCCGCCAACTGCTTTTGACAAGGGTTCTAAACTTACAACCCCTTTACTATTATCATCATTAACTCTATCAGCAATCGAAATTTCTCTTAGATTTGTGCAATATTGTATCCCTTCAATAGATGTGATATTTTGACCAACTCCCCAAAACTGTAAAATAGTTCGTAAATCATTTTCTGTAACAACATCATTAACTGTCCAATTTCTTTTTACCTGTGTAGGGCTAAGAGTAGTTGAATTCAATACCCTAACAATTGTGCTGGCCATTACCGTATCGGGGAAAATATCCGAGATTGTGCTGCCATTTGAAATAGCTGATACATTGTTTTGCTTAGCAGTGATTTTAGGTACTTCTTTGATTTTGGTTAACGCCTCGGTATCAGACGAACTTTTAGCTGTTTTTTTAGGTATGGAAGGAATTTCTGACAACACTTCGACTGGTTCTGTTGAAGTAATACTTTCTTGCGTATTATCGACTTTTTCTCCCCCTTCTACTTCACTTAAATCTTTAACCTCATTTCCTGTCTCCACGGCTTTTGTATAAACAGGAACAATAAGTGCCAATAATAAAACAACAAGCAAAAATGTCTTCCAATTAATGTTCATTATTTGCAGCTCTCCTTTAATCAATCCTATTCAAATATCAAAACATTTCCGGTGTAATGTCTTGCACTATAAAACTATTCTTATTTGTTTTCAAAATTTTTTTCTCTAATAAATGAATACGTTGTCGATAAAATGCTGCTCTTGATAAAGTACTATATTCGATTAATATATTTATCGTAATTTCCTTTGGTAGCACAATATTATTTTGTTCATCCTTGCTACCTATAAGCTCCCCCAGATATTTCATCGCATAGTATAGTTTTTCCTTGTGTTTTTTCCCATTTAATAAAGTTCGATAATATAAATGACGCCCAATTTTTTTAAGAAAAAAATACTGAAACCCAAAATTTTCCGGAAATAAGGTTAATGCATATTCGATATCTTCTTTTTTATATTCGTATATCTCGCATGTGTCTGATAGCGCAATATTCGTCACAATCATCGGAGTTTCTTCCAAAATCGAATAACTTAAAAAAATACCGGGTTCAAAAATAGATAATAATTTTTCAGGAGCTTCACAGGTATAACTACTTATGTAACCATCCATTAATAAAATGACACTATCAAGATGTACTGCATGTGTGAGAATATTTTCGCCACGTACTAATTTACGCTTAGTATGTCTCAAACCGTATTTCTGCATCATGCCAACGAACTCTTCATGGGTAAATAAATCTTTCATTAAAAACCACTCCCTTTAATAACGTATTAAATAAAATATGTATAGATGGGGCGAGAACTTATTTTATACTACCATGTGCTCATTGATAAATTTTCTCTACGAAGAGACAAGGAGACTGTTTTTTCCTACTTGAAAATATGTAATAGGTTTGAAAATGTTCCTGCATAACGAAAAATACAGTTTGTTTTTTTGACACAAATGAATTGTAATTAACTAAAATAATGCTTGATATGTGTTGCAAGGCTTGAAAAGGAAGAGATATTTAGAAATTTTTTTATCTAGGAGCGTCTTCTAAAGTCCAAGTAATGTTTGCTTCATAGGCATCATCAACCAAAGCATCATTCGGAAGGACATCCATTGTTAATCGGTCTTGGAGGTCGGAAGTAGTGGTAATATATCCAGTCTGACTACTCGCCGCCTTGACTTCTATCGGTTGATTAGTTGTCCCTAAATAAACTGCACCACTTGCTAATGTTTGACTCTGGTATTTAAGCGGAGATTCTAGTATATCTCCCTTACTATTCGTAAATGGGGTCATCGAGGCGGTCACTGTCCAGCCTGGTTTCACGCTTCGACGGTCAGTTACTTTTAAATCGGCCACCCCCATAGCTCCATAACATTTTAGCGTTTGGTTCGTGTCTGAAGTCGGGATTGCATCTACATTCGCATCCACATCCATTCGAAAACTGGCAGGAACTTCCAACTCTAAACTAGCTAGGATACGGACTGTTACGGATACTGGCGTCGCGGCACCCACGCCATTAGAAGCTATTAGTGTCACCATGTAATCACCCGGAACTGATTTATCAACAACTGTTTCAAAGTCGGAATCTATTTGAGACCCATCATCTGTAGTGGCATGTATATCTGTTAAAAAATCAGCTTCCGTTACTGTTTCATTTTCGACATATTCTTGTGAATTATCTGCTGTTATTGTCGGTGGAAAGTGCACATAATTTAATGGCTGATAGACTGTTCCACTAAAGCTCACATTCCTTTTATTTTCATTTCTTGTATAATTCCATCCATAAGAAACTCCATCATGTGCTGGAATGTAAGGAATAATATAACCATTCCTTGCGTATGAGGGGTCAGTTATCATAGTGCTTATTGGCCAAGTAATTTGTGAATTTATCGCTTGATAAGTCCCTGTATATGGCAAGAACGTATTAGGCGGTTGGTTATTACCTAACTCGTCTATAATATCTATACTTTCAGTTGTAAAGCTTTGATTTGTGGCAACAGAATTAATAATCGGAAGCAATATTCCTTGTTTAGAAACATTAATATAAATTGAATAGTTGAACTGCATATTTGCTAGGGAAGATATATCGCTTATCTGATTATAAGTAAGCTCAAAATTTTTCATATTTAAAAAATTCTTTTGCGTTAGTGACGTTATGTCACTAATTTTATTTTGCCCTAAAGCTAATCGCTCTAATTTTGGAAAGCCAGCAGATACATTAGGAAAACTTTTCAAAGCGTTGTTTCCTATTAGGTTATAGTTTAATAGAAGTTCTTTTAAGTTAGGCCATCCACTTGGGTTTTCTAAAAAATCTAGATTATCAATTAAATTACTACCTAAGTTTAAGACTTCTAATTGAGATAGCTCGTTAAAACTAGCTAATGAAGAAGTGTCACTGATTTTATTTGAAGACAGATTTAAATTTACTAAATTAGGAAGACCTTTATCGATTTGCAAAAGGACACTTAAATCCTTAAAGTAACCCGTATTTATAACCAAGTTTTTTAATTGAGGAAATCCTCCAACTACTTTTGTCAAAAAAGAATAGTCTTTACACGAGATAACGGCAATGGTAAAAGTAGTTAATTTTGGAAAACCACCATCAATTTGACTAAGAGGAGACAAATCTTGAAGTTTCAACATCGAACGTAATGTTAGTGTTTCCAGTTTAGGATATCCACCAACCGCTTCTGCTAAAGGTGCAATATTATCAAGACCTGTATCGATACTAGCACTATTAGCTGTGAATGAAATTTCAATTACCTGTGTACAGTATTGTATTCCTTCAATAGATTTAAGTTTTTCACCATTTCCCAGAATACGACTAATTGTTAGCAAATCATTTTCTGTAATAATATCGTTGACCGTCCAAGTTCTTTTTTGTTGGGTCGGACTATAGGATGTGGTATTTAATGATGTAACAATCGTGCTCGCCATTTCTGCATCTGGAAAAACAGTAGCAATCGTGCTACCAGTTGGGATTGCAGTTACTTTTTTTGGTTCTGTAGTAAGTAAAGATTTTTCTTTCGTTAATGCTTTAGTTCTATTCTCGTTAGTTTCCTCTATCTTGTGGGAGGCTACTGGTAATAGGACTTCTGGCAGCACTTCGATAGGATCAGATTCTTCCACACCTCCTTCTATATCATTTACTTCTTCGCTGGCTTCTAATTCATTAGCAGCATCTCCTTCTGTTTCTACCGCACTTGTATAAACTGGAGCAAAGAACGCAAATAATAAAACAAGCAGTAGAGATATTTTCCATTTCATTTTCATTTTTTCAATCTCCTTAAAAGTAGTGGATTAATCTTGAAGTGTTTCGGCAAAAAGACTGCTTTAAAACTCAAATTTATAATATCATGCCGAAGCTGGCTAAAATTCTCCCTAGAGAAGAAAAAGGTGTTATTTTCTGGACGAACTCTCTAACTATTCACGAAAAAAGCTCCAACACTAAGCAAGTTATCGTTTGTCATTTTGACACAAATAAAACTTCCTCCCCAACTTTGCATAAAGCAGATTATATGATACTATTAGCATGAAACATTTGTGACAGCGTATAACTTTTGTTCCGTTATTATGTAGAATGGAGGTAATAAAGATGAAATGGGAAGAAAAAAGAGATATGGTGAAAATCGCTACCTGGTATTATCATTACGGTTGGACCCAAGCACAAATTGCAAAAAAAGTCGGGATATCTAGATCCATCATCTCCAAAACACTACAACGTGCCAAAGATTTAGGAATTGTGGAAATCTTTATTAAGGATGAAACTTATTACACAGTTGACTTAGAACAAAAATTAGAAGAAAAATTTGGACTAGAAGAAGCAATTGTAGTCGCAACACATGATATGTCCGAAGAAGAGGCATTGAATTTTCTAGCCAAAGAAGCCGCTTATACGCTCAGTAAACGTATTGCTAAAGTTAATACTCTTGGGATTTCTTGGGGGAAAACGATTCGCAAATTTGCTAATGAATTTCCATATATCCCTCATAAAAATTTATCAATTATTCCCCTTATTGGCGGAATGGGATCCAGTGATATTGATCTTCACTCCAACCAAATCTGTTATGACTTAAAAAAGAAAATGCAGTGCCATTCTAAGTATCTTTATGCACCCGCACTTGTAGAAGATACCGAAATGAAAAACGATTTATCCAAAAATAAATATATTAATGAAGTCTTGGAAGAAGGAAAAAAAGTAGATATGGCGATAGTTGGGATTTCTAGCCCTTATAACCACAGCACAATGGAAGAAATTGGCTATATTACCCCAGAAATTATAGAAGAATTACGTTACAAAGATGTCATTGGCGACATTAATTCTCGTTTCTACACAGCAAACGGCAAAGAAGCTAAAACAAAAATTAATACGCACGTAATCGGCTTAAGCTTGGAAGAATTAAAAAATATCCCTACTGTTGTTGCACTTGCAAATGGACTACATAAAAAAGACGCCCTCGAAACCGCACTCACTGCTGGATTAATAGATGTGATTGTGATAACTGATAGAATGGCTGAATACATTCTTCAAAACAAAGATTAATTAATCTATTAATCCAAAAAAGTTAAGCTGGTAAAAAGCTCTCTGTCCCAATCAGTTTGAGCTTTTTTTATTTATTTAAAAATAAAAATGTACAATATTTCATTGACGTAAAAAAGTTTAAATGTTATATTTAATTTGTGAAATACGACATTTGTCACTACTAGTGACAAATGTCAAATTATCATTAATTAGAATAAAACAGCTTTATCCGGAATTTTATTTTAATAAATGAAAACGATTACTAGGAGGAACTTGAAATGACTTTATACAGACAGTTACTTGCTCGTGAACAAGAAAATAATCCTATTCGTGTCGGAGTTATCGGAGCCGGCCAAATGGGATTCGGGATGATTTCACAAATCGCTGCTATTCCAGGAATGAGTGTAGTTGGTATTAGTGATATTCATGTGGAAGCCGCAAAAAAAGCTGCTGATTCTTACAATGCTACTGCTACAAAAAAAGAAAAAATTCTATTATCCAATGACTTTAAAGAAATTATTCATTCTGATCTGGTAGAAGTGATTGTCGATGCTACAGGTGTCCCAGAAGTCGGAGCAAAAATTTCCCTAGAAACCTTACTTGCTAAAAAACAACTTGTATTACTTAATGTTGAAATTGATATTACAATCGGCCCACTGATGAAAAAATTATATGATAGTGCTGGTTTAGTTTATACCGGTTCAGATGGCGATGAGCCCGCTGCAATAACTGAACTTTATGAATTTTCCAAATCTATGGGGATGGAAGTGCTTGTTGCCGGAAAAGGAAAAAACAATAAATTAAAAATCAACGCTAATCCAGATAGTTGCCAAGCCGAAGCAGATGGAAAAAATATGGCTTCTCATATGTTAGCTGCTTTCCAAGATGGTACTAAAACAATGGCTGAAATGAATTTACTTTCCAATGCGATTGGTTATGTTCCTGATGTAGTTGGAATGCACGGTATCTCTGGTGATGTTGATTCTGTTATTAAAGATTTAGACTTAAAAGAACAAGGCGGAATTTTAAATAAGTTTGGTGTTGTTGAATATGTCGACGGCTTAGCACCAGGAGTTTTCGTTATTGTTAAAGGACAAAATGAAGGCGTTAGTCATGAATTAAGCTATTTAATGAAAAAAGGTGAACGCGACCATCACATCCTTTACCGTCCTTATCACTTAGCAAGTCTTGAAACACCACTCACAATTGCCAAAGCTGTTCTTAATCATGATCATGCTATTGTACCAAAAGGCGCGCCAGTTTCAGAAACCGTTTCTGTCGCGAAAAAAGATATTCAAGCAGGTGAAAAACTTGATGGAATCGGCGGTTTCTGTGTTCGTGGCGTCTTAGAAACACATGTTGATATGGCAACAAATGGGCATATTCCAATCGGCTTAATTAGTGGTGAGGTTATAGCCCGTCGAAATATTAAAGCTGGTACTTTCATTACAGACGAAGATGTCACACTTGATGAGTCTACTACCGTTTGGAAACTTAGAAAACTACAAGATGAAACTTTTAGTAATTAATTTAACATGGCGGGAATGGTTATTTCCTACTTTTCCCGCCAATTATAAGGAGGAAAATAGATGAATATTGTTCTAATTGCTTCCCTTATTTTTATCGCTCAGACATTCTTAGCTTTTTTCCAAGTGCGGTATTATCAACACCATATGAATAAAGTCGCGACAAAATATGCTGGAAAAATCGGCTTTCACCTTTATTCCGAAATGGAACGCTTGAAATTCCGCTCAAGTGCCGTTGCAATACTGGTTGTAAATGAAAAGCAAGTTGTTCATGAATGTCAGATTTTAACGGGAAAAACGGTTTTTGCAAAATTCAAAACCTTTACCGACTATCAGCAAAAAGAATTATCTGAAATTCTCACTGAATTAACAAATAAACAAAAAAATTCTATCCAAGAAAAAGCAGTTATCAAAACAGTTAACAGTTGTTTGAAAGCGCTTTAATAAATCAAAAAGGAGTGTTTCCGAATGGATTATATCGAATGGTTTGGAACGAACTTTATCGGTCTTTTCGAAGCCGGTGGTAAACAGTTTATAAGTTTTATGACGGGAATTGTCCCTCTTTTAATTGTCCTTTTAACCTTTACTTACTCGATTATTGCTTTTATCGGGGAAGAGCGAGTTAACAGAGCCATCCAATTTTCTGCTAAAAATATAATTTTGCGTTATACACTTATGCCAGTTTTATCTGTGTTAATGCTAACCAATCCAATGGCTTATACGTTTGGTCGCTTTGTAAAAGAACATCAAAAACCTGCCTTTTATGACTCTGTAGTTTCATTTTTACACCCTGTAACTGGACTTTTCCCTTATGCAAATGCCGGAGAACTTTTTGTTTACTTAGGTATCGCTAATGGGGTTGTTGAAGCCGGTTATAGTATGTCAAGCCTTGCTGTACGTTACTTTTTAGCTGGTATCGTTGTTATCTTAATGCGTGGAGTTATTACAGAAACCATTACAAAATTCCTAATGCGAAAAGAAAAAGTCTGAGATAGATAGGAGGCAAATAAAATGTATCAATCCATTCATGTAAACAAAGGCCAAGGTGGTTGGGGGACTGGGCTAGATTTAACACCTAGCGAGCCAAGAATAAAAGTAGTTTCTATCACTGGTGGCGGTATTCATCCTGTTGCTAAAAAAATAGCAGAATTATCAGGAGCAGAGGCAGTTGATGGTTTTAAAAACTCTATTCCAGAAGAAGAAATGATGTGCGTAGTTATTGATTGTGGGGGCACTGCACGAATTGGCGTCTATCCTATGAAACGTATTCCAACAGTAGATGTTCTTCCTTCTTCTCCTTCTGGTCCACTAGCAAAACATATTACAGAAGATATTTTCGTTTCTGGTGTAAAACCTGAAGATATAGAAGTCACTACTACTGAAGCCAACCCTGGAAAACCTTTTGACCGGGAAAAGTTTAAAGAAGATTACGCCAAAATCAAGGAAGATCAACAAGAAGCTCATGAATTAAAAGAAGGATTCCTTGTTAAATTTTCACGCGGCATTGGTAAAGCGATGGGAATTTTCTATCAAGCAGGACGTGATTCTGTTGATATGCTTATTAAGAATATTATTCCTTTTATGGCTTTCATTAGTATGATTATCGGTATTATTAACTATACAGGAATCGGAAAACTAATTGCCAATACCCTATCCCCTCTGGCTGGTTCAATTTGGGGGATGTTACTTATTGCCTTTATTTGTAGCTTACCATTTTTATCGCCAATTCTTGGTCCAGGTGCAGTTATTGCCCAGGTCATTGGTGTATTGATTGGTTCGCAAATTGCTATTGGCGCTATCCCTGTTACTTATGCTCTTCCAGCTTTATTTGCTATTAATGCTCAAGCTGGTTGCGACTTTATTCCAGTTGGTCTATCACTTGCTGAAGCTAAACCAAAGACTGTTCAATTTGGGGTTCCAGCCATTTTATATAGCCGGATGATCACCGGTGTTCTAGCAGTTGTCATTGCTTGGGTATTCAGTATCGGAATGTACTAATTTTTAAAGGAGGAATTCACTATGACACAAAGTAAAATAATTGAGATTGGTCCACTTGTCCCTGCTTTTGAAGAAGAAAAAATTGTCATACTCTTTGGACCAACAGCAACCAATGAATTACGCGAAATATCGGTTATTCATGAATTTGAACAAACACCTAATAACGTCATCCAAAAAGGAAACAAACTAACTTTCGGTACACAAGAGTATATAATAGAAGAAGTTGGTTCAGAAGCAAATAAAAACTTGGAAGAGCTTGGTCATATTTCTATCTACTTCCGATCTGGCGAAAATGAAGTATTACCAGGAGCTATTATTGTATCACCTGAAATTTTCCCAACGCTTACTATAGGTGATAACATCCAATTCTAAAATAAAAACATTTTGTGCTAATTTTCACCTTGTTATTTCCTCCCGTTTTCGATATAATTATTTTTATAACGATAATGAAAATCATTTTCAATTAGGGAGGAAACATAATGTATCAAAAGCATAAATGGGCTGCTATCTTTATGACATTACTTTTAGCAGTAGTTTTAACCGCTTGTGGCAGTTCTTCAGATAAAGACTCAAGTAAAGAAAAGGAAAATGCAACAAAAACAGTAACGGATGCACTTGATCGTAAAGTGAAAGTACCAACAACACCGAAAAGTATTGTAGCGCTTCAAAACGTAAGCGAAATGGAAATTTTAGGTGTTAAACCAGTTGGTACGCTAGATTATTACATCACTACCTACCCCGAAGCAACAAAAGGAACAGAAAGTGTTGGTAATGATAAACCAAATATCGAAAAAGTAGCCAACTTAAACCCTGATTTAATTATTATTAGTGATTACCAAAAAGATCTTTTAGAAAATCTTGAAAAAATCGCTCCAGTATATATTACACATTTTGGAGATACACCTGATAAACAACTTAGTAATATCGCAAATCTCTTAAATAAAAAAGCTGAAAAAGAAAAATGGGATGAAGACTATGTGACTGCATCCAAAGAAGCTAAACAAACATTAAAAGATGCTGGAGTGGAGAATGAAAAAGCGGCAGTGATTCAATTTTATGGCAAAGAAATCTATATTCATGATCCAAAAGTTTTCGACGGATTATTTTCCGGAGCTGGTTTCACACCAACTGACGAAGCGAAAATGAATCATGATACAAAAGCAATTTCCAACGAAGCAATACCTAGTTATGCAAAAGATGCAGATCGTTTATTTATCTTAATGCCTGAAGATGGTAATGAAGATTCTATTAACGAAATGCTAAGTGGTGTTTGGAAAGATATTCCCGCTGTACAGAAAAACCAAGTGTATAAAGTAGATAACACAAAATGGAGTGACTATAGCGCCGCTGCTCAACTTTATCAATTGGAAGATACCGTAAAACAAATTACAGGAAAATAAAAGAAAACCTCGATTCCATATTCAGAATCGAGGTTTCTTCTATTTATTTAATAAATTGTAAATATGGTTATTCACTTTTCCAAAGGAAGCAATATTATTCTGGATGTTGGAAAATAAGATAACATAGGTTCTTCCAGTATGACTCATACTATTAGAAACATTCCAGCCACTGAGTACCCCATGACTATTATAGCTTCCTGGATCCACGTAAAATCCCATGCCATATTTAGAAGTACTTCCAGATGTAAACATTTTCTTCAAACTTGTTTCAGAAATTAATTTTTTATCCATTAAAGCTTTGTCAAACAAGTATAAATCTTTGGCAGTCATACATATATCTCCTGAACCATACATTTGTGATAAATCTACTAATTCCGGTTTCCTGTAAGAGCCATCTTTATTAATATAATATCCTGTTGAGTCATTTCCCCCTTTTTTAACATCTTTTTGATTAAACCCTGTATTTTTCATACCTGATGGTTCAAATATTTTTTCTTTGAGATAACTTTTTAATGACTTTCCACTAAGAATTTCAACCAAGTATGCTAAAACAGCATAATTTGAGTCCGAATAATTCCATACCCCAGTATTAGTTTCTATCCCCTGTTTCTCAATATCTTCTATTAACTTTTCCGGCGTAATTGTCCCAATTTTTTCTCGATGGCCAACAATCCCTGATGTGTGGTTCAAGAAATTCTTAATGTAAATTTGATTCCCATTAGGAAAATTTGGCAGATATTTAGAAATTGGATCGTCCGTGCTTATTTTCCCTTGCTCTTCTAATTGTAAAATTGCTGTTGCGATAATTGCTTTTTGCGACGAACCGATGTAGTAAAGTGTATCTGGTGTATTCGGTTGTTTAGTTTCACGATTAGCATCCAGGTAACCTTTCTGTACTATGGTTTTTCCATCACGAACAATAAGCGCCGAACCACTAAAATCAATTTGTTGTAAATAGTTATCAATTTCTTGATTATTTACGGTTGTTTCTGTCGGTTTTTCTTTGACAGGTTTTGGTTTAAATGGTTTTGTCGGTTTAAGCGCTGCACTTTTTTGTACTGGTTTAGATTTTGTTACTGCTTGTTGGTTTTTGACTTGAAACTCAACAATTATCCAACTTGTAGTTACAAATAATATAAACATAGCACACAACACGATAATGATGTTTTTTCTTTTCTTTCTTTTATGTCTTTCGCATCGATTCATTCCATCACTCCTGGTCTAATCATTAAATGACTTCCCAAAAGAAATATGCATCTGTGGAAATTATCCCAAATCTCCACTAGTGCCTAACACTCCAAATCCATAGTAATTTATTCTCATTCATAAATCAATGTGCAAATATACCCATGTTTCAAAAAAATTTTTAGTGGTATAGTATTTGAGGACAAATTGATTAAATAATAACAAATTGCTATAAAGGAGATTAGATAAAAATGGTACAAATAACAAAAGGTAAATTTGATGGTTTGCAAAGACTCTCTAATGATAAAGGCGTTATCGCTGCACTTGCGATTGACCAACGTGGCTCCCTTAAAAAGATGATTCAACAAGCTAAAGGAACAGAAAATAAAAAAGATGTAGAAGACTTTAAACAACTAGTATCTGAAGAGCTAACTCCATATGCTTCTGCAATCTTGCTTGATTTAGAATATGGTACTCCTGCAATTAAAGCTCGTCATGAAGGAAGCGGACTTTTAACTTCTTATGAAAAAACAGGTTATGATGCAACTACTCCTGGTAAATTACCGGATTTAATTGAAGATTTATCTGCCCTTCGTATTAAAGAAAATGGCGGAGATGCTGTTAAAATTCTTGTTTATTATGATCCTGATGAACCAGCAGAAATCAATGAAATTAAATATGCCTTTTTAGAAAGAATTGGTGCTGAATGTCGCGCGGTTGATATTCCATTTTTCTTAGAACCGATTACTTATGATGCAAAAGTGACTGATTCTGGTTCGCTTGAGTATGCCAAATTAAAACCCGCAAAAGTAAAAGCTTCCATTAAAGAATTCTCTAAACCACGTTATGGGGTAGATGTTCTAAAACTTGAAGTACCCGTTAACTTTAAATATGTAGAAGGTTTTGCAGAAGGAGAAGTAGCTTATACACAAGATGAGGCTGCTCGTCATTTTGAAGAATGTTCTGATTTAAGCCCACTTCCATTTATTTATTTAAGTGCTGGTGTAACTTCTGAAATGTTCCATAAAACTATTCAATTCGCAAATCAACATAACGTTCAATATAGCGGCGTGCTTTGTGGTCGCGCAACATGGGCTGATGGTATTGAAGTATATGGTAAACAAGGTGAAGAAGCGCTTCGTGAATGGCTTCGTACTCAAGGTAAAGAAAATATTACTTCGCTTGATAAATTACTTGATGAAGGTGCCGTTCCTTGGTGGACTAAATATGGTTCCTTTGAAGATATACATGTAGTTGAAAAACAATAGTAGTTATGAAAAAAGCCTCCGCTTACGTTAGCGAAGGCTTTTCTTATTTAGAATTCATCTTGATTTAAATAATTATAAGCAAATTGCGCGTATAGTTCTGCTCCGTTTTTCATGACACTTTCATCGATATTAAAACGACCATGATGGTGTGCCCATTCCGTATCTTTTTCTGCATTCGCGCAACCAATTAAAGCAAAACTTCCTGGTGCTTCATCCATAAAATAACTAAAATCTTCGCCGCCAGTTGTTGGCTTTTCAAAATATAGTGCGGCTTCTCCAAAAGATTCCACAATGGTTTTTTGGACAAGCAAAGCGCTTTTTTCATCATTGATCACTGGTTGTGTTCCTTCTGTATAAACGACTTCTGCTGTACCTCCGTATATCGCGGCGGTTTGTTTTGCGTAGTGTTCAATTGATTTTGCTACTTTAGCACGTGTAGTGTTATTAAAACAACGAACTGTCCCTTCTAAATGGGCGTTTTCCGCGATAACATTGAATCTAGTACCTACTTCCATTTTCCCAATAGTTACCACGACTGGGTCAAGTGGATCTGTTTCTCGGGCAACGATTGCTTGCAAATTCATTACAAATGAGGAAGCAATTACTGCTGCATCTATCGTATCGTGCGGCATTGCGCCATGTCCACCCTGGCCTTTAAAATCAATTTGAACAATATCGGCTGAAGCAAAAGAGGAACCGACTATACAGGAAATTTTATTACTTGGTATTTGAGACCAAATATGAATGCCAAAAACATGGTCAACACCTTCCATCGCTCCTTGCGCCACCATTTCTTTAGCACCTTCTGCATTTTCTTCAGATGGCTGGAAAATAAAACGGACAGTTCCGTTTAATTCCGCTTGAACTTCTTTAAGCGCTTTTGCGGCAGTTAGTAACATGGATGTATGAGAATCATGTCCACAAGCATGCATTTTGCCATCTTCTGTAGATTTATAAGCAAGTGAGTCGTTTAGCTCTTGTACCGGAAGCGCATCCATATCCCCTCTTAATGCAATTGTTTTTCCTGGTTTTCCACCTACTAAATCAGCAATTAATCCAGTTGGCTCTGTGCGCTTATATGGAACACCTAGTTTATCAAGCTCTTTTGCTACTTGATCAGTTGTTCGGAATTCCTGCCACTGCAACTCCGGATGTTGATGTAAATCACGACGGAATGCAATCATTTCATTCTCTTCTTTTAAAATATGCTGTTTTATTTTATTATTCATCTGCACTTTCCTCCGTCCATTTTGTTACTGTGTCTAAAACAACCTCAATACCTTTTTGAAGTTTATCATAATCAGTCCATTCTTCTGGTGCATGGCTGATTCCATTATGACTTGGAACAAAAACAAGTCCTACCTCTGTTAAACTTGCAAAAATCATCGCATCATGACCAGCGCCACTAACCATTGTTCTGTATTTAAAGTCTAATTTCTCAGCACTTGCAGACAGAGCTTGGTGAATTTCTTGTGATAATTGAGTAGGTTTCTCATAAAGCATATCTTCTATTTCACATGTAATGCCGTTTTGTTGTGTTTGATTAATAACAGCTTTCACGTTTTTCAGCGTGTTTTGGACATGTTTTTCTTCTTTTGCACGAATATCGACAGTGAAAACAACTTTATTCGGGATAACATTCGCTCCATTTGGAAAAACGTTTAATTTCCCAACCGTTAGCACCGTTCCATTTCCCTCTTGAATTGCGAGCTCTGGAAGCTGTGTTAAAATGTGGACGGCGGCATTTAAAGCATCATTTCGATTATTCATTGGTGTAGTTCCAGCATGACCTGCTTGCCCATTAACCGTTACTTTTATTTCCGTCAAACCAACAATCGTATCAACTATTGCAACATCTTCGCCAGCATTTTCTAAAATTGGTCCTTGCTCAATATGCAGCTCGATAAAAGCTTTGATTGATTCTTTTGTACGAATGGCTTCTGTTACTTTATTTGCATCAAATCCGAGACTATTCATAGCTTCGGCTGCAGTAATCCCGTCACTATCTTTCATCTGATATAACATTTCCTTCGTTACTTTTCCAGTAATAGCACGTGAAGCAAAAAGTCCAGCACCAAAACGCGATCCTTCTTCTTCCACCATTGCAATTATTTCAAGTGGATAATAAGGCTTGTACTTTTGTTCATGAAAGACTGTAGCTACTTCAAGTCCGGTAATTACGCCAGCTGGACCGTCAAAAGCACCACCATTTGGAACGGAATCAAAGTGTGATCCAACAACAACTGCTGGCAAATCTGGTCTCGCTCCCTCAAGTCTTCCATAGATATTGCCAATTGCATCCTCTGTAACCGTCAATCCTACTTTCGCCATTTCGTTTTTTAAATAATTCCGCGCACCTAAATCTTCTTTACTATAAGTAAGACGAGTGGTTCCTTCTCCTGGTGTCGCGGTATATGTATCTAATTTTTCTAAATGCTGTTTAATTCGTTCTAGATTTGTTTTCATCTGGCATTCCTCCCATTCTCTATTTTACAGGAATCCTACAAAAATGCCCGCTAAAACAACTGAAACAATTGTTACGGTAATAAAACCGGCAACAAGCATAGGTGGTAGCATATGACTGGTCAAAGCATCTCGCTCTTTTTGATCGCTCGTTAATGAATTAATTACTTCATTTGTAATAATATAATCGGCCGGAAAACCATATAAAGCGGTAAGTGATACTGCAAAAGCAAGCTCTTTACTTACGCCAAGAATTTTACCGACAATGAAAGAAAAAATATACATTCCGATAATACCAATAACAATTGTTCCAAACATTGGCCATATTAAATCAAGTAACATTTCTGGGGTTGCATTTTTAAGTCCATCAAAAATAAACAACATTAATCCCATAATCGCAAAGCCAAAACCACTCGCTTTTTGTAACGGTTGGCGCTCTAAAAACCCGATAGAAGTAGCAATAACACCAAACAATAAACAAAGGACAAAAGGACTGACTGTTAAAATTGGATCAATTAGAACCGAACATCCATAAGCTAAAAAGCCAACAATTCCAAGACGTAGAAATTTAAAATAATTGGTATTATATTTATCAGGAATTTTCCGGAAAAGTCTTGGTGTTTCGTGTGTATCCTGACCTTCAATTTGTGTGGTTTCGTTGGTTGGTTTCCATTCTCCTGAGCGATATTTAGATAACATCCGCTTTCCTTCTTTTTTTAGCATAATCGAAGTTAATGGATAACCTGCAAATCCTTGCATAACATAAATTAAAATTGCTAATACGGATAAACTTACTAGTCCTGCTGCTTTTGCCGCTTCCGACATAATTAGCGAGGAAACAACTCCACCAACAAGCGGCGGGGCAACTACAACAACTGTTTTAAAATCAAATAATAGTGTTCCAATTGTAAATAGTAGTGCTAGAATTCCTAAAATCCCAGAAATCGCAATTAAAATCGTTTTCCATTGATTCATTAGTTCTCGAACAGAAAGCAAAGTTCCCATGTTCGTAATTAGTAAATACATTAAAAGTGTTGCAACAATCGGTGGTATTCCCGCAATTTCAACAATATTACTTGGGAAAAATGTCCAATAACCGAATAGAAATAATATCGCACATACAAAAACGGAAGGAACCCACGCTTTCGTTCTTGTGGCAACAACGTCCCCAATAAATAAAATAAGTACAACTGTAACAAAAGCTAGCATCTGCGACATGTAAAAAACCCCTTTTTAGTTTTTTGACTTTTTAGAATTATGATATACTTTTAAAATATTACTACAAATAAAATAGTCAGTCAACTTGATTTGGAAAATTCTATAAATTTTTTGCATAAAAAAAGGAACTCCCATAAAATCAGAGTCCCTTTTTATTATTATTTCGCGAATTGTGGTAAGAATTCTTTATGCGCTTCTAGCATTTCATCTAAAATAGTTTTTGCTAGGTCGCCGCTTGGAACGAGTGGATTAGAAGTGAAAGCTTGAAGTGCTGTTGCATAATCTCCTGTTACAGCTGCTTCGATAGTTAACTCTTCCATAGATTTCATCACTTGTAGTAATCCACGTTGAGCTGGTGGGAATTTACCAAAATTAACTGGCTCTGCCCCATGTGCGCGGATAACACTTGTAATTTCTATTGCACTATCATAAGGAACATCATCAATTGCACCATTATTACGTGTAGAAACAACCATTAATGTACCTTTATTATTGTAGATAGAATTAATAATTTCACAGGCAGCATCACTATAATGAGCACCGCCACGTTTAGATAGTTCTTCTGGTTTATAATCAAGATTTGGATCTTTATATAATTCAAACAGACTATTTTCTAGTTTTTTCACGACTTCTCCGCGCGTACCTTCATTTTTGAATGATGCTAGTTCTTCTTCAAGCATTGCATCTGTCATGTAGTAATAGCGGTGATATGGACAAGGAAGCATTTTTAAATGTTTTACTTGTTCATATAGGAAGCGCATATTTTTAATGTTTTCAACGACTTTTCCTGGATTAGCATTTGGTCCATAAAGTCCATCAATTACAGTCTCCGTTAATTCGGTGCCATCTTTGTCAAAAATACGATGCCAGTGTAGATGGTTAATCCCTGCAAATTTAAAGAATAAGTCTTCTTCTGGTTTTCCAAGTACATCTGATGCACTCTTAATAGCGCCAATTGGTACGTTACAAAGACCAATAACTTTGTCCCATTTACCATATTTAAGTACTGCTTCTGTTACCATACCTGCTGGGTTTGTGAAGTTAATCAACCAAGCATCTGGGCATAATTCGCGCATATCTTCTACGATACTAAGAATGACAGGAATTGTACGGAATGCTTTAAACATACCACCTGCACCATTTGTTTCTTGACCGATAATACCATGGCTAAGCGGAATTCTTTCATCTTTAATACGTGCTTCAAGCAATCCTACACGAAATTGTGTAGTGACAAAGTCTGCATCTTTTAATGCTTCACGGCGATCAAGTGTTAAATGTACTTCACAATCAATATTAGCTGCTTTAACCATACGTTTTGCCATATTACCAACGATTTCTAGTTTTTCACGACCAGCTTCAATATCTACTAGCCAAAGTTCTTTAATTGGAAGTTCATGATAGCGTTTAATAAATCCTTCAACAAGTTCTGGTGTATAACTAGAACCTCCACCAATTGTAACGATTTTTACACCTTTTTTCATAATTAATGTACCTCCTAAAAATTTAAAAGCGTTTTCTTTTACAAATTCATCATAATTCATGTAATGCATTACAGGTCAAGCAATAACTTTAAATTTTTCTAAACTGGCTATTTGACGGGCTTTTTTGGTATACTAATTATAGAGCTACGAGAAATCGAGGTGTATGACAAGTGGCAAATATACAAGAAATCGCGAAACTAGCTGGCGTTTCATCAGCAACCGTTTCACGAGTTATTAATAAACGTGATTATGTCAGTGAAGAAACCAGAAAGCGCGTTCAGGCTATAATAGATCAGTTGGATTACGTCCCAAATTTAAATGCCGTTTCTTTAAAAAAAGGAGCAACTAAGTTAATTGGTATGGTAATTCCTAGTTTTACAGACTCACTTAATGTTTTTTTAAAGAGTTTTACAATGATGGCACAAGAACATGGTTATAATGTTACGCTGTTTATGACCAGAATTGATCAAGATAAAGAACTTGAAGCCCTAGAAATGTTACGACAAAAGAAAATTGATGCACTTGTTTTGGTTATTCGCTCTAATGACTGGAAAACGATTGAACATTATACGAAATACGGTCCAATTGTGACATGGCAACGAGTGGAGAGCGAAAAAATCCCTTCTGTATTTATGAATCAATATGATGGTTATACATTGGGATTAGAACATCTCTATAAAAAAGGCTACCGGAAATTTGTAAATGTTTATGGAAATACAACTGGGCTTAACACACAGAGTCGCATGCTTGCTTTTAAGGATTTTTGCGAACGTTACGAGCTTGATTCTCATGAATTTCGACAGTTTTACGGTATGGGAAGTCGACAAGATGGCGAAAAAATTGCTCATTGGTGGGAAGAAATCGAACATAAACCTGATGCCTTTTTGACACCAAATGATTATTTTGCAGCGGGGTTATTAACGGAGGCTAGGCGCTCTGGACACAGCATCCCTGAGGATTTTGCGATTTGCGGTTTTGATAATATGGAAATCGCTCACTTACTTGATATTACAACGATTCATTATCCTGTATACTCACAAGCTGAAAATGCATTTACAATTATTATGAATAAATTATTCGGTAGTAATTTACCTCTACTTGATTTAGATTTCCATTTAGTAGAACGAAAAACAACCTAAAAAAGGTTTCCTCCAATTTGTGAGGAAACCTTTTTATTAGTTTTTAAAAGAATGAATTGGTGCTGGAATTCGTCCGCCACGAGCAATAAAACTTGCAGAAGACTTGCCGTTCACTGGCATTACGGGAGCCGTTCCGAGTAATCCGCCAAATTCAACCATATCGCCAACTTTTGTTCCACTGGCAGGAATCACCCGAACAGCAGTTGTTTTATTGTTAATAACGCCAATTGCCGCTTCATCCGCAATCATCGCAGCGAGGGTTTCCGCCGTTGTATCTCCTGGCACAGCAATCATATCAAGACCGACAGAACAGATTGCTGTCATCGCTTCTAGTTTTTCGAGATTAAGCGCTCCTTGCTTCACTGCCTCAATCATTCCAGCATCCTCAGAAACGGGAATAAAAGCACCGGATAAACCACCAACATGTCCGCAAGCCATCACGCCGCCTTTTTTCACTGCATCATTTAAAAGTGCTAATGCAGCTGTTGTTCCGTGAGTACCGACCATTTCAAGTCCCATCTCTTCTAAAATATGTGCTACTGAATCACCAATAGCTGGAGTTGGTGCAAGTGATAAGTCCACAATTCCAAAAGGAACACCAAGCTTTTCGGAAGCTACCTGACCAACAAGTTGACCCATTCGCGTAATTTTAAAAGCGGTTTGTTTCACTGTTTCTGCCACAACGTCAAATGGTTCACCTTTCACTTTTTCGATGGCACGTTTAACTACACCCGGACCACTAACGCCGACATTAATGACACAATCCGCCTCACCAACGCCATGAAATGCCCCAGCCATAAAAGGATTATCTTCCACTGCATTGGCGAAAACGACTAATTTCGCACAACCTAAGCCCTGAGTATCCGCCGTTAGATTCGCTGTTTCTTTAATGACCTCACCCATTTGACGAACAGCATCCATGTTAATTCCTGTCCGTGTCGACCCTACATTGACCGAAGAACAAACGCGTTCTGTCTGAGCCAATGCTTGCGGAATTGAACGAATCAATATTTCATCGCCTTTGGTATAACCTTTTTGAACAAGTGCGGAGTAACCACCGATAAAGTTAACACCCACTTCTTTCGCTGCTGCATCTAACGTTTTTGCGAATTCCACATAATCCGCGTCCGTACTTGAACCCGCAATAATGGCAATTGGTGTCACAGAAATACGTTTATTAATAATTGGAATCCCAAACTCAGACTCAATCGCTTCTCCAACCGAAACTAAATCCCGAGCCTTTGTGACAATTTTTTGGTAAATTTTCTTTCTTGCAACTTCCCCATTACCGTCCATGCAATCAAGTAAAGATATTCCCATTGTAATCGTCCGAATATCCAATTTTTCTTCTTCAATCATTCGTATTGTTTCAAATATTTGATTGGTTTCCATGTTTGAATCACCTCCACCTTAAAGTTTATGCATTGCGTTAAAAATCTCTTCTCGCTGAATATGTATTTTCACTTGAAGCTCCTCGCCTTTTTCGGCTAATTCTGCTTTTACTTCATCAAATTCTTTGGTGATTTGGCTAATTTCGCACATCATCATCATGGTAAAATAACCATCCATAATAGTTTGTGATACATCTTCTATATTAATGTTAAGTTCCGCTAGTTTTTTACTAACACCAGCAATAATACCCACGTTATCTTTTCCAACTACTGTTAATACTGCTCTCACACCCAACACTCCTTTAGTTCGTTAATACGTTCCATTATAACATAAAAATCTAAATCTTGTGAAAAAGAAAACAACATTATTTCGTCTGCCAAGAAGTACAGTATGAAGCCATTGGTAGACTATTTTCTAAATTAATTTGCGTAGTTTGACTTAGTAACAATGTTTTAAACTTATCTGAAACTTCTAAATCCGCTTCCAGTTCTTTTGCAATAAAATTGGTTGTATAATCGATTTCCCAACGGCTATCTTGCATTAAATACTTGTTTCCGCTGATACGCCGTTTGTGTCTGCTTTATTTCTTTATTTGTAAGTAACATACAAGCAACTATTTCTTCTAGGTTCATGTCTTCCCTCCAATCAAAAGTAAGAGCTACCTCCTAATTTCTATTATAGAAGGTTACTCTTATTTTTACACGTCATACTCTAATTCTTTTGTCGCCAAATCAATGAAATCGAGTGGTGTTTTTTCACTTTCAAATTGAAGGAAGCCAAAAAATCATCGCTAACATCGCATAATCATTATATTTATGTTGAAATAATAATAAAAAACCCGCTGCAATATAAAGAATACCCTCGCTAAAAAACGCAAATAACCGCAAAAATTTGCGGTGTCAAATGGTGCCACAGCCATATAGTCATGGATTTCATTTTCTTACCCATGCCGCTATCCCCTTTTAAATTACTATCACATTTCGTCACATTTTAGACACATTCATCCTTCATCATACGAGAAATTTCTCTTATTTTCCATGTTTTTTTATTTTCCTATTAAAAAGAGTATAATAAACAAAAAAAACCTTGACTATTACGCCACGTCATACTTTATAGTGGCATTAGAAGGAGGAATCACTCATGCAAACGAAAGAATTAGCTGAATTAACAGGTGTAAGTGTGCGCACGCTTCATCACTATGATAAAATCGGTCTTCTTGTCCCTCAAAAAGATAATTTGAACGGTTATCGTATTTATTCAGAATCAGATGTCGACAAATTACAACAAATTCTTTTCTTTAAAGAACTTGATTTCCCTTTGAAAAAAATAAAACAAATTCTTGATGATCCGTTATTTGATAAAACGAAAGCACTTGAATTACAACAGCATTTATTGGCAGAAAAAAAACATCGTATTGAGACGATGTTAATAACACTTGACCAAACCATCAGGAATGAAAAAGGAGAAATAACAATGACTAATGAAGAAAAATTTACTGGATTTGATTTTTCCACGAACCCCTATGAAGAAGAAGCAAGACAACTATGGGGTGACAAAACTTTTGAACAGGCTAATAAAATAATCAAAAATAAAAGTGAACAAGAACAACTTTCCTTAAAAGAAAGCTTTAATGCTGAATTTCGGCATTTAGCAGCAGTTCGTAAATTGTCCCCTTCCTCTGAAAAAGCCCAACAAGCAATTGACCATTTTTTCCATTATTTAAATGATACACATGGAAATATTTATAGTTTAGAAGTTTTTGCTGGACTTGGGGAAATGTACGTAGCCGATGAACGATTCACAAAAAATATTGATCAATTTGGTGACGGATTATCCGCCTTCCTAAAAGATGCAATGGCTGTTTATGCTAAAAACAACTAATTAAAGATAGTCACGATTTCGAACTAATGGAATCGTGGCTTTTTATTTCACCACATCCAACAGCGGAGTAGTTTTTTGGCTTTTCATGATTGGACTAGGTAAAAACAGGGTAAATACTATAGATTTCATTAATCACTATTGTAGTGTAGAATAAAATGATTATTATATTTTCAAGGGAGGAACTTATGTTTAAACACATTTTGCTGTCATTAAATGGGTATAAAGCATCCTATTTAAAAAATGATGTTATTTCTGGTGTTGGAGTCGCCGCACTGACGATTCCTGTTGCAATGGGATATGCGCAAGTAGCAGGACTTCCACCCATTTACGGGTTATATGCATCTTTTCTACCAGTTATCGCTTATGTAATTTTTGCTAGTTCGCCGCAGCTCATTTTTGGTATCGATGCAACTGCAAGCGCAATTACTGGTTCGATTATTTTAGGAACTGCGGGTCTTGCAGCAGGTTCCAAAGAGGCAATTGCACTTGCTCCAATTCTTGCATTCTTTTGTGCAGTATTTTTAGTCCTTTTTTCTGTATTGAAACTAGGTCGTTTTGCTAAATACATATCAGCGCCTGTTCTTAGTGGCTTTATTTCTGGACTTAGTGTTTCTATTATTATGGGGCAAATCCCGAAGATAATGGGCCTAAAAGAAAGCGGAGATAGTTTTTTCTCAAGCCTAGGTATTATCGTTGGCCAGTTTTTCCAGTCTAATTGGATTTCTCTTGCAATGGGTGTCGCTACGGTCATCATTGTTATTTCCAGTAAAAAAGCTATTCCTAAAGTTCCTATGTCTTTAGTTGTGTTAATGCTAGGTACTCTTGCAGCTTATTTCTTTAAATTGGATCAGTACAATGTAGATATTGTTGGCAAAATCCCAGTTGGGTTTCCTTCTCTTGCGCTTCCTGATTTTGGTGCAAGTTCTTGGGCATTAGCAATTGGCGGTGGCTTAATCTGCGCGATAGCAACATTTGCTGGTTCTCTATTACCAAGTGAGAGCTTTGCACTACGTAATAAATATACGATTGACGATAATCGCGAGTTATTTTCTTATGGTATTTCCAATTTTGTTGCTTCTATTTCTGGTTGCCCTCCAGCAAGTGCCAGTGTTTCAAGAACAGCGGCAAACGAACAATTTCATGGTAAAACACAAATGGTTTCTATCGTTGCAGCGACTATTATCGCACTTATTGTTGCTCTCTTAAGTGGCTTGCTTTATTATATGCCACAGCCAGTTCTTTCCGGAATTGTTTTTGCAGCGCTTGTTGGAATTATTGATGTGGATGTTTTGAAAGGTTTATTTAAAGTATCTCGTCGCGAGGCAACTGTTTGGATTGTTGCCGCACTTGGAACACTTCTGGTCGGAGTTATTTTTGGAGTTCTACTTGGAATCGCCTTATCTTTCATTAATGTCGTAAGTCGCTCGATAAACTCTCCAATTGCAATTCTTGGAGTAATTGAAGGTCGTCATGGCTACTTTGACTTAAAACGCAAACCAGAAGCCAAACCAATTCCAAATGTCGTTATTTATCGTTATAGCGCTTCTCTTTTCTTTGGTAACTTTAATAAATTTGCGGATGGTTTAAAAGAAGCAATTCAAGATGATACCAAATTAGTCATTTTTGAAGCTAGCGCGATTATAAATATTGATACTACCGCTACAGAATCTATGAAAGACTTACTAAAATGGCTTGACGATAGAGGAATTGAATATTATTTTGCAGATCTTATCGACCATTTAAAAACAAGTTTTAGAAAACATGATCTTGGTTACCTTATTGATAATGGTTATACGAAGAAAACGGTGGAAGATGCACTTGATGCTTATCATAGCAAACAAAAATAAAAATAAAGCTTAGCTCGAGTTTAATCTCATGCTAAGCTTTTCTTATTCCTTTTACAAAAGCCCAAAGATCTTCGGACTAATCAAACGAACAAATGGTGAAACAATAACGATTTGTAAAAATAAAGCAACAAAATAATTGCGCAATATAAGTATCCCTAGATGACTCCATTCTTGCTGATTAATAATTAAACTAAGCGTTGACATGAAAACACACATAAAAGTAACCATTAATAATTGCATCACAATAATTTTTTTGAATTTCGAAGTTTTCTCACTAACTAATAGCATTTGAATACGCGATGCTAGTTTTCCTACTACAAAAAAGTCTAATAAAAATCCCACAAAAACAAATGGAACAAAAGCTTTTAAGATAATTACAAAAGACTCTGTATCAAAACCATTTTCAAGAAAAATATTATAAGAGCTCATACATAAAATCATTAAAGAACACATAATAAATGTAAACACGACTTTTTCTTTCATATTACTGTACATAATTTCACCTCCCAAAGAATAATCGTAGCAAATAAAAAAATTCTTCGTAAGTGACAATTTTGTTACAAAAAAAGTTTTGCTTAGAAATCCAAGCAAAACTTAATATTAGTTCTTTTCTTTATCAATTTGGGTTCTTATTTCCCGGGCAATATTTTCAATTGTATATAGTGCTGGTAACTGGGAAGTAATATTCGCTTCTTGATACATTTCTTTATTAATATAATAAGCTATATTCGCATCAGAAAGCCTTGCTATAGTTGATTTGGAGCTATTAGTAATTGAAATCACCTTACAATTTTGCGCTTTAAGCTGGTGAATATATTTTATAATATCTTCATTTTCCCCTTCGACTGAAAGGGCAATCATACAAATTTTATCGGAAAGTTTGCTTGATAGATGATAAAACGGATGATTTAGTGGATCTTCAATATGGAGCGCTAATGTAAATAAAGATGAAAAATAAATCGCACCATATTCCGCGATAACTCCTGAGGAACCCACTCCCGCAAATAAAACTAATTCCCGATCGCGAAGAATTCGAGCAGCATTTTGAATTTGCGCTTTAAATTCTGGTTGGGCTGTCCGTTTTAAAAAATCGATATAGGTAGTTTCGTCTGACATATCAATTTGTGAAAGCTTTTGTTCTTCCAAATAAAGTTGCAATTTCACGCGAAACTCCGAAAAACCATTACAACCAAACTTTCGACAAAAGCGCAGAATGGTTGTTGTACTTACGTGCGCTTCCGTTGCCAAATCACGAATTCGCATATAAACAACTTTATCTAAATTTGCCACAATATAATTATAAATATCTAATTCCGTGTCATTTAATTCTAAACTTTTATCCAAAAAAAGCATTTCCGCACCTCTTTTCGCTTTATTTTATCATGTAACACCTCGTTACTCAAATGTAACAAGTTCCTACTTAGAAAATCCTTACCTAAAACTAGCCAAATACTAGCTATTTTTTCATAATATTTCTATACTATAACTGTGAGAAGAAAAGGTAACTAACAATGAAGTAAGCCTTTTCAAAAAATATCCTTGGAGGTATGAATAATGAGTAAAGGTATTAAAATCGCTACTATTGGTGGCGGATCAAGTTATACACCCGAACTAATTGAAGGATTTATTAAACGTCAAGACGAACTACCTGTTCGCGAACTTTGGTTAGTGGATGTAGAAGCAGGCCGTGAAAAATTAGAAATCGTTGGCAACCTAGCAAAACGTATGGTGAAAAAAGCTGGCGTTAATATGGAAGTACATTTAACACTTGATCGTGAAGAAGCATTAAAAGACGCTGATTTTGTTACAACACAACTTCGCGTAGGTTTACTAGATGCTCGTGTTAAAGATGAACGTATCCCAAATTCATATGGTGTGGTTGGTCAAGAAACTAACGGACCAGGCGGCATGTTTAAAGGACTTCGCACAATTCCAGTTATTTTAGATATTTGTAAAGATATGGAACGTCTTTGTCCAGATGCTTGGTTAATCAATTTTGCTAATCCTGCTGGAATGGTAACAGAAGCAGTTCTTCGTTATAGTAACCAAAAGAAAGTAGTTGGCTTATGTAATGGACCTATTGGCATCGAACGCAATATTGCTGAAACTCTTGGTGTAGATGTATCTGAAATTTATGTAGAATTCGTTGGTTTAAATCATATGGTATTCGCAAAAACCGTTTATCATAATGGTAAAGACGTAACCAAAGACGTTGTTTACAAAATGACGGAAGATGAAGCTGGCTCAAGCTTGAAAAATATCAATGCAACTGGCTGGGATAAAACATTCTTACGTACACTAAACATGATTCCAATCGACTACTTGCGCTACTACTGGCAAACAAAACAACAACTGGAAGACCAAGCTCGTGCCTACGCAGAACATGGTACACGTGCCGAAGTTGTTAAAAAAGTAGAAGCAGAACTATTTGAGCTGTATAAACAAGAAGAACTAGCAGAAAAACCAAAACAACTAGAACAACGCGGTGGCGCTTACTACAGTGAAGCAGCATGTAACCTAATTAATTCCATTTATAACGACAAACGCGATATTCAAATCGTAAATACTCGTAATAATGGCGCAATCCTTGATATTGATCCTGATTCCGCAGTAGAAACAAACTGTGTTATCACTCGCCAAGGCCCTATTCCACTAGCAAGCGGACGTCTTCCAATTGCTATCAATGGAATTATCCAAGAAATCAAGACTTTTGAACGCCTAACAGCAGAAGCCGCAGTTACTGGTGACTATGATAAAGCGCTACTTGCTATGACTATCAATCCATTAACTCCAAGCGAATCTGTTGCACGTGAAATGCTTGATGAACTTCTAGAAGCCCATAAAGAATACCTACCAAATTTCTTTAAATAAACAAAAAAGATGAGCCTTTTTTCAAGGTTCATCTTTTTATATTCTCCAATCTGTCAAATTATTTTCCAGATAATCAATCCCAAAAGCCAATAAACCAATTCGATAGTCAGTCGTAAATTTACGCGATAACTGTATTTTGGGAAGTATAGCATATGGATATACTTTGGCCAAATCTTGCACTAATTCTTCCATAAAATCTTTTTGTCCAAAATAAAAATTTGTATAGATAACAATTGTTTCCGGATCATAAAAGCTCATTGTTAGTTGCACCATTTTTCGAATATGTTCTTTAATCTTATCCACCGAAAAATCAAAGTTATCCCAGTCAATTTGCAGCGGCATATGTTTTATCTCTCCAGCTAATCCGTTCCTCCCCTTTAAAATTTCGCCATTCATTAGCAAACCCGCACCCGGAGGAAAACGTTCTGGATAATAAAGCCCAACAATGTTATTTTCTGTAACGGGACGATTTTTATAACCTAAAATGGCAGCATTCGTATCGGTTTCAACTAAGACCGGCAAATTCACTTCCGATTCCAACGTTTCTCGCAAATGCACATTTAAAAGTAGTGGAAAATCCATAGCGCGCAGTCTCCCACCAATTTCAATTCCGGGGACACCAATCACAATACAAGAAATCTTTGGAAATGCGCACACATGATCTTTAATATTTCGTTTAAGAGCATGAATATCTAAATCTTCGCCTGACATATCTTCCACAAATTCCACTTCACCTAACAAATTATATACAGAAAAGGAATAAGTGATTTTCTTCCATTTTTCTTGCAAACTTACAACTAAAACTTGTTGGAAATTCGGATTAATTGTATAGGAAACCGCTCTTCTTCCACCTGTTGCAACCGAACTATCTTGCTCTAAAATTTCATCATCCTCTTCTAAAGCACGAATTAATTTGTTCACTGTAACTACACTTAAGTCCGTTATTTCCGCAATTTCTGCTTTTGTCATTGCTCCATTTTGCCGTAAAATTGATTTGATATTTCGCTTATTTAGTTCTTTTAAATCACGCGGGAGTGCCATTAAATCCATCCTCTCACCATAATAATAAACAAACTTTATAAACTTTATTCAATATCATTTTAACTGCTTTGCTAATTTTTGTCAAAAAAAGAACTCCTCACCTAAGCGAGAAGTCCTTTTCTGATAATTATTTTGCTTTTCGAACAAATAACGAACAAACTAATCCTATACATGCCATGATTAAGCCAAACATAAAGGCGTTTTGAATGCCCGCAGTAAGTGATGCGACCATTTCTTCAGGTCCTGCTCCTTGCGCGGTTTCCATATATGCTTTTTGCCCAGCTGTCATAATCGTAATTGCAACTGCTGTCCCAATTGCTCCAGAAACTTGCTGCAACGTATTCATAATCGCTGTGCCATCTGGATATAGCTTAGGAGGCAGCTGATTTAAGCCATTAGTTTGTGCTGGCATCATTACCATTGAAATCCCAATCATCAACACGGAATGAAGTATAATAATTGTTAATGCAGTCGTATCCGTTTCGATTCTTGTTAAAAAGAATAACGCAATAACTGCGATAACAAATCCAGGAATAACTAATGCTCGCGGTCCATACGCATCAAACAATCTTCCCGTAAATGGTGACATCAAACCGTTTAAAACTCCACCCGGAAGCAACACAAGTCCCGCCGAAAATGCTGCGAGCGCTAAACTATTTTGTAAATAAAGTGGTAGTAAAATCATTGTCGAAAGAATCATCATAAAACTAATAAATACCAAGATAAGTCCCAAAGTGAACATCGGATATTTAAACACTTTTAAATCCATTAACGGTTTTTCCATTGTTAGTTGACGCCATACGAATAAAGCGAGTGAAATCCCACCAACAATAATTGCAGTTAATACCGGCGTACTTCCCCAACCATTTTCCCCTGCACTACTAAAGGCAAATACAACTCCACCAAAACCTAATGTAGAAAGAATAATTGATAAAGCATCTATTTTTGGCTTCGTCACAACCGACACATTTTGCATATATTTCATTCCAAATAATAATGCAATAATTAAGAATGGTAAAGAAATCCAGAAAATCCAGTTCCATGTTAAGTTTTCCAAAATCAGCCCAGAGATCGTCGGACCAACCGCCGGAGCAAACATAATTACGAGTCCAATCATTCCCATTGCTGAGCCGCGTTTATGCTCTGGAAAAATCAATAAAATCGTATTAAACATTAACGGTAATAACAATGCTGTACCTATTGCTTGTACTACACGCCCCACCATCAATATTGCAAAAGTTGGTGAGATTGCCGCGATAAATGTCCCTACAATCGAGAAGCTTACTGCTGTAAAAAATAGTCCTCGCGTTGTAAACCACTGTAAAAGCAATCCCGAAATCGGTACTAATATTCCAAGCGTTAGCAAGTAACCAGTTGTAAGCCACTGCACTGTCGCTGAACTAATATCAAATACCTGAGTCAATTCACTAAGCGCCATATTTAATGCCGTTTCACTAAATAACCCAATAAATCCTGCCATTAAAAATGAGGCGATAATCGGAATTGGCCGAATCTGTCGCTCCATTGCTCTTTCTTGTTGCATATAAATTCCCCCTTTTCAGACTAAAATATAGTAGTCTACGTTTGATATTATGTAGATTTGGGAGAGAAGTCAACATTTGTGCCTTAATTTCATCAGAAATAATTTATTATATGCTATACTTTGGGTTAGAAAAGAGGGATTTTCATGACTATTTTAGCTTTTATCTTAACTTTCATCGTAATGATTGAGCATATTTATATTATGATTTTAGAAATGTTTTTCGCTAATACTAAACTGGCAGCAAAAACTTTTGGTGTCGAAAAAGAATTACTTGAGAATAAAAAAGTGCAGACATTGTTTGCGAACCAAGGGCTTTATAATGGCTTCTTGGCGGGAGGTCTTGCTTGGGGTTTGTTTTTTGCGGGTGATGTGTATGCCAGCACTGTACAAATTTTCTTTTTAAGCTGTGTGGTTATTGCAGCATTATTTGGAGGGGCGACTTCTTCAAAAGGAATTCTAGTAAAGCAAGGTCTACCTGCAATTTTGGCGTTGATTGTAGTTTTATTATCTGTCATTAGTTGAAAAAATGACTATTAATGGAATGGCAAGAGAAAAATAGACATATAAATTAAGCGAATTCGTTCATTGTTTCAAATTCATGGGGCGTAAGGTAATTTAAGCTTGAATGAATTCGTTCATAGTTATAATAGGTTTCTAAATAGTCCATGATTGTTAAGATTGCTTGTGATTTAGTATGAAATTGTTTTCCTGGTAGAATTTCTCATTTGAATGATTTATAAAAGATTCCATAACGGCATTATCGTAGGGATTTCCCTTACGGGATTGACTGTGAGTGAAGTGATACTGCATCGCACATTCATAAAAGCGGTGGCCTGTGTACTGGCATCCTTGATCCGTATGGATGATTAACCCGTTGTTAGGTTTTTCTTGATGGATAGCTGCTTCTAAACTATCGATGACAAGACTATCACGCAGATGAGTACGAATGGCGAATCCAACACACTTACGTGAGTAACAATCGATAAAAACACTACAATACAGCATCCCTTCTTGGGTTGGAATATAACTGATATCACCAAACCAAATTTGATTTGCTTTTTTTGCATAAAATTGTTGTTTCAATAAATTAGGATTAGCATCCCGAATAGTAGGTTGTTTTCGGTACTTCCTACGTATCCCTTTTGTGTAAAGACCTTGTTTACGAAGTAAACGTCCGATGCGTTTTCGACTGATAGAGAATCCATATTTCCTTTTTAGAGTTACTTGTATTCTTCTTGCCCCATATCTTCCTTTATGCTCAAAGAAAATCGTTCGAATGTATTCGCTAAGCACATCATTTTCTAATTCTAGATTAGATGGGCTACGTTTCAAAAATACATAATAACCCGAACGTGAGACACTTAAGTAGCTGCAAAGTCGCTTGATAGAAAGTTTTCCTTTTAAATGCTTTTGTATGTAAGCGAAAATTAGCGATGGTTTCGCTCCAGAAAAACTTGGAACTTTTTTAGAACTTCCAGTTCCTCCTTTAACTTTTTATTTTCTTTTTCTAATCGTTTTACTTCTTTTTGTGCAGCAAATTCTCTACTACCGTTTCCAGGAAAGGCTCGATTACCATGTTTTTCATACTCCGATACCCACCGATAGAGTGTGTTTTCATGTACTTCTAATTGCTTGGAAACAAAACGAACTGGATGTTTTTCCTTTACTATAAGGCTGACTGCTTGGAATTTAAATTCTTTAGAATAGTTTTTTCTTTTCATGTTGGACTCCTTTTCTCAAATCCGCTTATTTTTACTGTCCATTCTAGTATAACCATTCCAATTATTCATTATTAGTTAGAAATTGAATTCCTTTATCTAATTCCTTCTCGATATCTGTCAACATACTTGTATCATCGTCATACCAGGAATAAATAATTTTAACTTTACTGTCCACTATAGATACCACTTCAAAAGAAACGTATCTATATGGTGTATAAGTCGCTTCTTCAACTACAATTTCTGCCATACATATGTCATTATCAAATTCTACCACATAACCATCTTTCTCATTTTTTATGATGGTAACTTTTATATCGTTTTCCTCAATACTTTCTATATTAGAATCTAACCATGCGATGATGCCTAATCGGATGCTATTAAAAATATTGTTTTGCATATTACTTCCCTCCTAAATTAGTTATATCAATAGCTTCTGGCATTTCTGTAATTGCAGGCAATCCTTTTTTCTGATTAAACCTGTCAATTAAAGAACCTGGACCTGGTATTTGCGCCCAGCCTTCTTTGCCAGCTGGAAAAATCGTTTTTTCATCTACTTTAAATTCTGCATATAGAGCATCATCAGCTGCTGACGGAAAAGCATTTTTATCTGCTGGATAAGACACGTAAGTCCTATTTCCATTTTTTGACATTTGAACTTTACCAGTATTTTTCATTTTTTTATATTCAACACTCGACATCCAACGCCCTACTTTAGCTAGCCTTATTCTTTCCAATTCCTTAGCTAAAATTTGTTTATTTCTTGCTGCTGCAATACCAAATCCTGCGCTTAAAGCCATATCTGTTAGCCCAGTATCGTCCATAACATCTTTCCCACTGGAATATAAGCAGATGTTCTTAAAACGCCACCACTGGCACCTGTTACTTTTTGGCCAGTTAAATAATTCACTCCCTCTTTCCAGGAGTCATTGACTTTCACATGGTATCTATTCTACTAACAGTTAATTCTAAAAAATCCCCATTATAAATATCTCCAGCAATATCTCCGTCAGATATATCTATTTTAAAATTACCAATTTGAATAATTGATTCAACTGAATCTACAAGCTCTCCTTTTAGTTTAAATCCACCTGATTTTCCCTCTTCAATACTATACGCTTTTTCACTAAGTTTAAAAATATTTACTGGGTTAAAGCCATAAATTATTTCATCATATTCATCATTTATTTTTAACGTACATGGATGTGAGAAGCATAGCACACTGTATCTCCCATCTGTTAATATTACTTCAGCTTCTTCTGCATCTTTATCTAACCAATTTATTGATTTTATTGTAATCATTTTTGTAACCTCCTACTTCTCTAAATTCAGACTTGGTGCCTTTTTTATAAGTTGCTTAACTGTCTTCAAATGAAATGTTGTTATCTCTCCAGTCGTTCTATCTAATCCAACAAATGCGAATTTTGCCCTTCCTTTCCCACCAACCAGCCTCACATAGCCATTTAGTTCGGGAACATATTTTCCTGTATTAATCACATGATTTGCATCATTTACATAGTCACCCAAAGAATATTTTTTTAAGTCTAAAGCATCCATTATCTCCTTGTGATGTTTCCCGTAGTGTTCATTTAGCGTTTCACTACTTTTAAACCTACGTGTTGCATGAATGGATGATGTTTTCGGTTTTACTATTGTTGGTTTATTTCTTGCTGCTGCAATACCAAATCCTGCGCTTAAAGCCATATCTGTTAACCCAGTATCGTCCATGACATCTTTCCCACTGGCAATATACGCAGAGGTTCTTAAGATACCAGCACTAGCATCCGTTACTTTTTGGCCAGTTAAATAATTCACTCCTTCTTTCCAGGAATCATTGACTTTGCGTTCCAAGGCTTCTCCTGATAGTTCTGTATAAGAAATAGGGGGTAAATCTTGGCCGTTTTTTTCGAGAAAGTCTTGTAATTCCTTGTTTTCTACCCGTTTACCATTTTTTTCAATTAACCACATGGTCACATTTTTTTCTTGGTCGTTCACATAAGTATAAGCAAACAAGGTATAGTCTTCGAAACCATCCGGATAGGGGTCTTTGTCATTTTCTTTTCGAGCATGATCCAGGGCTTTTTTCATGAGCTGCAAACTCGAAGTGATACTTGGTGACACGGTGTAAGTACCTGTTTGCGCATTGAATGTCACATGTTGAAGTAATTCTTGTACCGTACGACTGGTTGCGAGAATAAGTTCATGCAATGCGCTAAAGAAATCCCCATGACTTTGTTCAAATGCCAGGTATCTTTCCAGAATATTTTCCTTTTCGATTGCTCGCAAAAGTTGCGTATGAACACTTCTTGATTTCACGACATAAACTTGCTCCATGTCTGGCCGTGTATTTGGAGCGGTTAATTGTTGGTGTAAATCTTCTTCTTTTCGCTGCAGCTGGCTGACTTTTTCCATTACTTCTTGTAAAATCTGCGCATCGACTTTGGCAGAAGGAGAAGGATCTACCTGAGCGCCAAATTCTCGGATATATTGGGCCAACCGTTCTTCACTTTCATTAAGTGCTTCGATAATACTTTGAATAATGGGCATATATGTATCCGTAAAATACTGCTTGGATGTGGTCACTGCTGCGCCTTTCAAACTATCATCCTGTGCATAATCGGCAGCTGCTTGGGTGATATTTCCCATCATATCTTTGGCTTCTGCATTACTACTACGTAAACCATGAAGAAAATCGTTCAATTCTGCGATGTCTATTCGGCTCATGCTCTCCGCTCCTTCTGCAAGGTCGTTTGTTTCGTTTCTAGTGCGTGGAGTTGCGCCTTATTTTCTTGTTGTTCCATTTCCAAATGGGCTTTTTTCAAGTGGAGGTCTTTCTTCCAAGCAATCGCTTCTTCCTGCTGTTGGTCTTCTAAGAAACGATGGAACCCATTTGCTTCTTCTCCTAGCCAGCCAGTACGCAAATACTCCAGGAGTTCTAGTTTTTCTTGTTCAAAATGCTTCGTGTCTTCTTCCAGCCAGTCTTGTTTATTTTGCTTTATGCGAGTTTGATCTATATGGGTTTCTGCAGTTGTTTTTTCTTTTTGTACTTGTTGAAGATGTTGTTCTAGTTTGCTGTAAGTCGCATCCATTTAGCGCACCTCCAGCTGACTGATTTTCTGTCCAGCGCTTTTATCTTGTGTCGCATAGGCAGTTCCCATTTGAGTCAGTCGCTCGCTATCTTTTTTCGTGACTGTTTGAAAACACTCCACTACATCCAATAAATCAATTAGTGCCGATCGCAATTCATTAATCGAATTGGCTCTTGAATAGGGCATATTACCATTTTTCAGTGGTAAATAGCTCCCATCACTGGCGCTTGCCAAGTTGCTTGCATGGCTTTGGAAAGTGGTTTCTCGTACTTTTATCTCGCTCATCTCGTCGCTTCCTCTCTATCTAAAATGAGGGGATTTCTCCCTACCTTTTAGTATAGCATTTTGTTAGAAAGCATTTGTGAGCATATTGTGAACGATTTTACATAAAAAAACGAACCAGGGGGTCTCATCGTTGTTTATTTTCCACTAACACACGCTCTATTTTCTGCTATAATTATCCAATAAGTCTTTTATTACCCATATAATAAAAGGAACTGATTATACTCATTTTCATCCCGGCCGGAACTTTTTGTTCCGGCTTTTGATGTTTTATAAACCTAAACTATGTACCCTCTAATCTTTGTTAGTGTGAAAAACTAGTGAGTATTTTTTTTCCTATCTTTTCCCTCCATTTTATTTAAATAACGATAAATCGTTGTTCGAGAAACATTCCAACGTTCGGCAATAGCTTTTATCGGAGTCCCATTGTCAACTAGTGTCTTCAGTAACTCTAAGTCCTGTGCTTTTAATTTTTCAGGACGACCACCAAATCGCCCTCTTGCACGAGCAGCTGCTCGTCCTGCCGCAGATCTTTCTAAAATTAGATTTCGTTCAAATTCAGCAAATGCCGCAAACAAATGAAACATAAGTTGTCCTGTAGAACTAGATTTATCCATCGTTATATTTTCTTGCAAACTATGAAAACTCACTCCACGTGCATTTAAGCGATTGACGATAGAAATCAAATCTTCCATATTCCTTCCTAAACGATCTAAACGCCAAACAACAAGCGTATCTCCAGAGCGAACAAAATCAATAGCCATTTCTAATCCAGGGCGACTACTTTTTACTCCGCTCATATGATCCGTGAAAATCTTCTCACAACTAAATTTATTTAAACTGTCTTTTTGTAAATCTAAATTTTGTAATCCGGTAGAGACTCGGGCATATCCTATTTTCAAAAAAATCACTCCTTTATTACCTCTATTGTACCATAACTTTATCTATAACATATAATTGAACATAGAATTTATTACGAGTTTATGAACACTAAATAGCTTCCTTTTTTAAAAAATAGAATAAAAAAAGAGCGTGTCCAGAAACGCCTGATTTTCTGCACACTCATTTTTAAAAAAAATCCTATATTTGTCATTTAAATTGAAAAGTGACAAAAAATATAAGAATGTCAAAAACTTAAAAATTTTTGACCCTCTTTAAACAATAGTCTTTTCAATCAGTCGAAATTTAATTCAAGTACAATTATAAGTAGTAAGATTAATAATGCAATTTGATTAGTAGAACTCACACTGGAATAAGATAAGCCATTATAATAAAAATCTCCTTTTTTCAAAACCATTTAATATACATCCTAATTTCACTCAGAAAACGCTGTGTTTGTAATAACACCTTTGTGACTAAATAGGGTATACTCTATTTAGACATAGCGCTTCCATCTACCCTTACATAAGAATTTCTATTTAATAAATATGCACTAAGTTATCCAATTTGGGATGCCTAATAAATAATATAATATATTTTAGCCTCTCTTTAGACAAAAAATTTCGCCGAAGATAAGTGTTATTCATGTTCACATTAATTCCCAATATTATTACCCCATTATTGCGAGCTTTGTTCTCACATGGTTTAAGGCATGATAAGAGAAACTATACAATTATAATTAATTAATTTCCTTTAGCACCTAAATAACCCCCTAACTGCCTTCAACAGTTAAGGGGTTCAAGCGAATACATGTGCAACATTATTTCCGTCCTCATTTTGGTATTAAAGCTTCCTGCACTTTAAAATTACATCTTAAACATTCTCTCGCTTTCAGAAAGTGTTAATATAATATCTTCATTTTTGATTGAGTGATGGTTGGCAATCTTTTCATTTAGGACTGCAGCAATGTATTGACATTGAACGTCATTAGCAATAGTTACAATGCTTTCTAATGCAATTCTATCAAGAGTTTCTATAACGTCATGAACAATAAATTTCGGAACTTTCTTCCCAATCTCAACAGCAAATGCCTGGTAAGCAAGATCAAATGCGGCTATTACGGATTTTTTTGCCCCAGTACTCAATCCTTTTTCGATATCCTCTATTGCTAAAGGAAATCCTTTTTCTTTGTGAAATAAAATATAACCCTCGCCATTAGTCATTTTACTGTACTCAGAAAACTTTCGGTTAAAAAGACTTAATGAATCTTCTTTCTTCTCAAGTGAATCCAAAAGTGTATTTAAATTTGTTTGCGTCGAACTTAACTCCTTATTCAACTCATTGTAAACTGTAATAATTTGTTTATTTCTTCCCAAATCTTCTCTGGCATTTCCTAGTTTATCTTGAATATCTGTATACTCATTAATTTTATTATCTTCAATAAGCATAATGACACTCTTATGCTCTTTAAATAAACTCTCTCGTTTTTCCTCCAATACTTGTATCTTACTTGACCATTTAATTACTTGCTTCTCAAAGTAGCTAATTTTATTTTGCACCAATTGTTTGTTAAAATTAACTAACTCAGTAAAAGTTTTTCCGAGCTTACCAAAATTTTTAGTGGTTTCTTCATAAAGTTTTTCAAGTAATGATGTATCTATTGATTCTTCACTCTCTTTTTTAGCACTCTCTAGTATAGAGAGTGAACGTTTTTTCTTAAACATACTTTCATCAATCAAGTCATTTATTTTAGAATAAGTTAGCTTAATCTCATTTATTTTTTGTTCATTTTCTTTAAATTTAGTTGTATCTATTAATACAGCTAAATCCTCCGAAAGTTCCTTTATTTCTTTATCCAATACACCTATTTTCTGTTTGATAACATCCACATATTTAAATCTGTTAATTTTTTTTAAGTGTTGTATATCATCTTCCTTTTCCTTTATCTCCCCTTTCAGCCTCAAAATCTCAGTACTTATATCTTGAGAATGAAGGTCAAATAGATAAGAATAAATATTTTCATATATAGCAGCATTAGTGTGTGAATCTAAATATTTTAAAAATTTATTATTATCAAACTTTTGGTTAATCCTTACGAACATACCTATTAATTGCCTAAAAGTAGGTACGTTTTGATAATTATTAAAAATTGCCTTGTTCAATTCACACCAATAATCAGCTTCTTTGTATTTCTCACCATTGATATACTTTTTCCCACCCTTAAAAAGATCCACTTTTAACTCTTTATGTATAGCATCTTCATCTTCCCATTTATCCACTAACTCTATAATCACTTGAATCTTGGACTCATGAATATAATTCTTTAAATCTATATTCTCGCTATCCATCTCGTAATCAGTATAAATATATTTCTTGTCCTTTGCACCCAAACAAACATCTATTAATTTCAACGCCGTGGTTTTACCAACACCATTACCTTTTTCCTTATATTTCCCTGCATCCACTATAAAATTAGTGCCTAATTTAAACAAAACTTCTCTTATAGATTTTACTTCAGGATAAGTTTCTTGAAGTAAAAGTTTTTTAATATACACAAAGCAACTCCTCCTGATTAAAATTAACTTTTTCAAGTAAAAACAAAAAATATAAAGCAAGTAAAAATGTAGGATAATCAATATCTATGTTATAAATTTCTTTAACTTTCTGGTATAAGTTGTCTACTTTCAAACACCGCTTACTCGCTATATCTAATACACAAGCCGAGATGTACAAAACTGTATCTTTTGGTTTGGCATCTTTATTAATTAGCACCAAAGTCACCTACTTTATCGTTTTTTTCAATAATTTACATTTGGTAAAAACATAAAACATGATAAGATAGATTGCTTCATCAACTTCCTCATCAATCAGAGTATCTGCTGAATCAGAAAGAAAATATACTGAACAAATATTTTCTTTTATTTGATTAAATACTTCTTCAAGTACAAAGTCGCTATCTTTATCTAATTTCTCTCGCTCTTTTTCCTTTTTTAAATATATAGTATGAATCTTCTTTACCATTACCTCCCTTTTAGTATATCCGCGTAATATTTTTTCAACTTCTGTGTAGCCATTGCTATAATTTTCAAAAATATCAACAAATATACCTACACGATTAAACTCTAATTTTTCATTCCAATCTACATTCTCTCTTATTGAATACTCATCCACATAATCTAATTCAGTCTCTGCTATCAACATACATACATCAAATACAATACTTCGTTTTATCGTTTTTGGTATTGATCCATTAAATATACTAATTGCATTACCATCCCCAACTGATGATATACTATAATCGCCCGATTGCGCTTTGTTTCTCTGCTCCATCACAAGCCACTCTTATTTATTATTTTATTGCCATCTCCAACTGATGACATACCGCCGTCTCCAGAGGTAGCTTTTTTAGAATTATCAATCTTAATATTTTGTATATCTTCTTCTGCTACTTTAATTCTTTTTGAGTTCTTCCTAGATAGAAAGACTCCTACTAATATGCTGATAATAGATAATGCAGAGGCCATTATTCCGAAAAAGCTATTCCAAAACTCCATTTCCCAACACTCCCATCCAATTAAATGTAGAACTATGATTATTTTACTATGTAAATCAGATTATTGAAATAGATTAATATAAAAATATCGCTTTTAGGGATATAATACTGTCATTTTTAAGGATAAATTGCACCCTTCTAAAGAAAAAATTGCATATGGCGTTACGATTGAGAAATACTACTCACGCTGCACAGGCTCGGATTATAGTGCTTGGTGAACGTCTATAGGAAGAAAATTAGAGACCATTGTTATCAGAGTTCCACCAATTTTAGTGCAAATTATCTTTTAAAATCCTGCAAAATAAAATTAAAAATGACAATAGTCTTTTCAATCAGTCGAAATTTAATTCAAGTACAATTATAAGTAGTAAGATTAATAATGCAATTTGATTAGTAGAACTCACACTGGAATAAGATAAGCTATTATAATAAAAATCTCCTTTTTTCAAAACCATTTAATATACATCCTAATTTCACACAGATGTATTTGTAATAATACCTATGTGTCTAAATAGGGTATACCCTATTTAGTCATGTTTGAAATTTTATATTCACCAGATAAATCGTCATAATACACTTTTATTAAAAATACTTCTTTTTAAAATATAAGACCTTTCCATTGTTATCTATGTTGATTTCAAAACTATGACAAAATAAAAGCAACTATCTAAACAACTCGACTCCGTGGTTTAGATAGTTACTTTTTCATTTGTTACGCTTATTTTTTTATACGGAAGAAAGAGAATAATCCTACCACAAACAATCCAAGTCCTGCTAGACCAGTTGGAGTATTTGATTGATCTCCTGTTTTTGGAAGAGATACTTTTTCTTCTGTTTTCGCATCACTTTTTGTTTCTGTTATCTTTTTTTCGACCTCATTTTTTCCAGATTGCATATCTTTCGGTGGATTTGTTATATCCTTTGATCGTTCAGAAGGTTGATTGATTAAATCTACAACAACTGTACTGGTAAAGGTGGTTACATTTCCATCGCTATCAGTTACTTCATAAACTACTTGATAATTCCCTGGAACATTGACGTCTACATTGTTAGAAATAATTTTTATTCGCTCTGTTAAATCACCATTCTCTTTATCTGTTGCCGTAATCCCTTCCATTGGATCGAAATGACCTTCTGGTTTGATATGTGTTTCGCTGTCCCCATTGATGACCGGTGCTTCAGTTACGATTACGGTGCGAATAAAAGTGGATGAAATGTTGCCATCGCTATCGGTCACTTCATACGTCACAAGATAGCTACCTGGTTTCGATGTATCTACAGTATTATTTGTCACTTGGATATTTTGAGTGATATCACCATCTTCTTTATCCGTTGATTGGATGGTACTCATTGGGTCGAAGTCTGCGTTTGGATTTAATCGTGTTTCGCTGTCCCCGGTGATGGTTGGTGCTTCCGTCACGGTTACGGTACGGGTGAAGCTCGCTTTATTACCATCGCTGTCGGTCACTTCATACGTCACTTCGTAGTTGCCGGGTTTCGATGTATCTACAGTATTGTTTGTTATTTTTACTGCGCTTGTGATGTCGCCGTCTTCTTTATCCGTTGCCTGAATCGTACTCATTGGGTCGAAGTCTGCGTTTGGATTTAATCGGGTTTCGCTGTCTCCGGTGATAGTTGGCGCTTCCGTCACGGTTACGGTACGAATAAAGGTATCTGAAATATTGCCATCGCTATCTGTCACTTCATAGGTTACTAGGTAGCTTCCTGGTTTCGACGTGTCGACCGTGTTATTGGTTACTTGGATATTTTGTGTAATATCGCCATCTTCTTTATCTGTTGCTTTCATGGTGCTCATTGGATCAAAGTCCGCGTTTAGATTTAAAATGGTTTCACTTTCACCAGTGATGGTCGGTGCTGCAGTGACGATAACGGTTCGGGTAAAGGTTGCTTTATTGCCATCGCTGTCAGTTACTTCATACGTCACTTCATAACTTCCCGGTGTTAATGTATCCACTGGGTTATCTATCACCTTGACATTACTTGTGATATCACCATCTTCTTTATCCGTTGCTTGAATTGTGCTCATTGGATCGAATATCGCACTAGGATTTAAGATGGTTTCGCTATCTCCGGTAATGGTTGGTGCTTCCGTCACGGTTACAGTTCGGGTGAAGGTTGCTTTATTGCCATCGCTGTCAGTTACTTCATACGTCACTTCGTAGTTGCCGGGTTTCGATGTATCTACAGTATTGTTTGTTATTTTTACTGTGCTTGTGATGTCGCCATCTTCTTTATCCGTTGCCTGAATCGTACTCATTGGGTCGAAATTTGCATTTGGATTTAAACGTATTTCGCTGTCTCCTGAGATGGTTGGTGCTTCGGTCACGATTACAGTGCGAATAAAGGTGTCCGAAATGTTGCCATCGCTATCTATCACTTCATACGTTACAAAGTAGCTGCCTGGTTTCGATGTGTCAACCGTGTTATTGGTTACTTTCACTGCGTTTGTAATGTCGCCGTCTTCTTTATCTGTTGCTTGAATCGTGCTCATTGGGTCGAAGTCTGCGTTTGGATTTAATTGGGTTTCGCTATCTCCAGTAATGATTGGCGCTTCGGTTACAACGACGGTACGTGTGAAGCTCGCTTTATTGCCATCGCTGTCTGTTACTTCATACGTCACTTCGTAGTTGCCAGGTTTCGATGTATCAACTGTGTTGTTTGTTACATTTATACTACTTGTAATATTACCGTCTTCTTTATCTGTTGCTGTCATGGTGTTCATCGGATCAAAAGTGGCGTTGGGACTTAGATACGTCTCACTTTCGCCGGAAATCCGTGGTGGCTCTGTTACAGTAATAGTACGTGTGAAAGTGGATTTGTTTCCATCGCTATCTGTTACCTCATATGCCACTTCATAGCTTCCTGGTTTTGACGTATCAACTGGGTTATCTACAACTTGGATGTCTCCTGTGATATCACCATCTTCTTTATCCGTTGCTATCATCGTATTCATTGGATCGAACGTAGCATTCGGATTTAAAATAGTCTCACTGTCGCCAGTAATGGCTGGCGCTTCGGTTACAATAACTGTACGGGTAAAGGTGGCTTTATTCCCATCGCTATCTGTTACTTCATAGGTCACTTCGTAGCTACCTGATTTTGATGTATTAACCGGGTTATCTGCAACTTGAATATCTCCGGTAATATCACCATCTTCTCTATCTTTTGCTGTCATCGTGCTCATTGGATCAAAGGTGCTGTTTGGATTAATAGCCGTTTGTGTATCACCTGAAATCGTTGGTGCTTCGGTTACAATGACGCTACGTGTATATGTCGTTTTGTTTCCGTCGCTATCGGTGACTTCATAAACAACCTCATAGCTTCCCGGTGTACTAATATCCACATTATTACTAGTGATTTTCACTTGGTCAGTTAAATCACCATCTTCTTTATCTGTTGCTTGAATCGTGCTCATCGGATCATCAAAAGTTTCATTTGGATTCAATCGTGTTTCAATATCTCCAGTAATGATAGGAGCTTCCGTCACAATCACAGTACGTGTAAATTGTGCCGTATTATTGTCGCTATCTGTTACTTCATATGTCACTTTGTAAGTACCGGATTTTGATGTATCAACAGAATTGTCTATGACTTGAATATTGCTAGTAATATCACCGTCTTCTTTATCCGAAGCAGTCATTGTACTAGTTGGATCAAATGTATCTCCTGGTTGGAGAGTCGTTGTTGTTTCTCCTGTAATTGTTGGTACTTCATTACTAGTAATTTCTACAGAAGAGTCCGTTGCTTCTAGTGTGCTAGTTTCCTCATCAAAATTCTCGTCATTGTAGGTAATGGTTGTATCTGGAGTAGCCGCACTTGTCTCGATTTGTCCGGTTAAAGGAATGGTAATCTGGACAGATGCATCTTTTTTTATACTATCCGTTGTAAATG